>CANGDL010000028.1 GCA_947452675.1 Microbacteriaceae bacterium | reverse complement strand
GCCGAGATGAAGGCTGCGGTCGATCGCGCCCGCGAACTTGGCGCCCTTTTAGCAAGCGATGAATGTTACGCCGAGCTCGGCTGGAACCAGTGGTCGGAGAAGCTGATTCCTTCGGTGCTAGACCCTCGAGTGTGTGGCGAAAGTCATGACGGCGTGCTGGCGGTTTATTCGCTCAGCAAGCAGTCCAACATGGCTGGTTATCGCGCTGCATTTGCAGTCGGCGAGACCTACCTTATCAAGGGCCTAGTGAACCTGCGAATGCACTCAGGGTTGAACACCCCGCTGCCGGTGCAGCGAGCAATGGTCGTGGCCCTTGGCGATGAAGAGCATGTAGAAGTCGAAAAAGAGATTTATCGTGAGCGCCGTGAGGTTCTCCTTGGTGCAGTGCGCGACTATGGTTTCAAACTAGCTGAGAGCGAAGCCGGCCTATATCTTTGGGCAACGCTCGGCGAGGATTGCTTCAAGACTGTTGACCGAATGGCTGACCTCGGGATCGTGGTTGTGCCGGGCACTTTCTATGGCGAATCCAGTCGTGAATACGTGCGTTTTTCGATAACAGCAACAGATGACAAAATCGCCGAAGGTGCGCGTCGACTTCGCGATGCCATAGGCTTGGTTTAGCCCAAACAAAGGGCTTTGAGAGACACAGGAGCTTCGATGACCTCGAGCGACAAAGTTACAGTCACCTATGGTGATGTCACCGCTGAATTCCCGGTAATCCAGGCGGTGGATGGCCCATCCGCTGTCGACATTTCAAAGTTGACTGCAACCACAGGTTTGACCGCCTATGACCAGGGCTTTGTTAACACCGCTTCGACCAAGTCTGCAATCACATTCATCGATGGTGCCGCGGGAATTCTTCGCCACCGCGGCTACCCAATCGAGCAGCTTGCCGGATCAAAGTCGTTCCTCGAAACCTCTTTCTTGTTGATTTACGGTGAGCTTCCAACTCCTGCCGAACTAACTGCCTTTGAAGAGAAGATTCGTCGCCACACTCTGGTTCACGAAGACCTCAAGAACCTGTTCCACGCAATGCCTCAAAATGCGCACCCGATGGCAGTTCTTGCCGCTGGCGTGTCAGCACTTTCGACTTTCTACCAGGACTCACTGGACCCTAACGATCCTGCACAGGTTGAACTCTCGACCATTCGACTGCTGGCTAAGCTTCCTGTTTTAGCCGCTTACGCAAACAAGAACAGCATGGGCCAGGCTCTGCTCTACCCAGACAACTCGCTAAGTTACGTGGAGAACTTCCTACGCATGAACTTTGGCAATATGGCCGAGACATATGTTCAGAACCCGGTTGTTACCCAGGCTCTCGAAACTCTTTTGGTTTTGCATGCAGACCACGAACAGAACTGTTCGACCTCAACTGTTCGCTTGGTCGGTTCGAGCCAGGCCAACATGTTTGCCTCGATCTCATCAGGTATAAATGCGCTTTTTGGTCCACTTCACGGCGGAGCCAACGAAGCTGTGCTTGAAATGCTCACTCAGATTCAAAATTCCGGAGAATCAGTTCAACACTTCGTCAACCGAGTGAAAAACAAGGTAGACGGCATCCGTCTGATGGGCTTCGGCCACCGCGTTTACAAGAACCTTGACCCGCGTGCGCGCATCGTCAAGGCAACCGCTGACAAGGTGTTGGCTGAACTTGGCGTCAAGGATCCACTGCTAGACATTGCGAAGGAACTCGAGGCTGCAGCGCTCTCTGACAGCTACTTCATCGAACGAAAGCTTTACCCAAACGTAGACTTCTACACCGGCGTAATCTACAAGGCGCTTGGTTTCCCACCGCGCATGTTTACCGCCCTATTCGCCCTCGGTCGCCTTCCTGGATGGATTGCACACTGGCGCGAAATGAACATGGATGCGGCCACCAAGATTGGCCGCCCACAGCAGATTTACATTGGCGAAGAAGAGCGCTCACTAAAAGGCTTCTTCAACTAAGGCCAAAAAAAAGAAATCCCCGACCAGCCTGGTCGGGGATTTCTAATTTAAGTTCTGTAAATCGATTAGGCCTTAGTAAGCCAAAATACGGTCGTATCTCCAAATGACTTCTCTTCGTCAAGCTCGAGACCCTCAGGCAGCTCGACTGAGCCGCTGCGACTTGAGCGCTCAAGCATGACAATCGCATCCTTGGCCAGTCGAGGCATTAGCGCCTTCAAATTGGTGGCAACCTCTTCGTTGCTAATTTCGTATGGAGGATCAATGAAAACTAGGTCGTAAACCAGGCTGTCGGTGCTCAAAAATGAGCTAACCGCCTTCTGAGAAACCTTGGTCACCTGGTCATAGAAGCCTTCGCTGGCCATGGCCTTCTGAATCATGTTGGCATTGTTGATGCAAACAGCGGCAGCTTGCCCATCACGCTCTACCATCATTGCGTAGATTGCTCCTCGGCTTACCGCCTCTAGGGCTAGTGCGCCGGTGCCGGCATACAGGTCGAGAACTCGCTTGTTGTCTACCCAGTCACGCGCCTGAAGGCGGTTAAAGATGGATTCGCGAATGCGATCGCTGGTTGGGCGGGTGGCTTTGGCTGGGCTGGCTAGCTTGCGAGAGCCGGCTACGCCGCTAATGATTCTTGTCATAACCGGTCAAGCCTACCGCGAGGGCGTTGCTTGACAGGCGAAGATAGTTGAATGCTCCTTCCTCTTGAACCTCTTGATCGCGTGCTGGGTGACCGCACCGCCAAGTCGTTTGCAAAGCATCTGGGGTTGCGCACCGTTGCAGATTTGTTGCAGCATTTCCCTCGCCGCTATGCCACTCGGGGTGCTCTAACGCCGATTTCCGAATTGCCGATTGGTGAGCCGGCTACGGTAGTCGCCGACATTCTTGAGGTGCGAGAGCGCCGGATGAAGGGTAGAAACGGCAGCATTCTAGAAGTTCGCATCACTGACGGCCACGGTTCGATGTCACTTTCGTTTTTCAACCAGGCTTGGCGCCAGAAAGATTTACGACCGGGGCTGCGTGGCCTGTTCGCAGGAAAAATTGGCAGCTACAACGGTAAGTTGCAGTTGTCTCACCCGGAATACGAGCTCTTCCCCGAAGAAATATCTGATGCCGAAGCCAAGAGATGGGCTGAGCTGCCAATTCCGATCTATCCGGCTGCCTCAGCGGTTACTACCTGGGCGATTCAGCGCTCGATGGCAGTTGTGCTAGACACTCTTTCGCCCATTCAGGATGAGTTGCCGGAAGATGTTGTTTCTAGCAACGGCTTGATGTCATTGCACCAGGCCATCAACCAGGTGCATCGGCCCGAAGTTCAAGCCGATTGGCAGCAGGCTAGAGACACGCTCAAGTACCACGAGGCTTTCTTGCTTCAAGCTACTTTGCTGAAGCGTCGTTTCGAAAACCTCGCAACGCCAGCGACGCCGCGCGTGGCTCCTGCCAGCGGTATGAGCGCCAGGTTTGATGCCGCTCTTCCTTTTACGCTAACCAACGGCCAAATCGCAGTTGGCAATCAGATTTCTGATGATTTGGCAGCCAACCACCCGATGAACCGACTCTTGCAAGGTGAAGTTGGCTCGGGCAAGACATTAGTTGCTCTGCGAGCGATGTTGACAGTTGCCGATTCCGGTGGTCAGTCTGCCCTCCTCGCTCCTACCGAAGTGCTTGCGGCGCAGCACTACAAATCGATTCAGAAATCTTTAGGGGAGGATCTAGCCAAAGACGTAGGTCTAACCTTGCTCACCGGCCAAATGCCGACCGCAGATCGTAAGCGAGCACTTCTGCAAATGGTCAGTGGCAAGGCTCGAATCGTGGTCGGTACGCACGCCTTAATCTCGAATAATGTTGAGTTTCTTGATCTCGGCTTCATTGTGATTGACGAACAGCATCGATTTGGAGTCGACCAGCGCGAAGCCTTGCGAAATAAAGGCAAGTTGCCCCCGCACGTTTTGACTATGACGGCTACACCGATTCCGAGAACCCTAGCCGTGACTGTGTTCGGTGACTTGGATGTTTCTACTCTCACCGAATTGCCGGCGGGGCGTCAAGGCATAACCTCGCACGTGGTTCAGCTTTCGCAGCCAGCTCTTGTTGCTAGAACCTGGACTCGCATCGCCGAAGAGGTTGCGGCCGGACGCCAGGCGTTCGTCGTCTGCCCTCGAATCGATGAGGACGACCCTGGCGACGAGCTAATTGCCTCAGGTGGTTTGGCTGAAGAGGAGCTGATTTTCTCTGACGGCACAGATGAGATGGCTGCCGAGTTGGCTAAGAAACCGCGACAACCTTTGGCATCTGCACTGGGGATGACCGAATCGCTCAGGGGCATCCCGGCACTTGCCAAGTTGAGAATCGAAACTCTGCACGGCCGAATGAGTGCTGACGAAAAGGCCGATGTAATGGGTCGTTTTTCGGCTCGTGAAATTGACGTTCTGGTTTCAACCACAGTCATCGAGGTCGGCGTCGACGTTCCAAATGCCACCGTGATGGTAATCCTTGACGCCGATCGCTTCGGTGTTAGCCAACTGCACCAGCTGCGAGGGCGTGTGGGCCGTGGCGGCAACGCGGGTCTGTGTTTGCTGCTCACCTCGGCTGAAGAGGGTTCGTTGGCTCTAGAGCGCGTGAGGGCGGTTGCCGCCACGCTTGACGGATTCGAACTTAGCGAAATCGACCTTGAACTTCGCCGCGAGGGTGACGTGCTAGGCGCGACTCAATCCGGTGGTCGTTCTAGCTTGAAACTTCTTCGCGTGATTCAAGATGCCAAGCTAATTCAGGCGGCGCACAAGGATGCCGAAATCGTTCTTGAAGCTGACCCTACACTCGAAAAGCACCTGCCCTTGGCTGAGGCGCTTGATCGAGAAGACCTAGCTAGGCAAAACAATTTAACAAAGGCTTAATCTTCAAGCGCCCACACACGTACCCAGCTCGGCTAACCTTTAGTCATGTCAACGATTGCCGTTTATCCAGGTTCATTCGACCCGATCACTTTGGGTCACCTCGATATCATTTCCCGAGCCGCTTTGGTAGTGGATGAACTACATGTAGTAGTGGTGCACAACCCGAGCAAAACTCCGCGTTTCTCTAGCGCCGAGCGCGTCGAACTCATCCGAGCAAGCATCGCTGAGCATGGCATTCATAACAAAGCAAAACTGGTTGTCGACACCCTAGACAGCGGCCTTTTGGTTAATTACTGCCGAATGGTAGGTGCCTCGGTTTTGGTCAAGGGGTTCCGCAGTAATGTTGACCTCGACTACGAACTTCCGATGGCGCAGGTCAACCGTGACCTTGCCGGGGTCGAAACAATCTTCATCCCAGCTAATCCAGAACATGGTCACGTATCGAGCTCGCTGGTGAAGCAGGTTGCCGACCTTGAGGGTTCAGTGACAAAATATGTTTCACACGCCGTTGCACGCGCACTAGCTTCTTCGGCGGCCAACAGAAAGAAATAACCTCATGAGCGCCGCTTCTCCATACGTGATTGCTGTTCACGACCTGATGCATAAAGCAGGCGCAATGCGCGAATACAAACTCGACATCGTCGTTCCCGAGGCGTTGGGTGACGATTTCATCAATGTTCCCTCAGGTGTGGATCTGGACCTTGACCTACGTCTCGAATCGGTTCACGAGGGTATTTTGGCCACCGGTGAGGTCTTCGCAGATGCCGATGGCGAGTGCAGTCGATGCCTAGATCCACTTACTGTGCCTGTTGAAGTAGATTTTCAGGAGCTTTTCGCCTATTCTTTAACCAACGAGGATGAATTTGTCGTCACTGACGAGCAAATCGATCTAGAGCAAGTCATCCGTGACGCGGTTGTTCTAAGCCTTCCGTTCAAACCAGTTTGTCGAAAGAACTGTCTTGGCCTGTGCCCAGACTGTGGTTTGAAGATGGCAGAAAACCCGCACCACGTGCACGAAGCCCCGGTTGATTCCAGGTTCGCCGCACTACAGAGTTTTACGCAAAAGGAAGAGTAAGTACCATGCCAGTACCAAAGAGACGCCTATCTCGCGCCCGCACTCACGCACGTCGTTCGCAGTG
>CANGDL010000027.1 GCA_947452675.1 Microbacteriaceae bacterium | reverse complement strand
TGCTCCTGTTTTTCGTAATGGTGCGAACGTTCAACCGTGAGCGTGGGGGCACACTCGGTGAAAAAGCTCTAGGGGTTACCGGACACGTTTGGTTAGAGGGTCAAACGCACGGCAACCGCTCTATTCTGCCAGAAATACCTGAGTTCCGCCACTCTCAAGCGGCTATTTCTCAAGAGACTTTAGTTAGTTGCCCAACCCGAACGACGAACCGGCGCCGCTTTCGCCCGAACCCGACGGTTTGCCACCTGCCAAACGGGCAGCTTCTTCAGCCGCGCGCTTAGCAGGGTTTCCCGATTTGGAGCCCTTCTTGCCCTTGTCTTTTGCTTTACCCTTAGCGCCGCCAAAACCACCAATTCCAGGCATGTTTGGCATGCCAGGCATTTGCGGGACACCACCCTTAGCGACGGTCTTCATCATTTTTGCGGCCTGTTCAAAGCGATTGACTAGAGAATTCACATCGGTGACGGTCATTCCAGAGCCCTTGGCGATTCTCATACGACGTGAGCCATTCAAAAGTTTTGGTTGACGTCGCTCGGCAGGTGTCATTGAGCGAATAATTGCCTCGGTTCGATCGATTTCACGTTCGTCGAAGTTCTCAAGCTGCTGACGCATCTGGCCAGCGCCTGGCATCATTGCAAGCATGCTCTTGAGTGAGCCCATCTTGCGAAGCTGCTGCATCTGGTCAAGAAAGTCTTCAAGGGTGAAGGTTTCTTTGGCCAGCTTTTCGGCCATCGCGCGCGCTTCAGTTTCGTCAAACTGACGCTGAGTCTGCTCAATAAGAGTGAGAATGTCTCCCATATCAAGGATGCGGCTTGCCATGCGGTCTGGATAGAACGGCTCAAATGCATCCATTCCCTCACCGCTGGAAGCAAAGATAATTGGCTTGCCAGTTACCGAAGCAACCGATAGCGCGGCACCGCCTCGAGCATCGCCATCGAGCTTCGTAAGAACTGAGCCGGTGATTCCAACGCCCTCGTCAAAGGCCTTCGCAACATTTACAGCATCTTGGCCGACCATCGAATCGATGACGAAAAGCACTTCATCCGGGTTGACGGCATCGCGAATGTCTTTAGCCTGCTTCATCAACTCTTCATCGATGCCGAGGCGGCCGGCGGTGTCGACGATGACCACGCTAAACATCTTCTGCTCGGCGTGCTTGATCGAATCCTTAGCTACCTTGACCGGGTTACCAACACCATTTCCAGGCTCCGGAGCAAACACCTGGACGCCAACGCGCTCACCAACGACTTGGAGTTGGTTTACCGCATTAGGGCGCTGCAAGTCGGCGGCAACTAGAAGCGGGGTGTGCCCCTGATCCTTCAGCCACTTGGAGAGTTTTCCGGCGAGGGTGGTCTTACCAGAACCCTGAAGACCGGCCAGCATGATTACGGTAGGTGGCTTCTTGGCGAAGTTGAGCTTGTGCTGCTCGCCACCCAGGATCGTGACCAGCTCTTCGTTCACTATCTGAACGACCTGCTGAGCAGGGTTCAGGGCCTTCGACACCTCATCGCCTAACGCGCGATCACGAACTGCTCCGGTGAAGGATTTGACGACATCCAGGGCGACGTCGGCCTCTAGAAGCGCACGACGAATCTCGCGAAGAGTCGCGTCAATGTCAGCTGGGCTTAGTTTGCCCTTGCTGCGGAGATTCTTGAACGTTTCGACTAAACGATCTGAAAGATTGCCAAACACCTTGGTTGCTCCTAACTCACGAGTCCGCGAGCGAACTCGGTTGCGTCAAAGAACGCAAAATCATTTATACCCTCGCCGACACCCACAAGCTTGACCGGGATGCCCAGTTCGCGTTGGATCGAGTAGACGATTCCACCCTTGGCAGTGCCGTCCAGTTTGGTCAGCACCACGCCGGTGACATTAGCGATTTCGGCGAACGCTTTCGCCTGAGACATTCCATTTTGACCGGTTGTTGCGTCGAGAACTAGAAGCACTTCGCTGATTTTCGCCTGCTTCTCTATCACTCGACGAATTTTGTCGAGTTCGCCCATCAGGTCGGTCTTGTTTTGCAGACGGCCAGCAGTATCGATGATAACGATGTCGGCGTCATCTTTGATGGCGGCTTCGACTGATTCGAAGGCCACGGATGCAGGATCCTGCCCCTCGGTTTTAGGGCGAATCAAGGTTGCTCCAGCTCGCTCGGCCCAGGTAGCAACTTGATCGACTGCGGCTGCTCGGAAGGTGTCGGCGGCACCGATGAACACCTTCCACTCCCCCTCGCTTAGCCAATTCGCGAGTTTGCCAATCGTCGTGGTCTTACCCACACCGTTGACGCCCACCACCAAGAACACATATGGCAACTTGCCGTCACTTAGATTTAACGCTTTGTCTTGACGCTCTAGGTTCTCGGCAATAACCGCAGCCAAAATGTCCTTTAGATCTTGCTCTGAGGTCGCGCCCGACTTCTTGGCGCGTTCCTTAACCGCATCCACAATCGCCATCGACGCATCGATGCCAAAGTCAGCCTGAATCAAAATGTCTTCAAGCTCGTCAAGGTTCTCCGGGTTGAACTTAACGCGGCTAAAAAGTGATCGAATGCCCTTCTTGGCGCTGCGCTTGGGCAGTTCAACGGCAACTAGCTCTGGCTCTGGCTCTAGCTCTGGCTCTGGCTCTAGCTCTGGCTCTAGCTCTGGCTCTAGCTCTGGCTCTGGCTCTAGCTCTGGCTCTGGCTCTGGGAGAACAGCATCCATGTTTTCTGAGACAGTTGCCACGGATGGAGCATTGTCGAAGGGGACTTGGATTTGTTCGACCAAAGCCGCGACGGTCAGGGCACTGTCGCCGGGGAGTTCGACCTGCTCGACTGGCGAGTCAACCTCAGCTGTGCGCTTCTTCTTCCAAAACAGAAACCCGGCCACGACTATGCCTTGTCCAACAGGCGCTGGCCGACAACGGCAGAGACGCCATCCTGGCGCATCGAAACACCGTAAAGGGCGTCGGCAATCTCCATAGTGCGTTTTTGGTGAGTGATGATGATGAGCTGAGAGCTAGACCGAAGGTCTTCGAAAATCTTTAGTAGGCGGCCGAGGTTCGCGTCGTCGAGGGCAGCCTCAACCTCATCCATGACATAGAACGGTGAAGGGCGCGCCTTGAAAATGGCAACCATGAGTGCGACTGCCGCCAATGAACGCTCACCGCCCGAAAGCAATGAGAGACGTTCGATGCGCTTGCCGGCTGGTCTAACGGTGACCTCGAGTCCGGTCGTGAGCATGTCATCTGGGTTGGTGAGGTAGATAGAGCCGGTACCGCCAGGAAACAGCGTAGGGAAGACTGTTTCGAAGGCCTTCCGAGTGTCTTCGAATGCGTCCGCGAAGATCGTCTGCATCTTTGCATCAAGTTCTTCGATGATCTGCAGAAGGTCCTTGCGCGTCTGAGTCAGATCGGCCAACTGCTCTGTCAAGAATTTGTGACGTTGCTCGAGCGCTGCAAATTCTTCTAGAGCGAGCGGGTTTACCTTGCCAAGACGCTCGAAGAGACGCTCTGACTCTCGAAGTCGTTTAGTTTGCTCTTCGCGGTTGAAATCTTCATCGGGCGCATACTCGGCAAGCAAAATCTCTTGCTCAAGGCCGAGTTCGTCATTGGCGCGTGAAACTAGGTTGGCGAGATTGAGGCGTTTCTCGTGGTTGTTCATCTCGAAGTCGTGCACACTCTGAGTGAGCCCCGCCAACTTCATTTGAATGTCTGCGGTCTCGCCGCGAAGGCGCACAAGTTCCTGATTCTGGTGAGCTCTTGCAGCTTCGAGTTCATGCAGGCGCACCTTTGCCTGAGAAGCGCTCTCGGCAACGGCATCCATCAAAATCGGAAGTGCTTCGAGAACACGTCGCGCACTTGCCAACTGTAGAGCCTGCGCCGCCGCTGCCTGCTTGGCTTTTTCGATAGCCTCTTGAGCATCGGCAATCTGTTCGCGCAGACCCTTTGCTCGTTCACCTTCAACACGAACTCGTTCAACTGCGGCACCGAGATCGACTCGCAACTCGAGCTCTCGCTGACGTTCTTGCTCGAGGTTTTCAGACAGGGTCTGGCGATTAGCCAAGTCGAGGGCAGGGCGCTCTTGTGCGGCAAATTTATCGTGCGCTGCAACGGCTTCGGCGAGCGCCTCCTCTGCGATCGCGATCGAAGCCAAAGCCTGTTCGGCGACGCGCGAGAGTCTCTCGACCTCTGCGTCCGAGGCTTCAACCTGAACACGCAATCTTCCCAGCTTCTCAGCGTTCGCAGCAAGTGTTGCGTCATGCTCGTTGAGTGCCGCCAGGGCAGCCTTGGCGGATGCCTTTGCGGCTTCCTCGGTTGATCGAGCCTGGGTGAGCTCACCCTTGAGGTCATCAATCTGCTTTGAGACCTTTGCCAGCTTGGCTTCGGCACCATCACGTTCGGCGACCAGTTCAAGCTTGGATGGCTTGTTCGCCGAGCCACCACGAATAATGGACTCGGTGAGGACGTCGCCATCCAGGGTAATCAAGACAAGCTTGAGGGCGTTTTTATCTGCCTTGTATAGGCCGCGAGCCGCCTCTAGGTCATCCACTATGACGACATCGGCAAGCAAAACGAGAACGCCGGATGGAGCCTCTACGACCTCCGCTGCAGGTCGAGCGCCGGCTGCAGATGGAAGCGACCCGGCTTTGCCCTTAGAGTCCACATCGGCAACAATCAACTCAACACGGCCACCATCGGACTTTTTGAGGTGTTCGATGGCTTCGAGAGCGTCTTCGCGAGAATTTGCGACCAGCGCATCGGCCAATGGACCAAGGGCCGCGGCAATTGCGGTCTCGAAACCATTTTGAATTTTCATATGGCTAGCAACTAGGCCGCGGATACCGCGAAGACCAGCGGCTGACAACTCGGATGCGCCGTCCTTCTGCTCGAGCATTAGGTTTAGTGCCGAACGCTTTGCAGCGAGCGAGTCGCGTTCACGTTCTGCACCGTGCAGTGCTTCGCGAACCGATTCAATCTTCGCGGACGCTTCGGAAACGGCCTTCTGGGCTGCTTCATAGCGAGCTTCTAGACCATTGTCTGCGTCTTTTGCGCCCGAGTCAGACTGAAGCTGCGAGTCGAGGGATTCGTACTCTGCCTGGCGAGCTGCGCGTCGTTCTTTTGCCTCGGTCAGCGCACTCTGGTGGCGCGCAACTTCGTCTCGCTTACCGGCAAGACGCGACTCGGCTACTGCAGCCTCATTGGCTAGGCGTGACTTATCAAGGTCAAACTTCGAGATCAGGGCGTTCTGCTCGGCAACTTCGTTGTCAAACTTCTCTAGCACATCGCGGGCCTCACTGCGGGCCAACTCTGCCTCATGCAGCGCACTCTTTAGTGCTTCAACAGCCAACGCGAGTTCTGCCCCGGATTTCTCTGCAGCCAAAGCCTCGGCCTCGAGTGCACTCGGGTCAATTTGTGCACCGGCAACGTCTGCCTGGGAACCGAGCAAAGCAACTCGCTGGTTAGCGATCGATAGCAACGAACGCAGGCGTTCAGCTAGCGAATCGAACTGATATGAAAGGTTGCGCGCGGTATCGAGTTCGGTGGAAACCTGTGCAGCCTCTAACTGCCCTAGTCGAGCAGTGTTCTCGGTCAAGAGAGTCTGCAAAATGTTCCGCTCGCCGCGTCGATCGGCTTCTGTCTTTGCCGTTTCTTCGAGTGCCTTGTGCAAATCGATTATGTCGGCAGCCAGGATGCGCGCCTTGGCGTCGCGAACGGTCGCGGCGATGCCTTGAGCCTCGCGGGCAACCTCTGCCTGCTGGCCAAGTGGCTTCAACTGACGACGAACTTCGCCGGCCAGGTCATTCAGGCGGGTCAAGTTGGCCTGCATCGCCTCAAGTTTGCGTTGAGTCTTCTCTTTGCGGCGACGGTGCTTCAGGATTCCCGCGGCTTCTTCGATGAAGCCACGACGCTCTTCGGGGGTAGCGCGCAAAACGCTATCAAGTTGCCCCTGACCGACGATTACGTGCATTTCGCGACCCAAACCCGAGTCGCTCAAAAGTTCTTGGACGTCTAGTAGTCGACAGGCATCGCCGTTGATTGCATATTCACTGCCACCGTTGCGGAATAGGGTGCGAGAAATAGTTACTTCGGTGTAGTCGATTGGAAGGGCGCCATCAGAGTTGTCGATCGTAAGAATTACCTCGGCGCGACCCAGTGGACCCTTGGTAGAGGTTCCCGCAAAGATGACGTCTTCCATCTTGCCGCCACGAAGACTCTTGGCACCTTGTTCTCCCATTACCCAGGCGAGCGCGTCAACGACATTTGATTTGCCTGAACCATTCGGGCCGACGACAGCGGTAACGCCCGGTTCAAAAGCGAACGTGGTCGGCTGAGCAAAAGACTTGAAGCCCTTCAGGGTGAGGCTCTTTAGATACAAGCTGAGTCACTCCCCTTTGGCTGCATCGATGAAGGTGCGCCAATATGCGCAACAATCAAAATTACCGCATTCTCAAGGCGGTTTTTGACACTGTTTGGGGTTAGCCCTTGAGTTTCTGGCACGTCGGGCAGAAGTGCGAGCCACGGTTCATCCAGTTTTCGCGTTTGATCTGAGTTCCGCAGCGCTTACAAGGAAACCCGGTCATCCCGTAGGCGTTCAGAGAGACGGCAAAATAGCCAGATTCACCGTTCACATTTTTGTACTGTTCGTCAAAACTAGTGCCACCCTCGGTGACAGCTTTTGCCAATATTTCACGAACGTGTTGCAGCAGCTCTTTGGCTTTAGGTCCGGTAAGCGATGAGGCAGGCTGGTCATAGTGCAGTTGTGATCGCCATAAGGCTTCGTCCGCGTAGATGTTGCCGATGCCGCTGAGAGTCTGCTGATCGAGCAATACTCGTTTGATTCCCGAATTCTTTTTCTTGAACATGTCGAGCACAAACTTCTCGTTGAAGTCTTCGTCGAGTGGGTCACGCATAATGTGTGCGGCAGAGGCCGGGATTAGATTTCGCCACCAGGTCGATTCACCTGCGGGAGTGACACCCATACCGTTACCAAACCCACCCGGCCGCCCATCGGAGGTCTGCACCAACTCATCGATTGCAAGCGAGCCGAAAAGTCGCTGGTCAATAAAACGCATTTCAACTTTTTCGCCGTCTTCTGAAATCGCATGGATGATGACGCGAGTTAGCTTGTCGTCGGTGAATCCTGGGGTTCGAAGCAGCATCTGGCCACTCATTCCGAGGTGACCAACCAAAGCAAGCTGGTGCCCGGTGCTTCGACCTGCTGGCAGCTCGAGCGGCATCCAAAGAAATTTGCCTCGCCTAACAACAGCGAGAATTTTTGAGCCGACCAAGGTTGCAATGAAATCGTCAACCCCGCCAATGTGGCGCTTGAACGCGCGCGCGTCGAGAACGTCGACTGCAGTCACGGTTGCGTTAGTCAGGGCCGGGGCTAGGCCTGCTCGAACAGTTTCGACCTCTGGTAACTCAGGCATTACTTTGACTTTTTAGGCTTCGGCAACTTTGCGAGAGCATCGATTGCTGCCTGTGTTTCGGCGAGTTTCTTGCTGCGACCTTGGCCAGAACCAAGAGCCTTACCGTCGATGCTCACTGTTGCAAAGAATGTGCGGTCGTGATCGGGGCCTTCATGGGTTGTCAAGTATTCGGGAGCTGGCTTCGAAGCAGCCTGAGCAAACTCGCCAAGAGTGGTTTTCGGATCGCTATTAGCGCGAAGTGAATCGGTATCTTCGAGCAACGGGAAGACAAACTTGCGAACGAGTCCCTCGGCAGCTTCTAGACCCTTGGACACGTATGCAGCACCGAGAATTGCCTCGAACGCGTCGGCCAAAAGGTTTGGTTTCTCGCGTCCGCCGGTTTGATCTTCGCCCTTACCAAGGCGAAGAAACTCACCCAAGCCAATTTTGGTCGCGACCTGCGAAAGCGCTGTGGCCGAGACCACGGCGTTCTTGACTTTGGTTAATTCTCCCTCGGGAAGGTCGGTGAGGAGATCATGAATATGGGCCGTAACGACAAAACCCAACACCGAGTCCCCGAGAAACTCGAGGCGTTCGTTGTTGGGTATGTTGCCATGCTCATACGCGTATGAGCGATGGGTAAGTGCGAGTTCGAGCAGCTGTGGCTCGATGTCAACGCCTAAGCGAGTGCTGAGTACGTCGACGTTCACGCTAAGACCAAAAAGTCTTAAGCGTCAGCGACCTTGCGGCCCTTGTACTCAAGGAACAGCGCGTTGCCGGCTGAATCCTCAACTACCTTGGCACGGTGAGGCAAGCTGTAAACGGTCTTGCCATTCTCAATGGTCTTGACCAAGGTAACCTCAGCGGCCTTCCACTGCGAACGACGTGCGTGAGTGCGGGCGCGAGATAGGCGTCTCTTTGGTACTGGCATGGTACTTACTCTTCCTTTTGCGTAAAACTCTGTAG
>CANGDL010000026.1 GCA_947452675.1 Microbacteriaceae bacterium | reverse complement strand
TGCCGTTAAGAACGCTCGCGAAATGGCTCTAATGCCATACGCAGGCGCTGGCCGCTAAGGAGAAATCACATGTCAAAGCTAATTCTGACCAATGAGGTTTCAGGCCTCGGCTCTGCAGGCGACGTTGTTGAGGTAAAGGACGGCTTCGCCCGTAACTACCTACTTCCTCGTGGTTTTGCTGTTCTATGGAGCAAGGGCGGCGAGAAGCAGATTGAGTCAATCAAGGCTGCTCGCGACGCTCGCGCCCTAGCAACCGTCGAAGACGCACACGCTCTAAAGGCAGCTCTTGAGGCTAAGTCGGTTCGACTTATCGTCAAGGCCGGCCAGGGTGGCCGTCTATTCGGTGCCGTCAAGACTGCTGATGTCGTTGCTGCTGTTTCAGCTGCCGGACTAGGCGAGCTGGACAAGCGCAAGGTTGCTTTCGTTGCACCAATCAAGATTGCTGGTGAGCACCTAGCTACCGTTCGTCTACACGGCGACGTAGTGGCTACCATCACCCTTCAGGTTGTTGGCAAGAAGTAACCACAAGTTCCACGTGAAACGGGTCGCCTTCGGGCGGCCCGTTTTGTTTTATCCTGGCCTCGGATCTTGAACCAAACCATTCAACCCGAACCGGGATACCTGTGGAAAACCTCTACTTCTCACTTGGTTATCCACAACCTTTAGGTGAAGGTTTAGGGTTTGGTGTTTATAGTTATCCACACCCTAAATTCCTTTAAAATACTGGCTTCTCGGATTAATTCCACAAATTGCACACAGGCTTATCCACAAGTTGCTAACAGATTCTCGGGCGTGTTCAGCGTGTTGTCCACAAAGTTATCCACAGGCCGTTTTGGCGCTTGAATGTCTGACCTGTTTGATAGACAAGTACTCTCATACACGGCGGGCCGAAACCGCCACCTGCGCCACAAATAGGAGAAGCAATGTCGATGATTCAAGAGGCTCAACGCTCGGCCGAGCGCATGTTGCCTAACGACATGTTGGCGGAACAAAGCGCTCTTGGTGGCATGTTGCTTTCACAAGAAGCGTGCGCCGAGGTTTTCGAAGCGGTCAAAGGCGCCGACTTCTATGCGCCTAAGCACGAATTAGTCTTCGAAGCAGTCGCCACCCTGTTCGGCAAGGGTGAACCAATCGACGTGATCACGGTCACCGACGAGCTCATGAAGCAGGGCAACTTAGTAAAGGCTGGCGGGGCGGATTATCTTCACACCCTTACTTCGATTGTTCCGACGGCGGCAAACGCAGCGTTCTACGCAAAAATTGTTCAAGAGAAAGCCACGCTTCGTCGTTTAGTTGAGGTTGGCACCAAAATCGCTCAGTTGGGTTATGCCAATGAAGGCGATGTCGAAGATCTGGTGAATGAGGCTCAAGAGCGCGTCTACCAAGTTGGCGGAGCATCGGTCACAGAGGATTATGTAGGTCTTAGCACCTCGATTGAGGCGGCTATCAATGAAATTGAGTCGGCCCAAAAACGCGGCGGAGACATGGTCGGAGTGCCGACCGGTTTCATTGAGCTCGACGAACTAACCCACGGCTTCCATCCAGGGCAGTTGATAATTGTTGCTGCTCGACCTGCTGTTGGTAAGTCAACTATTGCACTCGACTTCGCCCGTCACGCTGCCGTAAAGGCCGATAAGCCGACAATCTTCTTCTCGTTGGAAATGGGTCGTGCCGAAATTGCAATGCGATTACTTTCGGCCGAATCAAACATCTATTTGCAGAACATGCGCAAGGGCACGATTGGTGATAACGAATGGGCAAGACTCGCTCAGGTCCGAGGCCAAATCAACGATGCGCCGCTTTACATCGATGACAGCCCGAACCTAACCTTGGTTGAAATTCGTGCAAAATGCCGCCGTTTGGCGCAGCGCGTGGGTTTGAAAATGGTCGTAATCGACTACATCCAGCTAATGACCTCAGGCAAAAAAGTTGAATCTCGCCAGCAAGAGGTTTCGGAGTTCTCTCGAGCTCTTAAGCTTTTGGCCAAGGAACTTCAAGTGCCAGTCATTGCCTTGTCACAGCTAAACCGACAGGCTGAGCAAACTAAAGACAAGAAGCCTGAAATATCTCACCTACGTGAATCGGGCTCGCTCGAGCAGGATGCCGACGTGGTAATCCTGCTGCATCGCGAAGGTATTGGTGAAAAGGATCACCCGCGTGCGGGTGAGGCCGACATCATCTTGGCCAAGCAGCGTTCCGGACCAACTGGAACCGTTACAGTGGCGTTCCAGGGGCAATATTCTCGTTTTATGAACATGAAACAGTAGGGTCGCTAGGTTTAAAGCATGTCAATCAAGCAAAACCCAAGAATCGCGCAAGCCGCTCGCGCGGCCATCAGTCTCGGAGTTGGCCTATTTCTGACCTTTAGTCAGTCACACGGCGCAAACATTGGCCTGCTCGCGCTTGGCATCTTCGGAATCGGCTTCGCCGTGCTAAATGGTTTGGCATCAGTAATTTTTCAAAAGGGCCTCGCAGCAATCGAAAATGTCCCGCTTACTTTAGTGGCACTGCTAATCGGCATCTTCGCACTACTTGCACCAAATTCGTCCGCCGGTGCAGCTGACGCCAACATCAATGATTCAAATGCTTTGGCCTTTAAGTTTTTAGTCACCGGCTGGGCAATCATCGCGGGGGCATTCGAGCTCTATCAGGCACGTCGCTCTGGATTCAAGAGCGCAAGCGGAAGAGATCTGTTGATCAACGCGTCGTTCGGGCTGTTGCTTGCAGTTCTTTTCCTTTTGGCGCCTCTCGACATCGTCTCGCAGGTTGGCTTTTTTGGCGCTTACCTCTTGATGAGTGGCGTTCACGGCGGGATCTCGGCGGCCTCACCGGCCGCTTCGCCAGCAGCAAAAGCGACCTCGACAAAGTCTTCAAAGGCTTAGGCTTTAAGCATGGCCAAAAAAACTCGCAAACCAGCTGAAGCTCGTTCGGCACGCACCTACATAACGCTGTCTTTCGTGGCAGCCATCTTTGTTGGCGTAATAGTGTGGGGCAACAGCCGCGATATCGAGCGCACGGCAATCTGGTCGGGCCTGACCTTCATAGTGGTCTTGGTGGCCGTTGCCACCCTCGCTCTTGCGGTCAAGGATGAGCCTGCAGAGCCCAACAAACCGCGCCTAAAGTAGCGCTCACAAACTTAAATAAAAGGCACCCCTTGGGGTGCCTTTTATTGTTTCGGTCAAGAATGACCTAATGACAAGTTTTTTACTTCTGGACTCGTGCTGCCAAAGTTTCGGCCAGACCCACGTATGTGTGAGGACGAAGAGTCAGCAATCGAGCCTTAGCCTCATCGCCAATCTCAAGCTCATTAACGAAGGCAATCATGTCGTCTCCCGAAAGGCGCTTTCCGCGGGTTAGGTCCTTCAGCAACGCATACGGGTCACTGATGGTTGAGCGGCCAGCCGCAACCTCGGCACGAATCACGGTCTGAATCGCTTCACCCAGGATCTCCCAGTTATCGCTCAGGTCGATGCCGAGAACCTCGCGGGAAAGAGCAATCTCGCTCAAACCGCGGGTGACGTTGTCAATCGCGAGCAACGAGTGACCGAAGCCAAGGCCGATGTTTCGCTGTGAAGATGAGTCAGTCAGGTCTCGCTGGAGGCGTGAGGTGATCAGGGTCGAGGCAAGGCTGCCAAGAATCGCATTCGAAAGCTCGAGGTTTGACTCTGCGTTTTCAAAGCGAATCGGGTTGATCTTGTGAGGCATGGTCGATGAACCAGTTGCGCCTGGAACCGGAATCTGCTTGAAATAGCCCATTGAAATGTAAGACCAGATGTCGGTGCAAAGGTTATGCAGAATTCCATTGAACAGGGCAACGGTTGAATAAAGCTCTGCCTGCCAATCGTGTGATTCAATCTGAGTGGTTAGTGGGTTCCAGGTGAGACCAAGGCCGGTAACGAAGTCCTCAGACTCTTTAGTCCAGTTCACATCCGGGGCAGCAACAACGTGAGCGGAGAAGGTGCCAGTTGCACCCGAGAACTTGCCGAGGTATTCGGCGTTCTCAATGCGCCTGACCTGGCGCTCAAGTCGGTGAATAAACACCGCAAGCTCCTTGCCCATGGTTGATGGGGTAGCCGGCTGACCGTGGGTGTGTGACAGCATCGCCGCGTCGGCGTATTCGGCGCTTAGTTCGCGCAGTTTCGTGAGCAACTTCTCAACGCGTGGCAGCCATACCTGCTTCACGGCATCACGAACGGTGATGGCATAGCTGAGGTTGTTAATGTCTTCGCTGGTGCAGGCAAAGTGGGTTAGCTCAAGCAGGTCGTTACGATCAAGCTCGGTCAACTTGCCACGGATGAAGTATTCGACAGCCTTCACGTCGTGCTTGGTGGTCGCCTCAGTGGCAGCCAGAGTGGAGACATCTTCGTCAGAGAAATTTACAACGATGTCGCGAAGCTGCCTCGCCTGAGCCTCTGAAACCGGGGTGCCGGTGTGCAAGAGGTCGCGGTTTGCGAGGTGGATGAGCCACTCAATTTCTACCTCGATGCGCGCACGGTTTAGGCCCGCTTCTGAAAGATGGAAACCTAGGTCAGAAACGGCGGCACGGTAGCGGCCATCGAGAGGGGAAAGCGGCTGGATTGAAAGATTACTCACCTGTCTATATTGCCGTAAGTTCTGCACAGATTGGGGGCTTTCGTTTGTTTTGAGTTGGCCGTGACGATTGGCTTGTCGCGTGAACCAAATTGATTTTGCACTTCGAACGGCCGAAACTCGGGTGAAATTTGCCATACCCAACCCGCAACTATGGTCGGGTGCGGCTTCGCTGGCCTGCGCCGAATCAATCGAGCAACTGGCTCATGACCTGCACGCATTGCAACGGAGGTTGCTCGAATGGCGTTGGTGAGAAGTGCGGCAGAGCCCAATTGGTCGTTGAAGTGACTCCAAGGCATATCGTGGCTTCAAGCGGGCTGTTGAGCTATGGGGGTGACGCGCAAATCGTTGCAACAAGAGGTGAGATCGATCGAGTCATAGCCGAACTCAATGGCCTCGAAGGCTGGTTGCGAGCTCAGGTGGAGTTGCAAGACTTCGCTGTAGAACCAGTCCTGAGAGTGCGTTTGGCGTTGGAACTTCCCCTCATCCTTGAAAAATTAAGCCGAATTAGAGATGCATGTGGTCACGCCGCGGACTCGTACTTTGCCGGCGAGGTGGAAATTTCTCGCGAGCTTCGCGAGGGCACCATTTCGCCGTTGCCGGCAATCTCGAGTTCAATCGCAGCGGTGGGGTCTATGTTTGGAGTGCTCGGCGAGACAAAGGTCTCGGCTGATTTAGTTGGTGTAGCGAGCTCAATTACCGCACCAAATTCCATTGGCACGCTAGCCGAGAGGCTTCTAAGCGAGTCTCAGGCCGGAGTTGTTACAAGTGACGATCAACCGGGCTGGCTCAGGATAGAAAAATTTCTCGAACCGGCTTCGCCGGTAAATGGCGCAACGGGGTCAATGGTGATTCCCGAGGCGTGTTACGTGGTTTACATACCCGGAACACAGAACTGGGCGCCGAAACCAGGAACCAATCCATTCGACATGACATCGAATCTCAGCGCATTTTCAAAAACCGGCTTCGCCGGGAGTGAGCGCGCGGTCCTGGCTGCCATGCAGCAAGCTGGGATAAGTGCGGACTCACAGGTGTTATTGGTCGGTCACTCACAGGGAGGGATGATTGCTGCAAATATTTCAACCCGCTTCGCGGGAAGCAAGGTGCTGACTTTCGGGGCTCCGCTAGGTCAGGTCTCCGATCGAATCATTGCTCCCACACTTTCGATTGAACATTCAGACGATCCAGTTCCAAAACTAGATTCACGTCCGAACCCAATGAAGAGCAACTGGGTTACTGTCCGGCAAAGCCTGCCGTCACCTGACCCGATTGCCCAACATGAAATGGCTGGCTATCTTCAAACCGCGCTCGATGTTGACTCTCAGGCAGCCGACTCGGGTCTCGGAAAACTTCGCAAGGAGATTTCAGAGTTTTCCGGAACCCCTGAAGCAACTGGCCAAGCCTACTTTTTCGAACTTAGACGTGAGCCCTAAAGGCGGGAACGGGCTTATAGGATGCGCAGGATTTTGAAGATCCCGGTAGCGAAGAACGAGAACACGCTCATAACTATTGAGCCAAGCATTGCCCAACCGAGAGACGTGATGGTCAAACCGGCATGGTTGAAGCCATCAATTGAAAATAGTGGGCTGCTGATTAGTTGGCTCAACCAAGCCACTAACAGGAGGATTGCTCCGTTAATAACGAATGAAATCAGGCCGAAAGTGAGGATGTAGAGCGGTAACGCCAAAACCTTAATGACCGGAGCGACGATCGAATTGATCAATCCAAAGATTGCGCCAACCAGGAGATAGGAGCCCGCAATTGTCCAGAAATCCGCGCCACCATAGGGGGCAAGGTGGATTGCGGTGATCCAGGTAGTGGTCAGCCATAGACCGACGGCATTAATAACGGTTCCGACTAGAAAACGAATCATGTCTCGATTGTGCCACTAAGCCAGTAAATTGGACTAGATGAGTACTCAAGATACTTCGCGAATTCCGATGGTGCAGTTTCTGTCGCCAGACGGAACCTATGCCGTGCCCGCTGAATATGCGGAATACGGAAAAATTATTGCCGACCTGAAGGAAGAAGACTTCCTCAAGTTCTATCGCCACATGTCGCGCATGCGCCACTTTGATGGCGAAGCAACCGCACTTCAACGCCAGGGCCAACTTGGCCTTTGGGTGCCAGCGGTTGGTCAAGAGGCGGCTCAAATCGGTTCGGGCCACGCGGTTGGCAAAAACGACCACATTTTCCCTAGTTATCGCGAACATGGCGTAGCTATCACCCACGACATCGACCTAATGGCTGTCTTGAAGATGCTTCGCGGTGTGAACCACGGTGGTTGGAACCCAGACGAAACCCGCTTCCACCTTTACGCCATTGTTCTTGGCACCCAAGTTATTCACGCGACCGGCTATGCCATGGGCGTTAAGTTTGACGGCAAGATCGGCACCGGCTTTGCCGAACGCGACGAGGCCGTGATCACCTACTTTGGTGATGGCGCAACCGCCGAGGGCGATATCTCCGAGTCGTTCCTATTTGCTGCAATCAACAAGGCGCCCTTGGTGTTCTTCTGCCAGAACAACCAGTGGGCAATCTCATCCTCTGTAGAAACTCAGACCACGGTTCCTCTCTACCAGCGCGGAGCCGGTTTTGGCGTGCCTGGCATTCGCATCGACGGAAATGACGTGCTTGCCTCGTATGCAGTGACCAAGAAGCACATGGATGATGCCCGAAACGGTGGCGGACCCTTCATGATCGAGGCGCTCACCTATCGAATTGGCGCACACACCACCTCGGATGACCCGACCAAGTACCGCACCCAGGAGGAAGTGGACTACTGGACAGCGCGCGACCCTCTCACTCGCCTCGAAAAGTTCCTTCGCCGTCAGGGCATCAGCGACTCATTCTTTGAAAAATGTGCCGAGGAGAACGAAATTATGGCCGGCGAAATTCGCGCTCAGACTTTCGCGCTTCAAGCCCCGCCAATCGAAAACATGTTCCAGCACGTTTATGCCGAGAGCCACCCGCTTATTGAAGAGCAGGCAGCTTGGCTAAAGGGCTATGAGGCCTCTTTTGAAGCCGAAGGAGGTGCCGCATAATGTCGAACACAGTTGAAATGACAATTGTTAAGGCAATCAACGCCGGCATTCGCAAGGCCATGGCCGACAACGAGAAGGTTTTGGTTTTTGGTCAGGATGTTGCCGCACTCGGTGGAGTTTTCCGTGTCACAGAGGGCATCCTCGCAGAGTTTGGTCCGAAGCGAATCTTTAACTCACCAATCGCCGAGGCGGGCATCGTTGGAACAGGCATCGGTTTGGCCATGCGAGGCTATCGCCCGGTGGCAGAGATTCAGTTTGATGGCTTCGTCTTCCCAGCATTCAACCAGATCACGACTCAGCTAGCCAAGATGCACAACCGATCCGAGGGCGCCACAAAGATGCCGATGGTTATTCGCATCCCTTACGGTGGCGGCATTGGCGCAATCGAGCATCACTCAGAGAGCCCAGAGGCCTACTTTGCGCACACCGCTGGTTTGCGTGTGATTAGCCCGAGCAACCCAAACGATGCTTACTGGATGATCCAACAAGCGATTGCCAGCGAGGACCCTGTTCTGTTCTTCGAACCAAAGCGTCGCTATTGGCAGAAGGGAACCGTCGATCTAGATAGCCCTCCAGCCGGAATGCACCAGGCCGCGGTTTTGCGCCAGGGCAAGGATGTGACCATCGCGGCCTACGGACCTATGGTTGCGACTGCTCTGCAAGCCGCTGAGATCGGCGCCACTGAGGGACGTTCAATCGAAGTAATCGACATGAGATCTATGTCACCGATTGACTACGCCACCATCCTTGAATCGGTGAAAAGGACCGGGCGCCTGATTGTCACCCACGAGGCGAGCACCAACGTGTCGGTGTCATCAGAGGTTGCCGCTCGAGTTGCCGAGCTGGCGTTCTATCACTTGGAGGCTCCGGTGCTTCGCGTCGGTGGTTTCGACGTTCCATATCCAGCTGCCAAGCTCGAAGAGAAATTCTTGCCTGATGCTGACCGACTTCTTGAAGCGGTTGACCGCTCCTTGGGCTACTAGAAGGATTCGACTATGAGCCAAACCGCATACTTCAACCTCCCCGACGTTGGCGAGGGCCTGACCGAGGCCGAAATTGTCACCTGGAAGGTAAAGGTCGGCGATCACGTTGACGTCAACCAGATAATCGTTGAGATTGAGACAGCAAAGTCGCTGGTTGAGTTGCCTTGCCCGTTCGAGGGTGTCGTCACGGAACTAATGGCCAAAGAGGGTGACACTGTTGAGGTTGGCAAGCCAATCATCGCGGCTACCGTCGCCGAGGGTGCTATTGGCGCAGTCAGCACTGCAACCCGCTCGATTCAGGTAATTCCTGAAGAATCTCTGCCGGCGGTTGCCGAGCAGCACGCGTCGATCATCACAAATGTTCCACAGATTGCTGCAGCCGAAGCTAAAACTCCAAACCTCGTTGGCTATGGTGCCGCCGGCCACGGAGCATCGCGCCGCCGCCCCGGCGCGGCGATCCCGGCCGCAACCGGAATCTCGGCCGTTGTTTCCAACTCGGCTACTGCATTACCAACGGCCGCCTCGGCGCTCGCCGAAGACAAGATTTTGGCTAAACCGCCAATTCGCAAACTTGCTCGCGATCTCAACGTCGACATCACCAAGGTGCGCGCCAGTGGCCCCGGCGGTGAAGTGCTTCGCGAAGACATCTTGGCTGGCGCAGAGCAGGCCTCGGTGTTCCGCAACCTGACCACCCCAGATGTGCCGCAGGCGCGCGAAGAGCGCATCCCAGTAAAGGGTGTTCGCAAGGCAATTGCCAACGCGATGGTTTCATCAGCTTTCACCGCACCACACGTGAGCATCTTTGTTGACGTGGATGCGACACGCACCATGGAGTATGTGAAGCGCCTCAAGGCATCCACCGACTTTGCCGGTGTGAAGGTGACGCCGCTGTTGATCATGGCTAAGGCGATGATTTGGGCGGTTCGCCGCAACCCGATGGTCAACTCAACCTGGACCGATGAGGAAATCATCGTGCACAACTTCGTGAACTTCGGCATCGCTGCGGCAACCCCGCGCGGTCTGATCGTGCCAAACATCAAGGATGCCGACAAGATGTCGATGCTTGAGCTTGCTAAGGCGATCGAGAATCTTGCTGCGGTTGCTCGCGAGGGAAAGACGACACCAGCCGATATGAGAGACGGAACCATCACCATCACCAACATCGGTGTGTTTGGTGTTGACACCGGAACCCCAATTTTGAATCCTGGCGAAGTTGGCATCGTGGCGCTTGGCTCAATTCGCCCAAAGCCGTGGGTTGTCAACAATGAGATTCAGGTTCGCCAGGTGACCACCATCGGCGCCACGTTCGACCACCGAGTCGTCGACGGTGACGTCGCTTCGCGCTTCGTTCAAGACGTCGCATCGGTGATGGAAGAACCGGCACTACTGCTCGATTAACTGCGGTATTGACAATCATTATCAATAAGACATAGTCTGAAGAAATGAACATACTCCTCGAAGTCACTAACGGCGACATTCCAGTTTGGCAAGATGCCTGGAGCATCTTCACGAACCCCGGCCACATCATTGCCGAACTTGGGTGGACCATCATTCAGGACGTAATTTTGGTCTGGTTGCTCTATGGCACCCTATGGAAAAAGTTGATTTTGCCTCGCCTGCACGAAAAATTCGACAAAGAGCACAAGATTGTCCATCACGATGATGAAATCGAGCACAACCACGAGCACGGGCACAAGCAAAAAGATCACGACTAGGCAATGACCAAAGTAATCTCCGAATCAAAGCGTCGCAACACTTGGCAAAAGGATGCGGTGCGTCACGCGCTTGGCGAAGCAACCGGATTTGTCGGGGCTCAACAGCTGCACCTTGCGCTGCGGAATCACGGCTCAACAATTGGTTTAGCCACGGTTTATCGCGCCCTTGCTGACCTAGCGGCCAATGGTGACGCCGACTCACTTCAATCTCAAGATGGGGAAGTTCTCTATCGGGCTTGCACCAGCAACCATCACCATCACCTGATTTGTCG
>CANGDL010000025.1 GCA_947452675.1 Microbacteriaceae bacterium | reverse complement strand
GACACATAGGTGGCCGGGTAAAGCTGGAGACTTTATCGTTTCTGTACGCATTCAGGCTGCCCGCCTGTGGCGTGGCCATTTATGTCACGTCTAAAGGAGCTACAAATCAGCGATCCCCGCATCAATGAGCGCATCCGCGTGCCAGAGGTTCGCCTCGTCGGCGCTGCTGGTGAGCAGATTGGCGTTGTCCGCATCGAAGATGCGCTGCGCATGGCACAGGAGCAGGACCTTGACCTAGTCGAGGTAGCCCCAACTTCAAAGCCACCAGTTGCGAAACTTATGGACTTCGGAAAATTCAAGTACGAAGCAGCCCAGAAGGTTCGTGAGGCACGCAAAAACCAGGTCAACACCGTTCTAAAGACCGTTCGTTTCGGTCTAAAGATTGACGATCACGACTATGGCACCAAGCGCGGTCAGATTCAGAAGTTCCTCAAGGCCGGTGACAAGGTCAAGGTAATCGTGGTTTTCCGCGGTCGCGAGCAGTCACGTCCAGAAATGGGCATCAAGTTGCTTCAGAAGCTTGCCGAAGAAGTAGCCGAGTTGGGTGCCGTTGAGTCGAATCCTTCGATTGACGGCCGCAACATGGTTATGGTCATTGGCCCGCTAAAGAACAAGGCAGACGCTAAGGCTGAAGCCAAGAAAGCTGCAGAGAAAGCCGCAAAGGCTTCTTCAGCAGATAAGCCAAACGAGTCGGCAGCCGAAGAAGCTGCCGAGTAGAAACAGGAGAAATCAATGCCAAAGCAGAAGACCCACTCTGGCGCTAAGAAGCGTTTCCGCTTCACCGGTAGCGGCAAGATCATGAAGCAGCAGATCAACATGCGCCACAACCAGGAGCACATGTCAAACCGCCGCAAGCGTCGTCTAAACGTCGACCAGGTTGTTTCGCCAGCTGACTACAAGACCCTCAAGACCCTACTCGGCAAGTAAGCCCGAATCGCAAAATTTCTGAAGGCGCTAAGGCGTCTCTCAGTTGAACTTAGGAGTATCAACAAATGGCAAGAGTAAAAAACGCTGTAAACGGTTCTAAGAAGCGCCGCACAGTTCTAGAGCGCGCCAAGGGTTACCGCGGCCAGCGTTCACGTCTATACCGCATGGCAAAGCAGCAGATGCTGCACTCACTTGTCTACGCGTACAACGACCGTCGTGCGCGCAAGGGTGACTTCCGTCGCCTCTGGATCCAGCGCATCAACGCTGCGTCACGTGCAAACGGCCTAACCTACAACCGCCTAATCCAAGGTCTAAACCTTGCCGGCATCGTCGTTGACCGCCGCATCCTTGCTGACCTAGCTGTTAACGAGCCAAAGACTTTCGCAAGTCTTGTAGCTTCGGCCAAGGCAGCTCTACCAGCAGACACTTCAGCACCAAAGGTTAAGTAAGACCTTGCTGATTGATCCCAAGGCCAATAAGGTCCGCGGGGTCGCCAAGCTCACAAAGAAAGACGCCCGGTCATCGACCGGGCTCTTTCTGCTTGAGGGACCTCAAGGGCTGAAGGAAGCGTTAAACCGCCCAAAGCTAATCGTCGAGTTGTTCGCAACCGAGGATGCAGTTGAGCGTTACCCTGATCTGTTCGAACGCGCCGACTCGGCTCGCATTGAGGTTCAGTTGGTTTCTGAGCCGGTTCTAAAGGCCTTGACCGATACGACCACCCCTCAGGGCATTGTTGCGGTCTGTGAGCAACTTCACTCGGACTTAGCTGACATCATTGCTGCCAAGCCGCGCCTAGTTGCCCTGCTGGCCAACATCCGTGACCCTGGAAATGCCGGCACCGTTTTGCGCGCAGCCGATGCCGCCGGCGCGGACGCAGTGATTTTCAGCTCCAACAGCGTCGATGTTTACAACCCAAAGGTTGTTCGTTCCACAACAGGCTCTGTCTTCCATGTGCCATTCGCCATCGATGTTCCAATCGAGGATGCGATTGCTGCACTGAAGTCCGCAGGCCTACAGATTTTTGCTGCCAATGGCGGAGGAGCCGAAATCCCATCGCTTGGCGACGAAGTTCTTGCCAAACCAACTGCGTGGGTATTCGGCAATGAAGCATGGGGCTTCGAGCAAAGCACCTTGGATTTGGTTGACCAAGAAGTGGCAGTTCCGCTCTATGGTGCAGCGGAATCGCTCAATCTTGCCACTGCTGCAAGCATCTGCCTTTATGTGACGGCGTTCGCGCAAAACAAGGCTTAGAGCCATTGAAAAGGTAGACTTAGAGCCTATGTCTGCCGAAAATCCAATCACACAGTCCGCAGTTGATACGGCCGTTGCCGACGCGCTGTCAAGCATTGCTTCAGCCGTTGATTTAGCGGCGCTAAAAGCATCGCGCTCAACCGCAGTTGGTGAGCAATCTGAAATCGCCAAACTAAACGCGCTGGTCAAGAATCTGCCAAACGAATTCAAGGCCGCTTCAGGCGCGATGATTGGCAAGGCACGTGGTGAGCTGAACGCGGCTTTCGCTGCTCGAGAGACCGAACTTTTTGCCTTTGAAGAGGCTGCAAAGCTTGCTGCCGAGGCTGTTGATGTGACCGCGGCAGCATCACCATCCAAGCTCGGTGCACGCCACCCACTCTCGTTGCTTCAAGATCAAATCGCTGACGTCTTCGTCGGTATGGGTTGGGAGATCGCCGAGGGCCCAGAGCTCGAGAATGAGTGGTTCAACTTCGACGCGTTGAACTTTGATGAGGACCACCCGGCGCGAGCCATGCAAGACACGTTCTTTGTCGAGCCGGTTGAATCTCACCTCGTCCTTCGCACTCACACTTCACCTGTCCAGGTTCGCTCGATGCTCGACCGAGAATTGCCTGTTTACGTGCTATGTCCAGGGCGTGTTTTTCGCACCGATGAGCTCGATGCCACCCACACCCCGGTCTTTCACCAGGTCGAGGGTCTAGCCGTTGACAAGGGCCTAACCATGGCCGATTTGCGCGGTACCCTAGAGCACTTCGCTCGAATCATGTTTGGCCCAGATGCTCAGATTCGTTTGCGCCCTTCATTCTTCCCGTTCACCGAGCCGTCGGCGGAGCTCGACGTTTGGCACCCAGGCGCCAAGGGCGGAGCTCGATGGGTCGAGTGGGGTGGCTGTGGCATGGTGAACCCGAATGTCTTGAAGGCTGCCGGAATCGACCCTGAGGTTTACTCTGGCTTCGCATTCGGCATGGGCATCGAACGAACCCTAATGTTCCGTAACGACGTTCGTGACATGCACGACATGGTCGAATCAGATGTTCGCTTCAGTGAGCAGTTTGGAGTGTCCCTCTAATGCGCGTTCCATTGTCATGGCTAGCCGATTACGTTGACCTACCCGGAGACGTCACGCCTGAAAGTGTGATGGCCGAGTTGGTCAAGGTCGGTCTCGAAGAAGAAGGTTCACACGGTTTCGGTGTCACCGGCCCGGTCGTAGTCGGTCAGGTCCTTGAGTTCATCCCTGAGCCGCAGAGCAACGGTAAGACCATTCGTTGGTGCCAGGTTCGAGTTGCTGCAGAAGGCCAGAAGGCTGCTGATGGCGGTGAAGACGTTCGAGGCATCGTCTGTGGTGCGAGCAACTTTGAGGTCGGCGACAAGGTCGTAGTTTGCCTACCTGGTGCAGTTCTTCCCGGTGACTTTCGCATCGCAGCCCGCAGCACATACGGGCACATTAGCGATGGCATGATGGCTTCGGCTCGCGAGTTGAACCTTAGCGACGACCACGCCGGTATCATTCGTTTGCACGAGCTTGCTCTTGACCCAAAGGTTGGCACCGACGCCCTAGAACTTCTTCACCTGGATGACGAAGCAGCTGATGTGAACGTGACGCCAGACCGCGGCTATTGCTTCTCAATGCGCGGAATTGCTCGTGAATACTCGCACGCAACCGGGGCAGATTTCCGCGACCCTAAGAGCAACGCACACATCGAGCCCGGTCACGGATTTGCCCTGACTATCAACGATGAAGCCCCGATTCGCGGTCGTCGCGGAACCGATCGTTTTGTTCTTCGCGTCGTGAAGGGTGTCGACGTTTCGCGTCCGACTCCTGCATGGATGGTCTCACGCCTCAAGCTTGCGGGAATGCGCTCAGTGTCACTGGTGGTAGACATCACCAACTACGTGATGCTCGAACTCGGTCAGCCTACTCACGCATATGACCTCGACAAGGTTAAGGGCGGGCTAACCGTTCGTCGTGCCAAGGCTGGCGAAACCCTAAAGACTCTCGACGGTCAGGTTCGCAAACTCGACCCAGAAGATCTCCTAATCACCGATGAGTCTGGCCCGATTGGCCTAGCTGGTGTGATGGGTGGCGAAGACACCGAGGTGACTTCAACCACGCAGAACGTTCTCATCGAGGCCGCGCACTTTGAACCGATTACTATTGCTCGTTCTGCTAGACGTCACCGTTTGCCTTCTGAGGCTTCGAAGCGTTACGAACGCGGCGTAGACCCGATGATGGCAGACAACGCTGCTGCACGCGTCGTGCAACTGCTTGAGGTACATGCAGGTGGCGCTGCCGACTCGCTCGGTGCCGAATTCAAGGAACTTCAGCCGGTTCAGCCAATCTGGCTTCCAGCAGATTTCGCCGCCGACCTAGTCGGAGTCGTTTATACGAGCGAAGAAATCGAAAAGGTTTTGCTCGAGGTCGGTTGCGTCGTTGCAGCAGTTGATGGCGGCTACGAAGTCATTCCGCCGAGCTGGCGCCCAGACCTTACTCACAAGACTGACTTGGTTGAAGAGATCGCTCGCATCAACGGGTATGACCGAATTCCTTCTCGTCTGCCAGTCGCGCCTCCGGGTCGAGGTTTGACCACCAAGCAGAAGCGTCGACGTGCCATCCTTGGTGCTCTCGCTGGCTCTGGTCACGTCGAGGTGTTGACTTACCCGTTCATCAGCGAAGCTCAGAACCAATTGTTTAGCGAAGGTCAGCCAGCGGTGAAGTTGGCTAACGCGCTTCAAGCAGAGTTTGGCGAAATGCGCACCACGATTCTTCCCGGCCTCATCGAGGCCGCTCGCCGAAACTTCTCGCGAGGTCTCACCGACCTGGCCATCTTCGAAGAGGGCTCGGTGTTCTTGCCTGCCAAGAACATCGTGGCCACTGGCAAACTTCCGGTCGGCAACCAGCTCCCTAGCGCTGCTGAGTTGGCGACTTTGAACGCCACCATCCCGGCTCAGCCAGGCCGACTAGCGGCTCTGTTTACGGGTGACCGCATCAATCAGGGCGTTGGCATTCAGGCACAATCGATCAACTACCAGGATGCAATCCAGGCGGCTCGAATTGCGGCGCACGCGGTAGGCCTCGAACTCACGGTTCGCCAGGCCAGCCCAAAGGGTTATCACCCTGGGCGCACCGCAGAATTGCTAGTTGGGGCCGACTTGGTTTCCGTTGGTTTCGCCGGAGAATTAGACCCGAACCTGACCGCAGAGAATGACCTTCCGCGCCGTGTTGCTGCCCTTGAAATCGACCTTGAAGCGCTCTACGCAGCGGCACCCGAGGTCATCCAAGCAGGCTTCATCGGCACCTATCCTGCGGCTACCCAAGACTTGTCTTTGGTTGTTGCAAACGAAATCCCTGCCGGGGACATCCGTGCGGTGATTCTCGAAGGTGCCGGAGAACTGCTCGAGCAGGTGACTCTGGTCGATGACTACCGCGGAGACAATGTGGCTGCCGGTCACAAGTCGCTCACCTTCGCCCTACGATTCCGCGCGGCAGATCGCACGCTGACCCAGGTTGAAGCATCAGAATCTCGTGACAAGGCCGTCGCACTTGCGAACGAGAAGTATGGGGCAACGCTCCGCGCATAACGAGCGAAGCTAGAAAGGGGACAAGCATGGCTTTTTCGGTTGCCATTGCAGGCGCCAGCGGAAACGTTGGCGGCGAGCTGTTGCGTCTTGTCGCGAAGCACCCAGACCTCGAGCTCAAGACCGTCACCGCGAGCAGCATGGTGGGGGAGAAGGTCTCGACCTTGCACCCTCACGTTCCCACGTTCGCAGACCTAGTTTTCTCAGAGAATAGTGCCGCGACACTTGCCGGGCATGACATCGTTTTCCTCGCGCTTCCTCACTCGAAGTCGGCTGAGGTTGCAGAGTGGTTGAGCGCTGACACCTTGGTCATCGATTGCGGCGCCGACTTCCGTCTCGAGAGCGAGTCGGATTGGAAAAAGTTCTACGGCGGTGAGCACGCTGGCACCTGGACTTATGGCATGCCAGAACTTTTGATTGGCGGCTCGCGGAAGCAGCGCGAACTGTTGAAGGGCACGAAGCGAATCGCAGTGCCCGGTTGCAATGTGACGGCAATCACCATCGCTTTGGCTCCCGGCCTCGCAGCCGGTCTAATCGAACCAAACGACATCGTGAGCATACTTTCTGCTGGAACCTCTGGTGCCGGCCGTGGCGCCACGGAGAGTCTCTTCGAGATTGAGCCGACTGGCTCGGCCAATGCCTATCAAGTAGGCGGCATTCACCGCCACACTCCTGAGATCGAGCAGAACCTCTCGAAGTCTGCTGGCGAGCAAATCCAGATTTCCTTCACGCCAATCCTGGTGTCGATGGAGCGCGGCATCCTTGCTGTAAACACGGCCAAGCTGAAGCCAGGTGCCACTCTCGAACTGGCCCACAAAGTTTGGGCTGAAGCTTACAGTGACGAGCAGTTCATCAAGGTCTATCCGAAGGGTGAATTCCCTTCTACCGCCGACACCATCGGTGAAAACAATGCCCTAATCGGGCTTGCTGTCGATGAGCACGCTGATCGCCTGGTTGCGGTGTGTGCAATCGACAACCTAGTAAAAGGCACCGGCGGCGCTGCCATTCAATCAATGAACATAGCCCTTGGGCTGCCAGAATCGACCGGCCTAACTGCAATCAGTCTGGCCAAGAATGGTGCAAAGAAATGACCGTTACCGTAGCCAAAGGCTTTCTAGCAGCAGGCGTCCGCGCTGGTCTCAAAAGCTCGGGAAATAAGGACCTTGCCCTAGTCGTGAACCAGGGCCCGCTGAAGTCAGCCGCCGTTGTATTCACCACCAACCGTTGCCAGGCAAATCCAATCATTTGGAGCAAGCAAGTAATCGCAGACGGTGAAGTTTCTGCAATCGTGTTGAACTCGGGTGGGGCAAACTGCTACACCGGCCCGCAAGGGTTCCAGACCACTCATTCGACCGCCGAAAAGGTTGCCGAAGTGCTTGAGGTTTCGGCCGGTGACGTGCTGGTTTGTTCGACCGGACTTATTGGCGAACAGCTAGACCTGAGCAAACTGACCGCAGGCGTTGAAGCGGCTGCGGCAGAGCTATCCGCCGATGCTGGAGCCTCTGCAGCCGAAGCAATCATGACCACCGACTCAGTGTCAAAGACCGCACACCGCGTCAGCGCAAACGGTTGGTCCGTTGGTGGAATGGCAAAGGGTGCCGGAATGCTTGCGCCTGGTTTGGCAACCATGTTGGTTGTTGTCACCACCGACGCGGTAGTCGACAGCGCCTCTCTAGACGAGGCTCTTCGCGCTGCTACCCGCGTTACCTTCGACCGTCTCGACTCCGACGGTTGCATGTCAACCAACGACCAAGTCACCTTTATGGCTTCTGGCGCTTCGGGTGTCACCCCAGACTGGGATGAGTTCCAGGCTGCCGTGACCTCTGTTTGCCACGACCTGGCACAGCAGTTGCTCCGCGATGCAGAGGGCTCGAGCCACGACATCGCCATCGAGGTTGTCAATGCGGCCTCCGAAGATGATGCCGTTGAAGTTGGTCGTTCGGTGGCTCGAAATAACTTATTCAAGGCGGCCATCTATGGCAACGACCCGAACTGGGGTCGCATCCTGGCTGCAGTTGGTGTGACCAAAGCCGCTTTCGATCCGTACGACATTGACGTTGAAATCAACGGTGTTAGCGTCTCGCGAAAGGGTCAGCCTGACCAGTCTCGCGACCTAGTTGACCTAACCCCTCGCGCCGTGCAAATTCGCATCTCTCTGAACGCGGGTTCGGCTGCTGCAACCATTTACACCAATGACCTGACTCACGAATACGTGACAGAGAACAGCGCCTACTCAAGCTAATGATTCCTTCAGAACAGCACGAAAATGGGCTTGCCAGAATCAAGGCGGAGACATTAATCGAGTCGCTTCCTTGGCTGCAGGCTTTCCATGGCAAGGTCGTTGTGGTCAAGTTTGGCGGCAACGCCATGGTCGACGAAGAACTCCAGCGCGCTTTTGCCGAAGACATGGCTTACCTCCGCTGGGTCGGCATCAAACCGGTTGTAGTTCATGGCGGCGGCCCACAGATTTCTGCCCGTCTCGCCGAGTTGGGCATTGAGAGCGAGTTCCGCGGCGGCTTCCGAGTCACCACGAACGAAACGATCGGCATCGTTCGCGACGTTTTGCGCGACCAGATCAGCGCGCAGCTCGCAGTGATGATCAAGGCTGCCGGAGCCGAACCGGTAATCATGTCTGGCGAGGATGGAAACCTGTTCCGCGCAGAAAAGACCACACTCGACTCGGATGATGGCCCGATTGACATCGGCCTCGTTGGCGAAGTCAACCTAGTCAACCCGCGCATCGTTTTTGAAGCGCTCGATGCGGGCCGCATCCCAGTCGTGTCAACCGTTGCACCTAGCACCGGGGGAGAGCTGCTCAACGTAAACGCCGACCTCGCGGCAGCAGCGCTGGCTGTTGCTCTCGGTGCCGAAAAGCTCATGGTGCTAACCGATGTGCCCGGCCTCTATAGCGACTGGCCAAATCGTGATTCGTTGGTTTCTGAAATTACCGAGTCTGAGTTAGAAGATCTTCTTCCAAAACTTGAGTCTGGAATGATTCCGAAGATGCAGGCCTGCCTTAAAGCAGTTCAAGGTGGCGTTCCTCGTGCGCACGTTATTGACGGACGCACCCCACACAGCATCCTGCTCGAAATCTTCACCGTTTCAGGTTTCGGCACAATGGTTTTACCCGACTAAAGATTGGACAAGAAATGGTTCGCCACTTCCTAAAAGACGACGACATCACGGCTGTTGAACAGGCTGAGATTCTTCGACGCGCCCTCGAGCTGAAGAAGTCTCCATATTCGGTTCGTCCGTTTGAAGGCCCAAAGACCGTCGCCCTGATCTTTGACAAGACCTCCACTCGCACTCGCGTTTCATTCGCCGTAGGCGTCGCCGACCTCGGTGGAGCCCCGTTGATCATTGATAGCCAGAGTTCACAGATGGGCGGCAAGGAGTCCGTTGCGGACACCGCTCGAGTCCTTGGCCGTCAGGTGGCCCAAATCGTCTGGCGAACGTATGCTCACTCCGGTCTCGAAGAAATGGCCAAGCACGCCGGCGTTCCGGTTATTAACTCGCTCAGCGATGATTACCACCCTTGCCAAATCTTGGCTGACCTATTGACCACCTTGGAACATAAGGGCAAGCTAGCCGGTCTCAAAATCGCCTACATCGGTGATGCGGCAAACAATATGGCGAATAGTTACCTTATTGGCTGTGCTTTAGCTGGCATGCATGTGTCGGTTGCTGGCCCAGCCGGATACCAGCCAGACCACCGAATTGTTGCGCGCGCAGAACTGATCGCCCGGACTCAGGGTGGTTCAATTGAGGTCTTCGGTGAACCCCTCGGAGCAATTGCGAACGCTGATGTCGTAGTTACCGATACTTGGATTTCTATGGGTCAAGAATCCGAGAAGGCAAAGCGCATTGCCGACTTCGCCGGTTACACAATTGACGCAGACCTTATGTCCCGTGCCAAGTCCGACGCAATTTTCATGCACTGCCTACCCGCATATCGAGGTTACGAAGTCAGCGCTGAAGTCCTTGATGGCCTTCAGTCTGTTATTTGGGACGAGGCCGAAAATCGCCTGCACGCGCAGAAGGCTCTCATGGCTTGGCTTGCTGAGCAGGCATAACCGCCAGCTTGGCTAAACCCATGCCAAAACCGCGACCAATAAGATTGACTCAATCCGCAACCGAATTTTCGGTGGATCTATTTAAGGAGCACCATGTCTAGCCAGACATCAGGTTCAAACGCCCTATGGGGCAGTCGTTTCGACGGCGGTCCGTCAGACGCACTCGCAGCGCTGAGTCGCTCGGTGCACTTTGACTGGCGTTTGGCGTCCTACGACATCGCCGGCACTCGAGCCCACATCAAGACTTTGCAGTCTGCCGGTTATCTAACCGTGGCCGAACATGAGAAGCTCGACCGCAGCCTAGTCGAATTGAACGATCGCGTAGCTCAGGGCAGTTTCGTTGCCAAGCCGACAGACGAGGATGTGCACTCGGCACTCGAGCGCGGTCTCATCGAAATCGCCGGAGTCGAACTTGGTGGAAAAGTCCGCGCCGGCAGAAGCCGCAACGACCAGATCGCAACTCTCATCCGAACTTACCTGCTAGACCAAGCGACCGTCATCGGCAACCTTGTCACCGAGTTGGTTGAAATCCTGGTCACTCGTGCAGAAGAAAACCTTGGCGTGGCAATGCCTGGGCGCACCCACTTTCAGCACGCTCAACCGGTTGCGCTCTCGCACCATTTGTTGGCACACGCATGGCCGTTGGTTCGCGATCTTGACCGCCTAAAGGATTGGCGTGTCCGCGCCAGCCTGTCTCCATACGGAGCCGGCGCGCTCGCCGGAAACACGCTTGGACTAGATCCGAACATAGTGGCTCGTGAGCTCGGTCTTGCCGGCCCAACCCAGAATTCGATTGACGCAACAGCTAGCCGTGATGTGGTTGCCGAGTTCGCATTTATTGCGAGCCTGATTGGCATTAACCTTTCCCGTTTCTCAGAAGAAATCATCATCTGGGCTAGTGCCGAATTCGACTACATAAAGTTGCACGACTCATACTCGACCGGTTCATCGATCATGCCTCAGAAGAAGAACCCTGACATTGCCGAGCTTGCTCGCGGCAAGTCCGGCCGTCTGATCGGTGACCTAACCGGTCTGTTGGCCACACTCAAGGGGCTTCCCCTCGCTTATAACCGTGATCTTCAGGAAGACAAGGAGCCGGTGTTTGACATGGTCGACACATTGACGGTACTTCTTCCGGCGTTTAACGGAATGGTCGCAACCTTAGAGTTCAACCGCGACCGCCTTGAGCAGCTCGCCCCGGCAGGCTTCTCGCTCGCAACCGATGTGGCCGAATGGCTTGTCAAGAAGAAAGTCTCTTTCCGCGATGCCCATGACATCACCGGTCGCATGGTTTCATACTGCGAACAGCACGGGTTGGAACTTCACGAAGTACCAGACTCCGATATGGCCGCTATCGCACCAGAACTAACCCCGGATGTCCGCGACGTTTTGACTGTTGGTGGTTCAATCAAGGCTCGAGCTGGTGCCGGCGGCACTGCGCTTCCTCGAGTTCTAGAACAAATCGCTGCGCTCCGCAAAATCGCTCCTAAGCACGAAGGTTAATCCAGTGGCTACTCCCGAAACCCTTGCAGCACAGTCAAACGATCCCGCGTTCAATGAACTCTGGGATGAGTTGAAGTGGCGAGGGCTTGTCGCGATTACGACCGACGAAGATGAACTTCGCAAGGCTCTAAACAAAACTCAAGTCACCTACTACATCGGTTTTGATCCAACCGCGCCAAGCCTGCACCTCGGAAACCTAGTCCAGTTGCTAATCATGCGCCGGCTTCAATTGGCAGGGCACAAGCCTCTTGCGCTTATTGGTGGTTCTACAGGCTTGGTTGGAGACCCTCGGCCAACCGCCGAACGAACTCTGAACACGAAAGAGACGGTGGCCGACTGGGTAGAGCGTCTCGGCGCTCAGGTTTCGCGGTTCTTGTCTTTTGAAGGTGCGGCTGCTGCAGAGCTTGTCAATAACCTCGATTGGACGGCTCCGCTCAGCGCAATCGACTTCTTGCGTGACATTGGAAAGTACTTCCGTGTCGGCACAATGCTGGCCAAGGATGCGGTGTCCGCCCGCCTCAACTCAGAACACGGAATCAGCTACACAGAATTCAGTTACCAAATTCTCCAGGGTTATGACTTCCTAGAACTTTACCGTCGCTATAACTGCACCTTGCAGATGGGCGGCAGCGATCAGTGGGGCAACCTAACCTCCGGCACCGATCTAATTCGCAAAGCCGAGAGCACAAGTGTGCATGCTCTGGCAACCCCTTTGATTACTAACAGCGACGGTAAGAAATTCGGCAAGTCCGAGGGCAATGCGGTTTGGCTTGATGCCGAACTCACAAGCCCTTATGCGTTCTACCAGTTCTGGCTCAATGTTGAGGATGCCGATGTAATCGATCGACTAAAGGTATTCACCTTCCTGACCCGCGCAGAGATCGAAGAGCTCACTCAGCAGACCACGGATGCGCCGTACCTGCGCGCGGCTCAGAAGCGTCTGGCGCTAGAGGTAACTACTTTGGTGCACTCGCGTGAGGCAGCCGAAGCAGCGATCGCTGCATCCGCCGCTTTATTCGGTCAGGGCGAACTGGCCGAACTTGATTCCGCAACCCTGACCGCCGCCTTGAGTGAGCTACCTCATGTAACCGCACCTATAGGCACCCCAATAACTCAGCTTCTGGTCGACACCGGTCTGGTTGACAGCATCAGCGCTGGACGCCGTGCGATCAGAGAAGGTGGCGTATACCTGAATAATCAGAAGATCGAGGATGAGTCTGCCGTTTGGCGCGATTTGCTTCACGATACCAGTGCTGTTCTTCGTCGCGGAAAGAAGACTTTGGCAGGTCTTTTCAAGGCATAGGTCAGGTTTCAGCTTAAAACAGTCAAAAGCGGGTCGTTTTACTTGGGTAAACGGCCCGTTTTGTCATGTGATGAGCCGATATCCCAGTAAAAATCAGGTTTCACAAAAAAAAGAAAAAAATCCGAGAATTTTCTTGGAATATCTGCGAAAAGGGTGCGAAATCGACACTCTTCAGACTGGCGAACGAGCCTACAGCCCTTATAAACACGGGAGTTAATAAATCTGTTCATCTGATTGGCGTTTGGATTTGACATACCCGTTACGAGAACGTAATGTTTTACCTGTTGCCCAAAGCTTGGAAGTATCCGAAGAGATCACCAGCTCAAGAGCGCAAAATCCTAAACCGGGTCAAAATACCTCTTGCAGGTATTTGCTTCTGTGTCTAAGATTGAAAACCTTCCACTAAAAGTAGTTGGCGTGTCTGATTTGACAAGTTAGCGAAAAGTGGTAAGTTAGTAAAGTTGCCTTGGAGGCGAGTCGGAAGACAAACTCCCAGGAGCATCCGATCCTTGAGAACTCAACAGCGTGCACAATGTTTATGCCAAGAACCTCTTGGCTGAAAACTTCGGTTTTTAGTCAGAGTAAATTTATTGGTTAAACAGATTGTCAGACAATCTGATTTAGTCAGATCAAGCTAAAGCGCCATTTTCCGGCGCGGAAGTAAAAAATTTGGGTCACAGCTTGCTGTGGTCCTGAAACACTTTTACG
>CANGDL010000024.1 GCA_947452675.1 Microbacteriaceae bacterium | reverse complement strand
ATGTTGTCTAGTCGCGAAAGCAACATTCCTCGGTAGCTCAATTGGCAGAGCAATCGGCTGTTAACCGATAGGTTCTTGGTTCGAGTCCAAGCCGGGGAGCCAATCTTTCTGAAACCAGGAGGCCACGTGATTCAGTGGATCCAAGGTCATAAATGGCTCTCTCCAATCACCCTTGCAGCATGTCTTTTTGTCGCTCTCGGTGTTCTTGATTTCACAATTCAGGGTACAAAATCCTTGATTCCGGGCGCCGTGTTTGCCGTTGCCTTGGCATTGTCCGCCAAGCTGCCCCGTGCTTCAATTCCCCTGATTGCTATTGGTGCTGGGATAGAGATAGCGTTTCAACTGCGCCCAGTCGCAACAGGTTTGATATCGTGCGCAACCCTCTTTGTCATTGCGGTTTTTGCTACTCAGTTTTGGCGCAGATTGGCTCTAGTTATAACGCTCCTATCTGGCCTGGTTCTAAGTTGGAACATTAGTTTCAGCTTGCCCATCAGCAGTGACGTTTACGGGTTGTTGCTGCTAAACGATGCGGGCCGCTTCACCGCAGTATTGCTCGGATTCGCGGTGGTGTTTGCAATTTGCACCCTGTTCTGGATCCTTGGGCGCCTTGGTGCAACACAATATTTCCACGTCGGTTCTAGCGCGGACAAGGCTGTGGCAAACCGTAATCAGGCCAAATTGGCTATTCAGATTGCCGAGCAGAATGAACGACTCGACATAGCTCGGGACATTAACGAACTCATTATTCAGAAAGTCACGGCTGTCATCAGCTTGGCCGACGGCGGCAGTTATGCAGTGAAGGCGGATCCTTCAGCCGGACTCCGATCGTTAGAGCGCGTAGCAACCAGTGCTCGAGACGCTCATACGGAACTGCGACGTCTTTACGACATGTTGCACCGCGAACATACTGTCAATTCAGCTCCTCCAGGATTAGAGGACCTCAAGCCATTGATGGTCGCATACCGAGAATTTGGTTACAACGCGACTCTTCGCCACGAGGGGCCACGATTCGAGGTTAACGAAGGCGCAGCGCTAACTATCTTCAAACTCGTTTTTGATGCGCTCGAAAATATCAAGAAACATACACCAGTGGGCACAGACGTGACGGTAGATTTTTCCTGGGTCGAAGAGGGAATGCAGCTTCTCGTCAAGGACAATGGCATCGAGGTTGCTAACCGCGGACTGCTCGAACTAGACAACGAGGATGCGGGTTATACGGCCGAGGACGACTTGAAGGCTCTCGTCGAACCAATCTCCGGTCCTGGCTTCACCGCCATGCGTGAACGTGCCGCAATTTACGGCGGTTCCATAGATGTCACGCGCGTTCCTGGGGTAGGTTTCACCGTCTCAGCTATTTTTCCAAGGCTTCGCGAATTTGCTGCAATTGCTCCACAGAGGCGCTAAGTGGGCTTGGATCTAAGAATCGGCCTGATCGACGGCGATGAAGACATACGGTTTGGTAGACGCCAAATAATCGATTCTCAAGATGACCTAAAGGTCGTCTTAGAGGATGCAATCCTCGAATCTGCACTGAAGCGCGCACCTGAAGCTCTGATCGATGTTCTTGTTATTGACCACCGGCTCAGGGGAGGGGACGGAATCACACTCTCCACCAAACTGATTGAGCGATATCTAGCTGATAACTCTAAGATTCCGTCGATCATAATGACAGGCGCATATTTCTCAGATGAGCTTCAGTTGGCCTCGCTTCGTGCCGGCGCTACAGACTTAGTGACCCAGGATGCGCACCCGGAAGAATTGTTGAAAGCTATCCGATCGACAGCATCCAAGGACGACCAACCTGACTACCTCGAGCTTCGAAAATTCTTAGATCGCATGAAACACACCAAGGTTGCTTCTCCCGAATTCCTGCTCAAACTCGGAGACCTAACTGAAAAGGAAAAGTTAGTACTTGACCTTTTCGCCGCTGGAGTCTCGCAGGATGAAGTCTCACAGCAGCTAGATGCCCCGAAATACAGGGTGCGTCAAGTTCTTCAATCTGCTCAACGTAAGTGCGGATTTGCAACCCTTTCTCAGTTGTTCCTTGCCCTGTATGAATCGGGGCTTCTGAGTGTCTAAACCGGTTATTTCGATGTCCATTGGTGTTGGCTTGGCAACGGGTCTTTATGGAATTTCCTTCGGAGCACTATCGACGGCTGCTGGTCTCAACCTTTGGCAAACTCAAGTGCTTAGTCTTCTCATGTTTAGCGGTGGCTCTCAATTCGCCTTTGTGGGGATCATTGCGGCCGGAGGCCCTGCAGCGGTTGGCGTCGCGGTGGTCTCAGCCTGGCTTTTGGGAGTAAGGAACGGTTTCTATGCCGTACGCATGAATCCCGTGCTTGAGGCTGTCGGATTTCGAAAATTGTTATCCGCGCAATTGACCATCGATGAATCTACTGCCGTAGCCACTGCTCAAAATCTTCGTGGCGACCAGGTAAAGGGCTTCTGGCTAACGGGTGCTGCTGTTTTCGTTTTCTGGAACACAATGACTTTCGTGGGTGCAATTCTGGGCAGCACTATCGGTGATCCAAAGTCGTGGGGGTTGGATGCCGCTGCGGCAGCTGCATTTCTTGGATTACTTTGGCCGCGACTAAAGGAGCGGCAAGCCCTTGCTGTAGCGGCATTGGCATTCACCGTTGCCGTAGTAACCACCCCAAGCCTGCCGGTGGGATTGCCAATTATTTTGGCCGGCCTCGTAGCCCTAGTGGTTGGCGCCTTCAACCTCTTTGATCGTAAACGAGAGCCAACAAAGTGACTATCTGGATAGGAATTCTGCTTGGATCGGTAGCGGTCTATTCTTGGAAAATTTTCGGTTACCTGGTGCCTCACACCGTTCTGGACAATCCTCGTGTTGGGAAAATCGCCAACCTAATTACCGTGGCCCTACTTTCGGCTCTTACCGGTGTTCAGATGCTCACTAGCGGAGGGGCAATAAGTTTTGATGCAAGAGTGCCAGCGATAGCGGTTGCCGCTGTCATGCTAGCCTTCAGGGCACCATTCATAGTCATGGTGGCAGTGGCCGCTGCCGTTGCGGCTTTGCTCAGGTATTTCTTCTAGCCCTCTAAGTTGTCTCGGCCAGGCAACCAGGTTAGGCCTGGCTTTCCCCAGCCGTTATCTTGAATGATGTCGTTTGCGATCTCATGCCAAGGTTCGGCCAGGCGATCAACGTAAAGCGTTCCATCAAGGTGGTCGAACTCATGTTGGAAAATGCGGGCAAGCCAGCCATCGGCTTCGATGAATACGCGATTTTGATCTAGATCCAACCCTGTGATTGTGACAGTTTCCGCTCGCTTCAAAGGAAATCGTTCGCCGGGCACAGAGAGACAGCCTTCGATTTCGGTGTCTTCATCGGCAGGTTCGTCCACAACGGGGCCACGCTCCAAGACAGGGTTTATGATCACACCCCGTCTTTCATTACCCTCATCATCGGCGTAGTCGTAAGTGAAAACCCGTAAACCAACACCGATTTGCGGTGCGGCTAGGCCAACGCCCGGCGCCTCATCCATGGTTTCGAACATGTCTCTAACCAGCGCCTTCAATTCATCGTCAAAGACGCTCACCTCGCTAGCGCGCTGATGGAGTACAGGTTCACCTGTGATACAAATTGGCCGAATTGTCATAATGCAAATTTACCGTTTCAGTTGTCCTCCGATGTGCCCTTTTAGGGTTAGAGTCATCGAGTAGTTTTAGTTTGGAGGGACATGGGTCCGTCAGAGGGCTTTCGCTCTTTAGCCATCCTGTTAGCGGTTGCCGCTGCAGTAGCTTTGGCCTATGGTGCCCATTTTCAAAACGCAGCGGTTGTTGCGGACAGCACCCAAAAGGTCAAGAGCCAAGGCTCACTGAGCCTCAAGCAGCTTTTCTCACTCATCTCAAGGCCAAAATGGCTCTCGGGCACCGCGTTCATGGTTGGCGGCATTGTTTTGCAACTCGCGGCTTTGACACTTGCCCCATTAATTGTCGTGCAGCCGGTTGGCGCAGTAGCTCTGGTTATTACCTCACTTCTAAACTCGCGTTCGACAAAAACGCCGATCAGTCGACCGACCTGGATTGCCGTCGGATTCTGCACGCTAGGCATCGCATCTTTCGTGGCGATGGCCTCCGGTGTCGCCCACGAAGCAGTCATTAATGATGATCGTCTTCGGCAGGTTTTAGGGGTTTTGCTAACCATTCTCGTGGTCTTTGGTGCACTATTTTTCACAGTTGGTAAAAGGGCTAAGGCTCTGACTTATGTCACGGGGGCAGGCGTGCTCTATGGTTTTGTGGCAACGCTTGCCAAGGTAGTAATCCAACGAATTTACCAACAGCAGTTTGAGCTATTGACCGTTTTATGTCTCATCGCACTAATTGGCGCAGTAAGCCTCGGCGGCTGGTTCGTGCAGAATGCTTATTCCTCCGGCCCGCCGGACCTCGTGATTGCCGGTTTGACGGTAATCGATCCGCTAGTTGCCGTGAGCATCGGAATCGTAATTCTGGGAGAAGCGCAATCCGCCAAGATCCTCACCATTCTTGGCTGGTTGATTTCGGCGGTTGTTGCCGTGATCGGGGTCTACCTACTTTCCAAGGTGCATCCCGAATTGGCGATTAAGTCAACAAGGCGCAAACACCTCGTCTAGGCACAAAAATCGGCTTCAGGGCGATAAAATCTAAAGGTAACCACGAAACACTATTGAGAGATTTCGCGTGACCCAAGCAACAACTTCCAGGCAAGGCAGCAGTCCGCTGACCGTCGTCATCGGTTGCGACACATTTCCGCCAGACATCAACGGTGCTTCGCGTTTCGCAGAAAGACTAGCTGGTGGTTTAGCGCGTCACGGCAACAACGTTCACGTAATTGCCCCCGCGTTCGACAGGAATTTCGGTACTTTCACCGAAATCATTGACGGCTCGCCAATGACAGTGCACCGAATCAAGAGCTACAAGCTTCCGCAACACAAGACCTTGCGCTGGATCTGGCCATTCAACCTGCAGTCAAAGACAGCGAAAATTCTTCGTGAGGTTAAGCCAGATGCAGTTCACATTCAATCTCACTTGATAATGGGGCGTGCCCTGGTAAACAGTGCCAAACGGCAAGGCATCCGCGTCTTAGCAACCAACCACATCATGCCTGAGAACTTGATCAAATATTCCGTGATCATCCCAGGTTTCCTCGAAAAAACCGCCATGAAGATGGCTTGGGCTGATGCCGGACGAATCTTGAAAAAAGTTGACTTCGTGACTACGCCGACGCGCCGCGCCGCCGAACTTCTTGAAGCTGCCGCCGGAGTGAAGGATGTTCTGGCGATTAGTTGCGGCATCGACGCATCAAAGTTTGCCAACACAACGCCAACTTCAAACGCTGTGCCCCGGGTGCTCTTTTTGGGCCGTCTCGACTATGAAAAGCACATCCACAACCTTTTGAAGGCTGTCGCAATGCTGCCTAAAGCGCTAAACACCCAGGTCGAAATCGTTGGTGACGGTGGTGAACGCGAATTCCTCCAGAATCTAGCGGTCGATCTCGGCATCGCTAAGCAGGTAAAGTTCCTGGGTCATGTCACGGAACAGGAGCTTCCGTTGGCTTACGAACGCGCAACCGTGTTCGCAATGCCGTCCATCGCGGAGCTTCAGAGCATAGCCACCATGGAAGCTATGGCTTCAGGTAGACCTGTTATTGCGGCAGATGCGATGGCGCTTCCTCACCTCGTTCATGACGGTGACAATGGGTATCTCTTTCAACCCGATGACGTTGTTGAATTCAGCGAGAAGCTCAAGCGCGTTCTAACGGCAAGCCCGGAGGAGCTGGAGCGCCTATCGGAAAACTCGCTTCACCTAATTCAGGCCCACGATATCGAGCGAACCATATCGATTTTCGAAGGCCTCTACAGAGGTGAAGGTTCCTCATCCGCCACCTCGGATGACAACAGTGAGGACTACAGCCGTCCGATTGGTTTGCTTACACCTGTCCTTCACAATCGCGTTCAAGCATTGCGCGAACGTGCCCAGACGCTACGAGACAGTGCGCAGGGATTCCGCGATCGAGTTGAAGAACGCGTTGAGGACGCACGTGATGAAGTTCGCGAGACACTAAGTGACTTAAGAGATGAAGCTCTTGAGCGCACAAAGGCTGTCAACATAAGGGTTAAAAAGACAGCAAAGAAGACCGCCAAAAAAGCTAAGAGTGCCGTATCGCGCGCCACAGAGCTTTTGAAGGGCGAAGACGACTAGTCTTAGTCGAGATCCCAAAAGTTGACTTCGGTCAAAAGTAGGGGGCGTTAGCTCAGCCGGTTAGAGCAGCGGACTCATAATCCGTCGGTCGCGGGTTCAAGTCCCGCACGCCCCACCATGCGAAATTCAAATTAATTGAAGCGGATTGCGACTCGTGTTTACGCCGAGAATTTGAATGTCGAACAGCTGTTCAGGCGAAACAGCGAGTGGGTTTCTGGAAAGAACCAAGAACTCAGCTGGCTCGTCGACGAAGATAGTGCCCGTGCGAACTCCATTCGAAACTTGCAGCGCCACTCCGGCCGTGTAAGCGTTCAATGCTTCGCGCACACTTAGTGCCTGATCGAGAGCCCAACCTCGACCGCCGGGCAAGCTTCGGTTCACTGCAGTCGCAAGTCCCAGGATGGTATCTGGGCTTGAAACTGGCCAATCGCTACCGAAGGAAAGAAGAGCGCCGGCTTCGGTTAAGTCTCGCATCCGATACATCTTATCGATGCGGGCTCTACCTACTTGTGGAACACAACTCATAAGCTGACCGTCTTCGCGTGCCCATAGTGGTTCGAAATTGGCAATCACACCAAGCTGCGCGAACCTTGGAATGTCTTCATCCGAGACAAGTTCGGTGTGCGCAATAACCGCTGCAATCACCGGTTCTACGGCTTCGATGACATTCAAAGCGGTGCGAACCGCCTGGTCACCGATAGCGTGAAGGTGAAGTTGGTAACCACGGTCTGACGCAACTTCTGCGGCTCTAGTGAGCTCATCCGTCGACCAAACCTGTTCGCCGTGGCTGTGAACTCCTGGGCCGCTCACATAAGGCTCTACGAGGCTTGCTGTGCTGCTGCCTAACACCCCATCAACGAAGAATTTGATGGCATTTGCACGGAGGAGGGGATGTTTTTGATTGTTTACCGATTCACGAACGCGATCAAAATACTCGAAATCAGCCTCCCAAGATGCCGGGTCAGCCCTGAAGGCTAGGTTGGTGGCTACGATGAGCCGATTTTGCTTCGCTGCCTCGAGATATATCTCTGCCATACCAGGATCTATCCAAGCATCTTGAACTTCAACCACGCCGCTTGAAAGTAGCTGTTCTTGGGCCCAATCAAGGCAATCAAGCTCTTGCCCCGTTGTGAGTGGGGGAATCCTGTTCAATACCAATTGCATCGCTTCCCATTCGCGAAGCATCCCACTTGGAACACCATTAGAATCCAATTCAATTGATCCGGTCGAAACTCGGGGAATGTTCTCAAATAGACCGCAGAGCTCGAGTGCTTTGGTGTTTACCCAGAGCGTATGATGGTCCGCGCCGTGCAGAACGATTGGCCGATCTGCACTTATTTCGTCGAGTTCAAAGCGAGTGAAATTGGCTTGGATGCTTCGGTCGTAGGCGGCACCGTCAATCCAGTCAACATTTGGATTCCTAAGTGCATAGTCGGCAACAATGACTTTAATCTCCTGCAGAGTTCGAGCATTGGTGACGTCTGGACCCACGTGTTCACGGCCTGCAAATATCGGATGACAATGACCATCCCTAAATGCTGGCATCACGAAGGCACCCTTTAGGTCGACTGAATATTCTGCATCGCCAACGCTTTCCGCCATTCGGTTATCAACAACGTCGAATTCGGTGTAAGCGGGAGAGTCATCCAAGCCCCTCCACAACAGAGCGTTTGAATAGCGAATTCGCATGGGGTTAGCGAATTTCTTTTTCTTCGAAATAGCAGGCGGGGCAAAGTGATTCGTAAGCAACCTCAGCACCGTCGATTGCAACCTGCGCGCCGTCAAAGACAAACTTCCCGTCAATCAATCGAGCGTTGAACATGGCCTTGCGACCGCATCGGCAGATGGTTTTCAACTCTTCGAGGGAATGGGCTATCTCAAGAAGTCTGAGACTGCCTGGAAACCCATTGGTCAGGAAGTCGGTGCGAATTCCATATGCGAGAACTGGAATGCCATCCAAGACAGCGATTTCTAGTGCTTGGTCGACTTGCGTTGGAGTTAGGAACTGTGCCTCGTCGATTAGGAGGCAAGCAACAGGTTTTCCCTTCGCGGCCGACGTTAGATCGCAGAGTCTCGAGAACTCAGATCGAAGGTCCAACTCAGGCGTAATGAGGAAATCAACTTCACGAGCTACACCGAGTCGACTCGTGATCGCCTTGGCGCCTTTCGTATCAATTGCTGGCTTGGCCAACAAAACAACTTGCTGGCGCTCTTCATAATTGTGCGCAACCTGAAGCAGAGCTGTACTTTTGCCCGAGTTCATCGCACCGTGGCGAAAGTAGAGCTTGCTCAAGGTATTAGTTGTAACTACGGAATGCGACTACGGCGTTGTGCCCACCGAAGCCGAATGAGTTGCTGATTGCAAGAATCGGCCCATCCGGTAGTTTGCGTGGGCTGACTACGACATCCAAGAGAATTGCTGGATCCTGATGTTCAAGGTTGATCGTTGGGGGAGCGGTTCGTTCGCGGAGCGCAAGGACTGTAAAGATTGCCTCGATTGCACCAGCACCGCCAAGCAGGTGACCCGTAGAAGACTTTGTCGCTGAGACAGCGATTTTATCTAAATGCTCGCCGAAGACGCGACGAAGAGCTGTGTACTCAGCGATGTCGCCGACCGGCGTGCTGGTCGCGTGGGCGTTGATGTGGACGACGTCCTCAATTCTGGCGTTAGCTTGCTTCAGAGCGGCGAGGACCGCGCGAGCGGCTCCCGTGCCCTCTGGGTCTGGCGCTGTGATGTGGTGAGCGTCTGAGGTTACTGAGCCACCAACTAGTTCGGCATAGATCTTCGCGCCGCGTGCGAGCGCGTGTTCTTCGGTTTCTAGAACCATCGCACCGGCACCTTCACCCATTACGAAGCCGTCGCGTGCGGTGTCGTAAGGACGTGACGCTCCAGCAGGGTTTTCGTTATTACGTGAAAGGGCGTGCATAGCCGCGAAAGCAGCAATAGGAAGTGGGTGAATTCCTGACTCACATCCACCTGCGACGACAACATCGATTTCTCCGCTTTGTAGTCGAGTTATTGCGTTGGCAATTGCCTCGGTGCTCGATGCACAAGCCGAAACAGCGGTTCTAACCCCACCACGAGCGGCAATGTCCATGCCAATTGCGGCAGCTGGCCCGTTCGGCATCAGCATAGGGATAGTCATTGGAAGGACTCGGCGAGGACCGCGTTCCTTCAAAGTTTCGAAGGCGTCCAGCAGAGTCCATACGCCGCCGATGCCCGTGGCATATTCGACGGCAAGTCGCTCTGGCTCAACTTCAGGAGAGCCAGCATCAGCCCAAGCCTCTCGGGCTGCAATTAGGGCGAACTGGCTCGAAGGGTCTAGTCGCTTAGCCTCTTGAGGAGTTAGCACCTCAGATGCTGCGACTTTAGCTTGGCCAGCGAAGGTCACGGGAAGTTCGTAGCCAGAGACCCAATCTGCCTCAATAGTTGAGATTCCAGATTCGCCAGCTAGGAGTGCTCGCCAAGTTGATTGCACATCGCCACCGAGAGGCGTCGTAGCGCCTACTCCGGTGACAACGATTTTGTGAGACAAGTTAATTAACCCTGGGCTGCGGTGATGAAGTTAACTGCGTCACCAACGGTGATTAGGTTCTTCACTTCTTCGTCAGGAATCTTGACGCCGAACTTGTCTTCAGCGTTTACAACGATGGTCATCATTGAGATTGAGTCAATGTCGAGGTCGTCGGTGAATGACTTGTCTAGCTGAACTGCTTCGGTTGCGATGCCGGTTTCGTCGTTAACGATCTCAGCAAGACCTGCTAGAACTTCGCTCTGCGAAAGTGCCATGATTTATCTCCTTAGTTGGTTATTTGACCGATTATAAGTTTAGGGCAGGACCACTACTTGAGCCCCGAAGGCGAGGCCCGCGCCGAACCCGATTTCTAGAGCAAGTCCGCCGGATTTGACCGCACCATCCTTCAAGAGTTGGTGCATAGCCAGTGGAACGCTGGCCGCTGATGTGTTTCCGGTGACAATAATATCCCGGGCAACAACTACGTGTTCCGGAACCGCAAGCTGTTTTGCCAATTCATCGATGATTCGAATGTTTGCTTGGTGAGTGACGATTGCCGACAGGTCATCGGCTGTTACTCCAGCAACTTCAAGAGCTTGCTTTGCAACCTTCACCATTTCCCAAACTGCCCACTTGAATACGGTCAAGCCCTCTTGACGAAGGGTGGGCCAAGAAGCGGTGCCGTCACGGAGCTCGAGAAGCGACGCAGTCATGCCGACGGCATCCCAGTGAGAGCCATCCGAACCCCAAACAGTTGGGCTAATTCCCGGTGTCTCCGAGGGTCCAACGATTGCCGCGCCAGCCCCGTCTCCTAGCAGGAACGAGATGGTTCGATCAGTTGGGTCGATGAAATCCGAGAGCTTTTCACCGCCGACAACTAGGACGTATTTAGCCATTCCGGAACGAACTAAAGCATCGGCCTGTGCGATGCCATAGCAATAACCAGCACAGGCAGCAGAAATGTCGAAAGCCGGAGCCGGGTTTGCTCCAATCTTGTCTGCTAACAGGGCTGCCGCCGACGGGGTTTGGTGTGGGTGGGTGATGGTGCTAAACAAAACAGCGCCAATCTCGGCAGGGTCAATTCCGGCCGCCTTGATTGCTTCGTTCGACGCTTCGACGGCCATGTCCATCAAGCTGCGGTTAGAAGATGCGCGGCGACGGGTAATGATCCCCGTGCGTTGGCGAATCCACTCATCGCTAGAATCTATCGGCCCAGCAATATCATCGTTCGTTACTGTCAGGTCACCTCGAGCCGCGCCTAATGCATAAATCCTAGAAAACTGGACCGGTGTGTACTGTTTCAAAACTGGCTGAGTCATGGTTTCTCTATCTATGCGTGGTTGTCGATCAGCGCAAGCGCTGCTTCAAGATTCTCAGGTGACTTTATGGCAAGTGTTTCGACACCTGGCATCGATCGTTTTGCTAGCCCAGTCAGTGTTCCAGCTGGCGAAACTTCAATCATTGCGGTCACTCCTGCGGCAACCATGGCAGACATGCAAAGGTCCCAGCGAACAGGGCTTTTTACCTGATTAACCATGAGTTCCACAAACTCTGCTCCGGAATCCACCAATCTACCGCCTGCATTACTCCACAATTTGGCCACTGGATTTTCAACAGTCAAGCTAGCCGCGTATGCCGCGAGGCTCGAAACCGCTGGAGCCATGTAACGGGTGTGGAACGCGCCAGCGACTTGTAGTGGAATTACGCGTGAACCAGCGGGGCCCTCAGCCTGAAGTTCGCCGATGCCCGAAGCAGAGCCGGCCGCGACAATCTGCCCAGATCCGTTGTAATTTGCTGGCTCTAGTCCAAGTTCGGCTAACCGTGCTTCCACTACTGTCTGTTCGCCACCGAGAACTGCAGCCATTGAAGTCGGTTCAAGCCCCGCTGCAAGCGCCATGGCATCGCCTCGCTCCTTGACAAACTTGATTCCCTGTTCGGCACTGAAAATTCCGCTGGCAACCGCTGCGGTAATCTCGCCCACAGAGTGTCCTGCAACGCCAGATACTTTTTCTGAGACACGGCCGCCTAAATTAAACAGAGCGGAAAAAGTTGCAACACCGGCGGAAACGATAAGTGGCTGGGCAACGGCGGTGTCTCGAATTGCATCTGCATCGCTGACCGTTCCGTGGGCGATGAGGTCAATTCCGGAGGCGTCTTGCATGCTCTCAATGGAGCTCCGGAAAGTCGGAATGTCTAGCCAAGGAAGCATGAACCCGGGGGTTTGTGAGCCCTGTCCTGGGCAAACAACTACAATCACTTCGAATTACCTTCGCTTCCTTGAATCTGCTTCACTCATAGAGCCTAGAACCATCGCCACCTGAAGAATGAACGCCTCGCGGGCGCCGGTTGCATCCCAGCCAATAATTTCACTTATTCGCTTGAGTCGATATCGCACGGTATTTGGGTGAACGAAGAGTTCGCGAGCTGTTGACTCTAGCGAACGTCCGTTTTCAAGGTAGGTTCCGAGCGTCTCGAGGAGTTCTGGGGAATGCTCGGCTAGTGGGCGGTATATTTTTTGAATCAAAGTTGCTTTTGCCAGCATATCGCCAGCGAGCGCTCGCTCAGCTAGAAGTTCATCGGCCGCTATTGGTCGCGTGGCCTTCGGCAGAGCTCTGGCCACGGCGAATCCAGCCAACGCCGCCTTTGCGGATCGATGCGCTTCAGAAATGACTGGAACTTCTGGTCCAAGAACAAGCGCACCCGCACCGAAGAGAGGCTCGAGTAGCGTCGCTAGCTTTAGAAAGCCGTTCTGCGAGTCAGAGATCGCTGTGGGTACTACTTTCCCAAGTACTGCAATCAGTCGATTCCCGTGTATTCCAATCAGGATATCTGCGTCGTTGCGCCTCACCAGACGTCTAATTGATTCAACGTCGGTGTGATCGGCTGTGTTTCCCGCAAGGACGGCCACGGGTCCACGTGCGCGCCACCCTAGAGCCGCGATTCTAGATGCCAATTCCTCTTCGTTTTCACCACTAAGAATGGAATCTACAACCAGCGCTTCGAGTCGAGCGTCCCATAATCCACGCGCCTCTGCGGCCTTCGCGTAAACGTCGGCCGCCGAAAATGCGATTTCCCTTGAATAGAGAAGAACTGCTTCTCGAAGCGTTTCATCGTGTTCGACGACTCGATCTTCAACCACTTGAACCACAACCCGGATAAGCTGCAGAGTCTCTTGAAGTGAAATCGACCTCAAGAGTTCGCGTGGAGCGGTACTGAAGACGTCTGCCGCAACCCATGGCTGGGATTCAGGGTCTTTGTACCAGGCGACGAAAGAAGAAATTCCAGCCTGAGCGACAAGACCAACTGATGCACGACGCGACGGCGGCATGTCTCGATACCAGGGGAGTAAGTCATCCAAGCGATTAAGCGTGGTTGTCGCTAGCTCACCCGATATCGACTTAAGCCAATCCAGGGTGGCTTGTTTAGCTTTCGCCACCAGCGTTTCCTGAGGTCCCAGCAGTCACATCGTGCAATTTGTAGCGGTCTATCGCCATCTGTGGAACCGAAGGGTCAATTTCGCCTCGCGCGACGAGCTGCTCTAGAACACGAACAACGATTGATGGTCCATCAATCTTGAAGAATCGACGAGCCGCGGCACGAGTGTCAGAGAAACCGAAACCATCCGCACCGAGGGTGGCGAAGTCGCCAGGAACCCATGGTCGAATCTGGTCCTGAACCGCGTGCATGTAATCGCTAACCGCCAAGACGGGACCCTCTGAACCTTGAAGTTTCGAGGTGATGTAGGCCGGCGCAACCCGCTCGTTCGGATATAGGAATTGACGTTCGTCGCGGGCCAGACCATCGCGACGAAGCTCGGTCCAAGAGGTTACTGACCAGATGTCAGCCGAAACACCCCAGTCATCCTGTAGCAACTTCTGTGCCTCGTGTGCCCATGGGACAGCAACACCTGAGGCGAGAATCTGCGCCTTACGGCCGCCGGCTGAGTTGGTGCTGATCTTGTGAATTCCTCGCAGAATGCCTTCGACGTCAACGTTCTCTGGTTCAGCTGGCTGAACATAAGGCTCGTTGTAGACGGTGATGTAGTAGATCACGTTAGGGTCTGGGTGGTTGCCGCCATACATGCGCTCGATACCGCCACGGATGATGTGGCCAATTTCGTAGCCATAAGCCGGGTCGTATGCAATAACGCCTGTGTTGGTTGAAGCAAGCAACGGAGAGTGACCGTCAGCGTGCTGGAGACCTTCACCGGTAAGAGTCGTGCGACCTGCGGTGGCACCGATCATGAATCCGCGTGACAGCTGGTCCGTCGCCGCCCAGATTGAGTCGGCCGTGCGTTGGAAACCAAACATTGAATAGAAGACATAGAACGGGATCATTGCCTGACCCTGCGTTGCATAGCTGGTGGCAACTGCGGTGAAGCCTGCAACCGAACCTGCTTCGTTGATGCCCGTGTGCAAGATCTGACCCGAGGCGCTCTCCTTGTAGTTGAGCAGCAATTCGCGGTCAACGGAGATGTAGTGCTGGCCATTAGGGTTGTAAATCTTTGCGGTCGGGAAGAAAGCGTCCATGCCAAAGGTGCGTGCCTCATCCGGAATGATCGGAACAATTCGTTCACCGAATTCCGGTGACTTGAATAGGTCCTTCAATAGGCGAACAAAAGCCATCGTGGTGGCAACCTCTTGTGTGCCTGAACCGCCCTTGGCAACCTTGTAGGTGCTTTCCTCAGGAAGTTTGAAGTCAACATATTTGCTGCGACGCTCAGGCAGATAACCGCCGAGTTCGCGGCGACGCTCGTGCATGTACTGAATTTCTGGAGCGTCCTGGCCTGGGTGGAAGTAAGGCGGCTGATAAGGGTTTTCTTCAAGCTGGGCATCCGTAATCGGGATGTGTAGCTCGTCGCGGAAACCCTTCAGGTTATCCAAGGTCATCTTCTTCATCTGGTGGGTAGCGTTGCGACCCTCGAATGACTTTCCAAGGGTGAATCCCTTGATGGTCTTGGCAAGAATAACGGTTGGCTGACCCTTGTGTTCCATTGCCGCCTTGTAAGCCGCATAGACCTTCTTGTAGTCGTGACCACCGCGCTTTAGGCCCCAGATCTCGTCGTCCGTTAAGTGCTCGACGAGTTTGGCCGTGCGTGGGTCTCGTCCGAAGAAGTTTTCGCGTACGAATGCGCCATCCTCGGTCTTATAGGTCTGATAGTCGCCGTCTGGAGTCTTGTTCATAAGTTCGACAAGCGCGCCGTCGACGTCGTTCTTCAGTAGGGTGTCCCATTCGCGACCCCAAACAACCTTGATGACGTTCCAACCAGCACCGCGGAAGAAGCTTTCGAGCTCCTGAATGATCTTGCCGTTTCCACGGACCGGACCGTCAAGGCGCTGAAGGTTGCAGTTGACTACGAAAGTGAGGTTGTCCAGCTTGTCGTTTGCCGCAAGCTGCAATGCTCCACGTGATTCAACCTCGTCAAGTTCGCCGTCACCAAGATAGGCCCATACGTGCTGTTCCGTTGTGTCTTTGAAACCGCGGCCAGCTAGGTAGCGGTTGAACTGTGCCTGATAAATAGCGTTGATTGGGCCGATACCCATTGAGACCGTTGGGAACTGCCAGAAGTCAGGCATAAGGCGAGGGTGCGGGTAAGAGGAAAGGCCGCCACCCGCGTGAGACTTCTCCTGTCGGAAACCATCAAGCTGCTGCTCACTAAGGCGTCCTTCCAGGAAGGCACGTGCGTAAGGTCCAGGCGATGCGTGACCCTGGATGAAAATCTGGTCTCCACCAGATGGGTGGTTTTGACCCTTGAAGAAGTGGTTGAAGCCAACCTCGTAAAGCGAGGCCGATGACGCGAAAGTCGAGATGTGACCGCCGACACCGATTCCAGGGCGCTGTGCTCGGTGGACAAGCATGGCCGCGTTCCAGCGCATCCATGCGCGGTAGGTTCTCTCTACCTTTTCGTCACCAGGAAATTCGGCTTCATTTTCAGGCGCGATGGTGTTGATGTAGTCGGTGGTCGGAACCATCGGAACGTTCAACTGCAGTTCGTGGGAACGACGCAACAGGTTCAACATGATCTCTCGAGCTCGGCCTCGGCCGTGCACGCGAGCGATCGCGTCGAGCGACTCAAGCCACTCACTTGTTTCCTGTGGGTCTTGGTCTGGGGTGTTGACCGCGAATGCATCCTGGTTGTTAATGGACACCGACATCCTCTTTCGTGGGGGATGGACAAAGATTAACGAAAAGCTTTGGTAAAGCCTCATAAGAGTTTATGACGACAACGGGAAGCATTTGTGTGTTTTGCTAGTTCAATCCTGAAAAGAGACACCACATTTTTTGTAGAACGGACTAAATCATGACTCTAATCATCGGCGACCAGGCTCCAGACTTCGAACTAATCAACCAATTCGGCGAGAACGTCAAGTTGAGCGATTTCCGCGGTAAGAAGCCAGTTGTAATAGTTTTCTACCCACTTTCCTTTTCAGGAATTTGTACCGGTGAACTTTGCGAAATTCGCGATAATTTTGGCAAGTTCGAACATGAAAACGTAGAACTCTTGGCCATTTCGGTGGATTCAAAGTTCGTTCAAAAGCAGTTCGCCGATCACGAGGGATACAAATTCTCAGTTCTTGCCGATTTCTGGCCTCACGGCGGAGTCGCGAAGGAATACGGTGTGTTCTTAGAAGAGGCCGGTATTTCTAACAGAGCGACATTCGTCATCAACAAAGATGGTGAATTGGTCTCGAAATTTGTGACCGCGCCTGGTCAGGCTCGAAGCCTAGATGAGTACGACCGCGCATTGGCGAGCCTCTAGTCGATTCGCCAAAAGACGCCACGATGTTGTAGTCTTTTCTGGTTGCGGTTCGCCGCAGCCCTCGAAAGAGGGGCCTTTAGCTCAGCTGGTAGAGCGCCACGCTTACACCGTGGATGTCATCGGTTCGATCCCGGTAGGGCCCACAAACGGTAAATGCCGGGGTGCGTAAGCACCCCGGCATT
>CANGDL010000023.1 GCA_947452675.1 Microbacteriaceae bacterium | reverse complement strand
TCATGACTTTCGCCACACACTCGAGGGTCTAGCACCGAAGGAATCAGCTTCTCCGACCACTGGTTCCAGCCGAGCTCGGCGTAACATTCATCGCTTGCTAAAAGGGCGCCAAGTTCGCGGGCGCGATCGACCGCAGCCTTCATCTCGGCAACATCCATAACTCGACCATCAGGGTTCCCTGGGGAGTTGATCCAAATTAGCTTCGCATTAGTCGGCCACTTCGCCGGGTCGTCCTCAGACACGATTTCTGCACCGCAAAGTGCTGCACCAACGACGTAGGCCGTATACGCAACCTTTGGTTGCACCACAACGTCACCAGGACCGAGGCCCATAAGCAGTGGCAGCCAACTAATCAGCTCTTTAGAGCCAATTGTTGGCATAACCTGTTCAGGCTTTAGGCCAGGCACGCCACGGCGACGACCAAACCACTCAACGACTGCAGCCTTGAATTCGGCTGAGCCACCGGTAGAAGGGTATCCGGGTGCGTTGGAAGATGCGTTGAGCGCATCCTGAATGATGCTTGGGGTTGGGTCTACCGGTGAACCGACTGAAAGATCTACGGCTCCACCCGGGTGAAGCGCGGCCTTAGCGGCGTAAGGCTTTAGCTGTTCCCACGGATATTCTGGGAGGCGATCAAACATCGGTAGTTTCGGGCTCGAGCTAAGCCTGCGGGGGCAGAGCAGAAATGACAGCGTGGTCCTTGGCGACCTTGCCAACCTTGGCCGCGCCACCTGGTGAACCGAGGTCGTCAAAGAATTCAACATTGGCCTTGTAATAGTCCGACCACTGTGAAGGCAGGTCATCCTCGTAATAAATCGCTTCGACCGGGCACACCGGCTCGCACGCGCCACAGTCAACACATTCGTCAGGGTGGATGTAGAGCGAACGCTCACCTTCGTAAATGCAGTCAACAGGGCATTCCTCGATACATGCCTTGTCTTTGACATCGACACATGGAAGGGCGATTACGTAAGTCACTGAAGATCCTCTGTTTGTTCTAAAACTAAGTCTATTTTATTGATGACCGCGAGCTGACTTGCGCCATGAACCCGCACGAACGTTTGGAAACAGGATTATTAGGGCGCATAAACCTATAGAGCCAAATGCCCAAAGGTTTCCAAGCTCATTGCCGGGAATCAGAAGTGTGCCGTTAGCTTGAGGTTGAGACAGCCAAAATACAGTGCCTGCAAAAGTTGCCGCAAGTAGATAGAGCGCTCCCCGACTGTTGCGCAGGAGTCGCATGGCCAAAGCCAACGACCCGGTCATTACCAATGCAACTATCAGGCCGATTGGTGTCCCCTGCGCATCCGTCGCACGAACCTGGTGAAGCAGGGTTCCGGCTATTCCAAGAAGGAAACCAAGAGGGATAGCCCAGAAAAAAGTTAGCAGTGGGCGCAGGTGCACTAAAGGATTTGGTGAGGCTTTTCGCAAACGCTCCGTACGGTCATATCTGAACTCTTTGCCAGCAACCACTGAATAAGTCTCGGCTCCCACAGACACCTGACTGCTATGTGCTTCAAGCGCAGCTTTCTTGATGACAGCAGAGCTTTCATTTCCGATCTGCACGTCAAAACGTTCGCCTGGTTCGGCAATCACCCAGAATGCGGGGCCACGACCATTTCGCTGCTTGGTGTATTGGCGAACCGCCATCGCGGTTGCTTCATGCGCCATCTTGTGGTCAGGGTGCCCAAAACCGCCTTTGCGGTTGTAGGTCAAAACTGCATCCGGTTTGAAATCTTTGATTACCCGCAAAATATCGTCGGCAATGACCGACGTCGAAGCGGCTGAAAGTGCCATTTCATCGAGTTTGCGAGGCTTTGCTGGCTTGCCAAAAGGGTTAAGTCGCATACCGGAATCAAGGTAGGCGCGGGTGCCTGCAAATGCGTGCTTGACGTCACCAAAAGCCGCTAGAGCCTCGCGCAATTCACCCGAGCGGAAAGCGCCCATGGCCGAGAGGTTACCTTCCAGGGATTTCAGCTCCTCGAGCTTTACTTTGCCTCGTTCTCCGCGAGTCAAGGTGAATACCATCACCTCGGCCTTGGCCGCTAGTCGATCAGCAATCACATGCCCGGTGAAGAGACTTTCATCGTCGGGGTGCGCGTGGACAATGAGGAGTCGCTGCGGTAGAAAGCTTGCCTTGGTCATGAGTCAACTTTATGTCTAAAACGAAAACCCTCGGCCAAATGACCGAGGGTTTTCGAAGAGATTTAGAGCTACTTGCCCTGGCTCGCGTTCTTGCGCTGCGAGTAGATTCGTGCACGCACGGTTGGGTCTAGCTCAAGCTTGCGGATTCGGGTAGCCTCAGGGGTTACCTCGACACACTCGTCTTCACGTGCGAACTCAAGACACTCTTCAAGCGACAAGGTGCGCGGTGGAGTTAGCGACTGGAATTCATCCGATGAAGAAGCTCGCATGTTGGTGAGCTTCTTTTCCTTGGTGATGTTTACTTCCATGTCCTCCGAGCGAGAGTTCTCGCCGATGACCATTCCGGTGTAAACCTCGCTGGTCGGCTGAACGAAGAATGAACCGCGCTCCTGAAGACCAATCATTGCGAACGGGGTAACCACACCTGCGCGGTCTGCAACTAGCGAACCGTTGTTGCGAGTCTGGATGTCGCCGGCCCACTCGTCGTAGCCAGCCGAGATAGCGTTGGCGATGCCGGTGCCCTTGGTGTTGGTTAGGAACTCGGTACGGAAGCCGATTAGGCCACGGCTAGGAACCTTGAATTCCATGCGGACCCAACCTGTTGCGTTCGCAACCATGTTGACCATCTGCCCCTTGCGCGCGGCAAGAAGCTGGGTCATTGCACCCAGGAACTCTTCTGGAACATCGATGGTTAGGTCTTCGAAAGGCTCGTGAAGTTTGCCGTCAACACGCTTGGTAACCACCTGAGGCTTTCCAACGGTAAGTTCGTAACCTTCGCGACGCATCTGCTCAACGAGGATTGCTAGTGCAAGCTCGCCACGACCCTGAACTTCCCAAGCGTCTGGACGCTCGGTAGGAAGAACGCGGATAGAAACGTTTCCGATTAGCTCCTTGTCAAGGCGGTCCTTGACTAGACGAGCGGTAACCTTTGCACCCTTGACACGGCCGGCCATAGGTGAGGTGTTGATACCGATGGTCATCGAAATGGCCGGGTCATCAACGGTGATCATTGGAAGCGGGCGAATGTCGTTCGGGTCGGCAAGAGTTTCACCGATGGTGATCTCTTCGATACCGGCAACTGCAACGATGTCACCAGGGTTTGCTTCTTCGGTTGGGAAGCGCTCAAGAGCCTTAGTCTTCAGAAGTTCGGTGATCTTCACGGTCTGGGTGGTGCCATCCTGGCGAACCCAAGCAACCTGCTGACCTTTACGAAGGGTTCCGTTGAAGATACGTAGCAACGCAAGACGACCCAAGAATGGAGAAGCGTCAAGGTTGGTTACGTGAGCCTGAAGCGGAGCCTCATCGTCGTAAACCGGTGCTGGGATGTACTTCATGATTGCGCCGAATAGCGGCTCTAGGTTTTCGCCTTCAGGAAGGGTTCCGTCGGCAGGCTTGACCAATGACGCGATTCCGGCACGGCCAGACGCATAAATAATTGGCAGGTCGAGGATTCCATCGATGTCTAGGTCTGGCACTGAGTCGTGCAGGTCTGAGGCTAGACCGAGAAGTAGGTCGTGAGTTTCTTCAACAACCTCGTCGATGCGAGCGTCAGGGCGGTCAGTTTTGTTGACCAACAAAATAACTGGAAGCTTCGCCTCTAGTGCCTTTCGAAGCACGAAACGAGTCTGTGGCAATGGGCCTTCTGAAGCGTCAACTAGAAGAACGACACCGTCAACCATAGATAGACCGCGCTCAACCTCGCCACCAAAATCCGCGTGACCCGGGGTGTCAATCACGTTGATGGTGATTTCCTTGCCACCTGCGTGCTCGCCCTTATAGGCAATTGCGGTGTTTTTTGCGAGGATGGTGATGCCCTTCTCGCGCTCAAGGTCGCCAGAGTCCATTACTCGCTCACCCACGGTTCCGTGGTCGCTGAAAGAGCCGGTCTGGCGAAGCATGGCGTCGACCAAAGTGGTCTTACCGTGGTCTACGTGGGCAACAATTGCGACGTTGCGCAAGTCATCTCTGGTGGCCTTGGCCATAAGAACATCCTTTGTGAGCGCGCCAAACAGCATGAATAGTTGGCGCTTCGAAATTATTTAGGGGGTGCAGAACTGCATCTTTGAGCCCCTGCTACTCCAGTCTAACTGAGCGAGGGCAAAAAGTGGCGGTTTACTTGGCTGCTAAGCGCGCCTCACGACGACGTTTCTGTTCAGCAGGGTCCGGAACTGGCACAGCTTCAATAAGCCTTTGGGTATAAGCATCCTGAGGATTCTTGAGAATCTGGTCACGAGGACCCTGCTCAACCAAACGTCCATTCTGCATAACAGCGATGCGGTGCGACAAGATGTCGACCACAGCGAGGTCGTGAGTGATGAACAAACAGGCGAACTTCAACTGTTCTTGCAATCCCTGAAGTAGATCCAAGAAGCGCGCCTGAACGGAAACGTCAAGGGCAGAAGTAGGCTCATCGGCAATCAGCAAGTCTGGAGTCAGAGCCAGTGCTCGGGCAATGCCAATTCGCTGACGCTGACCACCAGAAAGCTCGTGAGGGTAACGGTTACGGTAACTTCTTGGCAGCTCGACTGAATCAAGAAGATCCTCCACGCGGCGGTGTAGTTCATCACCCTTGGCAACTCCGGCCAGAAACATTGGCTCGCCAATGCTTTCACCGATCGGTAAACGCGGGTTCAATGATGAGGCTGGATCTTGAAAAACGATTCCGGTGTGACGGCGAATCAATGACAGCGACTTCATGTTCGCGTTGCTGATGTCGTTTCCGGCAACCGAAATGACGCCCTCCTTGATTGGCAATAGGCCAATTGAAGCGCGACCAATTGTGGTCTTGCCAGATCCTGACTCTCCAACGAGTCCTACGATTTCGCCAGGGAAAATTTCGAGACTGAAATCCTGCACCGCCTTGAAAGCAGGTGCGCGGCCTCGCTTTGGATACTCGATGGTGACATTTTCGAGTTTCAAAACCGGCTCAGGCTTAGCAGCTGAATCGAACGTAAGTTCGCGAACGGCCACCGAACCAAGTTTTGGCACCGCGGCCAAAAGCGCCTGAGTATACGGGTGCTTTGGGCGGTTAAAAATGTTGTCGGCGGTGTCATACTCGACAGTTTTACCGTCTTTCATGACAAGGATTTGGTCGGCCATGTCAGCAACAACGCCCATGTCGTGAGTGATCAAAAGCACAGCCGAGTTCAGCTTATGCTTCAGGTTTCGCATCAGATCTAGAATTTCCGCCTGAACAGTCACATCAAGAGCAGTCGTTGGCTCATCCGCAATCAGTAACGCTGGGTCACAGGCAAGAGCCTGAGCGATCATGGCTCGCTGTCGCTGGCCGCCAGAAAGCTGGTGAGGGTACTTGTCCACTGACGTCTCAGGGTCCGGAATTTCAACCAACTTGATAAGACCGATTGCGCGAGCGCGAGCTTCATCGGACGAGATGTCAAAGTGCGTGCGAAGAGTTTCAATGATCTGGAAACCAATGGTGTAAACCGGGTTCAGCGCAGTCATAGGCTCTTGGAAAATGTAGGCGACTTCCTTGCCTCGGAACTTTCGCAGGGTTGCGGCGCTCGCTCCGAGCATCTCCTCGCCCTTGATGCGAACGCTGCCATTCACGCGTGCGTTTGAGGCCAGTAGACCCATGAGACCCATGGAGGAAGATGACTTTCCTGAACCAGACTCGCCGACAATGGCCAAAACCTGTCCGGCATCGATCGAATAATTCATGTCAATGGCGGCGGGATACCACTCACCGTCCACCCAAAAGTCAAGGTTGTAGTTCTCAACCATGAGAACTGCGGTTTGCTTTTCGTTCATTAGTTTTCCTCGTGCATCTTTAGTGCTTCTGAAGTCTTTTGGTTGGGATAATTGAAATCGTGACTACTCTTCGACCTAAAATAAGCGTCTATGCCGGAATCGGCACCGGCGTCATTTCCCTGCTCGGCTTGATTGCTGCGATTGCCTCCCAGAGTTGGGCTAGTCTGCCAAGCCTTGTGTGCAGCCTGGGCGCCATTGACCTCGCCGTTTGGTTGTTCATCATCGCCCCGAGCATAAAATTCGATCAGAATAGGGTCGTCGTCACCAACCCGATCCGAGTTTTCAGTGCCGACTGGAGCGCCATTAAGAATTTTGAAACCAAATTTGGCCTGACCTTTGTCACCGAAAACAAGAAGTTCGTCGCTTGGTCTGCTCCCGCTCCGAGCCGCCGTGAAGTCCGCAGGATTAGCCGCCATGACTTGAAGGGGACCGCTCTCGAGCAGCTCGAATACATCGAGCCGGGGCTCACTCACAACTCCGAATCCGGAAGCGTCTTTTGGCAACTGGATCAAGTTAGAGCCGCTAGCGTGAGTTCCACAAAAAAGGTCACCATCAGCACAAATTGGCTCGGCGTAGCCGCCAGCCTCTGTGCGATTGGATTGGCTTATCTGGGTCTTCATCTTTAGTTCTTTTCGACTTGCTTAGCCTGGGCTAAATCCTTGCGGCTCAGTTTGCGCTTCTGACGAGGGTCAAACGCATCGCGAAGACCATCGCCTACGAAGTTAACGCTTAGAGCGATAGAAATGATGAAGAATCCTGGCCACCAGAACAACCAAGGGCTTGCCTGGAATGAATCTTGATATTGACTGATCAATGTTCCAAGAGAAACATCTGGCGATTGAACACCGAACCCCACATAGCTGAGTGCAGTTTCGAGGAGGATTGCACCAGAAAGCAGCAACGTAACCGAGACGATGATTACGCCCATCGCGTTTGGAAGGATGTGCTTGAAAATGATGCGGCCGGCCGATGCGCCTGCCACGCGTGCCGCGTCAACGAACTCCCGTTCGCGAAGCGTTAAAAACTCACCGCGAACGAGGCGAGCCAAGCCCGTCCAAGCAAACAGCCCTAGGAACAGAGCGAGCGGGAATACTCCGAGGTTGCCCAGACGTGAACCGATCACCGAACCAATGATCACCGTTGGAATTGTGATAATCAGGTCTGTGAAACGCATAAGGACCGAGTCGGTGAGACCTCTGAAATAGCCTGAAACCGCGCCGATGATGGTGCCCATGAGGCCACCAATCAATCCGACAACAAGCATGACCATAATCGATTGCTGTGCTCCACGGATGACCAAGGAGAAGTAGTCGTGACCGATTGTGTCCTGACCGAACGGGTGAGCACCAACGCTAATTCCGTTGCCGTCGAACGGGTTCAGGTCAAGTGTCGGCGCACCAATTAGCAGCTGACCGCTCGGACTATGAGTAATCGAAACCTGACTCATGTCATTGATTGTTAGATGCCACCATCCAGGGATGGTGAAAGGTGCATCCTTGCTGCCGAGGTGAATTCCGCCAGCTGAAAAGACAAATAGCACGATCAAGAAAAGGTAAGCGAGCGAAATGTTGGCCGCGCGGTGGCGGAAGAAACGCTTGCGCACGAGCTGGCCCTGGCTGAGGCCAGCGGTTTCTTTCATCTCAATGGATGAGTCAGCGGTGTTTGACACGGTCGAATTTTTTTCAGTCATGATTACTTACCAATTCGGATACGAGGATCAAGAGCGGAATAGGCCAGGTCGGCGAGGAGATTTCCCATTACAGCCAGGAATGAAGTCAAAAAGAACACGCCCATCAGCAGGTTCAGGTCTTGGTTGCTAACAGACTGAAGGAAGATGGTTCCCATCCCCTTCCATCCATAGATAGCTTCTGTAATGAAAGCGCCACCGATGAGGCCCGACAGGTCGAAGGCAATCAGAGTAGTCAAAGGAATCATTGCGTTTCTCAGAGCGTGGCGAACAACCACTGTTCGCTCAGTCAAGCCCTTAGCTCGTGCGGTACGGATGTAATCCATGTTCATGACCTCTAGAAGGCTGCTTCGTGCGTAACGCACATAACCAGCGAAAGAGATAAGCATGATGCCGAGGGTTGGAAGCAAGAGGTGTAGCAAAACGTCAAGCAACTGCCACCAGTAATTATTGGTAGACAACAGGTCATTGGCGGCGCTAATAGTTGGCACTGGGCGGCCACTAATCGCATCCGAGTTCACGTATGGGTTCCAAACCTGCATAAGTTTGTCCAGGATCAGTATCAAACCGGTGAAGAATGCCGTCAGACCGCCGATTCTGCGGAGTGCGCTTCGATCTTCCTTAGCCCATGCGCCGGCCGCAAAAACGCCAACCACGATGGAAATTACACCCAGAAGTGCGACGAGCCCAAGATTCAACCATTCACCTGGAATCAGGTTGAACGGATAATAAAGAACAGCTCCGATGGCGGCAACGGTTAGCGCAGCCTTTCGGGCCGTCTTGTGCTCAAATCCCATATTTAGACCAGCGATAACAATTCCGGCTCCCGCGGAGAATAGGAAAACAAGAACTATTCCGAGACCTGGGCTTTGGAACCAGTTAATCAAGTTGAGCAAAATCAACAGTGCGAAGAGACCGACTGCTGCGAGACCGTAAGAAATCCAGAATCGGCGACGTTCACCACCAATGAATCCCGCGATTATCAAACCGAGGGCCAGCGGTATACCGATCATGAATGGCATCGTCACTTGACCGCTTGCTAGGAAGTCATTGAAACCGATAGCGAAGTATTGCTTTAGAAGAACCGCAATCCAGAAGACTGGAAGGGAAAAGAATAAGAACGAAACGAAAGTCATCGAATAGTCGAGGCGCGAATATTGGCGAATAGCGCTCAGGACGCCGATTGAAATTCCCAGAACGATTGCTAGGACAGTTGCAGCAGTAACGAGTCGCAGAGTCACTGGAACTGCAGCACCGATGAGCTCCAGAACGGAACCGCCGGCCCGTGTTTTACCAAAGTCTAGGTGGCCAATGAAGATTGAAAAGACGCCCTTTAGCCAGATGAAATAACGAGCTGGAGGAGGGACATCCAACTGAAGTTGGGCGGTGAGTCTCGAGATCAGGTAAGCCTTGTTTCTGGCGCTGCTCTCGGCAAGTGATGCAAGCGGATCGCCCGCGATTGCTTCCATGTTGTAAACCAGGAAACTGGACCCAAAAAGGATCAGAAAGCTGATGGCTATTCGCCGGCCAATGAACGCGAGCATTCTCTTTTAATCTCCATCGATCTGTCTGGTTCAACTGTTGAAACAAAAAATAAGTCTAATAATGTTTTCAAAAAATCGGTGGCTCCGAGAAAGCTCGGAGCCACCGATTTTATGGATTTCTCTAGTCAGAGACTAGAAGTGCCACTCCCAGTAGTTCCAGTCATAGGTTGGAGAGATTGGGGTGCCCTTGACTCCGAATAGACCCTTGCTGAAAGCAGTAACCTGCGGCCACTGGTAGATAGGTAGAGTCCACGCGTTGTTGGTGATAATCGACTCTGCCTGGCCCTGAAGTGCCGCAATCTGAGCAGTTGAGTTCTTACCCTCAAGCTTGTGCAGAATGCCGTCTAGAGCTGAGTCGTTCCAACCGGTGTGGTTGTTTCCACCATCGCTGAGGTAGTTCGGGTTAGAAGCGTCAGCATTGGTGTTGTTTAGAACCCATGCGAACTCTTCTGCGTCGAACTGGTTCTCGCTTAGACGGTTTAACCAGTTTGAGGTGGTTGCGTTGCTAACCGAGAAACCGGCATTAGCTTCGTGCTGAACGATAACCGCGTTGTTCTCAACACGCATCTGGCGTCCTGAACGTAGCAGGTTAATGTTTACAGCCGACTTAGTTGCCGATGCGGTTGGATACCACTTCTGAACAAGCTTCAGAGCAATAGCTTCGTTTGCAGTCTGCTGTGCTTCTGAGGTTACGTTGAAGTTGTAGCTGTACTTGGTGCCAGCGATAGTAACTGACTGACCAGTGGTCAAGCCGTTCTTAGCGGTAACAGCCTTGTAGTAAAGCGAACCAGGAAGAGTGAAGTTCGAGTTCAAAAGTGATGCATTTGAGTTGAACGGCTTTAGCTGGTTGGTCATGGTTGCAAAGCGAGGGAACGCTAGCAAGAATGCTAGACGAAGATCCTTGGCCTTCTGGCCGTGGCTTGAAGCAAATGGACCGTTGTAGTCATCGCTGGTTCCTGGGCCGTTTCCGGTGCGGAGGTCGATGTGCTCATAGGTTCCAGAGGTTCCACCTAGTAGGCCAATTGAATTAGCTGATGCAAGCGACTGCAAGGTTGAGTAACCTGCTGCACCTGGCGCACCCTGGTAAAGGTTGATGTCACCGTTCTGAAGAGCCTGAACCGAAGCGGTTCCGTCCTGAACATACTTGAAGACAATGGTCTTTACTGGGTTTACCTTGCTTAGCGGGTGGCCAGAGTTGTACTTAGGGTTCAAGTCCAAAGTAACGGTCTGGGTCGCGTTGTTGTAGCTCTTCAACAGGTAGGCGCCGTTGCTAACTGCAAGCAAAGGCTTAGCAGCTGAGTCATACGATGCCGAGTCGAAGTTGTAGTCGTTGGTCCAGATCTTTCCGATGGCGGCAAGGCGGGTCTGAGCTGCCTTGTTGCCAGCGTAAGCGCCGGTGTAGTCAGCTAGGAACTTGGCCTTGTATGCCTTGTTAGCAGCTGCAGACTGAAGAGTGGTCTTGCCATCTGCAAGCGCCTCAAGTGTGTGAACCGGAGTTCCACCAGGACCCTGGGTTTCCCAGTCAGGCTGGAACTTGCTGTAGTGCAAGGTAACCGACATGTGGTCCTTTGACAAGGTTGGCAGACCAACAATGTTGTGGTCGTATGAGCCGCCGTAGTTGCCTGAGTAGAACGCTGAACCCTCAGTTGATGAAGGGTCGCCTAGGCCAGCCTTGATCGAGTATGCACTCGAGTTAATGATGTGGCTTAGAAGAAGGTCGACAGCGTCGATCGGGGTGCCGTCTGACCAAACCTGACCAGGCTTTACGTTGTACTTGACCTCGAAGTCCTTGGTGCCCTTGACGATGTCAAAGCTTCCGAAATAAGTGTTGCGCTGAAGCTTAGGTGCTGCGTCGTAGTACTGGAAGCCCTGGCCGGTTAGGTAGGCAACATCGTTGTTGATTGCCGAGTTCTCGTCAGGGTTGTTTACGTTTAGTGAGCTCCAGCCAAGACCGTCACCGATGATGAGGGTTGACTTAGCTGCGGCGTCCGCCGGCGCGATAGCAACTGTTGCCAGACCGGTTAGGGCCAGGGCGGTCGCTGCTGTCAAAGCCAAGGCGCGAGTTACGCGTGTTGCTTTCATACAGTTTCTCCTTATTGGTTGGACTCTAATGGCGCAGTTTCGTCATTTGGATAAACGAAACGCTGACACCTTTGCCCGTGATGAAAATACTCTACGCCTGAAAAGTAGAACGGATAACTAAAAAAACGTTTTATTGCTAAAACGTAATCAGATGGCAACAAACGGACAAAGACCGGACTATTGGAAGTGCGCCAAAGGTTTGGCACTTTGCGCTGTTAAGGTTGAACTGAGTTCAGAAATGAACTCCTTTTGCATCGCGCAGGGGAAGCCAGTGAAAATCTGGCGCTGACCCGCAACCGTGAACCACTCGAAGATTCGGGTGACAGTCGGAATGCCTGCCGAAAAAGCAAATGACTCCTTATTACCGTCGAGGTCTACGGTCGGAGTCGATAGGTCTAGGCCTTTCGTCTTCGCACTCAGATCGCATTTTGCGAAAGGTTCCGAATGCTTGGAACAAAAACTGAGTTGCGTGTGATTGCAGCAACACTCTTAGCTGCGGTCATTGTCGCTACTCCCCTGGTCGGCGCGTCGGCAAGCACAACACCTTATCCGCTGACTGTTCAGTTCTTAAGTGAAAAATTTATTAACGGAAGAACCTTGGATGGATTCACCGCAGGGACTCCCGACTACGGTTTCACCATCGAGGCTATGCTGCAGCTCAAAGCCGGGGGTAAGAAATTGACTGATCAATTGGTCGCTGTTAAGGCAAACCTGGCCGATTCAACGGTGTTATCCCGATCGATCGTGTCCAACTATGCTTACGACGCAAATAAGAAGGTAAAGCCTGGGCTAGCCGGCAAGTTCCTGGTAGCCAGCGTCGCTATAGGTGTTCCAAATGCACCGTTGCGAAATTCGGTGGTTTCTGACCTAAAGAATGCAATCTCTGGAAACGGAGTTATTGAATCTGCCGCGGGAAACAGTTTTGACTACGCTTGGGCAATTCTGGGATTGGCTGCCGCAGGCCAGACCAAGCTAGCCAACATCGCGGCCGTCAGACTCGCCTCACTTGAACGCCCTGACGGCGGTTTTGGTATGGACCAAACGGGAGACACTCTGAAAAGCTCACCCGATGCCACCGGAATCGCGCTTCAGGCGCTTGCCCTTGCAAAGCGTTCTGGAACGAACGGTCAGATTGCCATCGAGCAGAAGGCTCTGGTGTCAGCGAGCAAGTATCTGAGAAGCACCGAACTTTCAGGAAATCATTGGGAGTCATGGGGCGATGTCGATGTGAACGGAACCGCATATGCAGCAATGGGTTTAAAGGCGGCGGGGGCCAACATTTCGTCAATCCAGGACTGGCTTAAATCGCAACTTGCTCCTGCTGGCGGTCTTATGACCCCATGGTCAAATGGCTCTGGTGATACGTTCGCAACCGCACAGGGTTATGTGGCCTTGCTTGGTTTGAGTTATCTGAACCTACTTCCAGTTAAGAAATAAGAGTGAGAATCAACCTCAGGGTTGCGTTTTTGACCCTTCTTGCACTTGTCTTGGTTGGCGGATTTATTAGCGGTACTAGACATACCAGCTCCTCAACTGAAGTCTTGCCTCAAAAGGTGGTGACTCTGGTTATTGACTTTGGCAAAAAATCTCAGATTCCAATGAAAGTAATCACTCTTAATGATGTGCCAGCAACTTCAACCGGCTGGGACATGTTTGGCTTGGCCGCGGTGACGATTCAAGGCACTGATCAATTCCCCACCGGTTTTGCATGCCGAATCGCTGGATGGCCGAGCAAGGTCGCAGAAAACTGCAAAAAGACTCCAGCCTATTCAGCTGGGCACTGGGCATATTTCGTCACCAACAGTCAACTCTCTGCAAGTTGGGTCATCAGCGGTGTTGGTGCATCGATGCACATTCCTGATTGTGGCGGGTATGAGGGCTGGTCCTGGGTTGCGCCTGGCGCCAATGCCGAACCTCCTCGCCTGAAAATCAGTAGACGAGGTTGCAAGTGATTCAAGCATTCAAGGCGAGCAACCTTCATCCTGGAAGTTGGTGGATTCTTGCCTTGTGCCTAGCTAGCTCGGCCGCATTTGCCACCAATTCACTCGCTCTGGTGACCATTTCTCTCAGTTCGATAGCGATCATCTTGTTGTGTAGAGAAGGAGCTCCTTGGTCTCAGTCGCTGAGGTTCTACCTCTTTACTGGATTGGCTGTGATAGTTATCCGAGTGGTTTTCCGAATAATTTTTAACCTCGATTCGACAGCACCCGCCGTTCTCAGCTTTCCTGTTTTGAGGATTGATTTGCCAGCCCTTGGCGAAGTTCAACTTTTCGGTCGAGTCGGAACCACCGCTCTAGCGTCGGCACTTCGCGATGGACTTCGTCTAGCTGCAATCATTTTGAGCATCGGTATGGCCAACTCGCTCGCCAACCCGAGGAGGCTTCTTAAAAATACTCCTGGCGCACTCTACGAAGTTGCGACGGCGTTTGTGATCGCCATAAATCTGGCACCCCAGTTAGTTTCGAGTGCACACAGAGTCAAGCAGGCTCGAACGCTTCGAAGGAACGGCAGAAAAGTCCGGTGGCTTGACGGCATCTTGATTCCGGTGCTTAGCGACACCCTTGATCGCTCCATTGCGCTTGCCGCAAGCATGGATGCGCGCGGCTTTGGTCGTCGGGGAAATTTAAGTACGGCTCAAATACACATGGCTCGAGCGGGTTCACTTGCAGCAGTATCCATGTTTGGAATTGGATCTTATTTATTGCTAACTTCCACTGATTTGTTTGTGACCTTCGGCTGTTTTGCGATAGGTGTGGTTGGCCTATTTGTTGCCGTTCGGGTCACGAGCACCGCTCACATTAAAACCAGGCATCGGCCGGATAAATGGCGAAAGAATGATGGAGCAGTGATTGGCTTAGGTCTCCTGATCTTGGCAGTTGCTTTGAGTGGGGCGATCAGATGATTGCTGTCAAAAATCTATCCTTTGACTATGGCATCGCTGATACTCCGGTGCTCCAGCGAGTGAATGTCGAGATTAACTCGGGCGAAGTTGTTTTACTTTGCGGGCCGACCGGCAGCGGGAAATCAACATTCCTAAAAACCATCAATGGCTTGGCGCCAACCTTCACCGGCGGCCGCCTGCAAGGGCTCGTTGAACTTGAGGGGGTGGCCATCACTGGAAAACTCCCGCACGAGCTTTCCGAACTCCTTGGCTACGTTAACCAGCAACCAGAAGGCGCATTTGCGACGGATACTGTCGAGGAAGAGCTTGCCTTTGGAATGGAGCAGCTGGGATTCACTGAACAAGACATGCTCGAACGCATCCGATTGACCTCAACCCGCTTCAACCTCGATCACTTGCTCAACGTGCCCTTGACTGCAATTTCAAGCGGCCAGCAACAGAAAGTCTCGATTGGTTCGGTTCTGGCGGCAGGGCAAACTGTTCTACTTCTAGACGAACCAACTTCAGCACTTGACGAAATCTCAGCTGTGCAACTTCTAGAAACATTGCGTTACCTAGCCACCAGCAACAATGTCACCGTCTTGATCGCAGAACACAGAATCGACAGAGTCTTACCATTTGTCGACAGTATTTTCGAATTTGAAATCGGCGGAAAAGTGACCAAGTTCGCACCAGAGGATTTTGGGGTCACCCCGATGCTCCCCCAGTCGATTGAGAAACACATCAAACTGGCGAGTGACCTTGTGTTCGAAGCCACAGCACTTAGCGAACGGTTCGAAAGTGGATTTATCCTCGGCCCAATCGACATCGAACTTGAATCCGGGAGAATAACGGTGATTACCGGAGCAAATGGATCTGGGAAGACTTCACTACTTTGGCGAATTTATCGTGAAAGCGTCTTGAAGGGACTCGACGCCGTGATGGTTCCGCAAAACGCAACTGACCTACTGATTCTCAAGTCCATTTCGGATGAACTTCGGGCGGCCGACCCCTCGGGGCCAGGGGCACTCCTTTCCGCATCCAAAGTATTCGAAGACCTCGTTGGCAGAATCGATCCAGCTCTTCACCCGAGAGATTTGTCCGCAGGTCAGCAACTCTCTCTTGCATTGGCGATTCAAATCACTCGGGATGCTCCTCTGCTGCTTCTCGACGAGCCAACTCGCGGGTTAGACATCCAGGCAAGGCAGAACCTGGCCCACATCCTGGCGGAACTTCGCAACAATGGGCGTTCAATTCTGTTAGCGACACATGACATCGAATTCGCCGAGCTTATAGCCGACAAAACTTTGCGCCTAGCTGCCGGACAGATTCACGATGAAAAGAGCGCGGATGAGTTCTAAACTCGGCTCGATGTCAACGGTTGCGCTAGGGTCGCTAACCGCCATCCTCGCCTTCACCTGGCCACTGTTCATTGGAGCGCAATCGATCAATCAGGCCGCGATAGCGCAGGGAATCTTTATTGCTTTCATGCCCGCACTTTTGATTTTGCTTTTGATTGAATTCGGTTCCGGAAAACTCGACTCAAAGCGCCTCGCCATCCTAGGAGTGCTAATCGCTTTGAATTCGGTCGTTAGGCTATTGGGCGCTGGTGTTTCGGGGATTGAAACCGCATTTTTCTTGATTATCTTGGGCGCATATGTGTTCGGCCCAGGCTTTGGATTCATCCTTGGTTCGGGTTCACTATTTGTGTCTGCTCTGCTCGGTGCTGGGGTCGGACCGTGGTTGCCGTTCCAGATGATGGCAGCAGGTTTGGTCGGAATTGGCGCTGGCTGCCTGAGGTCAATTGAACTTGCCGGACGCGACCCGCGGGGTCTACTCGCTATCTATGCCGCGATTGCAAGCTTCGCCTACGGCGCCTTGATGACGATGTGGAACTGGCCCTTTCTAGCCGGAGTCGGAGGCAGTCTCGCCTACCTTGCTGGGGCGCCAATCGGCGAGAACCTGGCGCGGTTTCTGACCTATGAGATTTTCACTGGAGGTCTTATTTGGGACCTCGGGAGAGCGATTACGACAGTGATTCTAATTACTCTGACCGGTAAAGTGCTCTTATCTACACTAGGCAGGGCGGCAACCAAGGCACTCTTTGTAAAGTAGCCCTTTACAACTTCTATCACTAAGATAAGAGCAATCAATGACTACGAAAGGAACAGCAATGGAAATCACCGCGCTCTGTGAACGCAAAGCCGATGGTTGGCTTGTTGCCGTTCCCGAACTTGACAACTTCACCACCACTGCGAAACGCCTAGACAAGGCTACCGAGCAAATCAAATTGCTTGCCGAAAAGGCGACTGGCGAGTCGAAGTGCGACATAGTGGTCAAGGTCGAGGCAGTAATGCCTGGCATAATTTGCGACATCGAGTCCGCCCAGGCCAAAATGCGCGAAGCGAACCGCCTTCAGGACGAGGCCTCGAATGAAATCCGCGATGTTGTAGGCCGCATGCGCGACGAGGGTCTGACCATGCGTGACATAGCAGTTCTTCTGGGCGTAACCCCTCAAAGAGTTGCACAGCTTGCGCCATGCACAGAAATGTCTGCTGAGCTAGCTCGCTAAACCCTCCAGGTTGGTAAACGCCAACCGAAGGCCACCGCCATAAGTCGAAGTGCCGTAATTACGAGTGCCCCGGTCGCAACAGACCAAAATGATGACCAGCCAAGTAGATTTAGGCCCACAACTAGCCATCCGCCGGCAAAAGCAATCACCGCGTATGGCTGGTGATCATTAAAAGCACGTGGAATTTCATTCACAACAACGTCGCGAAGAACGCCTCCGAACACGGGAGTAATTACACCCATGACCACCGCGATGATCGGTGAGACACCGGCAGTAATGGCTATTTGCGTGCCTCCAGCAGCGAAGATACCGAGGCCAAACGCGTCTGGTAGCTGCATTGTGCGCTCGGTTAACTCGATGTGACGTGCGCGCATGAATACCAACGCTAGGGCACACATGATCAGGATGGCCCAAATCCAAATTTCATTTTGAACCCAGAAGAATGGTCGGCGATCAAGAAGAATATCACGAAGAGTGCCACCACCAAAAGCGGCCAGGGATGTAACGATCGCCATCCCGACGAGGTCTAGTTTTTTTCTGGCTGCTTCAATAAGACCCGAGAGAGCAAAAGCAAGCGTGCCGATGATTTCGAAGGCTTGCGTTCCATATGTGACAAGCCATTCGCCAAGGGTCTGATTCATAGGCTCAATTGTGCCAGAGGTATGGCGCGGGCGAACCGGCCCGGAAGTTTCTCATTGAAGTTGTCACTCTGTTCCTCAACAACGGCCTGCGCAGAAACGACATGTCCACCCCACTCATACCCGGTTGTGGTGTGAGCATCGGAAATCAGGGTCACGTCATAGCCCTTGGCAAGTGCATCCTGTGAAGTGTGGCGCACGCAATTGTTTGACTCTGCACCACAAACGACAAGATGACCAACCGTTTGGTCGGCAAGGATCTGCTCCAGATTTGTCCCTTCGAACGAACTCCGGTAGGTTTTGCGCACCATAGCTTCGCCAGACAACGGAATCAATTCTGGAACGATTTGCCATGTATCCGAGCCAATGACTAACTCTTCATCGGAATGCTGAACCCAAATTACTGGCACGTGGGCCGCGCGTGACATGGCAACAGCGCGCTCAATATTTTCGATAACCTCGGCGCGTTTATAAGCGCCTTCGACGACACCATTCTGAACATCGATGACAATAAGTGCAGTCTTATCGCGACCTTGAAGAGTAGTCATTTCTATGCGGTTTCCTTTACAGGTTCACCGAACTGATTCGCTTCAGGTTGCCCGTCTTTCACTAACTGAATGAGTAAAAGAATCCAGCCAATAATTGGAAGGAAGATGAAAAAGAACCAACCGCCCGATTTATTCACATCGTGCAGTCTTCGCCAAACAAGTGCCAGGTTTGGAAGAAGAGTGGCCAGCGACCAGAGGTCCGACAACGGAGAGTTTTGGTCAAATTCGACACCGCCAACAATATCGCGGTGTCCCGGAGCCACGATTGAAATTGCGAGAGAAATGATCGTAGTGAAAACAACTGCAAGCCAAAACTCACTGCGTCTTGCCCGACCTTTGAAGGTTCCGTAGTTCTTGAAATAGCTCTTGATTGCATCGATAAAAGTCATGATTAGCTCCTTGGCATAACGATAACACCGACGCAATCGCCGCGCAGATTAAACAAAAAACCCACCATTTACTGGTGGGCTGTTTGTAATGGGATGACTCGTTGGCTTGTTTCTTTCGAAACCGCCCTGAGTGGAGATGGGGGGAATTGAACCCCCGTCCAATACAGAGTTTCTAGCTCTTCTACGGGTGTAGCTTCAATAACGTTCTACTCGGCCCCGGTGCTAGCTTGAAGCGACATAACCGACGGGCCCAGTCTTAGTTAAAGTCCCAAGAAGCCCTAAGGCATAACTTCTCAGCGAGATTTCTAAATGACGCTAGGGTCCAGGACGAAATCAAACCTGGTCTAACGGACTTCGGGGCTAGGGGCTATTAAGCAGCTAGGGCGAAGTCAGTGCGTGATGATTTAGCACTTATAGTTTGCAGCGGACATTTACGAGTTGACGCTACATTCTCGACCCGCTTCATCCAGTTACACATGCACTGTCGAAACCGATCATCCCCATATT
>CANGDL010000022.1 GCA_947452675.1 Microbacteriaceae bacterium | reverse complement strand
TCGTTTCTGCACCTGTCGTTTCTGCACCTGTCGTTTCTGCACCTGTCGTTTCTGCGCCAGTCGTAGCAGCGCCAGTAGTAGCAGCGCCAGTGGTTGCCGCTCCGGTTACCACTGCGCCGATTAGCGACGCAGGCTACGTCACTCCCCTGGTTCGCAAGCTAGCCCAGGAATCAGGAATCGACCTTTCTCAAGTTGCCGGCACTGGTGTTGGAGGGCGCATCCGAAAGGATGACATCCTGAACGCGTCAGCGAGTGCCCCATCGAGCAGCTCAACGGTTTCGGCTGCATATGTGCCTGGAGTTGCTTCGCCGCTTCGTGGCACAACCGAGCCAATGTCGCGCCTTCGCAAAGTGCTTGCCGAGCGCGCCGTTGCATCAATGGTGTCAACCGCGCAGCTGACCACCGTCGTCGAAGTAGATGTAACCAAGATTGCTCAGTTGCGCCAGAAGGTCCAACCAACTTTCGTTGCAAAATCAGGTGGAAAGTTAAACTTCATGCCTTTCTTCGCGCTTGCCGCTGCTGAAGCGCTTCGAGTGCATCCAAAGCTAAATGCCACTATCGATGGCGACAACATCGTCTATCACGGCAGCGAGAACATTTCTTTCGCTGTTGATACTGAAAAGGGTCTCCTGACTCCGGTCATTCGTGACGCTGCGTCACTAAACATCATGGAGATTGCTCAGCAGATTGCTGACAAGGCGGCGCGTACGCGCGCAAATCAGCTCAAGCCAGACGAACTTGGTGGCGGAACTTTCACTTTGACCAACACCGGCTCACGTGGCGCACTATTCGACACCCCAGTGGTGTTCTTGCCACAGGTTGCAATTCTTGGCACTGGCGTGGTTACCAAGCGACCAGTGGTCGTAACCGATGCCAATGGCCAGGATGCGATTTCTATCCGAAGCATGGTCTACCTTGCACTCTCGTACGACCACCGATTGGTGGATGGCGCGGACGCAAGCCGATTCCTAGTTGACGTCAAGGCTCGCCTTGAAGACGCAAACTTTGATTCAGTTCTAGGCCTATAAGCTCCGAATTTATTGATCTCCCAGTTGCCCATCCGGCAACTGGGAGATTTTTTTAAGTCGCCACCCTTGGCTGCTGGTTTCCCATTCTTCGTTGAAATTGAGAAAGATTGAACCGCTTCGACAACTGAAATTCAAGATCAACAAGCCACCGAAATTTGAAGAACTTTTTAGACGAACAAAGCTTGGAAGGTGCGCAGCAGGATCCTCCATCTCTTCACCTCCAACTTCCGCGGTGAAGTCATTCAGTGTGCAACCTGACGCAGTTGTGGAAATCGTGGGAGTTGTAACCGGTGACCGAATAACGGATGGTCGGGGCGAACTATCTTTTATGATCATCCCGCCTTCCTGAGTCTCCGCCAGACTCCAAATCAGCGCAAAAATAGTCAATAGAGAAACCACGAGAATCAAAACTGGCCGAGCTCTAGTTTGCTTCGGAATGTTCTCCTCACTCAATTCAGCGACTGGTTGTATGACGCGAGCCCAATTCGTGGTGATGCGATTTCGTTCAATTTCAGGTCGGAAAACACTTTTCTTCATGCCGTAGCATTGCAAACCAACATCCGTGGAAATAGCGTTCGACACTATTTTGTTGAAAAGATGGCAGAGAAATCGATCACTGTCAACAACTTAGAATTGCCATATGCCCGAATTCCTAAACGCCGGCCTTGCGCCAGACTTTGTCGATTACGAATCGGGCTGGCAACTTCAGCGCGTGATTCATGCCGAGGTGTCCTCGGGCAAGCGACCAGACACGGTGATTCTCCTGGAGCATAACCCCGTATACACGGCCGGGAAACGAACCGAAGATAGTGAGCGCCCGCAGGACGGCACTCCGGTCATCGAAGTAGATCGTGGCGGAAAAATTACTTGGCATGGTCCTGGACAGCTCATCGGGTATCCAATCATGCAACTCCCGAGACCAATCGATGTCGTTGGTTATGTTCGTTGGCTGGAACAAGTGCTTATTGACTCAATCGCTGAATTTGGTCTCTTTACGGAACGCGTCGAGGGCCGAAGCGGTGTGTGGGCTCCGTTAGACGGTTCGCACGTCAAAGTTGCGGCTATTGGAATTCGTGTCGCGGAACACACAACCATGCATGGATTCGCTCTGAACTGCAACAATTCATTGGAACCATATGAAACGATTATCGCTTGCGGCATTCGTGATGCGACAGTGAGCACGCTTTCTGAGCTGCTTGGTCGTGAAATAACGCCGGACATGGCGGCGAAGGTAATCCAGAAACACCTCAAAGAGATTGGCAAAGTCAACTTATGACGATTAACGAGCAAAAGCCCGAACGCAAACTTTTGCGCATCGAGGCTCGAAACAGCGCGGTACCAATCGAAAAGAAGCCAAGCTGGATCAAAACAACCGCAAAAATGGGACCTGAATATCAGGCCCTGCAGGCTCTGGTCAAAGGCGAAAATCTGCACACGGTTTGCCAAGAAGCGGGCTGCCCGAACATCTTCGAATGCTGGGAAGACCGAGAAGCCACCTTCCTAATCGGTGGATCGCAGTGCACGCGTCGGTGTGACTTTTGTCAGATTGACACCGGTAAACCGGATAACTTCGACCCAGACGAACCTCGACGGGTAGGGGATTCGGTAAAACGCATGGAACTGCGTTATGCCACTGTCACTGGCGTCGCGCGCGACGATCTTCCCGACGAGGGTGCCTGGCTTTACGCTGAAACTATTAGGCAGATTCACAAGCAATCTCCGGGGACAGGCGTCGAGATTCTAGTTCCCGATTTCTCAGGAAATCCAGAGTTGCTTGGCAAAGTTTTCGCTGCCGCTCCGGAGGTTTTCGCCCACAATGTTGAGACAGTGCCTCGCATTTTCAAGCAAATTCGGCCAGCGTTCACATACGAGCGTTCACTTGACGTTATTACACAGGCTAGAAACTACGGGCTAGTCACAAAGTCAAATTTAATTCTCGGAATGGGCGAAACCCGGGATGAAATCTCTCAAGCCATGCAGGATTTGTTCGATGCGGGCACCGACATCTTGACCATCACTCAATACCTACGACCTACCCCGAAACACCACCCTGTTTCTCGCTGGGTTAAGCCAGAGGAGTTCGTTGAGATGAAGGAGGAGGCCGAAGAAATCGGATTCCTAGGTGTACTCAGTGGCCCATTGGTTAGAAGTTCATACCGCGCAGGTCGACTTTGGGCCACGTCTATGCAGAAAAAGGGCCTCGAAATTCCAGTTCACCTTCAACACCTTGCAGACGCAGCTGCCAAGGATGGCTTTAGCCAAGCAGTCAACGGATAGGCTAGAGAAATGGCTAAAACGAATAAAGAACCAGGTCGCGTCGCTCAACTTCTCAAGATTTACAAAATGACCATCCAGGCGGATAAGACTGCGCTTTGGTGGGCATTGCTTGCTGTCGTTTTAGGCGTGCTTGGCGGTGCAATTCTAGGTTCCACCGTTGGCCACGGAACTACCGTAGGCCTGGTTGTTTGGATTGTTACCGGTCTCCTGATCGGCGTGCTCTCAGGTTTGATCGTGATGTCGCGAAAAGCAGAGCACGCGGCATACGCTCAAATAGAGGGCCAGCCCGGAGCAGTAAGCGCTGTTTTGCGTTCTGCTCTTAAGCGCGGTTGGCGTGGAAGTGAGACCCCCATCGCCGTAAATAGAAACCAGGATGCTGTTTATCGCGCCATTGGACCAGCCGGAGTCGTGCTAATCGGTGAAGGTGTCAGAACTCGTGTTCAGCCAATGCTTGAGGATGAACGCCGCAAGGTTCAGCGCTCTGTTCCAGGTGTCGAAGTGAAGTTTGTTTGGGTCACGCAAGACGCAGAAGGCACGCGGCTAATGAAATTGGCGCCAACGCTACTGAAGATGAAGCGCTCTCTAAATCGCAACGAAGTTGCAGCCATCGACAAGCGTCTTTCAGCTTTGGTCACGGCAATGCCGATACCAAAGGGTATTGACCCAAAACGTATGCGCGCGCAACGCAGATAGATTTTTCATGTAAACCCCATCCGACTGTTCGGGTGGGGTTTTTACTATCTTGTTAGAACCAAAACCGTGCCAGCGGCCTTATCGTGAAGCCCTCGATTGTCGGCATCCCAGATTGTTGCTGGGATCACCAGAAGAATGAGACCAATTCGAACCAGAGAACGCCAAAGGCCGACGAATTTTCCATCCAGTCGGCGAACTTGAAGGCCAAGAATACGATGTCCAATGCTGTATCCAACGGTAGCTATTAGAACCCATTGAACAAAGGCGAAAACGACGAGCGTGACTGTTGAATCTCCTTTGGCGAAAGCTTGAGAAACAAGCATGGCGAGCACCCAGTCGATCATAAGGGCCGCAAAACGGAGTCCAACCTTTGCAAGGCTCCCCGCCCCTGTTTTTGGCAATCCAAGACGTTGGCCGGCCCACTGCTGCGCTTCACTCATGCATTCAGACTAGGCGAAAATTTTACATTCCTGAAACACGATTCGAACCAGCTCGAAGCCTTTGCTTGGATAGGATATAGAGGATGGTTTAAAGAAGCCCATCCAAAATCTAATGAAGGGAAACCCCCTATGTTCAAGACTGCCTCTGAGGTCGTTGCTTACATCAAGGAGAACGACGTAAAGTTCCTTGACGTTCGCTTTACTGACCTGCCTGGTGTCCAGCAGCACTTCAACCTTCCAGCAGCAATGATCGATGAGCAGTTCTTCATCGATGGTCAGCTATTTGATGGCTCGTCGATCCGCGGTTTCGCGTCAATCCACGAATCAGACATGCAGATCATCCCTGACGTGACCACTGCTTACCTTGACGCTTTCCGCGCCGAGAAGACCCTAATCATGATCTTTGACATCTACAACCCGCGAAACGGTGAGATCTACGGTCGCGACCCACGTCAGACTGCTCGCAAAGCACAGGCATACTTGGCAAGCACCGGCATCGCCGACACCGCTTTCTTCGCTCCTGAGGCAGAGTTCTTTATCTTCGATGACGTTCGCTACGAATACAAGCAGAACAGCTCAATGCACTTCATTGACTCAGATGAAGCAGCTTGGAACTCGGGTCGTGACGAGCGCGTCAACGGCCAGGGCGGCAACCTTGCAAACAAGACTCCTTACAAGGGTGGCTACTTCCCAGTAACCCCAGTTGACAAGCACGCAGATATGCGCGACAACATCGTTCTCGAGCTAATCGCGGCCGGCCTCGAGGTCGAGCGTAGCCACCACGAAGTTGGCACCGCTGGTCAGGGTGAAATTAACTACCGTTTCGACACCCTTCTCTCATCAGCCGACGACATCCTGAAGTTCAAGTACATCGTCAAGAACGTAGCTGAGCAGTGGGGCAAGGTAGCTACCTTCATGCCTAAGCCACTATTCGGCGACAACGGTTCAGGTATGCACGTTCACATGTCATTGTGGAAGGAAGGCAAGCCTTTGTTCTACGACGAGTCAGGTTACGGCGGTCTTTCAGACATCGCTCGCTGGTACATCGGCGGTATCCTCAAGCACGCTCCATCACTGCTTGCGTTCACTAACCCGACCGTAAACAGCTACCACCGTCTAGTCCCAGGCTTCGAAGCTCCGGTAAACCTTGTTTACTCGGCAGGTAACCGCTCGGCTGCAATCCGCATCCCGATGACCGGTACCAACCCGAAGGCAAAGCGCATCGAGTTCCGTGCTCCTGACGCCTCGTCGAACCCATACCTTGCCTTCGCAGCAATGCTTATGGCTGGTATCGATGGCATCAAGAACCGCATCGAGCCACACGAGCCGGTAGACAAGGACCTATACGAACTTCCTCCTGAGGAAGCAAAGTTGATCCCACAGGTTCCTGGAAACCTTGAGGATGTTCTAAAGGCTCTTGAAGCTGACCACGACTACCTTCTAGAGGGTGGCGTATTCACCAAGGACCTAATCGAAACTTGGATCGACTACAAGCGCGTTCACGAGATCCAGCCGATCGCGCTTCGTCCACACCCATACGAGTTCGAACTTTACTTCGGCGTCTAATCCTTAGTAAGTAAAAAGGTCCCTGTCATAACGACAGGGACCTTTTTTTATCAGCTAATCCGCGTAGAACAAACGCTCGTAAACCATACGGGAGCGACGCGTGAAGGCCAGGTAATCCTCTTCTAGTTGCGTCGCCGAACCCGCAGGGTATTCAAGGATGCGAGCCATTCCTTCAAGCTGCTGGCGATCCGTTGGCAACACATCCGTGCGCTTATTGGCCCAGAGCACAGATGCCGAACGGACACGAGATGCAAACGTCCAAGCTTCGCTCAGCACGCGTGCGTCGTGTTCTGCAATCAAGCCTTCCTTTACGCAGGCATCGAGAGCCGCTAGCGTTTTCGGGGTCCGAATGCCTGGATGATCTTTGCCATGCTTCAACTGCATAAGTTGAACCAACCACTCAACGTCACTAAGCGACCCACGACCGAGTTTGGTATGTCTTCTAGGGTCGGCGCCTTGCGGTAGGCGTTCTGTCTCCATCCTTGCCTTGATTCGACGAATCTCCACGACCGCAGACGTTGGTAGCTCTGTTGGATAACGGTAACTGTTGATGAGTTCGAGAAATTCTTCGATCAGCGCTGAACTGCCGGCTATGGGCTTAGCGCGGAGCAATGCTTGAGATTCCCAGGTGTCCGCCCAACGGGCGTAGTAGGCGCGGTAGGAGTCGATAGAGCGAGCATTTGGCCCGTTCTTTCCCTCTGGACGCAGATCGAGATCTAATTCGAACTCAAGCAGAGGATCGGCAGCGAGAAGTTTGAGATCCGAAATGATTCGTTCCGCTGTCTTTTGAGCGAGCTCTGGAATCACCCCTGGCAAAGGCTCATATACAAACATCACGTCTGCGTCAGAACCGAAACCTAGCTCTTCTCCCCCAAATCGCCCCATGGCGATGATACCAAAGTCCAATATCTCGAGCGGCTTATCGGCTGACACGCTTGATCCCGGAAGCTCGACGACAACATCCAACATGCCACGAACGTAGCAAGCGGTGAGGTCACTCAGAGCCTGCGAGATCTGGTCGAGTGACAACTCACCGAGCACGGCACCCATGGCTATACGAAGAGTTTCTCGGCGTCTGATTTGACGCATTGCTGCAGCGGCTGTCTCCCCTAGCTCGTGACGAGCGACGATTGCATTGAATTCAACGATGAGTTCGATCTCTGTCATTGGGATCAGGTCATCAAGACGCTCAAACCAAGCAGCCGCCTCTGGAATACGTTCGAATAGATTGGTGGCTAGCCTGCTGTTCGACAAGACTTGAGTCATGCGTTCGGCTGCCCCCGTTGCGTCTCGCAACATTCGCAGATACCAAGGCGATTCACCGAGGTCCTCGCTTAGACGTCGAAAGGCTAGCAGAGCCGAATCCGGATCTGTCCCCTTAGCAAACCATTCAAGCAATACCGGAAGTAACTGCTTTTGGATCGCTGCTCTTCTAGAGAGGCCCGAAGTAAGCGCAGCGATGTTCTTGTGCGCACCGATTGGATCTGCGAAACCGATTGCACGAAGACGATCCTCAACCTGCGCATTTGAAAGTTCAAGGCTTGACCCCTCAAGTCTCGAAGCGGCGCTCAGCAAAGGGCGATAGAAGATCTTTTGGTGCAGTGCTCGGACCTCAACCTTCACTTTTTCCCATTCGGAAGTGAGTGCTTCGGCGGTGTTCTTGAGCGAGACGCTCCGTGCAAGTGGGCGAAGCTTGGCCTCGCTTGTTGGCATTAGGTGCGTTCTGCGCATGTCGGAGAGCTGGATGCGATGTTCAAGAAAGCGGAGGAATTTGTAGTGTTTAGCGAACTGAGCCGACTCCGACCGTCCAACATAACCAGCCAGAGTCAGAGCATCTAATGCACCCAGCGTGTCTCGTTGGTGAACTGAGGTGTCGGTTCGTCCGTGCACGAGTTGAAGCAGTTGGACTGTGAATTCAATGTCACGAAGACCACCCGGACCAAGTTTGATCTCAAGATTAATCTCGTTCGCCGGGATGAACTGCATGACTCTTTCCCGCATTTTCTGAGCCGATTCGACGAAGTTTTCACGCCCTGCAGAAGCCCAAACTTTAGGGGCCAATGCCTCGACGTAGGCCGCGCCCAGTTCAAGGTCGCCAGCAATCGGGCGCGCCTTTAGAAGTGCCTGGAATTCCCAACTCTCGGCCCAGCGGTCGTAATAAGCAACATGCGAATCGAGAGTCCTGACCAGTGCGCCAGCCTTGCCCTCTGGGCGTAAATTTGGGTCCACTTGCCAGAGGTCTGGTTCCGTTGCCGTTCCATCCATTGCTCGCATCATTCGAGTCGCTAGCTTTGTAGCAACCTCAACAGCTCGATGGTTTTCGACATCTGGGGAGGTGGATTCCGCTACAAAGATGACGTCAACATCCGATATGTAGTTGAGTTCTCGCGCGCCGCACTTACCCATGGCCATCACAGCGATTCGCGTGGCGTCAATCTCAAGATCGCTGAACACGCCATGGTCCTTTGTGAATCGAAGTTCAGCGCGGGCGATTGAAAGCCCGGCTTCAATCGCCCCTCCAGCGATGTCAGCCAAAGCTGCAGCAACGACTGGCAAGTCCTCTTGCGGTGATGGAGAGGTCAAATCGTAAAGTGCGATCTTCAATAGTTCAATTCGGTATGCCTTGCGAAGCGCATTCCAAGCATCTGGAGTGCTGAACCCAGAGCGCAAGAGTGGAGTTACCTGACTATCGATGCAACTCCTGTAGTAATCGGAGCCAAGATCTATTGCGTGCGATTTCTCGAGCACGCTCAGGGCGTCCGGGTGACGGCGCAAGAAATCCGTGAGCGCCTTGGATGCACCCAAAACCGCGCAAAATCGAACTGCGGTCTCATGTTTATTGAGAAGCTTCTTTACGGAATGCTTGTCTCGTTCGGCAAAGTCTAAAAGCGCGTTGAGAGCCTGGTCTGGGTCTGCTGCCAGGGCCAATGCCGCAACCGCTGAACGGCCAGAATCTCCAACCAAACTAACCAGTTTGTCGAGTTTGCCGACCGTACCGCTTAGGTCAACGAAACCATACTTCGCGAATTCCGAAAGCCCAACCGGGCGATCTACATACGCCATTGTTTAGAGGGATTCGAGGTTGTGTTTCAACTCGAATGGAGTCACCTGCGAGCGGTATTCGCTCCACTCGCGTCGCTTATTTGCGAGCACATAGCTGAATACCTCTTCACCCAACGTTTCAGCTGCAAGTTCTGACTCTTCGAGTTTCTTAATCGCGTGGTCGAGACTCTGAGGAAGTGGCTGGATGCCCATAGCGCGACGTTCAGCGTCAGTCAGTGTCCAGACGTTATCCTCGCTCTCGGCAGGTAGCGGGTATTCCTCTTCGATGCCCTTCATACCAGCCGCAAGGATAAGCGCGTAGGCCAAGTATGGGTTTGCCGCTGAATCGATTGCACGGTATTCGATTCGGGAACTGTTGCCCTTGTCTGGCTTATAGAACGGTACGCGAATCAAAGAAGATCTGTTGTTGTGACCCCAACTGACGTAACTTGGTGCCTCTCCGCCACCCCAAAGTCGCTTGTATGAGTTCACATACTGGTTGGTTACAGCTGTAATTTCAGGGGCGTGGCGCAACAGACCTGCGATGAAATGTTTAGCGGTCTTTGAAAGGTGATATTGAGAACCCGCTTCGAAGAACGCATTTGTGTCACCTTCGAAGAGTGACATGTGCGTGTGCATTCCAGAACCAGGGTGCTGGCTGAAAGGCTTTGGCATGAAGGTGGCATACACGCCCTGCTCAATCGCAACTTCCTTGATAACCGTGCGGAAAGTCATGATGTTGTCGGCCATTGTTAGCGCGTCGGCATAGCGGAGATCGATTTCGTTCTGGCCAGGGCCACCTTCGTGGTGGCTAAATTCGACGGAAATGCCCAACTGTTCAAGCATTCCAACGGCGCGGCGACGGAAGTCATGTGCGGTGCCGCCAGGGACGTTGTCAAAGTATCCAGCATTGTCAACTGGGATAGGACCCTCGGGTCCGATCTGCGATGACTTCAGCAGATAGAACTCAATTTCTGGGTGGATATAAAACGAAAAACCTCGATCTGATGCTTTCGCGAGTGCACGGCGAAGAACATTTCGTGGATCCGCTGCCGCAGGTTTACCGTCGGGGGTCTGAATGTCACAGAACATACGTGCTGTTGGATCAATTTCGCCGCGCCAAGGCAGAATTTGGAAAGTGCTTGGGTCTGGTAAAGCAAGCATATCGGCTTCGTATTTGCGGGCAAGCCCCTCGATAGCTGAGCCGTCAAAACCGAGACCCTCGGCAAATGCCCCTTCGACCTCGGCAGGGGCGATAGCAACAGACTTAAGTGTGCCTGCAACATCCGTGAACCAAAGTCTCACGAATTTGACTCCGCGTTCTTCAATTGTGCGGAGGACGAAGTCAGTTTGCTTATCCATCGAAAATTCCTATCTCTACCTGCTACTAGGCTAATGGTTATGCCTTCAGTTCGCTTAGCAATGGCTCAGACAAACCCCGTTGTGGGAGATATTTCTGGCAACCTTGCTCAGACCATTGCGATTGTGGATGAGGCTGTTCTAAATGGGGCGAATTTAGTTGTCTTTGGCGAGATGAACCTGACTGGCTACCCTATAGAAGACCTAGCTGCTCGGATGAGTTTCATTGAGGCGGCAGAAGCCGCGGTGACGCAACTGGCAGAGGTTTTGCAGGCCCCAAAATATTTGAACATTGCGGTTGTAGTTGGTCATCCAAGCAAGGCCACTAAGAGCAACGGATGGTCACTCGCCCAGAATTCCGCGACCGCCATCGTAAGCGGCAAAATTATTGGCAGGTATTCGAAACATCACCTACCGAATTACTCGGTCTTTGATGAGTTTAGAAATTTCGTCCCAGGAGATTCACTTTTGACTTTCGAATTCCAGGGCCTACGTTTCTCAACGCTTATCTGCGAAGACATTTGGCAGTCTGGTGGTCCTGTGGCAGAGCTGAAGGATGCTGCCACCGACGTTGCACTCATTCTGAACGGTTCGCCATTTGAAGTCTCGAAGACGGATGCGCGCCTCAAGTTGGTCCAAGAACTCTCTAAGCGGCATTCCTGCGCGTCGGCCTATGTGAATTTGGTAGGCGGTCAAGATGACCTTGTCTTTGACGGCAACAGTTTCTTCATTGATCAAGATGGCAATGTCATAGCCAGGGCACGCCAATTTGACAGTGATCTGACATACGTAGACATCTCTGACGGTACGTTCATATCCATTAGCCCGAGTGCACGGAAGATTAGTGACTCGATCCCCGAGCAAGACAATCGCGACGAGTTTGCTGAGATTTGGGGAGCCTTGGTCCTAGGGCTTCGCGACTATGTGGAAAAGAACGCCTTTAGTTCAGTAGTGCTTGGTCTCAGCGGAGGAATTGACTCGGCTGTTTGCGCCGTTCTCGCCTCGGATGCAATCGGCCCCGACCGAGTTTTCGGCGTTTCGATGCCAAGCAAGTACTCCTCAGGACATTCAAGAAGCGACGCGCAAGATTTAGCTGAACGAATTGGATGTCACTATCGAACGGAAGCGATCGAAGGCATGGTCGATTCATTCGAATCTCAATTGAGACTCGATGGTTTGGCATCTGAGAACTTGCAGGCGCGTATGCGAGGAGTCATCCTCATGGCACTCAGCAACACCGAAGGACATTTGACCCTGACAACCGGAAACAAAACCGAACTTGCCGTCGGATATAGCACCATCTATGGAGACTCTGTTGGCGGTTTCGCGCCAATCAAGGATGTCGAGAAGTCTTTGGTTTGGAAGTTAGCAGAGTGGCGCAACGCCAAGGCACTTGAAATGGGACTCACTCCCCCAATTCCAGAGAACTCGATCACCAAACCACCCTCGGCTGAACTTCGCCCCGATCAGTTGGATCAAGACAGTCTTCCCGAGTACGAGTTGCTTGACAGACTCCTAGATGCCTACGTGGAACGACGACTTGGCAGAGATCAACTGATCGCAGAGGGTTTCGAAGCAACCATCGTTGACCGGATAATTGCACTGGTGGATCGCGCCGAATGGAAACGACGCCAAGGTGCGATCGGTCCAAAGATTACTGGAATGGCCTTTGGACGCGACAGAAGACTTCCAATCACGAACAAATTTAGATAAGAAACAGGAGTTCAAAACAATGGCAGCAGACAAGTTGATTTCAAGCGGCGGACCTTGGGAATCGGTAATTGGTTACTCACGAGCAACAGTCGCTGGCGACTATGTTCACGTATCTGGCTCCACCGCCACGGTTGATGGCAAACTTCAGCACGAGGGTGATGCATACGGGCAAACCTTAGTTGCTCTCAACGACGTAATCGCACCTGCTCTAGCCCAGGTTGGCTACACACTTGCCGATGTGGTGCGCTCTCGCGTTTATCTATCGAACGCCGCTGACATGGATGCCGTAGGAAAGGCGCATGGCGAGGTTTTCGGAGAGATCCGCCCAGCCGCAGCTATGCTTGCGGGCATCCAGTTCATAAACCCGGCAATGCTCGTAGAGATTGAAGTGGATGCCTGGAAGCGCAACTAATGACCACACCTCTGCTGCCTAAAAAAATTCGCATTTCGCATCTTGCTGAGTTCAAGCAAGCTGGACATAAGTTTTCTTGCTTAACCAGCTACGACCAGCTCACCTCTTCAATTTTTGACGAGGCGGGTGTCGAAGTAATCTTGGTCGGCGATTCGGCAGCAGATAACGCTCTCGGTCACGCAACTACACTGCCGATAACAGTGGATGAAATCATCCCATTCGGTAGGGCCGTCGCTGGCGCTGCTTCGCGGGCACTTGTCGTAGTTGACATGCCCTTTGGCTCTTACGAACTTGGCCCGGAACAGGCGCTCGAGAATGCCATCAAGATCATGAAATTCACCGGTGCGGATGCCGTAAAGCTTGAAGGTGGAGTCCGGAGCGCCACGCAGATAGAGGCGCTCACTACGGCCGGCATTCCCGTCATGGGACACATTGGGTTCACTCCTCAATCGGTCAACAATCTTGGTGGATTCAAAGTACAAGGTCGAGGCGAGGGCGCGGATGCTCTCCTGGCTGACGCTGAAGCAGTCGCCAAAGCCGGTGCATTTTCAGTGGTTCTAGAACTTGTTCCTGCAGAGTTGGCTCGGCAGGTAACTTCAAACTGCGGAATTCCAACGATTGGAATCGGAGCCGGGCCGGATACCGATGGTCAAATACTCGTTTGGACGGATTTTGCTGGCATCTCGGGTCACAAGCCTAAGAAGTTTGTGAAGCAGTATGCCCAGCTTAGGGATATTCTTCTTCAAGCCGCCAAGCAATACCGCACCGAAGTCAAAGAGGGCATTTTTCCTGAACCGGAGCGATCTTTCGAACTCTAGTCGCAGGACGTCTATCTAATCTTCTTCTGCCCTCCACTTAGCGCTTCGCTCGCCAAGTGTCAAAAGTGCGGATTTGGCTTCCGCCTCGGAACCAAATGGCCCAACTCGATACGGCGCGGCACTTTTTAGGCCAATTTCCACTTTCAGTGTCTTTAAATTGAACCAGAATTCAGGCTTTTCATTCTTTTCCGAATACACGCTGCTCATATGACGAGCATAACTGCCCTGAGATTTAGACTTGACTCATGCCTCGCGACACTGCCACCGGACACCTAACCATGGGCAGACTTTCGGGAACTCGGATGGTGCCAAGTGACATCATTCGCCCAGAATATGTTGGAAAGAGTGCTCCGGCGAAGTTCACCGGATCGGATGTCAAGACTCCAGAACAGGTTGCGAAAATTCGTGCCGCTGGAAGAATCGCGGCGCAAGCCATCCAACTTGTTGGTGAGGCCTGTAGGCCGGGTGTGACCACTGACGAACTTGATCGAATTGGCCACGAGTTCGTGATTTCACAAGGCGCTTACCCATCAACACTTGGGTATCGAGGCTTTCCTAAGTCATTATGCAGTTCAATCAACGAAGTCATCTGCCACGGCATCCCAGACGACACCACTTTGGTAGACGGCGACATCGTCAACATCGACATAACCGCATTCAAAGACGGTTTCCACGGTGATAGCAACGTGACGTTTCTGGTTGGTGATGTTGCACCAGAAGTGAGACTTCTAGTTGAGCGAACACACGAAGCGATGATGCGTGGCATCAATGCAGCCTTACCCGGTCGCTCGGTAAATATCATCGGACGAGCTATAGAGAAGTATGCAAAACGCTTCAACTATGGAGTGGTACGCGATTTCACCGGGCACGGGGTCGGCGAGGCATTCCACTCGGGTCTAGTCATCCCACATTATGACTCTGCACCTCACTACGCCGAAGAGATTCAGGTTGGCATGGTATTTACCATCGAACCAATGTTGACTCTGGGCACGCACGAGTGGGACATCTGGTCGGATGATTGGACTGTCGTAACAAAGGACAGAAGCATCACTGCACAATTCGAACACACTATTGTCATCACCGAAGATGGCCCTGAGATTTTGACCCTTCCATAGGCAAGAGAGACCGAATAATGGCAAAAAAGGCGATTGGCATCGACATCGGCGGCACCGGAATCAAAGGTGCACTAGTTGACGTCAAGAATGGAAACCTCGTTGGTGATCGCGTTCGTTACGAGACCCCTCAGGGCGGTCACCCCGAAGACATTGCAACAGTTGTCGCAAAACTAGTGCGTGATCTGAAGCCAGCGAGAGCGACACTTCCGGTTGGAGTCTGTTTTCCTGCCGTTGTTCAACACGGACGCACTATGTCTGCGGCAAATGTTTCGAAGGAGTGGATTGGCCTCGATGCAGATGGGCTCTTCGAGAACACACTCCAACGGCACGTTCATGTCTTGAACGACGCGGATGCGGCGGGTGTCGCAGAAATGAAATTTGGCGCCGGCAGAAAGCGCAAAGGTCTGGTCATTATGACCACTCTAGGAACCGGAATCGGAACGGCCTTGTTCATGAATGGAGATCTAGTTCCCAATGCCGAACTCGGTCATCTAGAGATTGATGGAGTTGATTACGAAACCAAGGCAGCATACTCTGCAATGGAGCGTGAAAACCTAACCTTCGATGAGTGGTCGAAACGGCTTCAAAAGTACTACTCGATGCTCGAGAAACTTTTCAGTCCCGATCTGATTATCGTCGGCGGCGGAATCAGCAAACAGTGGGAGGAGTTCATCCCAAAACTCGATCTTCGAGCCGAAATCGTGCCGGCTCAAAAACGTAACAATGCCGGAATTCTTGGAGCGGCCGCACTCGCCTGGAAAAATTCAGACCAGTAGCTAACTCCGACTGGCTTTAGATGAGTGGATGGGCCGACTGTTACGCCGGGTTCTGTCCCTGTTACCAGGTGACGGTCATCTATCTAGAGATGCCATTGCTGACACCTTCAAGCGGTCTACCCGAAGACTAGAGCGAGCAGCTCTAAACGCCTTCTGTCTGACCTTGCTCCAAACGAGGTTTACATAGCCGAGGTGCTTTCACATCTCGCTGGTGGTCTCTTACACCACCGTTTCACCCTTACCGTTTACACGGCGGTTTACTTTCTGTTGCACTGTCTCGCAGGTTACCCTGAGTGGCTGTTAGCCACCGTCTTGCTCTGTGGAGCCCGGACGTTCCTCGTCATTTCTGCCGCGACCGTCTTGTCGACCCATCCAAGTAAAGAATACTTGCTAGAGATGAGCAGTTGAGTTCATGGTGATTACTTCAGCAGCTTGGTCGCCCCAAAAACGGATGATTGAGATCGAGCAAGGGGAAATCTGAGGGCGCCAATAGCCAGCCGCACCGGCATCCATGCCGGCCTTGAGGAAACCCCGAATTGGCATCACGTGTGACACGACCGCCACAGTCTTTCCAGCATGTTCAGAAAGGATTGACCTTCGCGCGAACTGAACTCTCTCGTCGAAAGATGAAAGAGATTCGCCATTTGGGGGCGAGGCGGTCCACGAGCCTTGCCATTGAGCGAATTGCTCGGGCCATTCGCTCATCACTTCGGCGTTTGTGTGGCCATCCCAGTCGCCAAAGGAAATCTCGGCAATACCCGAATTGTCTTCAACACCCAAACCAAGCTCATTTGCCAAAATGCGTGCAGTATCAAGCGTGCGTTGGATAGGTGATGACACTATCGCGGAAATCGGGCTCAGATGGGCCCATGGGCCAGAGTTTCCAATCTCCGCAGCGGCTTTAGCCGCTTTGTGAGCGTCTTCCCGGCCAAGGTCTGAAAGCCCAGGATTTTCTCCTCCGCTTCCAGATATACGCTTACTCTCGGTCAGGTGAGTGCGTCCATGACGAATGAGCACCAAAGTTGTCACTGGTTCCGTGACACCGCCAGGAGCCCGCACCGAACTCGGCAAAGTTTGATTGAACTCGACCACCGGTGACCTTGGGCTGTCAGCCGCAACGGTTACGAACGCATCCCCCTGCTCGTCCATAGCCTTGTTAGCCAACGCGTCGGCTCGGGAGTTTTCTTCTCTAGGAATCCATTGCCACCGCACCTGCTTTCCGGCAACCAACTTTTGAACTCGGGCGCCGAGTTGCTGCATGTCAGGGTGCTTTATCTTCCAGCGACCCGCCATTTGTTCTATAACTAGCTTGCTATCCATTCGCACCAGAATGCGCGCGTCTGGGTTCAACCCGTAGGCGCCCTCTAAGCCCGAAACCAGGGCGATATATTCGGCCACATTGTTGGTGGCAACACCTATGAATTTTGAGATCTCAAGGATGACCTCGCCTGAATCTGCGTCAATTAGACACGCCCCTGAACCAGCGAGGCCTGGATTTCCTCTAGAGCCGCCGTCTGCCTCGATGATTAGATTCGATGGCTTTTTCATCGCACAAGTATTGCTTGGCACTCAGGGCAGGTGGCGATTTCGTCTCGAGCTAAGGATTCGAGTTCATTGAATGCTGTCGCACCGAGACTGATGCGACATGCACCACATTCACGGCCAACTAGACGTGCTATCGGAACACCACGGGATGCTTTTTTCTCGTATAGATCGATAAGTTCAGCCGATATGCGGGCGGCTTGCTGTGCTCGGTCATTGGTCAAAAGGTCAAGGCCAGACCTTAGTTTCATGATCTCGACCTCGTTACTCTCTTCACCCTTGGCAAGTTCCTCGTCAATGGCTGCCTTGTCAACTGAAACGGTTGCGAAAACGGCCTTGGCGGCCTCGTACTGGTCAAGAATGGCGAGTTCAAGGTCTTCAAGATCGGACTTCCGACGAGCAAGCGATTCCATTTCACTCTGGATACCTTGGGCATCTTTTGCGTTCTTGGTGACGTTGAGACGAGCCTCGTCTTTTGCTATGCGTTGCTCGACTAGCTCTAAATCTGTTTCCGAACGCTTCAATTCGAGGTCGACGGAGTCGAGTGCGTTTCGAGCGTCAATGAGCTTCGCCGCGAGGTTTCGCTGCGCTTCACGCAAATCAGCGAACTGTGCCCCGGTCGAAAGGTTCTTGATTGCAGCTTTCGAGCGTGAGATTTGTAGGTCTAGATTTGCCAAACTGAGCAGATCTGCCTGCTGGGTCTCGGTTGCTTTCATTTGCTGCCTTCTTTAGTTAGTTACTGCGTTACTGCAAAATCCCAAGGATCGGTTCTTAACTCGCTGACCACCACTTGAATAGAAGCAAATCTATCGTGGATGTCGGCCGCAGCCCATTCGAGCCACAGCCATTCAGCTGACCAATGAGAAATATCGATCAGTGCGAAGTTTCTTTGCTCAGCCTTCGCACGCTCGAGAATCTCTTGAACCGGGTGATGTCTTAGATCGGAGGTAATGAAAACATCGGCACCGGATTCATAGGCTTGGTTGATGAAGGAATCCCCCGCACCTCCGCAAAGGGCAACTCGCTGCGTAAACATTTCGAAAGATCCAGCGACTCTGACTCCGCTCGCGGTTGGTGGAACCACTCGAGCGATAGATTTGGCTAGTTCACCGAGGCTTACGGGCGTCAACAGCGAGCCAATACGACCGTGGCCGGTTTGAGCTCCTGTTTCGACAAGTGGGCGAACCTTTTCCAGCCCCAACGCCGAAGCGAGTGCGGCGGAAACACCTCTTGGCACAATGTCTGCGTTTGTGTGCGCAGCAAAGATAGCCAGGTTTGCTCGTATCGCTCTCGCCAAAATTGAGCCCTTGGAGGTGTCCTCTGAGACTGTATTGATTCCGCGAAGCAGGAGAGGGTGGTGCGCGATGATTAGGTCAAATCCACCCGAAATTGCCTCTTCAACTACTTCATCTGTGACGTCCACGGTGAGTAGCATTCGTGAAATTCTCGCTGCAGGTGAACCGCAGATTAGCCCGGGAGCATCCCAGTCATCGGCTCCCGCTAAGGGCCAAAGTTCCTCCAGGGTTTGAAGCAAGTCACCAAGTACTACTGCCATTAGTCAACCAATCCCAACACGTCTCGTAAGTCATTTCTGCGAGCCTCGATGGCCAAAACTTTAGCCTCTTGAAGCTTTATTCTAGGAATTCCACCAGCTACGGGTAGAAGCAGACCAATTGCGAAGGCAATAACGACGCCAAAATTGCTCTGACTCCAAAAGTTTGCGTTTGCCGACCTATCGGCAAAAAAACCAAGCCACTGGAATTCGACGAGTTGGCTCTTTGTGAGCCCCCATCCGAGGACAACTGCGAGTAGCCATCCGAGTGTGTTGGTGAAGTTTACCGCCTTGTAGAAGCCGTAGCTTCTGCTGAGAGAAACCTCGTGGTAAGCGATGCGCCGGATTAGAACATCAGCAACAAAAATCCCAGACCAGGCTGCTACCGGAACGGCAAGAAAGATCGCGTATCCGTTGAGGTTAAACCAAAAGCCGGTTGGTCCCAGTCGAGATAAGCCAACTACTGCCAGCGAAACTGCTATCAAAGCAATTACCGGCGTAGCGATGGGAGGCTTTAATTTCAGGTGTATCGACTCAAAACTCATGCTCGATGATCGAAGAGACATAGCAATCGTCGTAACAAGGGTGACGGTTAGCGAAGCTTGCACCAGAATCGCAAGAAAAGACAGGGATGAGCCGGCTACCAAGCCGTTAAAAGACGAAGCAAAGTCGTGATCGGTGAGGTTACCGAAGGCTAAAAGTGCGAGGGTTGCGAGAGCTGCCGGCACGATACCCATTGCCAAGAAAGCCCAAGCTGCGACTTTCCAGCCTCGAACACGAACCGGCAAACCGCTTGCGTAGTCTGATGATGCCGAGGACCAAGCTAGGCCAAAAATGGCGAAAACGACGACCGCTGCGCCGAGTGCCCTTAGCCAGGAACCAGATTCGTTTGATTGAACAGCCACGCCTGAACCGCTTATCTTCACGCACGCAATCGCTATCGCCGTGAAGATACCTAGGAGACCACTGACCCGCTGCGCCCAAACAAGCTTTTTGCCGCCAAACGAGGAGAGCACGACCGATAGGAGAACCAGCAACCCGAGAATTGCTACAGCGACCCAGGATGTGGGTTCTGAGCTTCCCGCAATTCTTGAAACAGTTGTCAGATTTTGACCGATTAGCAGGTAGCCCAGAATGACTAGCACAAGCGCCCAAAAAAGCCTCGAGATCACCAAGATGACCGCTGGCCCTAGGTTGCCGAGCACCCCGAACGCGGCTCTAGAAAGGACCAAGGTAGGAAGTGACGAGCGCTTGCCCGCAATCGAACCAACCGCCACGATGCCAGCCGAAACCAAAATGCCTAAGAGCGCTGCGGTTAAGGATTGACCAAAGCTGAGACCAAGACTTCTTAACCAGAGAGCTAAGCCAAATGGCAATAACGAACCGGAAATTGGCAACCAGACCCAGAATTGGCTGGATGAAGGATCCTTGGCGAGACGTTTGGTTTGCACCACAATCTCGACGGGAATTTCTTGAATCGGTTGCAAAACGTCTTCGACTCCGGGAGTCGAAACAACTTTGATCTTCTGGTCTGGAACTACTTCAATCATCGGTTTAGCTGTTTTCGCCGCAAAAGTTTCATCGAGTTGAGTGGCTAATTCCTCCTCGGAACCAACATCGGCCTGTTGAGACTGCCAAGCTCGAAACGAAGATTTGTCGGTTTCGCGCAGCTGAGCCTGAGCCTCAAGGATCTGCATTGCGGCGAGTATTCCACCGCCATCAGCCTTGGCTCGGTCGAGAACTTCTTGCAGTTCCTCATCGCTAAGAGCACGCGGAATAGGCGGCAAGAACTGATCTGAATCCATACCTAAATAGTAATGCCGGGGTGCTTACGCACCCCGGCATTTACCGTTTGTGGGCCCTACCGGGATCGAACCGATGACATCCACGGTGTAAGCGTGGCGCTCTACCAGCTGAGCTAAAGGCCCCTCTTTCGAGGGCTGCGG
>CANGDL010000021.1 GCA_947452675.1 Microbacteriaceae bacterium | reverse complement strand
TGTGTTTCCTCTTCAATTGTGTTGGTTCTAACAGGGAGTAGCTGTTCTGAACCGATGGGCTAGTCGAACAGCGCTAAACCCACACACAAGAAGTACATCCGCAATACGGCGGAATCTCATTTAGAGGAAAAGACTGGCAGATCTCAGAGGTGGCACTTTGGTGGCCACGTGATTCAATGATCTGCTGCAAACGACTACTGTTACGAATTCGTAACGTTCATAGCCTACTTGAAGGTTGGCAATTTGCCTAGAACTATTTCAAAAAGAAGATCGAGCGACGCTTTAGAGCAAGCCGCGCTCGGTCAAAGCAGCCTTTAGATCTGCGTCTGAAGGCTCAACCAAGAACGCGCCATCCTTGAATTGAATGACCGGGATGTTTTTGCGCCCAGCGATTGACTCGGCCTTCGCGGCTAATTCGGCACTTTCTTCAACGTTGTTTTCGACGAACTCGACGCTGTTTGCGTTCAAGAATGCCTTCGAACGACGGCAGTCGACGCACCAGTCGGCGCCGTAATAAGTAACTTCAGCCATTTTTTGCTCCCTAGAGTTTGATCGCGATTCAGGAATCAGCGGAGGCGATTCTTGTCTGGAATGAACAAGACTTCACCGTCGAAAGTTATTCCGGTTAGGTCTTTGACAACAATGTCAGCGTCGGTGGCGAGGGCGAATTCCGAGACTCCAACCACGAGCCCGACGCCAGCTTCAAGGCCTGCCTGAGCGCCGGCAACCGCATCCTCGAAAACAACACAATCGGCTGGGTCAAAGCCTAAGCATTCGGCACCTAACAGGTATGGGTCCGGGTGCGGCTTGCCTCGTTGCACGTGGTTCGCCGTTACTAGGTGCTTGGGAACCGGCAGTCCAGCCGCTTGGAGTCTCGCGCGGCCCAGGTTGGTGTTTGCAGAGGTGCATACGGTCCAAATGTCATCGACAATCGAGTGCAAGAGTTCGACGGCTCCGGCGAGCGCAATAGTTTCATGAGCCGTGTGTTGCTCAAGTTGGTTTATGCGATTATTCGCGACTTCGAATAAGTCAGGCGAAGCAATCCAACGGCGAACCAAGTCTTCGGCACGCTGGCCCGCATTGGCTGGGTCATTCCAGTTCGATGTTGGCGCAAACTCTTTGGCCCAGAGGTCCCACGCGGCTAAGGAAGCGCTGTGCGAGTCGACAAGCACCCCGTCATTGTCAAAAAGTAGTCCGCTCGCGAAGTACTTCAAGACTTATCCTCGGTGTTGCGCGCGACTATGGTCCAATAGATGCCAACAACTGCCAGGCCGAGCAATATCAAAGCTGGCAACAAGTCATTTATTAGCCAGGTGGCGGTTATCGGGGCGACGGTGATTTGGCCAGTGCCAATCGCCTGACCATTTGCGTCATATTGCGGGTATTGCTGAAGCTTTCCAACTGCCTCGGCGCCATAACTGAAGGCCATGATCGAGACAACGCCGCCAAAAACGATCGAAAGAACAAAGTTGAGTGCGGCGGCGCCCGCGGCAAGGACTCGTCGTTCTTTTGGTGGGCGAATGGCGCCCTGCTTGGCCTTCGAAGCGAATCGGGTTCCCTGAATAACGCCACCGACGACGATCACCTGAATCAGCACCCACACCCAAACCTGCAACGAGGTCTTGGTTACGTCATAAACAATCAAACCAAGGATGATGGCGAACGCGGTGGCAACAATCGGCATTGCATAGCCAAGACCCAGGGCCTTCTGAGCCTCGGTCAAACCTAGCTTGTTTTTCTCGCCCTCTCTGTGCGCGGCATCGCCAAAGACGAACGCGCGAAGCAGCACGAAAACCACCAGTGAGGTTGCAAGCAAAATCGGCAGGTAGACATCCAAGAAGCGAACACCAAGATCGCCTGCGTTGCTTGAACTAGAACCGAATGCGCCCATGAATGTGCCAATCGCATAGACCGCACCAAAGACCAATGAGAGCACCACGGCCAGGTTGGCAAACCGGTGGCTGGCGCGAGCAAGAGCGTTAGCTTCACCGTGCTCCACGCGAGCAAGGGTGGCCGAACGTTGACCGGCAAGTGACGCGATTGCAAATCCGGCAATGGCCACAAGGAAAAGATACGTGCCGATGTGAACGTACTCTGGCGGGCTAAACGAGTCATTCTGGCTGCCAACCCCATAGACAGTCGGGTTCAGCACTTGGTTTGCGAAGATAGCGCCAACGAAAAACAGCCATCCCCAAATCTCACCGATAAGAGGTAAGGCGATGGCCCTCTGAACATCCGAGAATTTCTTCATTCTTTCAGAGTAATGAAAAAACCCGCAGCGGGAGGGCTGCGGGTAATTCCATCCGGAAAGGAGGTGAATTTAAATCTGTTAGTCGCCTTCGACCTTGATGGTCTGAATGGTTCCAGTGATGGTTCCAATCAAAGTGTCACCGTTGAACTCTGAGGTCGGGGCGTCCTTCACGATGCGACCAAGTCGAAGAACAACGATGCGGTCGGTTACTTCAAGGACGTGAGGCAAGGTGTGAGAAATGAAGATAACTCCAAGACCCTTCGCCTTGGCGTTGCGGATGATGTTTAGAACTTCGCCCGCCTGGCGTGCACCAAGGTGGTTGGTCGGCTCATCCAGGATGATGACCTTCTTGGCCCAAGCCACTGCACGGCCGATGGCAACCGCCTGACGTTGACCACCAGATAGCTGTGAAACGGCACGGTTAGAAGCCGGGACAGCGATGCCTACGGCTTCAAGGTCGCGGTGCGCATCGTACTCCATCTTCTTTTTGTTCAAGAAACCGAACCAACCAAGGATGCCCTTCATGGTGATTTCGCGACCAAGGAAGACGTTCTGAGAAACGGTTAGGTGAGGTGCAAGACCAGAGTCCTGATAGAGAGTCTCGACGCCCGACTCGAGTGCCTGGCGCGGTGAATCCCAACGAACTTCTTTTCCATCCAGAAACATCTGCCCGCCGTCTGGCTGGTGAGCGCCCGAAAGCACCTTGACCAGGGTTGACTTGCCAGCACCGTTGTCGCCAACGAGGCCAACAACTTCACCCGCGTGAATCTTTAGGCTTGCGCCATCGAGTGCGACGACTGAGCCATAACGCTTTGATGCGTTCTTGATTTCGTAAATTACTTCGCCGGTCATTATCTACGTCCGTTCTTGTTCTGCAGGGTCTGAACCGCAACAGCTGCTGCGATCAAGATTGCAACGATTACCTGCTTTAGGTCAGGGCTTACCTCAACCACCTGCATCATAAGTAGGCCTGACTGCACAACGAATAGAACCAAAGTTCCGAGTGCAACGGCGAAGATTCGACCGACACCACCCATAAGAGATGCTCCACCGATAACGGTCGCGGCGATTGCATAAAGCTCCATGCCCATACCGTTTGAGGGTGAACCTGCACCGAGGCGAATGTATGCGTAAGCGCCAGCAAGTCCGGCCATACCGCCAGATAGAAGGTAAACCTTGAGAATCTGCTTCTCAGGGCTGATGCCGGCACCGCGGGTTGCAAAGGCATTTGAGCCAAGCGCGTAAGTGTAGAGACCGAAGCGTGATTTGTGCAGGAAGAGTCCGGCAATGATTGTGATGACCATCACGACTGCAACGGTGGTTGAAATTGGCAACTGGAAGTCACCGATCTTCCAGTCGAGGCCGAGGTCGAAGTTGTTTGGACCCTGAAGCGGCATACCGCCAGAGATGATGATTGCCATACCTGCCGCGGCACCCATGGTTGCCAGGGTGGCGATGAATGGAACAATCTTGAAAACGTTGATTAGGAACGCGTTTACCGCTCCGACTAGTAGCCCGACGCCGAGGCATATGAAGGTTGCTAGGAGCAGGTATGGGTTCGCGGCTGAGCCGGTGATGCTGAGGTCGGCGTGCATTGGGCCAACCATGACCCAACCGGCAACTACCGAGCTGAGGCTCACGGTGGAACCGACCGAAAGGTCGATTCCACCAGTGATAACCACAAAGGTCATTCCGACAGCAAGCAGGATGTATGCTCCCCAGTCATCTAGGACGGTGCCTAGAGTTCCAAGATCCAAGAACATTCCGCCCGAGCCCCAGTTGAAAAACAAACCTAGGGCTAAGAGTGTTACTGCGAGCAATACAGTCTGGTTCTGCAAAAGCGAATTCGCCTTTGAGCGCCAGGCGGCCTGCTCTTTGATACCTGCAGTTGCCTGCTTGCTGTCGGACATAACTTATTTACCTTTATTGATTGGTGTTGCTTTGACTTACTTTGAAGCTACGTAGGTGTACTTAGCTAGGTCTGCTGAAGAGGTCTTAGCAGTTAGAGCTACGTTAGGGATAACTACGTCGCGCTTAGCAGGCTTGGTCTTGTTCTGGATGTAAGCAACAAGAGTCTTGATTGCTAGACGAGCTTCAGCAGCTGGGTCCTGAGCGATTAGAGCGGTGAAAACGCCAGCCTTGATTAGGGCAACGTTTGCTGGGTAAGCGTCGTAACCAACTAGTGCAATCTTGCCGGTTAGGTGCTTAGCCTGAAGTGCAGCAGCTGCACCTGAAGCGTTGGTGCCGTCAATCGCGAAAATACCGTTTAGCTTAGGGTACTTAGCTAGCCAGTTCTTTACGTTGCTGTTTGCGGTCTGTGGGTTTGAAGCTGAGTAAGCAACGTCCTTGATTACGATGCCTGGGTACTTCTTGGCAACCTGTGCCTTGAAGCCGTTTAGACGACCAACGTTGGTGGTTGCAGTTGCAGAGGTTAGACCTACTACTACCTGGTATGAACCACCCTTCTTGTAACCGATCTTTGCAGCGATTGCGTCAGCAGCCTTTGCGCCACCGTCGCCGTTGTCACCAGTGATGAAGGTGATGACCTTTGAAAGGTCGCCTACGTGGGTGTCAACGTTTGCAACTGCGATGCCGGCAGCAATTGCCTTGTCGTTAGCTGCCTGAAGGCCGGTTGGGTCGGTAGGGATTAGAACTAGGCCGTCTGGCTTCTGAGCGATTACGTTCTCAACGATTGGAACCTCAGTTGCAACGTCATAGTGAGATGCGTCGCCCTGCCAGATTAGGTCTACGTTTTCAGCAGTAGCTTCTGCCTGTGCGCCAACCTTCATAGCCTGGAAGAATGGGTCTGACTCTGCACCCATTACGAATGCGATCTTTAGCTTTGATGCAGCGGTAGCTGGGGTGGTTGCAGCAGCAACGCCAGCTAGCGCTAGAGCTGCAGCTGCGGTAGCTGCAACAACACGAGTAGTGCGCTTCATGAATCTCTCCTTGTAAGTGATTTTTGTGAGATTTGCGAGAACGTTCTCACAAATCTTGTTACAATCTTGACAGCCGTAAGCCTTTACATACAACTTTTCGAGGTAACGGTTTTGTCACGAATTAAATTGGCTCCAAAATCTAGACGAGGATTGTTCCATGGCCATTCAAAAATCTTCAGCGCCCACCATCATCGATGTCGCAGAGCGTGCCGGCGTTTCCCGCGCCACTGCCTCGCGCGCGATGGGCGGCTATGGCCGGATCGCAGAGCAGACGGTCGAGCAAGTGCGCAAAGCGGCCGCCGAACTCGGTTACCGTCCAAACGAACTTGCGCGGGCCATGCGCCAAGGCCGCACCAAAACCATCGGGTTGGTAATCGTCGCCGACTTCACCAACGCCTTCTTCGATCGCGCTACCAAGGCAATTGTTGACGCGGCAAAAGCTCGGGGCTATCAGGTTCTAATAACAAACACCGATGAAGACATCGCCGCCGAACGCCAGGCAATTGAAACCTTGGTCGATAAACAGGTGGACGGCCTAATTGTTGTGCCATCTACTTCAGCAGTACATGATCACCTTGCGGGCATCCAAAAGAATGGCAAGCCCCTGGTTCTTATTGACCGCAGAGTTGATGGGATCATCGCCACCTCGATTACAACCGACGATTTCTCTGGCACTGAAGCGGCCGTTCGCCACGCCTATGCGCTAGGTCACCGACGATTCGGGTTCCTAATTGCGGCGGAAGGAAACTATGGTCACTCTAAGGACCGCCCTGCACTTCTCATCTCGACGGTTGAAGATCGCATTAATGGTTTTGCAAGCGGCTGCGCAGACCTGGGCATCAAAGCTAAGCAACAAAGCTGGATGTTTTGCGAAGACAACCCTACGCATTCCGATTTGGCAGTTGCCAAACTTTTAGACCAACCCAAAGCACCTACGGTGATTCTTACGTCAAACAACGACATGGCATTGGCGCTTCTAAAGACCGCCGGCAATCGACAGCTCGCGATCGGCAAGGATATTTCGCTCATCACCGTAGATGACTCGCAATGGGCCGCGGCGATGGCACCCGGAATAACTGTGGTCGCAAGGCCGGTCGAAAACTTAGGTTCCATGGCCGTTGAGAAGCTTCTCGCAGAAATTGAAACACCCGGCCAGAAGGCCGAAAAAATAGTTTTGCCCACCGAACTTCTAGCTCGCGGTTCAGTCGCTAACCTTGTCATGTATCCAGAAAATGAACCGGAGCTCTACTAATGATTCTTGTAATTGGCGAAGCACTTATCGACCTAATTGAAAACCGCTACCAGGCCGGTGCCTTCAACGCAGTTGTCGGCGGCGCCAACGCAAACGTCGCGCTCGCCCTTGCCCGTCGCGGAACCAAGCACCAATTCCTCGGCCGGATTAGCAACGATCGCTTCGGCAAGATCATCCGTGATCGACTTGAATCTAATGGTGTGAACCTCGAACACTCCATCGATGCAACTGAACTAACCACGCTTGCAGTCGTCAGCATCGATTCACACGGTGTGCCAAATTACAGTTTCTATGTGAACGGCACCGCTGACTGGGGTTGGACCCCTGCCGAGCTGCCAACCGACACCGAGCTTGAAAACATGCACGCAACGGCAATCCAGTTCGGCTGCTTGACCATGGCGATGGCGCCGGGCAACGCGGTAATCGAAGAGTGGGCAAAGGCTCACTATGACCAGAGGTCAGTCACCATCAGCCACGACATCAACATGCGCCCAGCCCTCGGCTTTGAGCGCGAGGTTGAACGCCAGCGCGTTGAGCGCGTCAACTCGTTCTCTCACGTAATCAAAGCATCAGACGAAGACATTCAGTGGCTCTATGGCTTGGATGAGGGCGCGGATGTTGATGGCATCGTCAACGCTTGGATTGGCGACTCTGGACGCCACGTTTTCGTAACTCGAGGTGGCGACGGAACTTCGATCTATCGCCCGGGCGGTGTGCGCATTGACGTTCCTTCACGCAAGATTAATGTCGTCGACACCGTTGGTGCCGGAGATACATTCTGCGCAAACATGCTCGGTCAGCTTTCCGATCTTGACGCCCTCGGAACCGACGCCTTCGACAGACTCACAAACCTGAGCGACGAAGCATGGCGCGAACTCGTTCACACTTCGGGCATCGCAGCTTCGATCACCTGCGAGCGTGCCGGCTGCGAGCCGCCGACTAAGCCTGAGCTTGAAGCCGTGCTGGCGAATCTCTAATCAACTTATTGTCGTAACCCTCTGAGAGACTGTTCGGGATGAGAAAAGTATCCGACGAGCTCTGGGTTTACAACACCCGTGATTTGATGCGTGCATCGAGTTGCGACCACTGCACGCGCCTTGCTATTGCTCGTGAGCTTGGCATCCCAGGCGTCGCCGAGTTGGTGGCCCAATTTGAGGCGCCGGTTACAGGCCTGCCAGTTACTTACGGCCAGAAATTTGAAGCTGAGCTTGAGGCCGAGTTGCTCGCCGCGCTTGGTCCCGAAGATTTTCGTCGCCCTGAAACCTCAAGCACTATTTCCGAAACGATAGACCTTATGCGTTCTGGAGCACCGGTGATTTATCAGGGTTCCCTTGAGCACCAAATCGGTAATGTCAAATTCTCTGGTCGCCCAGACTTCCTGGTGCGTGGTGATTACGATCTAGCGTTTGTCGAAGGCAAACTAGCCGCCGTTCAAGACCCTACTCGAAGCGCAGTTGGCTACATCGCCTGGGATGCGAAATTGTCTGGCTCGCCCAAGCCGCACTATCTTCTGCAGGTTGCACTTTATGTTGATGCCCTCGCGGCCGTTGGACTGAAATCAGAGTCGGCGCACCATGGGCTCATTCTTGGCAGTCGAACTCTCGCCACATTTGAAGAGGGTGAAATTGTTCCCGCCATGCGTCAGGCTCGCTCACGCATTCTCGATGCAATTGAACTATTGAAGCCGGAGGAATATTCAATCGCGTCACTGAGCCTGCATTGCGACTCTGCAGACTCTTGCAAGGTCTGCGAATACCCCGGGCTATGCGAGCACAACCGCCGCGAACTTGACCACTTGGTTCAGGTCGCGGGAATCAACAAAAGCCAGATTGAAAAGTTGCGGAAGTCGGGCATCTCGACAATGGCGTCATTGGCGCAAGCCGCTTCGAGCGAGCGACCGGATGGATTGGTGCCGGCAACATTCGAAAAGCTTCGCATCCAGGCTCGCCTGCAAAATGATTTCAAAATTTCTGGAGTTCACTCTTGGCAGCTGCTTGAAGACCCAGAAATCGGAGTGCTTCCGCCCGCATCCAAAAACGATGTCTTTTTCGACATGGAAGGCTTTCCATATTTCGCGGAGCGAGGAGGGCTCGAATACCTTTTTGGCGCGGTAACGCGCGATAAAGCTTTCCATGCCTGGTGGGCTCACGATCGCGAACAGGAGGCTGAGGCATTCGCCGGCTTTGTCAAATGGGCCTATGAAAAGATGCTGGCCGATCCAACGGCTCACATTTATCACTATGCCCCCTACGAAGTAAGCGCACTAACACGACTTTCGGCTCGTCACGGCGTTATGGCGACCGAGGTTGCGTGGCTACTTGCCGAAGACAAAATGATTGACCTCTACAAGGTCATCCGTGGCTCGATCATGATTAGCCAACCAAGTTACTCGATAAAGAAGCTCGAAGTCTTCTACGACTTTGCTCGCAAAAGTAAGGTGGTTGACGCCGGGTCAAGCATCGAACAATACGACCAATACCGTCAGCTGGCCGAAACCGATCCGGCGGAAGCCGCCGACATTCTCTCGATGATCAGCGACTACAACGAGGACGACTGCGTTTCCACCTTGGCACTCTGGGAATGGCTTTCCTCAATGAACGGAGCCCATTCGAAGTTTGACTCTTTTCGATCGGCGGTAGCCTCAAAAAAAGTTGAGTGGGCGACTGACCCCGATGACGAGGACAGCGCCACTAGCAAGGCCGAACGCGAGCTTGCTGAACTGCAGCACGCTACGGATAACATGGCAGCCGCACTCGATGGCTGGGCCTGGGGTGAGAATGTAGAAGCTGATTATCGAGCCAAGGTTTGGCAAGCGCTCATGCACTCGGTGCTTTTCTATAAGCGCGAAGAGGTTATTCACTGGCGAGAGCGTCGCATCCGCCGAGACTCGACCAACGACAATCTTCACCGTGATCGCAAGTCGCTGGTCGTCGAAGGTTGCGTCGCCGAGACTGAGCTTGATTTCGAACTTGGGCTGGATGCACGAACGAAGATTACGGTTGCCTACACCTACAATCTTGAGTCCGGGCAAACTAATTTCTTGAAAACCGGCGAGAAGATCTACGTTCGCTATAACTATGGGGCCAACCAGCACGAACTTGACAAAGGCAAAATCGTTTCGATTCACGGTGACCAAGTCACTTTCCAGAGAATCACTACGGTCGCAAACTCCGAGTTCGCACCAAACGCAATATTCGAAGACAAGCTCATACCTGCCGGAGGCAAACAAGAGGCTGCAAAGGCGCATGCCCTCGCGCTAGCCGCCGCGTGGCGCTCGCCAAGATATGAAGCCCCCGAGGGGCACCCAGCTCTGGATCTCCTGTTGAGACGCAAACCAAATCTCAAGCATGGTCACCTTTTGGCTGTCGTCGACGATGACTATTTGCCCGCAATTGTCGATGCTGTAGAGAATCTTGACCACTCAGTTCTAGCCGTGCAGGGGCCACCGGGTTCAGGCAAGACCTACCTTGGCTCGCGGACCATCGCACACCTGGTAGCACGCGGAAAACGAATTGCCGTGGTCGCCAACTCTCACTCGGCAGTTGAGAACCTCTTGGCAGGCTGCATCGAAGCTGGCATCGCTGGCGATCAGATAGCAAAGCAAAAGAAAAAGGAAGACTCCGGGATGAAGCCCTGGACCACGCCTTCGGCATATCCGGCGCTTGGAAATTGGCGCGCCAAACAACAGGGTGGCTATGTGATTGGTGGCACAGCTTGGACGTTCTGCGCGAGCAAGATTCTCGAAGAAGACTTCGACTACGTCTTCATCGACGAAGCGGCGCAGTTCTCATTGGTTGATGCGATTGCAATCGCCCAGGGTTCGAAAAACATGGTCCTCCTGGGTGACCCTCAGCAATTAACTCAGGTAGTCCAAGCAGTTCACCCCGGCGGTGTCGACAACTCGGCGCTGGGTCATTACATGGGTGAAAAATACATCCTTGATGATGAACACGGCTTTTTCATCGAGGTGACTCGTCGCATGCATCCTGCGGTCAATCGCCCGGTTTCTTGGCTCGCCTACGAGGGTCGGCTACACTCTCACGCCGATGCGAGTCTTCGAAAGATCGCCAACCTGAGGCCGGGGCTCGAACTCGTTCCGGTGGAACACATTGGCAACTCATCGCACTCTGAAGAAGAAGTAGCCAAGGTGCTCGAGCTCACCGCAGAGCTCGCCGCCAAAGTGGGCGAAGAAGAAGTCCTTGTCGTTGCGCCATACAACGCTCAGGTAGACAGCATTCGCGACGCCCTTGATGCCACTGGCTTTAATCAGGTTCAGGTCGGCACAGTCGATAAGTTCCAAGGTCGCGAAGCGATGGCCGTCATCATTTCACTCGCCGCCTCGAGCGCGGAGGATGCACCACGTGGCCTTGAGTTCTTGCTCGATCGAAACCGTATGAACGTTGCGCTATCGCGCGCCAAGACCAACAGTTATTTGGTCTACTCCCCCACGCTAATTCGCTCGCGCTTCAAAAGCGTCGAGGATGTCAAGGCGGTCAGTCGGCTAGCCGGCCTCTTGGAGTTCGCAAACTAAATCAGCAAACGCTGGCCATCTAGTGCGAATAGAGCGGGTCCTTAATCCAGAGCCAAGCATTTCTATCCTCAGGCTGCCCCTCAAGAACTTCCAATCGCTGAGAGCCCTCGAAGCGCTGCCAGTCGTTTGCTGCCAGGTAGCGTGACAATCCAGCTAAAGCTACTGGCGACTCGATTCGCCCATCGACCACAAAATCTTGCACGCAATTGTTATCGGTCAAAGCCGGCCCAGCGTGGTCTAGAACGACGGTCCCTATTACTATGTGACCGTTATCGGTGCGCAGAATTTCGACCGTACGACCTTGCTGAGGCCAATCGATGTGAGAAGTCGTCCGAATTTGCCAGAACCCAAGCTCACCGTTCTCACGCATTACCGGCGAAATATTGTGATCATGGACGTGTCCAGCGACCCAAAGCACGACATTCTCGTGTTGCAAGAGCAACTCTTGAACCTCAGCGGTGAGAGCGGGAGCCGCCTCACCCTCTGGAACATAATCATTGAATAGATCCTGGAGTGGATGGTGTGAGGTAAGCACGACGTACTTGTCATTTGAGTCGTCAAGGACCTGCTTTAACCATTCGAATTGTGGGCGATGTATGCATCCTTGCCAGCCCCCGAAATGGTTAACCGTGTCCAGAGCAATAAGTCGTACCTGTCCGAAATCGCGGTAAAAGTGCGCCTGGGTTGGTAAGGCTTTGGTCAAACCATGGTCGTGACTACATGTTGTGTGAATGTTGACCCAGTCTTCAATTTCGACCAACCTGCGATTGGCGTCAGGTGTTACCGGTTTGGTGTCCATCGACGACAGCGGTGGATACACCGCGGGGCCTACTTCGGTGAACTCGGCAAATACCTTCCTTAGATCGGTCCCCTCAGCCAAACCTGAAAGCTTGAGGTCACCGGTTGCCAAGTCATTCAGTTCTTGGTTGGGCGCTGCAACACCCTGCAAAAGAGCGTCGTGGTTTCCGTGAATAGCCAACCATGGATGCTTCAGACCTGTAGCAATAAATTCTGCCTGAGCTATCTCAGCTAGCGAAGCAACGCTTGGAAGGCCGAACTTCAATAGAACTCGTTGGGTTGGATCGGCATTCGGCTGATAAAAATGTTCATCGTCCCAGACATCATCGCCGGCCTGCACTCCTTCAACGTTACTTGAGGAGCCGCTGGCAGATGAAACTGGACCGCCTTCCATCAAACGTTTATACCAAGTGAGTTCGTTGAACTGTCCATTGTCAATGACGTCACCGGTGAGGAATACCGCGTCGACTTTGCGATGTCCGAGTGGTCCGTGGGTAATTCGGTTTGCGGCTTGAACCATCGCTTCAACAACCTGAAGGCTCAAGAATTCTTGCGCCCGATAGGTGCCGACGTAGTCGATGTCTTTTCGTGTTTCAAAATCTGGGTCAGCGTACCGGTCTAAAAATTCAAGACGGGCTGGGGATTGCGAGTCGCAGACGTGCAGGTCACTTAGGTGTATAAACGCCGCCAAAGACTCAAACTGTCCAGGCACCTCACCTAATGGCGCTTCTCCATCGTGCGTTTCCAATTTCGTTCGGGCGAAGCCTTCATCATTGAATGATCGTTTGAAACCTATTTTTACTTCGTGGCTAAGAGTCATTTTTATTCAGCCCTCTGGAACAGAAGTTCTTTGTCGAGAAGTTCGATTTTGACTGGATCACCAGGACGCAGAGACGAACTTTCGGCACTAGACATCATCGAGTGAACTAGATCTCCATCCGGCAATTTGCAAGTAATTCGAGAAACCGGGCCTAGGAAAGAACGAGTCACTATCAAAATGTCGGAAGTTGCGTCGGGCTTCACACGAACCGATTCGTGGCGGACCAAGGCCACGACTTCTCCCTCAACATTTGGGCCACCTTTCGATGCTCCGACCGTGCGACCGATCACAAAAAGGCTCGAGCCAGTTTTGGTAGCCCTGAGTCGGTTCATGCTTCCGACGAAACCAGCCACGAAATCAGTCGCTGGTGAGTTGTAGAGCACATCTGGCGAATCGATCTGCTCGATGTGCCCTTTGTTCATTACCGCCACACGATCAGACACTGCCATTGCCTCTTCTTGGTCGTGGGTGACAAAAATCGTGGTCGTTCCCAGTGATAGTTGAAGGCGGCGAATTTCTTCTCGCAAGTTGGTTCGCACCTTGGCATCTAGAGCCGAAAGGGGTTCGTCCAGCAAAAGAACCTCGGGTTGAATTGCCAAGGCTCGCGCCAATGCCACTCGCTGCTGTTGCCCTCCAGATAGCTGATGCGTGAACCGGTGAGCATGTGTAGGTAAGCCAACAAGCTCAAGCAACTCGTTCGCCTTGTCTCGCCGCTTATTCTTGGAGACTCGGCGCATCTGCAACCCAAAGGCCACGTTTTCTGCGGCCGTCATGTTTGGAAACAGTGAGTAGGCCTGAAAAACCATTCCCATGTTGCGTTTGTGAGCCGGGAGAGCATTGATATCTTTCCCCTTTAAGATAACTTGCCCTTCATCGGCACGATCTAGACCGGCTACGATTCGAAGCGCTGTGGTTTTGCCGCAGCCCGAAGGGCCGAGAAGCGCCACCAACTCACCGGCGCCAACTTCAAGATTTAGGGCATCCAAGGCCACCATGTCTTTGAACTTGCGTGTGACGTTCTTTAGTTCGAGTGATGAATTGCTCATTACTCTTCCTCCTTAGTTACCTGGCTCGTTGCAGGTTTGACCAGAAGGCCAACAAGCAACAAGAAGATGAAAATGGCCGCGAGTGAGAAAACAGAGAGTGCAATTGCGCCCATCACATTCTGTTGCGAGATGACCGTCACCCAAGTCGTAAAAGTGTCCCAGTGTAAAAGCGAAGTAATCGTAAACTCGCCGAATGAAAGCGCCAGCGACATAAACAATGCAGACAAGACAGTGCCTCGAATCACCGGTGAGATCACCCTGAAAATCGTCACGGTCCAATTTGCGCCAAGGCCGCGCGCAGCTTCGCTAATAGTTTTCAAGGGGATGGCTTTGAGGCCGGTGTCGAGAGTTCGGTAGGCATAGGGCATTGCCAGCACCGCATATAAAAACGAAAGAATGAACTGATTAGTTTGTGCGAACTCGGGCAACGAGTTTTGAGCACCGATCGCAAGGGCTACAACCGGGATTACCAATGGCATCAGCGTGATGAAATCTACAAATGGGCGAAGCTTTTGCCCCTTAAGGTTTAGCCAGACCACGGTCGGCACCAATAGCGCTAGCAATATGATCGAGGCCACTGCAGCTAGGGCAAATGAAACTCCTACGTAGTGGGCAAATTCGGGCTGCTCAAAAATCCAAAGGTAGTTTTTGAATCCATGGTCTTGAGTTGCCGGCTGGCGAAGCGAGAATTCGGCGGCTGAGCCAATCGGAAGGAGGACGTAAACGCCGGAGATTAGGAGTACGAATGCCAGTGGGAGAGCCTTGAGTCGAGCAAACATTTCTATTGCCACCGACTCGCACGTCGCTGAATCAAAAGATAAGGAATCATGGCAACCAAGGAGACAAAAACCATTCCCATTGCCAGTGCCTTGCCCAGGTTCATCTGGTCATTGATGACGTTTCCATCCACCAGGTTGCCGATCATCAATGGAACCAGAGCCACCGAGCCAGATGTCATCGCGCGTGCTGTTGCGTATGCCGAAAAAGCGGCCGCAAAGAGCAGAAGCAATGAGGAGATGAAACTGGGAAAAAGTAGTGGGAAGCCAATACGGCGCCAAAATTGCGCGTTAGTCGCACCCAGGTTCGTGGCAGCTTCGTGCCATTCCCGACGAATTCCGTGAACTGCCGGTGAAAAGACAATCACCATGGTTGGCACCATGAAGTATGAATAAACAAAAATCACGCCAGCCAATGAATAGAGCGTGAAATTTCCGGAATAAATGTCGATTCCGAAAGCCCTGAGCACCGCCGTAGCAGAACCCTCAGCGCCATACGCGGCGATAAACATGAATGCCAACGGCACGCCTCCGGTAGTGGAGAGCACTCCTGAAATGGATGCTACGAACTGCCGAAGTCTTTGCCCGCCGCGAGATTCGATCACATAAGCGATTGCTGCTCCGGGGATTGCGGAGGTGATTGCTGAAATCAAACCCAGTGAGATGCTGTTGCTAAAGGCGGTCTTATAAGGTTCCGCCAATGCGAGTTGAAAATTTGAGAGTGTGAAAGCTCCGAGGTTGTCTTGAAATGAATTCCAAAGCACCGACCAGAGTGGCCAGAAGAAGAACACACCCATGAAACTAACCAGCGGCAAAATACCAAGGATTAGCCCCAAAGATTGCCCCGAAAGGGTGCCCCGAATCGAGGCACCCTTCCGAGATTGAATCTCAGTTTGGCTCATTGTTTAGAGGGTTGGCCACTGAGCGATGACTAGCTTCTTAGCAGCATCCTGCTGGTCTGGGTTTGGCTGAACAATCTTTGCTCCCTTAGGGATGTTCAAACCTTCAGGACCGTTGATGATGCTCTTAGCCTTGATCATTGCAGGTGCGTTGATTGGGGTCGCGCCGCCTGAAACGAAGATGTTCTGGCCGCCCTCGATCTTTGCGAACAACTTTGAACCAGAAAGCTTCTTGTCAGCTGCAGTTACCTTAGCTGAAGTGATTCCCTTGTTCTCTGAGTAAAGGAACTCTTCCCAGAGACGTGCAGCTGCACAGTGAGGAGCCTTCTTGTTGATTGCCTGGATGTAAGGGGTTCCCTGTAGAACAGCATCAGTTGGGATAACGAACTTCAGGGTTTTTCCGGCAGCCTTAGCAGTTGCGATTGCACCTGGAGCGTTGAAGTTCCATGAAAGTGAAATCTTGTATGCGCCAGCCGCGTAGTTCTCGCCGTTGCCGTTCACTGCAACGAAGTTGCCGTTTGCCTTCATGGCCTTGAAGAAGTCGAGACCAGGCTGGATGTTGGTGACCGAACCACCCTTAGCAATCGCAGCAGCGAATACTGAAAGGAATGACATCTGAGCAGCGGTTGGGTCTCCACCAAGTGCAACCATGCCTTTGTAAGCAGGGTTTAGCAGGTCAGAGATCTTGGTCGGCGCCGGTGAGACAGTTGAGTCGTACGACAGTGCAATGATGCCCGAGTAGTCTCCGTACCAAGCACCGGCCGGGTCCTTCCATACGTTTGGAATGTGGCTCCAGGTGGCAACCTTGTATGGAGCGAAAATTGAAGGACGGCCGGCACCGGTGACAGTGTTCAACGCCGAAACACCGATGTCTACCACGTCAGGCTGCTTGGCAGCAGGAGCGGTTGCGATGGTCTGCAGCTCGTAGGCCGATGAACCGTCTGGGTTGTCGTCAACAATCTTGATTCCGAAAGCCTTGGTGAAAAGATCCATGGCCTCGCCGTAGTTTGCCCAGTCCCGAGGAAGAGTGATTACGTTAAGAGTGCCTTCCTTCTTGGCGGCTGCTACTAGAGCATCCATACCACCGGCAGTCTTGAGGTCGGTTACGGTGCAGAAGTTGGTTGCTGCACTTGATGGTGCTGCTACAGCTACGCTCATGCTGATTACTGACACTGCAGCAACCGCAAGGGCAACGATACGCTTTGCGCGCATATTGGTTTCTCCTCTTTTTTGGATGTCCGGATTTGGACTCAAGAAGAGTGAACGCCGCGGTTCTAAACGCCGAGTGAACGTTGGCTTATCAGAGGACTGTTCTAGCGTGAAGGCTTAGGTCCGTTTAGTTACCAATGAGTGAAAACAAATCTGCTGCAGAGCAAAGCACAGACGTTGCCCCCGCCGATTCAAGTTTTTCTCCATCGTGACAACCTGTGAGCACACCGTAAACACGGTGGGCACCGAATGCCAAACCGGCCTTGATGTCTGATTGAGTATCACCAAGCACGACCACAGACGATGGGTCTGAAACACCCAATTTCTTAGCTGCTAGGTTGAGCATGTCTGGATGAGGGCGTCCCAGCCCGGCCTCTGATGGTGTGATGCTCAAGTCGATCAAACCCCACCATCCAAGAGATTCCAAGATTGAGTCGAGTGTCGGTCTGCTGAAACCGGTGGTCAGAACAACTGGGATACCCTCGGCTCGAAGTCTACGAAAAACAATCTCAACGCCATCGATTGCCTCAGCGCCCACCTCCGAAATCACAGCAGAGTAGGCAACCTCGAACGCTTCATTTGCTTCGACAGCTAATTGACGATTTTTCAGCAGGTGAGTGAAGACCTCAATCTTCGACTGGCCCATGGTCTCAATGACATATTCCAACCATTCGTGCTCGTTCTCAGCCCACTCCTCAGGAAAAGCCTTACTAAATGCGGATTCAAAGGCCGAGATTACGACCCCATCGTCCTGCATGGTGGTTCCGGCCACGTCGAATGCTACGAATGCTGGCTTCATTTAATCTCCTTGAATGTCGCTTCCGCGATCGCAGGTGCGAGTGTGTTTCCTCTGCCGCCAGGACCAGTGACTATAACTATTTTGTTAGTTATGAATCGACGCTCGCAGATTGCGCCGTCGGTGCGTTGGCTATAAACACCATCCCAGCGACGAGTGATCGGAGGGATTTTCTGACCTAAAATCTCGCTAGCGACCTCGCGAAGGTACTCATAGACATCCTCGCGGAGAGAGAACTCGAACGGCTCGTCATATTCGTGGGTATCCCCAATAGTGAGCGTGCCATCGGTTCGCTGAACCAGCAGCAACTGCATTTTATGCTCGGAGGCGATTGGAGCCTGAGCGGGCAAATCCTGAAGAGCCGGCACGTCATAAGCCGGGTAATAGCGAAGTGAGTCACCATCGGCAACCGAAGTTGTGAGCTTCTCCCTGAACGGCTCGGTGCTCATCATCTGAAGGCGCACGCGCCGAAGTGGTGCCTCGCGCAACTCCTCCTCGAATAAGCTCGTATGATCAGCTCCTGGGCAAACAATTGTGATGTCCGCGTCAAACTTACGGCCGTCCTTAGCCACAGCCCGAGTCGTTCCACCAATGTCCACCACTGAAACGATGTCTACATTTGAATGCCATTTGTATTTGTCATTCGCAAGCAAGGCCTCGCGCAGTTGCGTAAGCACAAAACCCGGCTCTACTGCTGCGTCAAGTGGGCAATACAAGCCGCCTAGGAACTTGCCCTTGAGGGCAGGGTTTATTGCACGAACCTCCGCAGGGTTCAAAAGTTGCCACTTTCGGCTGCCTGCGTCAGGCTTAGCCAGGCTTTGCTCAAGCACTAGCATTTCTGCTGAATTGCGTGCAATGGTCATAGAGCCGTTGCTGCGAAACTCTAGATTGCCAAATTCCTCGTGAAGTTCTTGCCAGAGTTCCCTTGTGCGAAGCGAGAGGTGAAGTTCATCACCCGAAGCTCGTCCACCAATCCAGACAAGACCAAAATTTCGAACGGAGGCACTCCTTGGTCGACCGTCTCGCTCAACATGGATAACTCGGTAACCCATTTTTAGAGCCTCGCGCGCGTGCATAGTGCCGATTACGCCACCACCGATTACCAAAACTGTTGTCATGTGAACTCCGTTCTAAGCTGCGAGTTTAGGCAAGCACGCTTAACGGATGGAAACAATCTCCTGAATGCGACGTGTCGCTAAAGCGGAAGGACCTTTAGAGTCTTCAAGGTTGGGTCAGCAACGAAGGCGATTCGAACCCCCATGTCGCGTGCCTCAAAGAGCGCAGCCAGGGCAGCCTCAGTGATGCGCTCGCCTGGGCTAAGAACCGGAACGCCCGGTGGGTAAGGGCAAATCATCTCGGCAGAAACACGTCCAACGGCATCCTCGGCAGCAACAACCTCATACGAACTAAAGAATGCCTCGCGCGGGGTGACGACCACCTCAGGTTCAATCGAGAACGCCGGAAGAATCTCAATCGGGCGTGGTTCACCACGGTGGTTATTCACCGATTCGATGATCTTCTTGACCAAGTCGTTGATGCGGTCAGGAGTGTCGGCAAAGGTAATCATAGGGATGATGATGTCTCGGTTAGCCATCTCAACATCAATGTTCTGAGCGAGTAGGTCTGCCTCAACTTTGTTGCCGTCGACTCCACAACTGCTGAACATGATGACCAGCTTTAGCGGGTCGATATATTCACCATCGATAACATCAATGCCGGCGGCAACCAAAGTCGCGCGACCACGTTCGGTGGCCTCAATTACCGGGCCGATCAGTTCGTGACCGTGACGCTCAAGCAGTGCGCGGGCGGCATCAATCGATGCGAGGATACGTCCAGACATCGAAGTGGTCTGGGTCGAATCAAACATCTTGTTGAAACGCGCCAAGTCGACATATTCGTCTCGAACCAAAACGAACGAGGCCTGCGAGTAACTAGGCAAGGTTTTGTGCGCCGAGGTTACGACGATGTCGGCACCTTCAGCAATCGGGTGGTTCGGCAACTCTGGGTGGAAACCATAGTGGGCGGCCCAAGCGGCATCGACCACGAGCGGGATGCCATACTCGTGGGTCACCTTCGCCAGGCGAGGGATGTTAGACATGGTTCCAACGTATGAAGGCTCACCAATTAGGACGGCCTTGGCATCCGGGTGTTCGGCTAGGGTCTGGGCCAATCGTGTTGATGGCAAATACTCTGGCAGCCCGGTTGCTGGGTTGATTTCTGGGCGAATCCAGACCGGAACGACGCCGGCATAAACCAAACCAACCAGAACTGATTTGTGGAGTGTGCGAGAGACGATTACTTTGTCGCCAGGGCCAGCAACGGCCATCACGGCTGCGTGGTTTGAACCAGATGAACCATTCACGCCAAAGCGGCAAAGTTCGGCACCCCAGAGCTTGGCGGCTAGCGCCTCGGCTTCAAGGATGAGTGAGGGTGAAATTCGGTGGGGGTGATTGCCTGGCAGAACCGGGATGTCGCCATCGACGATGGCTCCGGTGAGGTCGGTGCGACCTTTATGGCCTGGGATTTGGAAAGGTGACCGATCGGTCTCCATATCGCGAATCCACGCATCTAGAAGGGGTGCGCTTGAACGCAAACCCATTGGGTCTTTCGTGTCTAGAAGTGTGGCTGCGCCAAATGCGTGCTGAGGCAATATCCCGCCTTTCGGTTAGGTGCTCGAATTACGAGCCTATGTAATGAAGGTGAACATTGGCTAGCCAATATTCGAAGAGATGACGAAGGGACCGAGGCCGAAGCCCCGATCCCTCCATCGGAAATCTTGGTAACTAGGGTTTAGAACTCAACCTTGGTCACGTTGGTGTCTAGCTGAATGCCAGGACCGAAGGTGGTTGAAACTGCACCCTTGATTAGGTAGCGACCCTTTGAAGACGAAGGCTTCAAACGCATGATTTCTTCAAGTGCAACACCTAGGTTCTCGCCCAGCTGCTCCTTGGTGAAAGATGCCTTACCAATGATGAAGTGCAGGTTAGCCTGCTTGTCGACGCGGAAGTCGATCTTTCCACCCTTGATGTCAGTAACAGCCTTCGCTACGTCTGGAGTAACGGTTCCGGTCTTTGGGTTTGGCATAAGGTTACGAGGACCTAGAACCTTACCTAGACGACCAACCTTACCCATTAGTTCTGGGGTCGATACTGCTGAGTCGAAGTCAACCCATCCGGCTGCAACCTTCTCGATTAGCTCGTCGCCACCAACAACGTCAGCGCCTGCTGCAACTGCAGCGTCAGCTGCGGCACCAGTTGCGAAAACGATAACGCGGGCAGTCTTACCAGTTCCGTGTGGAAGCGAAACGGTTCCACGGATCATCTGGTCGGCCTTGCGAGGGTCAACACCGAGCTTGAAAGCTACCTCTACGGTTGAGTTGAACTTCTTTGAGCCAGTCTCCTTGATTAGGGTTACTGCCTCGGCTGGGGTGTAAAGCTTGCCCTCGGTGATGAGTGCAGCTGCGGCTTCATAAGCCTTTGAGCGCTTTGCCATTCTGTTGTTCCTATCTATTGGTCACAGTTGTGGTTAGCGGGTCGCGCGCGACCCTCCCACTACTTTGTTGCTTTGCTCGGATGAGCGTTTGGTGCTTAAGCCTCTACGGTGATTCCCATAGAGCGAGCGGTTCCCGCGATGATCTTTGCCGCTGCGTCAACATCGTTGGCGTTTAGGTCAGACATCTTCTGAGTTGCGATCTTGTATAGAGCGTCCTTTGAAAGCTGAGCAACCTTCACGGTGTGAGGGGTAGCTGAGCCCTTTGCAACGCCAGCAGCCTTCTTGATTAGCTCAGCTGCAGGAGGAGTCTTTAGGACGAAGGTGAATGAACGGTCTTCGTAGACGGT
>CANGDL010000020.1 GCA_947452675.1 Microbacteriaceae bacterium | reverse complement strand
GATGTTGGCGAAATCTTGGGCAGACCAATCTTTGAGCACCGCTGCGCCATGCGCACGGAACTCAGGGTTCTCGACGTCGTCTAAAGACTCGTCATCCCATTCGGCCATTTGATCCATACCTCTTATTGTGCCATCCATAGTAGGTAACGGGCTAGAGGGTTAAAGATTACGGTTTCGCAAAACCAATTCGTAAATTCGCGAGGCCGAATTGGTGATGGACCGATCACTATACCGTTCACTTATGATTGCAATGTTGTTGGCTGCAGCGATTCCCAGCAGTTCATTTGACTGGACTAAATTCGCCAACCTGGCCGCCAGCGCATTTTCGTCAAGGTCATTAACCACCAACCCGTTTACGCCGTCAGAAATCCAGCCTTCGACACATGCGGAGCCTGTCTGTACTGGGAATGCCCCTTGACTCATCGCTTCGAGCATGGAGGCTGGCAATCCGTCAGAACGGGAAAGTGCAATTGCCAACTTGGAACGGCTAAAGAGACTGAGCATGTCCGTGTGAGTCATAGAAAACTTCGGATGTGCTATGACAGTTACATCAGTTCCTCGAAAAGCTGCGGCAGCGTACCTCGCTACTCGGGCGTCACAAGAGTAAAGCTCAATTGTGAATCCCGCGAGCGCTGGTGTTATTTCCCTTAGCGCATCAATCGATGACTTCGCCAGCCCCCACTTTCCCGCGTAGCCCTTAACTGCGATAACTTTTCGAGCAGAAATCTGCTCTGGACTTGGGAGCGCAGAAAGCTTCGCTGCCGGAATGCCCGCCGAAACAGGGAGCAGAGGCAGAAAAATACCGCCGAATGCTAGTTCCTTTGCCAACGCTTCGTCTCGGGCGCATTCTGCTTGAACGAAGTCGGTCAACGAAAGGAGTTCACGCAGCCTTTTGCGATGGTATTCGAACCGCGAGAACCAATAGATGTCGCTGCCGAACAACGTAAGGAGCGTCGTTGGACGGCTCGAACTTGGGCTTTTTCGAAGACCGTGATATGTGGCATAGCCGCCATTCTGCGATTCCATCGTGTGGACTATGCGCGGTTTAAAACTTGCAATGGCCGCTGCAATCAGGAGGCCGCGTAGTCGGCCGCCGAAGAAAAATCGCCGATCGGCAATCCACAAGGGAATCGCCAGAAGAAAGGAAAGTTTGTGAATCCGCAACACAAGCCCCGTGCTATCGCCTTTAGGGTGTCGCCGACCCAGTAACTCGCGAATTGAAGGATGCACCCTCCTCATTGGCGAGGATGCAAAAACCATGATATCCAGGTTGTTGTCGACATTAGCAGCGAGCCAGCGGGCGACATGGATGCTGTCTGGCATGGCCACTAGAAGCACTTTTGTGGTGTGATCGGCTGGGAATGCTAAGGCAAAAGCAGCACGTTGATTGCCAATCCTGGTCATTTGCGTCCGCCTATCTTCCCTAGCAATAACATGTAAAGCGCGCGGGCTTTATGCGGAAAATTGGCGCGCAGAACTACGCTGAGCAATTCGCGGTATGAGCCATTGGCAGTGAGAGTGAAGTCTTCGCGTGCCTCGATGTAGGTGAGGATGGCCTGTGCCTTTCGTGCATCTGAACCAGATAGTTTTGCCAGATGAGGTTCGACAACCGCTCTCACCTTGGCGGCCATGCGACTTTTCGAGGTAGAGCCAGGGTGCACTCGGTAGCCGCCAAGGATTTTTGGTATCGCGACCATGTTTGCACCCGAGTCTGCAACGCGCAACCAAGCCTCGTAGTCTTCGACGCCGAGGAGTTCGGGGTTTGGATTCATGCCTCCCAAACTCCGAAAGAGAGCAGTTCGCAAGACCACGGATGAAGTTGCAACGGCGTTGCCATTAACCAGAAGGTCACGTAAGGCACCTCCCTTGAGTTTTCTTGCCTTCACGAATCTTGCACCTAAGGGGCTCTTTGGCCCCTCAATAGCTAGGTGATGATAGACGAAATCGCCTCCCGCTTCGAGCACACGCAAGCATTCCTCGAGTTTGTTCGGAGACCAATAGTCATCCGAGTCGAGAAAGGCGAGATAGTCACCTACTGCGATTTCTGCGCCACGGTTGCGGGCGGCCGCGATGCTACCACCGTTTGCAAACTTCACCAGCTGGATGCGGTCGTCTTCAATCGAAGAAACCAACTCGCTTGACCCGTCGGTAGAAAAGTTGTCAACCACGATTAGTTGCCAATTTGAAAAAGTTTGGGCTTGGACCGATTCGATAGCCTGCTTCAAGAATCGCACATAGTTATAGTTTGGAATTACTATCGAAAACCTAGGTGTCTGCTCAGGCATGAGAAACCGCCGCTTCGCAGGCAGAGAATAAGTTTCTAAGTTCAGCGGCAAAATCGCTGTGGTTCATTAACCCAGCCTGCTCGGCTCGCGAAATGTCGATGCAAAGTTCATTGGCAGAAGCGTCGGTCAACCATTCGACCTCAAGGTCGTGTTGGTTTGGCACGAGTGCCTTTACGGTTGCAATCACCTCATCCAACGTGCGGCAAACGCCAGAACCAACCTGCCAAATGCCGCTTATGCATTGCAGATCTTCGGTATCCAGCAGACGCATAATCGCTGTGACAACGTCAACTACCGGTATAAAGTCTCTCTTTGATTTTCGGCTGCCATGCAACTCGATCGGCTTTCCCTGGGCGGCCCCCAAGATCAACTGATTTATAAAAAGGTTCCAAGAACCAGCCTTGAGCTCGGGATTCCAGCCGAATGCATTCGATAACCGAGTGACAGATAGCACGGTTGAGCTTGCACCGAGAATCTCTTCCAGGAGTTGCTCGGCCCTAGCGTGGGCCAGCCCATACTTCGACAGATGTGCTGGAGTTTGGATTTCGTCTTGGCCGGGGGCGAGGCCCTGAACCTGAGCGGTAGACACCTGTATAAACAGGGGAACGTCAGCCTTTGCTGCCGCAGCCCCAAGGCGCGAGATTTGCTGCAAGTAAATTTCGGTGAAATCCGGTGACGCCCCGGCAAACTCCGAAGCAGTTGGGCTGGCACAGTTCACCACTGCATCAACTTCGCTAGCGAATGCGACCAAGTTTGACTCTGAATTGTAGTCAAGGGTTACCCACGAGACACCTGGCGTGCTTTTTGCGCGGGTTTCGCCTCGGGTGCCGGCAACAACCTCGTGCCCGTCAGAGAGCAAGCCCTCAAGCAGGGAGCTCCCGATGAAACCAGTTGCGCCGGAAACTGCGACTCTCATATCAGACTATTGCGCCCAAGGAGCACCCTGAAGCCACAACGCTTCGAGCAACTCGTGATCACGTTTGGTGTCCATACAGTGCCAGAAACCCTCATGAAAGTAGGCCATGAGCTCCCCGGCAGCCACCGCATGCTCTAGAGGTTCGCGTTCGAGCATGGTCTCGTCACCATCGATGAAATCGAAGAAAGCTGGTTCGACTACGAAGTAACCGCCATTGATCCAACCGGTGTGAAGCTGAGGCTTTTCTTTAAAACTGGTGACACGGTTTCCATCGAACTCAAGTTCACCAAATCGGGCCGATGGTCTTACCGCGGTTACCGTCACGAGTTTGCCATGCGATCTGTGGAACGCAATCAGCGCATCCAAGTCAATATCGGCTACGCCGTCGCCATAGGTGATTAGGCAGGTTTCGTTTCCAACGAAATCGCGAAGGCGCTTGACTCGACCACCGGTCATTGACTTTTCTCCGGTATCAACCAGGGTCACCTTCCAGTCGATTGAATCAACCTGGTGAGGTGTGACATTGCCGGTAGCAAGGTCTACGGTGAAGTCTGAATTGAGCGCGCGGTAGTCGAGGAAGAAGTCTTTAACTACCTGAGCCTTATATCCGAGGGCGACCAGGAAATCTTTGTGACCAAATTTCGCGAAGGTATTCATGATGTGCCAAAGAATAGGCTTGCCGCCGATTTGGATCATAGGCTTTGGCACCAGGTCGGTGTACTCCGAAATGCGTGTGCCGAAACCTCCGGCAAGCAAAATAACTTTCACGTTCGTTGTGACCTCTCGTGTCTAAAAGTTGATGGTTTCGACTAATCGCGCAGCTTGCGGATGCCGGCCCATTCGTGGTGACGGCTAACGGTAGACAGAATGAAGCGCACTACGCGTTCTGAAAAGTTGGTGACTTCGTAGCCCTCGGGCAAGGTTCGGTCTGCCTTTGGCGGGTTGGCCACCACCTCGCGAATGCCTGCAATCACGTTCTCTTTGCCGAGGCCGGTCATGACGATTCCGCCAACTTCCATCGCTTCCGGGCGCTCCATCGAGTCACGAATTGTCACAGCAGGGAAGCCAAGAATGGTTGCCTCTTCGCTGATTGTTCCGCTGTCTGAAACGACGGCTAGGGCGTTGAGCTGAAGCTTGTTGTAGTCGAGGAAGCCGAATGGCTCGTGGAAAATTACTCCTGGAACCTCTTCATAACCAGGCAGGTTTTCGAGCTGCTTGCGAGTGCGAGGGTGAGTCGAGACCAACACCGGGACGTTCCACTCAGAGTGGATTGCCTTGAGGGTCTCAAGCAGGTCAGCAAGACGAGCCGGGTTGTCGACGTTTTCTTGGCGATGTGCCGAGACCAAGAAGTAGCCACCCTTAGTTAGCTGCAGCGAGTTGAGCACGTCACTCGCCTCAATTTTCGGCAAATAGTGCGCCAGGATTTCGCGCATTGGTGAACCGGTTTTTAGCAAGCGGCGAGGATGGATGCCTTCGTTGCGCAAGTTCTCGTAAGAGTATGAGTTGTATGGCAGGTTGAAGTCAGAAACGTGGTCAACCATGCGACGGTTTGACTCTTCTGGCACGTTCTCATCGAACGAACGGTTGCCTGCCTCCATGTGATACACCGGAATATGCATGCGTTTGGCAAGCAGGGCTGCGACAGCCGAGTTGGTATCGCCAAGAATGGCAACACCATCTGGCTTGTGCTTGATGAATACGGCCTCGATTTTCTTGAGGGTGTCACCCATAACAGCACCGAGGCTCGAGGTGTCTACGTCGAGAAAGTAGTCCGGCTTGCGCACCTTTAGTTCTTCAAAGAAGATGTCGTTCAACTTTGGGTCATAGTTCTGACCGGTGTGAACGAAGATGTGGTTGACCGATTCATCCAACTTTGCAATCACGCGCGATAGACGGATGATTTCGGGGCGGGTGCCGACGATGGTGACGATGGTTTGCTTGATCATAGGACTGCCTGAATTTCTGGAAGTTGAAGAAGAAGCTGTTTTACGCCTTCGACGTCAAGCCTGGTGGTGTTGTGTGAAGTGTATGAATCATGGCCCGCAGGTCGGTTAGCGCCTTCGTCGAAGAAGATCCCGTAGTCGAGGGTGCGAGTGTCAAGTGGAACCCTGAAGTAACCGCCGCGGTCTTCGGCCTTGGCCATTTCTTCGGTGCTCAGCAGCGACTCATACAATTTCTCGCCGTGACGAACTCCAATGATTTCGAGGGGTGAGGTTGGTTGCCCTAGAAGTTCTTGAATCGCCTGCACCAAGACGGAAACGGTTGATGCTGGCGCCTTGCGCACGAAAAGGTCACCAGTCTGAGCGTGCTCGAAGGCATAATCAACGAGATCTACCGATTCGTTGAGGTTCATCAAGAAGCGAGTCATCTCAGGGTCGGTGATGGTGATTGGCTTGCCGGCCTTGATCTGGCTAACAAAGAGCGGGATGACCGAACCGCGTGATGCCATGACGTTACCATAGCGCGTGACGGCGATTGTGGTGTTTGAATCTTGGTTGTCGCGGGCGAATGCCATCGCGGTCTTTTCCATCAAAGCCTTTGACATACCCATCGCGTTGATTGGGTAGACCGCCTTGTCGGTGCTTAGGCAAACAACCGAGGAAACCTCATGTTCTACAGCCGCACGAAGCACGTTGGCGCTGCCCTGCACGTTGGTAGCAACAGCCTCAAGCGGAAAGAATTCGCAAGATGGAACTTGCTTTAAAGCCGCCGCATGAAAGATCAGGTTGGTTCCCTTGACCACATTTGCAACGCTCAGCGGATCGCGAACATCGCCGATATAGAAGCGAACGCGGTCATCCTTGAGAACATGGCGTAGAGCGTCTTGCTTTGATTCGTCGCGGCTGAAAATGCGAACCTCGCCGACCTCGTTGGCAAGCAGGTGCTTGACCATGGTCGAACCAAAAGAACCCGTGCCACCGGTGATGGTTACGACTGAATCTTTGATCTTGCTAGAAGTCACTGAAATGCCAATCTGTTCAACTAATCCAATGATATAGGTCTAAGCAGAAATCTCCGCCAGCAGCTCTCGGATGGTCGGAATCGCAGAATAACCAGCCTGGTTCCAGAGCTTGGCGTTGAACTCGGAATTGCCGGTCTTTAGGGTGCGATCGATAGCTTTCGAGGACGCCCCAGGAACCACTCGGATGTCGGTTCGACCGAAGGCAGCAGCGATGTCTGCGACTAAAACATCCTTGGAAACTTGGTCGGCGGGAACGACGTGGTGGGTTCCGGCGACGAAGTTATCTGACTCAATAATTCCGCGAACCAGTCGCCCAAAGGCCTTGGTAGTAATGCCATTCCAATGGTGATCGGTATACCCATTTACGGTGGCATTTGCCGGCTGGGTTCTAACCCACTCGAGTAAGAGTGTGCTTCGACCCTGCTCGGGGCCAATGGTTGAAACCCTGAGGTGCATCACGCAATCTGAAGGAACCTCACCGAGACTCTTGGTCTTGCCGTAGACATCGTGTGCGTCGTGCGGGGCGGTCTCGCCATAGCCGCCGCTGGCACCAGAGTAAACACAGTCGGTGGCAATCTGAATCACTCTTGCCCCCACTGAGCGGGCATACTCGCTGAGATTGTGTGGCATTAGGCCGTTGACCAACTGTGCAGCCTTGCGTTCGGCTTCGTTGTCATCATGGATGTGCGGCTTGATGATGCCGATGCAGTTGACTATGAAATCGCCCACGCCCAGGTCAAGACCCAGGTCGCTGATTTCGTCACTCAGGGCATCAAAAGCCAAATGCTTTCCGAAGGCCGGCAGCAGTTCTGCCGAAGCAGGGCGTGAGGTGAGAACGAGTTCAAAATCACCATCGCGCATAACCGCCGCCACTGCGTGACCGAGCATGCCCGATGCACCAAGAATCACAACTTTTCTCATGCCTTAACCCTAGGCAATCTGAGTAGGGCCTCAAACTCATCCACGGCTCGAGTCACGCTTAGAAGTCGCGCAACCGATGTGGTCTGTTTCTGCGTTGCCGCCTTGCGGCGAGCCGCATCGCGAGCCAGCTCGATTGCCGCGTTGAGCACGGCGGCCGGCCCGTCTACCCAGGTGACGCCGCTCTCGGCGCCGAAGGTTTTGAAAATGCCCTCGAGCTTGGTTGCAACGACCGCGATTTCGGCTGCCATGTATTGCAAAACCTTGTGCGGAAACGCCGTGTTAGAAACTGGTCGCGAGAGCATTGGGTTGATGGCCACTGTCGATAACTGCAGGTAAGCGGGTAACTTCGCATATGGGATAAAGCCTGTGAAAATGACCTGGCTCTCGAGCGAGTGTTGCTTCACGAGCCCTCGAAGTTCGGCATCTTGCTCACCCCCGCCAATCAGCAAAAGCTTGAGCGATGGGTTGGCGTTAGCCACCCTGGCAAATTCACGGACGACCGTGTCTAGCCCTGAGAAATAGAAAAAGCTACCCATGTAGGTGATGACAGAGTCGGCCGAAGAAATGCCAAGGCTTTTCGCAAGCTTTTCGTCTCGAGGCTTCGGCGCAAAGTGTGAGACATCCAACGGCGGCAGGTTTGTGAAGGTGTTGCCTTTGCGACCACCGAGGGTTGCGCAATAGCTCTCCATTGCCGGGTTATTGGCAGAGAGCGTGTCTGCGTGCTGATAGACGTATTTCTCGGCCGATTTAATTAGTGGGCTGAGTATCGATTTGCGAATGAGGTGCGAGACATCCAACGCCCTGAAGACTACCGGGACACCATATTTCTCGGCCAACTGGATTACCTGATGGCCATATGTTGGAACCGCGTAGAGAATCACTGCGTCGAACTTCTGTGACTTTAGAAGGTGGTCAAGCGCTGGCCAAACCGACACGGTTGCATAGATCCGATCGAGGCCAGGGATGCCAAATTGGTGCGGTGTAACGATTTCAATCTGAACTTCGGGCAATACTCGGCCGGCGATAGTTTTAGATTTCGGAAGTCGCTTGTCACTCCAAAACTTGAAGCCTTCGTCAAACTGAAGGAAGGTAACTTTGTGCCCTTTGGCGGCAAGATGCTCGGGAAACTCGTGCATTTCGAAAATCGGCTTCTTCTCGTAACTAACTTCGTGCACGAAAAGAAGGTTGAGATTGGACATGACTTTCACTTTAGGGCAAACCGGCCGCTAAGACGCTGCGGTAACTTGTATTCAAATGAATAAATTGATCAAGGCATTGCTGAAAGGCACGAGGCAATCGCTTCGCTATGTCATCTTGGGAATCTTGCTGAATCTGGCTTCAATCGCGATCAGCACCGCTCTTTGCGCAATTGAGGCTCTGCAATTGGCCGCCCCTGTTGCGATGTTCATTTCGGCAACCGCGCTGTTTCCGGTGGGCTATCTAGGTTCAACTCGTTATGTTTACCGGGTGCAAACTAGCCCTAGCAGCCTAAGAAGATACGCGGTCGTTTACTTCAGCTCGCTGGCACTCTTTGAGGCAATTGCCATGGTGCTTAGCATCTCTACTTCACTGCCCGAAGCGCTGATTCCACTGCTTGCTTCGGCCATCGGTTTCTCTGTCTCAATGGCAGCCAACACCTTGTGGAGCTTTTCTAAAAAGAAGGTCTAACCCTTGATGCGGAAGGTAGGTTTGCCGCTGTTTCGGTCGTGCATGCGAGCCAAGTATTCGCCGAGCAAACCCAGTGAAAGCATCTGAGCACCAGCAAAGAAGGCGATGATGCAAACCGTGCTGGTGAAACCGGTTGGGCTGTTGGTAGTCAACGCGTATTCGGCGACTAGAACCACGGCAAGCACAAGCGCCACGCCAGTCGAAACGAAACCCAATGCCGTGACGAATCGCAGCGGTTTCGAACTGTAGCCAGTGATTAGGTTCATGGCGTAGTGGAACAACGCGGCATATGAGTAGTTGGATTTTCCGGCAGACCGGTGATCCATTTCTACGTGAACCGAAGCAATCGAATCGGTGGCCCAGCCCAAGAGCACATCAAGCTGAACGTTAGGGTCATTGACCTCGCCAATCTCTGGCAGGGTAGACGCCTTGAAACCTCGGAACGCACTGATTTTTGTTGCGTTCGGGAACCCACCCAAAGCAATCAACCGCTTAACCATTCTTGAGAATAGCGACCTAACGTATCCGTGCTCTTCCTGCAGCGGGATGCCGTATACGACACTCACCTCGTCTGCCAAAAGTGGGCCAACCAGCTTTTCAATCTCTGAAGGCTTGTGCTGCAGGTCGTCATCCATGGTGACAATGATCGAGCCATGCGCTTGGCTGATGCCGGCGACCAACGCGTTGTGTTGACCGAAATTTCTTGACAGCTGAAAAGCCCTCACGCGCGGGTCGGTTTCGGCTATGGCTTGAGCCACTTTGCCGGTGTTATCTGGGCTGCCATCGACCACGAGGATTAGTTCGAAATGACGCTTGCTCAAAAACGGGTCTGCGAGCACTAGAGCGGCTAGCTGCTCAAGCGTTGCCTCAGACCTATAGCAAGGAACGACAATTGAGATTTCGATCTCGTTCATTTTCCGCCAAATTTCTACTCGTTCGGTTACCTTCTCAAGGATAGGTTGCGAAACCAGAAACAGCGGCGAGGCAGAACGAAATTCTCGCCGCCGATTGGCTAAAGAGCAGCGAGTCAAGCTAGCGTCTACTTATGACAAATAAAGTGAAAAGCTATCTGGCCCTGACTTTGATTTACGGCCTAGCCTGGTTTCCGCTTCTTGCAACGCAGCGAGCATTTTTCTGGGATGACTGGGTGCTGCACAACGACAACAAAGCGATCACGAATTATTTTGTTCAGGCCGGAACTCCTTGGATTGTCAATCTCCACATTGGCCTCTGCTATGACCCGGCTCTCTACCGAATTATTACTTTTGTTGCCTTCTTGTTGGTTGCAGTTGCTTTTCTATACATCCTTGAAAAGTCAGTACCGCTAACCGGCTTCTCTGAAGTAACAAACCTGGTGACCGCGATTGCCGTTGCTGTCATCCCAATTAACACCGCAAGATTCAGCCTCATCGTTTTGCCTTACTCAATATCAATTGGCCTTTTTGCACTCGCTTGGGCGTTGCTTCTTGCCTCGAAAAAGCCACTGAGCCTGGTCACCTTCGTCGCACTAGTTTTCTTCTGGACAAGTTTCACCACCAACTCCCTGCTCTTTTTCTTTGCCATCCCGATTGCAAATAAGTACTTCCTAGACCGTAATAATGCAACCGCCAAAGGCGGCTTGCTAGCTGCTCTTCGCCAGTATGGCTGGTACTTTGCCTTGCCGGTCATTTGGTTCGGCGGAAAAAAGGCGCTATTTCACACCTATGGTGTCTACGCCGGATACAACGACTTCAAGCCGCTCTACGCCGCTGCCACGCTCGTTCTCGGAGTCGCCTTTGCCGGTGCAGTCTGGTTCGGAATCCGTGCCGGTTTTATTGATTTCAAGACCAGCAATTTGAAGCGAAATCTTGTCATCGCCGCTGGGTTAGTTTTTCTTGCCGCCTTGCCGTATGCGGTTGTCGGCCTGACTCCGCCGTTCACCGAGTGGTCGACGCGCCATGCGATGCTCTGGGGTTTTGGTTTGGCAATCTTTATCGGTGCTATCTGGAATTCAGTTGCCAACTCCAAGTTGGGCTCTGCGGTGCGCCCAGCGCTCGTAGTCTTCCTGATTGTGTGCACGGCAGCAAGCTTCTACAGCGGCATGACTTTCAAAATTGAAGAACTCAAGCAGAGCGCCTTTGCGAGTTTGGTTAAACGCATTCCGGTAGCTGACCTGAGATCACTTATCGTTATCGATGATTCAAGCAAGAACTTGAACGCCTATGAACGGACCTATCGATACTACGAGTGGACCGGACAGTTCAACCAAGCCGTCGAATCATCAGAACACCTAGTCATCGCGGATACCAAGAATGACGCAGAGTTGCTAAAAAGCGGTTTTTACGATCAGTTCCTGGTCTTGGGCAAGAACAGATATGTGGCTCAAGACACATATCTTAAATTGCAACTCACCACATCGTGCGATCGGCTTGAATTGCTCACGACGGCTGATCCAGTGCGCTGTTTTGCCATCCACACATCAATCCTGCCAACGTCAGACATCCTGCGAAATGGCAAATAATCGTGCGAGCTCCAAGGATCACAGTCTCCAGACCAAAGAGGGCAAGTGTTTTAGTTTTCGATAACTATTCCAAAACGGCCCTCTTGCCGCTCCTCAAGGATGTGGATTTTCAATCGCTGGATACAAGAGGAACAGAAATAAATCTGATTTCTCTAATTCGCGCCATGCTCACACGGAGATTTTGGAAAGGTGAAAGGCAGTTTGCATACTCATTAGCTTTCGCACAAGCGGTTAAACCCAAGTTGCTGGTTACCTTGATTGACAACAACAGGGCCTTTCTCGATCTATGCGATGAGTTGCCTCACATTAAGTCTGTTCTCATCCAGAACGGGCTCAGAAATAACTTGGCTCACTTGGTGTCTTCATCCGAGAGATGCATCGACCTCTACTTCACTTTCAATGCCGCGTACGCTGCGCTAGCGGAGAATTACATCTCCGGTGAGGCAATTGCCATAGGGTCAGTAAGAAATAATTTTATGCCGGCACGAGAGATAGACCCTTCAGAGGTTCACCGCGTTATTTTCCTCTCGCAATACATTGATCATTCGGATGGATTCGAGCACAAATCACAGGATGGGTCAAAGCACTCTTGGGATGAATTCTTTGAGCTAGAACGATTGGTATTGCCGATTCTTTCCGAATGGTGCTCTAAGGCAGGATTCACCTTGGAAATAAAGAGTCGCTACAGCGTAGAACTTCCAGCCGAAACGGATTTCTACATGTCACTCGTAGCCCCTTACAAGGCTCACATTTTCCATTCGAAGAGCGAACGCGAGACTTATGAGCTACTTGATTCTGGAGCCATGTTTGTAACCATAGATTCGACATTGGGTTACGAAGCTCTCAGTCGCGGAGCACGTGTCGCCTTCATGTCGGGAAGGGGTGGGACGCTAGGTGCCGACAATCGCGCCTTTGGCTGGCCAAACGTCTTGGAGGATGAGGGGCCGTTCTGGCTTAACGAATTCACTGAGACTGGTCTAAAATCTCTCCTCGACAGAGTTGCCTCCGGCGCGCAAAGCGACAACGAATCGTTCAGCCGATTATCAGTGATGGAATTCGACTCGGGCAATAAGAAACTATCGAGAGTTATGAGTGAATACGCAAAGACTACCTAAGGCTTTAGCGAACCTGCCGCCCCTTAGCTAGCAGAACTCGGACATCAGCGTTGGCGATAGGTTCCTCGCGATGGGAAACCATAACTATGGTTACTTTGCCTCGAAGGTCGTCAATCACGGCTGCGATTTTGTCTTCGGTGCCGCTATCGAGTGCGCTCGTGACTTCATCCAAGAGCAGTAGGCGCGGCTTCCAATAGAGTGCACGTGCTAGACCGATTCTTTGAATTTCGCCACCTGATAGCAGTTTCACATCGGGTGACAGAATTGTTTCTAAGCCGTCCTGAAGTTCATTTACCCGGTCTTGAAGACCCAATTTCTGCAAAAGCTCCTGAACTCGAGCTACGTCAACATCGTCCCCATCTGGGCTGAGCGTGATGTTGTCGACAATAGAGCCAGAAATCAGGGTAGGCATTTGGGGCACGTAGGCGACAACGCCCTTGTTACGTTGATGATATTCACGCAAAGGAAGACCATCCAAGAATATTTCACCCTCGGTTGCCTTGTGGATGCCGAGGAGTGCGCTTAGCAAAGTGCTCTTGCCCGCGCCCGATGGCCCTGTGATTGCAACTTTTGCCCCCGCGGGAAACTTCAAAGAAACCGAATCCAGCAAGGGTTGGCCGCCATCTGGATTTGCCACGGTCAGCTTTTCGATTGAGACGGCAATGCCAACACCGGAACCGCTTGAGGCAGTTGGTGCAATCGCAAGATCCAAATCACCACTGGTTTGGTTGAGGATATCAAAAGCGGGGCGGCCAGTGACCAATGCTTGTCGCCAACTGTTTACAGCCGCCTGTAAAGGCAACACCGAGGAAACTAGGCGGAATCCGCCGGTCAGAAAGATACCGATGGTTAGTGATTGGCTTGGCAAATCACTGAAGAGCATTATCGACCCGATGAAAATGAAGATGCCGATGACAAGGCCAGACTCAACTACGTATCTCGGCAAACTGTTGTTGCGAGACATAGACACTGCCAGCCCTGCGTACCTCGAACGAAGAGCAATCACGCGGTCAATCCAATTAGATGCAAGCCCGAGGGTAAAAAGCTCTTTCTCAACCGAAAAGAGGTTTCTCGAAGCGGTGACGGTTGCTAGCGAAACTTCGTAGGTCTGACGTGTCACCTTGCGGATAGCCGAGGCAGACACCCAGTTAAGTGCCCCCAGGATCACTCCGAAGTAAATGCACAACATCAAAGTAGCGAATGGATTGATGAACAAAAATGTAGCTACGAGCAAGACTAAGAGGGTACCCTCGGCACAAATTGTCACAAAGGCCACAATTGAACCACTCAGTAGAGATGTCAGCGACATCAAGAAAACTGCAGAGATTTCTGATTGTGTTAGAGGAACGCGATTTCCGAGATTTGAACCAAAGTAGTTGACAAGCATCGAGCGGCTAATGATGGCTTCACAACGAGCTGCTAGTCTGCCTATCCAAGTCATGAACCAGAGTGAGACGATCGACTTGCCAATGAAGAGAATGACGATCGTCATGGCGATTACGAGAGCTGTCGAATCAGTAATGGTTACCGTGCCAAGCAAGGGCACAGTCACAATCCCGCCGCCTTTAGAGCTGGACAGGCCAGATATTGCCAACGCAAGAATCGCGACTCCCGCCAAAGCGCCCATATCTAGGAAGTTTGTAAGGACTCTTAGTGCGATAGCGAAGATAAACTTAATACGAAATGGTCTTGGCAACAGCCCATAGATAGCGCTTGCGGGCACTTTTTCACGTTGGTCAACCATACTGAGAACTGTATTCCATCTTTACCAAAGTCGTTCCGATTTCAAGGGGAAGGAGCCCACGTGGACGCCGATTCACGCCCTGCCCCAGCAAAAGGTGCAACTCCAAGGGTTCGTGCAGTTTTGCTGCTGGGGGCCATCCCTAACCATCACAATTTCACTCGCATGGGTGTGGAACGTCTCATTCAAGAATTCGAGCTCGTCGTCCTCGATTTGAATAACCTCCTTGGCCGCCAAGAAGCCTCGAAAAATTCTGAACCGGCCTTCGAAGTAGTTAGCATTTCTTCGATCAAAGAACTTGAGCAAACACTGTCTAAATTGAAGCCACGCTTTGCTCTTGACTTCGTCGGTATCGACGCACGCGCGTACCTAAACATTTGTAAAACATTGGAGAAAACAAGCACTGATCTAGTGGTTGTCAAAGATGGCCCCCTCCCTTCGGTCGGCATTTTCAAAACCTTATGGAGCTTGACCAGGCAAGCCCTGAAAGCGGCGACGGTGGCCGGTGAAACCTCAACGGTGAACACTTCGAATGGCTCTGCAATAATCGGGCAAAGTGGAATTCGAGACAAGCTCGCAATTCTCAGCTGGGCAAGATTCCAAAACAAAATTGACATCATCGGCGTTTTTGCTGGATCAAAGTCTAATGACATTAATACCCTCTTTGTCAGACGCAAGGTTTGGTCGGCTTCAGAGGATGTGCATACTTTTCAGATGCAACCGATTCAGCATGCACCTCAAGAGTGTCGAGGCAAGATTGTGTTCTTAGATTCGCCGATTGCCGATGGTTCGGATTGGGTTGCCTTGGGACGTGAGCCCCTCATGTCACCTGAGACCTACTACCCGCTGATGCGAAAAATGTTTTCAGAAATCGAAAGCGTCACCGGCAACCAAATTGTCATCGCCGGTCACCCCAATCACAAGAATCAGGCTGACTTCGCGCTGCAAATGGGCGGCAGGGTCGTTGTTTTCAACGCAACTCCCGGCCTCATTAGAGACTCTGCGACTGTAATAACTCACGGTAGCACCGCGGTTTCATTTGCCGTTCTCGCGCGTAAACCGCTGGTGTTCGTCAACTCAAAAGAGTTGTCGCTAACAAGCTATGGGACGATGATGTCGAAAATGGCGAAGATTTTGAAGCGTCCAATCATTTTCTTGGACTCACCTCTCGACAGCCACTCATCTGACTACCAGAAACCCGTTGATCAGATTGCCTACGCAACCTACGAGGACGGTTATTTACGTCGCAAGGGTGCGATCGAAACTCGGCAATGGGATTCATTTATCGAACTTGCTCGCGAGAGGTACCAGGCCTAGAAGTGAAACCTAAGCTACATATTCACTCCGACTCCTCATTTTTCGGTGGGGCCGAAAATATGGTCGGGTTAATTTTGGCTGACCCAAAAATGCAGAATGAGTTTCAGATCTCATTTAGCTATCGCCAGACGGCTGACTATGAAGTCGGACTAGCTAAGTGGGTAGGTAAGATTTCAAATGCCTTTCCACTCAAGTTGCCGACAACCATGATCGAAGACGTTTGCTCAAGACTCGGCGTGCTTTCTCGATTATTTCGCTTCATTTCCGAACCGATCGTTTTAGTTTCAGAATTCATCACAGTCACCAGGCTGCTCAGGCAACTCCGGCCAGACATCCTGCACCTCAATAATGGTGGTTACCCTGGCGCGCTTTCGACACGCGTAGCTCCTATCGCTGCAAAATTGGCCGGAGTTACAACCTGTGTCATGGTGGTCAATAATCTAGCGGTGCCATACGACAGACCGGCAAGAATCTTTGAATGGCCACTGGATGCCTGGTCAAAGCGGTTTGTCTCCGTCTACCTAACGGCGTCTAACTCGGCCTCCGAGCGCCTTCGACAGGTGCTGCGCTTGCCAATGTCTCGAGCTTCAGTGATCGCCAACGGAATAGCTAACCAGAAGCCATCGGCTGCTATGCCAGCCGCCCTAGTTGAAGCCTGCGCCCGGGCCGAGGGAACGGTAAAACTTGGAATCGCGGCAATTTTTGAGCCCCGCAAGGGCCACGCCGTGCTCTTCGATGCCTTGCGTCAGGTTACTGAACACGCCGGCAAGGACAAAGCCGGCCAAAACAGCGCCGGCACTTCCTATTCTCTTTTTGTTCAGGCATCCCCGCCTGACCTCAGCGCCATCAACGAGCTGGCTGCAGAAAAGGGCATCTCAAGCCACGTGACAATTCTTGATGTCTCGGCGGTTGACCTCATAAATGCGATTGACATTTTTGTTCTGCCATCGACCCAGGATGAAGACTTTCCAAACGTAAACCTCATCGCCATGGCCCTCGAAAAACCGATTATTTCGACTAATCTTGCTGGTATACCGACTCAGGTGACAGACCGCTTCAACGGTCTGATTGTCGAGCCGGGTGATGCCGTTGCTCTTGCAACAGCAATCGAGACCCTTGGTTGCGATCGAAAACTAATCAAGTCTCTCGGCGCCAACGGTTTGTCACGTTTTGAAAAAAATTACACAGCTCAAACCGCCCTAGAGAACTATCATCAGCTCTATCGGCGCTTGCTAGCAGAAAGCGACTAATGGCACTCGATCTGAATGCATTCAAAGGCAAGCGAGTTTTCATCACGGGCCACAACGGTTTTAAAGGTGCTTGGCTGACCAAGGTTCTGACCATGGCCGGTGCCACCGTGACCGGTTATTCGCTGAAGCCATCGGTTCGCCCAAATCACTTCGAACTGCTTGGGCTAGGCGCTCAGGTGAACAGCATCGAGGGCGACATCCGTGATTTGAATCATCTTCAAGGAGCGCTGGCCGCCGCCTCCCCCGAGGTGGTGTTTCACCTGGCGGCACAGGCATTGGTTCGCAAGTCTTATGCCGACCCAATCGAAACCATTTCGACCAATGTGCTCGGTTCAGCCAACCTTCTCGAAGCCGTGCGTAACGCACCAACGGTTAAGGCGCTCGTTTACATAACCTCAGACAAGGCTTACGAAAACGTCGAATGGGAGTGGGGCTATCGTGAGAATGACCTGCTGGGTGGTCGTGACCCTTACAGCGCCTCAAAGGGCGCAGCCGAACTAATCTTCTCGACTTACCTTCGCTCATACTTCGATGAGCGCGTCGGTTTTGGTGCGGCAAGCGCAAGAGCCGGAAATGTTATCGGTGGCGGCGACTGGTCTGCCGATCGAATCATCCCAGACATGATCCGGGCAATCGAAAGTGGCAACCCGGTTGTTCTGCGAAACCCAAACGCAACTCGCCCATGGCAGCATGTGCTGGAGCCGATTTCTGGCTATTTGGTCTTGGCCGAAAACCTACTCAATGACCCTAAGAAATATTCGAGTTCATGGAACTTCGGGCCACGCCCAAACCAGTCTCGCAAGGTGGTTGAAATTGTGAGTGACTTCGTGAACTTTTATGGCAAAGGCAGTTTTGAGATTGCCACAGAAAGTTCAAGCCAACATGAAGCTGGCCTGTTGCAGCTGAACTGCGACAAGGCCAACAACCTACTTGCCTGGGAGGCGCAGTGGGATGTTGCCTACTCGGTAAAGCAGACCGCCGATTGGTACAAGCGCTATGCCGATGGCGAAGCAAGCTCGGACATCACCAGCGAACAAATCGTTGACTACTTTCCACAGTTGGCAAACTAGTGACAGCCGTAACTGGTCTTGAATCAATCGCCGACCACAGAGGTTCGGTCATCAAAGTAATCTCGATTGACTCGGCAAACTTCGCTGGTTTCGGCGAACTCTATTTCTCTACCGTCAAAGCAGGATTTGTTAAGGCCTGGCGCCGCCACACCGAGATGACTGTGAACCTAATGGTGGTGACCGGCCAGATTCGTCTCGTGGTTCTCGAGACGCTCGAGGGAGAACCCGAACTCGATATCGTCTTGGACGGAATTGACCACAAACTAGTGACCATCGAACCGGGCAAATGGTTTGGCTTTCAGGGCCTCTCGCAGACCGAGGCGATGCTGATGAACTTTGCAAACATCAAACACGACGACCTCGAAGTCGAGCGTCTCAGTTGCGATGCAGACGGCGTTTCATTTATCTGGGATAGTTCAGAAAGCGACCACTAATGACCGACTCAAAGATTGACTTCAACCGAACGTTTCTAACCGGCAACGAGGCCACCTACATCGGCGATGCACTTGCCAGTCGTTCGCTAACCGGCGATGGGCGATTTACTCAGCTGGCCAGCGCAGAACTGGCAAAAATAACCGGCTCGACTAAGCCGCTTCTGACCCACTCTTGCACCGCATCACTCGAGATGGCAGCTTTGCTGATCGACGCGAAACCTGGCGACGAAATCATCATGCCTTCATACACCTTTGTCTCAACGGCGAACGCTTTCGTGCTTCGAGGAGCAACACCGGTGTTTGTTGACATCGACGCAGACACTCTGAATGTCGACCCTGCCGCTGTAAAGAAGGCTATAACTTCAAAGACCACGGCCATCGTGCCTGTTCACTATGCTGGCATGTCGGCGAACATGGATAACCTCGCCGCGATTGCGAAGGAAAATGATCTTTGGCTCATCGAGGATGCGGCTCAGGGAATGTTCTCTGACTATCGAGGCCGCCACCTTGGCACCATCGGAGATCTCGGTTGCGTGAGTTTTCACGGCACCAAGAACATTGCCACCGGCGAAGGTGGGGCGTTGCTAATTAACAACGAGACACTCCGCGAGCGCGCCGAAATCATTCGCGAAAAAGGAACCAACCGTAGCCAGTTCCTTCGCGGAGACGTTGATAAATACACCTGGCACGACATCGGTTCTTCATACTTACCATCTGACATCATGGCTGCAACCTTGCTAGCCCAGCTTGAAGATGGTCTGGAGATCACCCGCCGCCGAACTTCAATCTGGAACCGTTACCACGAGGCCTTCGACAAGCTTGAGGCGGACGGGTTCGTTAGACGCCCTCGACTGGACGTTGGCGCGACGGTGAATGGGCACATTTACTATTTGATTTGCCGCGAAAACTCAGAACGCGACGCATTGATTGCAGAACTCCGCACTCAAGGCATTAGCCTCACCAGCCACTATGTGCCATTGCACAGTTCGCCTGCTGGTGAGAGATATGGTCGCGCCGACGGACCATTGCCGGTGACCGATCGCATTGCTGGCTCTATTGCCCGCCTACCGATTTACCCAGAGATGGAAAACCAGCTCGATAGAGTCGTCGCTGCTGTTGAGAAGTTTTTCGCTTAGGAAACTAGCAAAGACCTAAGGTAATCTCCGTAGCCAGACTTGCCGTAAGCATCTGCCAGAACTAGAAGCTGCTCAGTTGAAATGAGCCCTAGTCGCCAAGCAATCTCTTCTGGAGCACTAATTTTGGTTCCTTGGCGCACCTCAAGTACACGCACAAACTCCGACGCATCCATTAGCGAAGCGATAGTGCCGGTGTCTAGCCAAACTGTGCCGCGCTCGAGCACCTCAACATTGAGCAGGCCCTGCTCTAAATAGAGGTTGTTTAAGTCGGTAATTTCGAGTTCGCCTCGCGCGGATGGTTTCAACTGTTTGGCGAGGGCTACGACGGTCTCATCATAGAAATAGAGCCCTGGAATCACGTAGTTGCTCTTTGGCTTGGCCGGCTTCTCTTCGATTGACAACGCCTTGCCGTTGCCATCGAAAGAAATGACGCCGTATTCCTGCGGGTTGGCAACCTTATAAGCGAAAACGGTTGCACCTGCCTTCTTTTGAAAATCTTGAAGTGTGGTGCCGAGACCCGAGCCGTGAAAGATGTTGTCGCCAAGAATGAGCGCGACGCTATCGCCATCTATGAATTCTTCGGCAAGGATGAACGCCTCGGCAATGCCATTAGGTGCTTCTTGAACCTTGTATTGAAGGCTAATTCCCCACTGTTCGCCAGTGCCGAGCAACCGCTTGAACTGATCGAGGTCTTGAGGTGTGGTGAGGATGAGGATTTCGGTAACACCGGCTAGCATCAGTGTGCTTAGCGGGTAATAGACCATCGGTTTGTCATAAACTGGCAATAATTGCTTCGATACAGCAACCGTCAATGGGTATAGTCGTGAGCCAGTACCACCGGCTAAAACGATCCCCTTCATATGGCAAGCATAGTTGAGAGTTACTGATCAGTTGAAAATTCTTGTTACCGGCGGGGCCGGCTTTATCGGCTCAAACTTTGTCAACCTCACTTTGACAACACGAACCGATATTGAAGTTACCGTGCTCGACGCACTCACCTATGCGGGTAACCTGCAAAATCTTGAATCATCAGAGGGAAGGTACAAGTTTGTCGAAGGAGACATCTGCGACTCTGCGCTGGTTGATTCTCTAGTAGCCGCCAACGATCTGGTGATCAACTTCGCAGCCGAGACTCACAACGACCTCTCTCTGGTTGCTCCAGACAAATTCATCCAAACCAACATCCTTGGCACCATGGCGCTAATCAAGGCTTGCCAGAAGCATTCGATTAGGTATCACCACATTTCGACAGACGAGGTCTTCGGCGACCTGCCTCTTGACACCCTCGAGCAGTTCACCAATGACACCCCATACAATCCATCTAGCCCATACTCTGCCTCAAAGGCTTCGAGCGACCTGCTTGTGCGCGCCTGGGTTCGATCATTTGGGCTAAAGGCAACCATTTCGAACTGTTCTAATAACTTTGGGCCATTTCAAAATTCAGAGAAGTTCATCCCGCGAACCGTGCGCCTTGCCAATGCCGGCCTAAAGCCGAAGATCTATGGGCAGGGTCTAAACGTTCGCGATTGGATTCACGTTGACGACCACAATCGAGGCCTCTGGGCGATCATCGATAAGGGTCGAATTGGTCAAACCTACTTGCTTGGCACCAATAATCAGCGCACCAATCTTTCGGTGGTCAAGCTTGTGCTCGAATACTTCGGCTTGCCGTCGGACCACTTTGAACATGTTGAAGATCGTGCAGGTCACGATCAGCGCTATGCAATCGATTCTTCAGTGACCCAAAAAGAACTTGACTGGCACCCTGAGCTCGGAAGATTCGAAGAACAGCTCGCCCAGGTTATCCCCTACTACCTCAACGACGATGTCGATATCTCAACAATTTCGCATTCTGGGCACACGAACCTCAACACCTAAAAACGGCTCGGCGCGGTGCCAACAATCCAGCCTGTGCGAGAATGCTCTTAGGGATTTTCCAAGGTTTTAAGGGGTATGTGCCGTGAAAATAGGAGTGGTCATTCCGAGTTACAAGGTAACTCGGCACATCCTTGACGTCATCGCGGGCATTGGCCCCGAGGTGTCAAACATCTATGTGGTCGATGACGCATGCCCTGACGAGTCTGGCAAGTTGGTTTCGGCCAAGTGCAAAGACAAG
>CANGDL010000019.1 GCA_947452675.1 Microbacteriaceae bacterium | reverse complement strand
TTCTCCCAAACCACGACCACCTGGTGGTCAGTTAGGTTTGCCCCAAAAACAGGGGCCTTCAAAACCTCTTCGCGTTCAGCGTCAGGCGTTGGATTGGTGTTTCGGATAACTTCAAACTTTAGATCTGCCATGATCTGCTTCTTTCTTGAAACCTAAGTGTTGAAAATTGTTTAGAGCAATGCGTAGATTGCGTCGGCAACCTCTGCCGTGGTGCGCTTTTTGTCGCCTCGGGTTGCGAGGTCGGCCGCAACGGCTGATTCGATTCGCTTTGCTGCCACCGGATTGTTTAGGTGGCTAAGCAAAAGGGCCGCCGACAGGATTGCAGCGGTTGGGTCGGCAATGTTCTTGCCTGCGATGTCTGGCGCCGAACCGTGAACCGGCTCGAACATACTTGGGAAGGTGCCGTCTGGGTTGATGTTGCCCGATGCGCCTAGCCCGATGCCGCCGCCGATCGCAGCAGCCAGGTCAGTGATGATGTCACCGAAAAGATTGTCAGTCACGATTACGTCGAATCGTTCAGGGTTGGTGACCATAAAAATGGTTGCCGCATCGATGTGAAGATAGTCGTGGGTGATGCCAGGGAATTCCTCGGCCACCTTGTTCACGGTGCGCTGCCACAACCAACCGGCGTGAACCAAAACATTGTGCTTGTGAACCAGCGTAACCTTCTTGCGGTCGCGGGTTGAAGCCAGCTCGAACGCATAGCGAACCAATCGCTCAACACCGAAGGCCGTGTTGACCGAAACTTCGTTCGCGACTTCATTTGGCGTGCCGACACGGATGGCTCCTCCATTGCCCACGTAAGGACCTTCGGTGCCTTCACGAACCACCACGAAATCGAACTTGCCCGGGTCAGCCAGTGGACTGACCACACCCGGATAAAGCTTGGTCGGGCGGAGGTTTACATAGTGATCAAAGGAGAATCGGAGCTTTAGGAGCAATTGACGCTCAAGCACGCCAGACGGCACCCGAGGGTCACCAATTGCTCCCAGAAGAATCGCATCGTGGTCCTTAAGTGAAGCCATGTCTGCTTCGGTGAGGGTTTCACCGGTTGCCAGATAGCGACGTGCACCAAGGTCGAACTCGGTGGTCTTGAAGCTAACGCCAGAACCAGACGTGACTCGGTTCATGGCCTCAAGGGCGATGTTGGTAACCTCAGGCCCAATGCCGTCGCCACCGATTACTGCGATTTTGTATTCACGAGTCACTTTGTTGCTCCAAAACAGTTGATTGATGACAACTTTACTCTTATCCCGCACGGGTTTCAGAGGCGACGAGCCAAAAGAACCACGGTGATTGAAGGCTTGAGGCCATCCTTGGTTTGCACCTGGCCGTCGCGATTGGTCAGCACCTCAATTTCGACGGGAAGATCTGCACAGATTTCGGTTAGCGACTCAACCGAGGGGAGCACGGCTTCGTCGCGCGGACCACCGTAGCCATCGGCGAGGTTCTCGCGGGCATGCCAAACGCCAAGGATGTGACCGCCCTTGCGAACGTTTTCAACAAGGGTGTCCAGGGCGTCGGCAAGGTCGACCTGTGGAACCTGAAGGTATGCCACAACGCCGATATCTACCGGAGTGAGCACCGATTCGAAACCGGTCGCATCCGCGACGTGTGCGAAGTGCAGTTCGGCGACACCGCGCTCTTCGGCAAGCTTCAAAGATTTGCTAAGTGCTTTTTTAGACCAATCGATATTTTCCGACTGCCAACCCTGCTCAGAAAACCAGACCGAGTTGCGGCCCTCTCCCCCGGCGAGGTCAATCATCTTGCCCTTTGGCTGCTTGGCAATGAGTGGCTCGCAATACTCCTTGACGAACCGATTTACCACGGTCGTGTAGATGTAGTCATCGGTGTCGAATTTTGCGTCCCAGTAAGAAGAATCCATACTTGAAATCTAACGCCTTTTGAAAGGAACAATGATGGCCGACGAAATCACCGTTTCAGACCTAGCCCTTGAGCTGGAGACCAATGCTTGGATTCTCGATGTCCGCGAGGATGACGAGTTTGCCGATGGCCACGTTCCTAACGTGCACCACATCCCGTTGGGTCAGTTACCAGACAAGTTCCACTTGATCCCAAAGGACGAAAAAATCTTTGTCATCTGCCGTTCGGGTGCACGCAGCCAATCTGGCGCCGACTACCTAATCAGCCAGGGCTACGACGCAATCTCTGTTGCCGGCGGCACCATGGGTTGGATTTCATCTGGCCGCGAAGTTTCATTCGACGACAGCCTCTAATCGGTTCTGAGCTTTAACGAAAACCCCGACCCTCGTGAGAGAGTCGGGGTTTTTGTTCATCCAAGTTTCCCTGGCTGAAGAACTAGGCGTTGATGTCGATTGCCTTCATGACGTCGGCCTCGATGGCAACACGAACGGCCTCTAGCACAGCGGCGTCGACCGGTGAGTCAACGGTGATGACAGACAGAGCCTTGCCACCCTTCTGCTGACGAGCGATCTGCATTGCCGCGATGTTGATGCCGGCATCGGCAAATGCCTTGCCATAGATTGCCACGATGCCAGGGCGGTCGCCGTAGACCATGAGCACTAGGTGCTCGGCAAGAGCCAACTCAACGTCATAGCCGTTGATGTTGGTGATCTTCTGGTGCAGCTTAGGGCCAATCACGGTTCCCGAGACCGAAGCAGTGGTGCCGTCGGCCAGGGTCGCCTTGATGGTGGTTACATTGCGGTATTCATCCGAGTTGGTGTCTACGGTCAGCTTGACGTCGATGCCGCGCTGGTCGGCAAGAAGTGGAGCGTTTACATATGAAACTTGCTCGGTGACGGCGTTCTGAAAGAAGCCTTTGAGGCCGGCAAGCTTTAGAACTGACACATCGTGAACTGCGATTTCGCCGCGGATTTCAACCTCAATTGCGCTGACGTTGCCGCCAGAGATGCCGAACAGAACCTGGCCGAGCTTCTCGATCAGGTTGATGCCTGGCTTGACCGAAGAGTCGATGTTTCCACCGGCAACGTTCACGGCGTCAGGAACCAGGTCACCGGCAAGCGCCAAACGAACAGACTTGGCAACCGAAATGCCAGCCTTCTCCTGAGCTTCATCGGTCGATGCACCGAGGTGAGGTGTGACAAGGATGTTCTTCAGTGTCAGCAACGGGCTGTCCTTTGGTGGCTCGGTGACGAACACGTCAAGACCGGCACCGGCAATCTGGTTAGTGCTTAGCGCGGTGTAGAGAGCCGCCTCGTCGATGATGCCACCGCGTGAGCAGTTGACGATGCGCAGGTTTGGCTTGGCAATCGCGAACTGAGCGGTCGAAATCATTCCGGTGGTCTCTGGAGTCTTAGGGATGTGAATGGTGATGAAGTCTGACTGCTTCATGACTTCTTCCAGGGTGGCCAACTTGACACCCATAGCCTCGGCACGTGCCGGGGTGATATAAGGGTCATAACCAATCAGCTCAACACCGAAGCCGGCTAGGCGCTGTGCGACAAGGCCACCGATGCGGCCGAGACCGACGATACCAACGGTCTTTTCATATAGCTCGGCACCGGTGAACTGTGAGCGCTTCCACTCGCCGGCCTTCAGCGACTGGTTGGCGTCTGGGATGTGACGAGCGAGGCCAAGCATCTGCGCGATGGCAAGCTCGGCTGCTGAAACTACGTTTGAGGTTGGTGCGTTGACGACCATGACACCGGCTGCGGTGGCAGCCTTGATGTCAACGTTGTCTAGGCCAACACCAGCGCGAGCAACAACCTTCAACTTAGGTGCTGCAGCGATCGCCTCTGCGTCGACCTGGGTAGCCGAGCGAACCAGGATGGCGTCTGCCTTGGCAAGTGCCGCTAGAAGCGCTGGGCGGTCGGTTCCGTCGACGTTTACAACGTCGAAGTCTGGGCCGAGGGCCTCAACGGTTGCTGGTGAAAGTTCTTCAGCGATTAGAACAACTGGCTTAGTCAATGCTTCATCCTGTCGGTTTGGTTGGGTTCGTTATCAAGTCTAGGGGCGAAAAACCTAGACGGTCAGAACTTTACTTTCAATAAACGTAAGTTAGAATGTCTAACATGAAAGTTGCTGCCGCAAAGCTGTCTCCGCTACTGAAAAGTGATGCCCAGGGCTTGATTTTGGCTGAAATTTTCATGAACGCAGACGAGCTTTTTTCGATAAGCCACCTTGCCGAGTTCGCCGGCACCAGCCTGCCAACCGCGATGCGCGAGGTAGATCGCTTGCTCGATGGGCAACTTGTGATTCAGAAACAGGCCGGTCGGGCACGGTTCATCCAAGCCAACAAGAAGCACCTGCTGTTTGATTCGGTCAGCCAGATTGTCGCGTTCAGCTATGGGCCGGCAGCCGTGCTTCCACCGCTTCTGCTCGGCCTCGACGGCATCGAACACGCCTACCTATTTGGAATTTGGGCCGCACGCCTTTCGCGTCAAACCGAGGCTGCCCCAAAAGAAGTCGACCTCTTGTTGATCGGCAATGTCAGCCGCATCGAGGCGTCACGCGCAGCGGCCAAGGCAGAAGAGCTCCTCGGCCGCGAAGTCAATGTGCAGTTCGCAACCACCCTGGAGTGGCACCGCGGAGAATCAGATTTCGTCCGCAAGATCAAGGCAAACCCCCTGGTCGAACTCGCACTGCGCCCCTAGCCCTAATTCACTTAAAGCAGAAGAGGCACCCCCGAAGGGATGCCTCTTCAAAACGATCCGTTAGGAACGAGCCCGCTTTAGCGAGCTGCGTTACCTTCCTGGTAGTCGTCAGCGTTCTTGATCCATGAGAACAGCTTGCGCAGGTTGCGGCCTACTGCCTCGATTGGGTGAGCCTCGCCCTTAGCGCGTAGCGCTAGGAACTCAGGTGCGCCTGCATCCTGGTCAGCTACGAAGCGACGTGCGAAGGTGCCATCCTGGATGTCGGTTAGAACATCGCGCATGCGCTCCTTGACCTCCGGGCCTACAACGCGTGGGCCAGAGATGTAGTCGCCGTACTCAGCGGTGTCAGAAACTGACCAACGCTGCTTAGCAATGCCACCCTCGTACATAAGGTCAACGATTAGCTTCAGCTCGTGAAGCACCTCGAAGTAGGCAACCTCAGGCTGGTAGCCAGCTTCGGTTAGAGTCTCGAAACCATACTGGATGAGCTGTGAAGCGCCACCACAGAGAACAGCCTGCTCACCGAAAAGGTCGGTTTCGGTCTCTTCAGCGAAGGTGGTCTTGATGGTACCCGCACGGGTTCCACCGATTGCCTTCGAGTATGAAAGACCTAGGTCAAAAGCGTTTCCAGATGCGTCCTGGTGGATGGCGATTAGGTTTGGAACACCACGGCCGCCCTCATACTCGCGACGAACTAGGTGGCCAGGGCCCTTAGGTGCAACTAGGAATACATCAACACCCTCTGGAGCGGTGATGTAGCCGTAACGGATTGCGAAACCGTGGCCGAAGACAAGTGCCTTACCTGGAGCCAGGTTTGGAGCAATGTCATCGTTGTAAAGGTCGCGCTGGCGTGGGTCTGGTGCAAGAACGACGATAACGTCTGCCCACGCTGAGGCCTCAGCTGGGGTAAGCACCTTAAGGCCGGCCTCTTCAGCCTTTGCCTTTGACTTTGAGGTCGCAGGTAGACCTACTACTACGTCTACGCCCGAGTCCTTCAGGTTTAGCGAGTGAGCGTGCCCCTGTGAACCATAGCCAAGTACTGCTACCTTGCGACCCTGAATGATCGAAAGGTCTGCATCCTTGTCATAAAAGATTTCAGCCACTTTGTATCTCCTTGTTGTTTTGTGAAAAACGTTTTTATTAGGTTTGGTTCTAACGGCCAGGCATTACCAGGCCGAAGATTTTTTACTTGAGGATCTTCTCGGTGATCGACTTGGAGCCACGGCCCATTGCCAAAACGCCAGACTGCACCAATTCCTTGATGCCGTAAGGTTCGAGAACTTTGATGAAGGCCGCACACTTTGAAGTGTCACCGGTGACTTCAATGATCACTGCGTCGCTCACAACGTCGATAACGCGCGCACGGAACAAGGTTACTGCCTCGAGCACCTGAGAGCGAGTTGACGCATCAGTCTTGACCTTGATGAGCATGTGATCGCGCTGGACCGCCTGCTCAGCCTCCAGCTCAACAACCTTAATAACGTTGATGAGCTTGTTGAGCTGCTTGGTGACCTGCTCGAGAGGCGCACCCTCGACTGCCACCACAACGGTGATACGAGAAAGCCCCTCGACCTCGGTCGTGCCCACGGCTAGAGACTCGATGTTGAACCCTCTGCGCGCAAACAATGCTGCGACGCGAGTCAGGATTCCAGGCTTGTCTTCAACTAGAAGAGAAAGAACGTGCTTCGACATTTTTATTCGATCCCATCCCAGACTGGCGCCGCATCGCGGGCATATTGAACTTCGTCATTGGTTAGACCGGCTGCAACCATCGGCCAAACCATTGCGTCGCGGCTAACGATGAAGTCGATGACTACTGGACGGTCGTTGGTCTCAATTGCCAACTTGATCGCCTTGTCGATGTCTTCTTCTTTTTCGACGCGGATGGCTAGGCAACCGTATGCTTCTGCCAACTTCACGAAGTCTGGAATCATGACGGTGTCTGTGCCGGTGTTTAGGTCGGTGTTTGAGTAGCGTTCGTTGTAGAACAGCGTTTGCCACTGACGAACCATGCCAAGCGAAGAGTTGTTGATGATCGCAACCTTGATTGGGATGTTGTTGATTGCACAGGTAGCCAACTCTTGGTTGGTCATCTGGAAGCAACCGTCGCCGTCGATGGCCCAAACCAAACGATCTGGCTGGCCAACCTTGGCACCCATTGCTGCGGGAACCGAGTAACCCATGGTTCCGGCGCCGCCCGAGTTTAGCCAGGCGTTAGGACGCTCATACTTGATGAACTGAGCGGACCACATCTGGTGCTGCCCAACACCGGCAGCGAAAATCGCCTCGGGGCCAGAAAGCTCGCCAATGCGGGTGATGACGTGCTGCGGTGACAACTTTCCGTCGTTTGCCGAGGTGTAACCCAGAGGGTAGCGCTGCACGAGACCGTCAAGGAAAACCCACCAGTCTTTGATATCAATCTTTGAAGACTTCAAAGCAGCAGTCAGTTCTTGGTTTAGTTCGGTTATGACCTCTTTGGCGTCGCCAACGATAGGCACATCAGCGAAACGGATCTTGCCAATTTCGGCAGGGTCGATGTCGACGTGGATGACCTTGGCTCCAGTCGCGAAACCCTTGACATCACCGGTCACACGGTCGTCGAATCGGGCGCCGAGAGTGATTAGCAGGTCGCTCTTCTGCAGGGCGGTAACCGCAGGAACGGTTCCATGCATGCCAGGCATGCCCAGGTTCTGGTGGTGAGAGTCTGGGAAGGCTCCGCGGGCCATCAATGTGGTGACAACCGGCGCACCGATGAGTTCGGCAAGCTTGAGAAGCTCCTTGTGAGCACCGGCACGAACCACGCCGCCGCCAACATAAAGAACCGGGCGCTTGGCCTCGAGGATCATCTGGGCTGCTGCCTGAATCTGCTTGCCGTGTGGCTTGGTGACCGGCTTGTAGCCAGGTAGGTCCACCTTTGGCGGCCAGACGAATTCGGCCTTGGCCTGCTGCGCATCCTTAGTAACGTCAACTAAAACCGGACCAGGTCGTCCAGTGGTTGCAATCATGACGGCCGCCGCGATGGTCTCCGGAATGTCTTCTGCCTTGGTCACCAAGAATGAGTGCTTGGTAATCGGCATGGTGATGCCGACAATGTCGGCCTCCTGGAACGCATCGGTACCGATGAGCTTCGAGCCAACCTGACCAGTGATTGCCAAAAGTGGCACCGAGTCCATGTAGGCGTCGGCGATTGCGGTAACCAAGTTGGTTGCACCCGGCCCCGAGGTCGCAATGCAAACACCAAGCTTGCCGCTGGCCGAGGCATAGCCTTCTGCAGCGTGACCGGCACCCTGCTCGTGGCGAACCAGGATGTGGCGAATCTTTGTGGAGTCCATCAATGGGTCATAGGTTGGCAAAATTGCGCCACCCGGGAGACCAAAGACGTCTTCAATCCCTAGAAGCTCCAGGCTGCGAACAATCGCCTGGGCTCCGGTTAGAACTTCGTTAGCCATTTGCATTCTTTTCTCGTTAGCGTTGCTTGTTCAATCGCATGATTGATGGGAAAAGCGATTTAGCCGCAGTAGGCACCTTCAGAGGCGGAGTGCACTAGCTTTGAATATTTCGCGAGAACACCGCGGGTGTAGCGCGGCGGAAGAGGCTGCCAAGTTTGCTTGCGGGCAGCCAGCTCTTCTGGCTCAACGAGTAGTTCGAGCGAACGAGCAGCGATGTTGACTCGAATTAAGTCGCCATCGCGAACCAGAGCAATTGGCCCACCGTCGGTGGCCTCTGGTGCAATGTGTCCGATGCAAAGGCCGGTTGTGCCGCCTGAGAATCGTCCGTCGGTTAATAGTAGAACATCCTTGCCCAATCCCGCACCCTTAATCGCTCCGGTGATCGCAAGCATCTCTCGCATACCCGGGCCACCCTTAGGGCCTTCATAGCGAATAACTACTACGTCGCCGGCTGAGATCTTGCCGTCGGTCAACGCATCCATGGCTTCGCGCTCGCGTTCGAAAACACGGGCGGGGCCGGTGAATTCATCCATGTCGAAACCGGCGGTCTTCACAACGGCACCCTCAGGAGCCATCGAGCCCTTGAGGATTGTGATTCCACCGGTCTTGTGGATTGGGTTCTGAAGCGAGCGGATGATCTTGCCGTCTGGGTCAGGCGGGTTGATTCCGGCTAGATTTTCGGCGACGGTCTTGCCGGTCACGGTTAGCGCGTCACCGTGGATTAGACCTGCGTCAAGCAGAGCCTTCATGACAACTGGGACGCCACCGACGCGGTCGACGTCGGTCATTACGTACTGCCCAAAAGGCTTTAGGTCGCCTAGGTGAGGAATCTTGTCGCCGATGCGGTTGAAGTCATCCAAGGTTAGATCGACCTCAGCCTCGCGAGCGATGGCTAGAAGGTGAAGAACCGCGTTGGTCGAACCACCAAAAGCCATGGTTACGGCGATGGCATTCTCGAAAGCTTTCTTGGTCAAGATGTCACGAGCGGTAATGCCGAGGCGAAGAAGATTTACCACTGCCTCGCCCGAGCGGTGAGCCCAAACGTCGCGGCGGCGGTCTGCAGCCGGTGGAGCAGCAGAACCCGGAAGGCTCATGCCAAGTGCCTCTGCGGCAGAAGCCATGGTGTTTGCGGTGTACATTCCGCCACAGGCACCTTCACCCGGGCAGATTGCGCGCTCGATACGGCCGAGGTCTTCTTCAGACATCTTTCCGGCCTTGCAAGCACCAACCGCTTCGAAGGCGTCGATGATGGTCACGGTCTTTTCGGTGCCGTCGGTGAGCTTTACCCAGCCAGGCATGATCGAACCGGCATACAAGAAAACAGAAGAAAGGTTTAGGCGCGCGGCTGCCATCAGCATGCCAGGAAGCGACTTGTCACAACCGGCCAGTAGCACTGATCCGTCAAGACGCTCGGCCTGCATGACGGTCTCCACTGAGTCTGCGATTACTTCGCGAGAAACAAGCGAGAAGTGCATGCCCTCGTGGCCCATGGAGATGCCGTCTGACACCGAGATGGTGCCGAACTCGAGCGGGTAACCGCCGGCTGCGTGCACTCCAGACTTGGTTGCGTCTGCCAGACGGTCAAGCGAGAGGTTACAAGGCGTAACCTCACTCCAAGAACTCGCGACACCAATCTGAGGCTTTACCCAGTCTTCGTCGCCCATGCCAACTGCACGAAGCATGCCTCGTGAGGCGGCCTTTTCAATTCCATCGGTTACGTCGCGTGAACGCGGCTTGATATCTACAGACATAGGTTCAATCCTATCTTTTCCAAGGGTTTTTTGCCTTGACAGACATAGGCTGTTGCCATGAACACCAGTCGCCTTTATCGCAACGGACAACTCATTTCTGGGAAGTTCGACTCAAATGAGATTTCTGAACTCATTCAGGAACCAGACGTTTGCCTTTGGATCGATCTGCAAAACCCAACCGAAGCCGAACTTCAGCACATCGCGGATGAGTTTGGGCTGCACGAACTGGCCGTTGCGGATGCGTTCAAAGGTCGCCAGCGACCAAAGCTAGACCACTATGACACTCACCTTTTCATCAACGCATATCAGACCCTATTCAACCGCGAAACCTATGAGTTGGATGTTGCCGAGGTTTCTATTTTTGTCACCGATAAGGCATTGATCACCGTCCGTGATGATGACAAGTTCGACACGAATAAACTTCAGGATCGCTGGGATGAAAGCGCCGCTTTGGCCAAAAACGGGGTCGCCTTTTTACTTTGGGGCCTGCTCGACGTAATCGTCGATGGCTACTTCGATGTAGTCCAACAACTTGACGAAGAAATTGAAAACCTGGAAGACCTGTTGTTTGCCGAAGCTCGCCAGGATCTCGTAATTCAAAAGAAGTCATACGAGCTTCGCAAGGCACTGGTGATTCTCCGGAGAAACGCGACCCCAATGCGAGAGGTTTTGAATCCGATTGTGCGCCGAGACATCCAGGTAATTGGGAATGAAATGGCAGCCTATTTCCAGGACATTTACGACCACGTAATGCGAGTTAGCGATTGGACCGAATCGCTTCGTGACCTTGTGACCACACTCCTCGAAACAAATCTCACCATTCAGGGAAACCGAATGAACTTGGTAATGAAAAAGGTGACGAGTTGGGCTGCCATCATTGCCGTGCCGACGGCGATTACCGGTTTCTATGGTCAAAATGTGCCTTATCCAGGCTTCAACGCGGTGTGGGGTTTTTGGGTTTCGACTGGCTCGATTGTCGTGATCTCGGTGAGTCTCTATTTCGCATTCAAGCGTCGCGACTGGCTGTAGCCTAAAAGCGTGAGTGAACCAGCAAACGCAACCGGCCTGAGCCTCTACACCGAGGCAGCGCAACGCGCCTCGGCGGAGGTCATCGATGCTTATTCGACAAGCTTTGGTTGGGCCTCCAAGTTACTTGGCAAAACCGAGCAGCAGCCTGTTCGAAACATCTATGCCCTGGTTAGGGTGGCTGATGAAATTGTTGACGGTGCCGCCGATGAAGCACACGATAACCCTGCAAAACTCTTGGATGAGCTCGAGGCCGAAACATATCGAGCACTGAAATCGGGTTTCAGCACCAATCTCGTGGTGCACGCATTTGCACACACAGCACGCGAAGTTGGAATCAAACGCGACATCATCGAACCTTTCTTTCATTCGATGCGAATGGACCTGACCGAACGCGAACACGATCAAAAGAGCTTTGACACTTATGTCTATGGCTCAGCGGAGGTCGTAGGGCTGATGTGTCTCAAGGTTTTTATGGCCGGTCACGACTATTCCAAAGAAGAACGAGTCACGCTAATCGCGGGAGCCAGAGCGCTCGGCGCCGCCTTCCAGAAAGTGAACTTTCTTCGCGACCTTTCTGCAGATTTCAAGGAACTTGGGCGTTCATACTTTCCCAACGTGAACGTGGACAACTTTGATTCCGCAACCCAAAAGCGCTTGATTGATGACATCGAGAGCGATCTTGCGGTCTCCGCAAAGACACTTCCGTTACTTTCGAGAGGCTCGCGACGGGCGGTTGCTGCCGCACAAATGTTTTTCGGAGCGCTGAACGATCGAATTCGGAATACCCCGGCAGAGGTTCTGATTGAAACTCGCATCAGTATTCCAAATGCGCAAAAACTTGTCATTCTCACCAAGGCTCTTTTAGGAGTAGTTCCACGATGAATTCAAAAGTTCAGAAAACAGCGGTTGTTGTTGGCGGCGGAATCGCCGGCCTAGCAACCGCAGGGCTCTTGGCTAAAGCAGGCATGAAAGTCACCGTGCTCGAAGCACGCGAAAAAGTTGGCGGCCGCGCTTACATCTGGGAGAAGGACGGCTTCAAGTTCGACATGGGCCCATCTTGGTATTTGATGCCAGATGCCTTCGATCAGTTCTTCAAGTTGATGGGCACGACCGCGGCTAAAGAGCTTAATTTGGTGCGTCTCGACCCCGCCTACCAAACTCGCAACGAGGGTTTCGAAGAGAAACTAATCATTCACCAGGACCTATCGAAAAATAAAGAACTCTTCGAATCGATCGAACCCGGAGCCGGCGAGCGCCTGCAGAACTACATCGATTCGGCCGAAGATGCCTACAAGCTTTCGATCAAACACTTCTTGTATACGAACTTTCAGAACGCCAAGTCATTCGTTCAGCCGGATGTAATTGCGCGCGCAGGTCGCTTCATCAAGCACCTGGTCACACCCCTAGACACTTTTGCAGGCAAGCACGTGAAGGATGCCCGTCTGCGCAAAATCTTGAACTTTCCAGCGGTCTTCCTTGGTGCTTCACCATATGACACACCGAGCATGTATCACCTAATGACTCACGTTGACATGAACGTTGGAGTCTTTTACCCAATGGGCGGTTTTTACACGGTAATCGAAGCGGTGGAGCGTCTCGCCAAGCAACATGGCGTGACCGTAAACACGAACTCAAAAGTTGCAAAAATCGAAACAAAGGATGGCCGTGCCACTGGCGTTTGGGTGGGCAAGGTTTTCTACCCGGCTGACGTAGTGGTTGGTAATGCTGACCTTCACCACATCGAAACTCAGTTGCTCGACCCGGAAGATCAGAGCTTGCCTGCCAAGTGGTGGGAGGACAAGGTTCCTGGACCTTCGGCGATGTTGCTATTTTTGGGCGTCAAGGGCAAGTTGCCGCAACTCGATCACCACACCCTGTTGTACTCGGATGACTGGGCTAAGAACTTCAAAGAAGTCTTCCGCACGCCTGCCGAAAAGAAAAAGCAGGGCGCAACGAGTGTAATTCCCGAACCGGCTTCGTTATACATCTGTGCGCCGAGCATCACCGACGCGAGCGTTGCTCCAGAGGGCTATGAGAACTTGTTCGTTCTTGTGCCGGTGGCAGCTGACCCGGCCCTGGGCCACGGAGGAATCAACGGCAAGGGAGACCCTGGCTTCGAGGCTGCGGCCGATCGAATCATTGAGCAGATTTCGGATTGGTGCGAAATCCCTGACCTAGCCGAGCGCATTGTGGTTCGCCGCACTATGGGGCCGGCAGACTTTGTCGACGATCTAAACGCCTGGTCTGGCACCGCCCTTGGAATGGCGCATACCCTGTTTCAAAGCGCCTTCTTTAGACCAACCAACGTGAGCAAGAAGGTGAAGGGTCTTTACTATGCCGGCCACCACAGCATCCCTGGCATCGGTTTGCCAATGTGCCTAATTGGTGCCGAGCTGGTTTATAAGCGCTTAGTGAACGACCGCAGCGCCGGGCCAATCAAGGGTGAAATCAAGCCGGTTCCGGAGAATGGCTGGAAGGGACTCAAGTAACTTGGGCCTTTATCTGATTGCACTTTTGGGTTCTTTGGTCGGTCTGGCACTTCTTGACCACCGATTCAAGTTGGTATTTTTTCGCGACTGGCTGGCAGGCTCGGTTGCGATTGCGATTGGTGTCGCCTTCTTTTTGATGTGGGATCTTTTTGGCATCTCCAACGGAATTTTCTTTAGAGGTCACACCCATGGCCTGACGGGAATAATGCTGGCACCGGAACTTCCGATTGAGGAGATCGTATTTCTGACCATTCTCTGTTACACCACCCTCGAGGTTTTTCTCGGACTCGGTAGATTCGTGCACGGTCGCCGCGATCGACGGGTGGCAAAGAACAAATGAATTACCTGACTCTAAATTTGATTTTTGTGGCCGTCTCACTTGCGGCTCTTTTCTTAGTGCCGAAAAACCGTTGGCCGGCATATCTGGTCGGTTTATTGCCGATGGTGATCATCACAGCCGCATTCGACAATGCGATCGTTGCTTCAGGAATCGTCGCCTACGACTCGAGCAAACTCAGCGGATTCATGGTCGGTGCGGTGCCGATTGAAGACTTCGCCTATACGATTGCGGCAGTGGCCATTGTGCCTTCAGTTTGGTCAGCCATGATCAACCGAAAGAAAAAGTAGGTGGACGCGATTTTCGAGACCGTAAGGAAACTGTTCTGGGTTTCTCGCCCAATCTCGTGGATAAACACTGCTTATCCATTTGCGGTTGCCTACTTCTTGGTAACCCGCCAATTAGACCTGACCCTGGCTGTCGGAACCTTGTTCTTTCTAATTCCATACAATCTGCTGATGTATGGAATTAACGATGTTTTCGACTACGAAAGCGACTTGCGCAACCCTCGAAAAGGTGGCATCGAAGGCGCACTTCTGGAACCTCGCTTTCACCGAGTCACAGTGGTCTCCGCAATCGCACTTTCAGTGCCCTTCGTCCTTTATCTAACATTTGTAGGCAGCTCCGCTTCTACCGGTTGGCTTTACCTATGTGTTTTCACTGTGATTGCTTACAGCGCCAAAGGCCTTCGCTTCAAGGAAAAGCCATTCTTAGATTCGATCACCTCGGCCAGTCACTTTGTCGGACCGATGATTTTCGGATTATCGCTTTCCGGAGCCGATCTAACCTCACCCGTCCTAATCGCTCTTATCGCGGCATTCACCTTGTGGGGAATCGGTTCTCATTCATTTGGGGCTGTGCAGGATGTGATTGCAGACCGCGAAGGAGGCATCGCTTCGATTGCGACGGTCATCGGCGCCCGAAGCACAGTTCGATTCTCATTCATGGCCTACCTCGTTGCCGCGGTGTTGGTAATTGCCGCGGGTCAGCCGATTCTGCTGTTGGCTGCATTGCCATACTTGGCCTTGGTCGGTAAGTTTTGGAACATCACCGATGAATCTTGCGAGAGTGCAAATCAGGGTTGGAAGCTCTTTATTTGGCTGAACTTCTTCGCCGGAACGGTAGTGACCTTCACCTGGTTGGTGCCTCTTATTTTTGGCTAGAAGTTGCTTGGAACTGGCCTTCAAGGTCGTCGCGATGGTGCCAAATAATCAAGTTTGAGCGCGAAAAGCCGCGGGCACAAATGCCACAGGCGAGTGGTCTGCTCGGCTGCCGATAGCGATAGTGCGTGTGGCCGTTCTTGCAGGTGCCTATCCAATTTGCTGTCTCCGCGGCAATCTCGGTGCCGGTGAACTTTTCGGCGCGATAACCAATTGACTTTGCCGTAGCCAACCATTTCTTGTTGTGTCCATCGCGCTTTCCACACATCGCGTGGGCAACCTCGTGCAAGACCACCTGCATTGACTCATCAATGGTGTGAATGTCAACAAGGTATCTGGAAATCGTGATTGTGTTATCGGTGTAGTTGCAAAGCCCGGCTCGACGCCGAGCGCTATCAAAGCCAAATTGCCAAAGATTCATGTCGAGATACTCGGCCATCTTGATTTCGGCGAGCGCTCTAACGAAGTCGTAGCGGTCTAACGTCAGTCGCTGCAATCGAGTTTTGCCCTTATTGAACTGCCTGGCATTTTGAAACCCGACGTTTTCGAGACGAGCAAATGTGGGCTCGTCGCCGAGTTCGACAACAGTGTGAACCACCGATTCAACTCGCGCATCAAAGATGGTGGTGAGCGCTGAAATGAGCGCGGGTTCATCATTTAGCAGCGGTGCTAGAAGTTCATCTTGATAGCTCATCTCAGCCTCAACGATACAAGTTGTCTGGTTTATACAAAAAACCTGGTCAAACACTTCGCCACGTTTGTGAAATTGATGCTAAAAACTCGCCGAAAGTGCGAAGTTAACCTTCCGTTCACCACTAGATTATGGCTATGACTCAATCAACCTCAGGCTCTGCTAAGGCAACCTCAATCGAAACTAACGACGTAGCTCCGATCTCCGCAGGCGAACGTCACGGTAAAGCGTGGCACCTCTTTGCTGTTTGGTCGTCTCCTAACCTCGAATTCGCAACCGTATTCGTAGGCGCCCTTGCAATCATCTTTGGCCTAAACGTATGGCAGGGCATCCTTGCTGTAATCGTAGGTAACGGTCTTGCAGCCATCACTCACGGTTACCTAAGCACCTGGGGCCCTAAGGCCGGTTTGCCACAGATGGTGCTTGGTCGCACCGCCTTTGGAAAGCTTGGAAACCTTATCCCTTCCGGTCTGTCAACCTTGGTTGCCGGCATCGGCTGGTTTGCGGTTAACACCGTTTCTGGTTCCCTTGCCCTTACCTCGCTGGTTGGCTGGGATGTAAAGATCAGCCTGCTGATTGTTATCGCAGCTCAGATCATCATCGCGTTCATTGGTCACAACCTGATTCAGAAGTTCGAGCGTTACGCGTTCTATGGTCTAGTAATCATCTGGGCAATCGTCACCCTTGTAGTTCTTCCGCAGGGTCACTACGACGTCAAGTCAAGCGACTTCAGCTGGGCAAGCTTCACCCTTGCCGCTGGTGCAGCTTATGGTTACACCGCCGGCTGGACTCCTTTTGCTTCTGACTACACCCGCTACCTACCTGCAAACACCAACTCACGAGCTCTTGGAGTATGGGCTGGTTTAGGTAACTTCTTCAGCACCACCGTGTTGATGATTGTTGGTGCAGTTGCTTGGACCATCGTGCCTAAGGGAAACCCAACCTCTGTCTTCACCGACCTTCTTGGTCACGGTTCGCCACTTGCGCTGCTAACCCTTCTTGCTATCGCAGTTGGTTCGGTTTCGGCTAACGTCTTGAACGTTTACTCAGGCGCAATGTCATTCCTTGCAATGGGCTTCAAGCTTGGCTTCAAGACCCGTCGCGCAATCATGGTTCTTCTAGCTGGAATCATCGGTGGAGTCACAGCATTCCTAGCAGTTCAGAACGTTGGTGGCTTGGGTGACAACCTAGAGAACTTCCTTCTTGTAGTTAGCTACTGGGTTGCTCCATGGATCGCGATCGTTGTAGTCGACCGTTTGCTTCGCAAGGGTGCAGACTTCGCGGCAATCGCACAGAGCGGCAAGGAAAACATTGCTGGTCCAATCGCATTCGTGGTTGCAACGGTGTTCTCTATCTGGGGCTTTGCTAACCAGATGGCATACACCGGCCCATTTGCAAAGAGCTCACCAATCGGTGACCTAACCGCAGTAGTTGGCTTTGTCGTAGCGGGCGTTCTTTACTACGTTCTCGCTAAGGCTCTAAAGACCACCAAGAAGTAACAACCTAAGAAATACGAGAGGCCTCGGCAATGGAATTCAAAGTTGGACAAATCTTCGCCACTGACGAAGAGAAACTCCAAGTTGCCATTGCCGAGGCACATCTCGGTCTAGCCGAAGGTGGCATCCCAATCGGTGCCGCACTCTTCGATGAAGAGGGTCGCCTGCTTGGCAGCGGCCGCAACCGCCGTGTTCAAGATGGAGACGCCTCAATGCACGGCGAGACCAGCGCATTCAGAAATGCAGGTCGACAGCGCAGCTATCGAAAGGTAACCCTTGCCACCAGCCTTTCACCTTGCTGGTACTGCTCAGGTTTGATCCGACAGTTTGGAATCGGCAAAGTTATCGTTGGCGATGACAAGAACTTCATGGGCGGTCAAGACTGGGTTGCCGAGCACGGCGCCGAGGTGCATGTTCTAAACGATCCAGGGCTAATCGAAATCATGGGCGAATTCATCGATGCCAACCACGAACTTTGGTTCGAGGATATCGGCAAAGACTAAAGGTGTTTAGTGGCAAAAGAAAGAGCCAGACTTCGGTCTGGTTTTTCTTTACCATTTTGCCTTTGAGTCATTCTGACACTAAGATAAATCTTACTTAGAGTCATTTCGACTCTTTCTAACCGTTAGGCGAACATTGAGCAACGCATTGGCGAGCTCCATCGAGACGCCAACCCTTGCCGTTTCAACGGTGATCTTTGCCCTCCGCCCAAACGCCGACGGTTGCCTTCAGCTGGCCACTCCCCTTGTGCGACGCATCCGTGCCCCCTTTGAAGGTCAATGGGCATTGCCCGGAGGTCCTCTCGGGGCAGACGAAGACCTGGCCTCGTCTGCTGCGCGCACGCTCCGAGACACCACCGGGCTCGAACCTCGATTTCTCGAGCAGCTCTATGCGTTCGGTAGCGTAGATAGAGCCGGCGGCAAGCTTGCCGAGCGTGTGGTCTCGATCGTCTACTGGGCTTTGGTTGCAGCCGACGAAGCAGATCGTGCGATTCAAAACGACAACGTGCGGTGGTTCTGGGCAGACGAGCTGCCCGCTTTGGCGTTCGACCACAACCAGATTGTCGACTATGCGCTTGGTCGCCTGCGCAACAAACTCGAATACAGTCGCATCGCTCACGTGTTCCTAAGTGAAACTTTCACACTCGCGATGCTTCGCGAGGTTTATGAAGCCGTTCTCGGCCGCGAACTAGACCCAGGCAACTTTCGTCGCATGGTCGAAGCAACCGGAACCGTTGAAGAAACTGGCGAGCGTCTAGCCGGCACCCGACACCGACCACCAAAGCTCTACCGAGCCACCACCACCGCAGGGGAAACCAAATGACAACAGCATCTGTGAACGAGCGCATCCAGCTGATCGTGAAGGGTCAGTCGAAAGACTCAACTTGCAGCACTTCGCTAGCCAAGGGGCCGTGGGAGTTTGATGGCGGCCCGTTGGCATATGGCCCGGGTTCGTCAAGCGAAGATCGCATCCCAGCCGATGCGCCTCGCCAAGGTGTTTTGCCAGATGACTATAAGACTGCAAGCCAGGATGAGCTGCACGCTCGAATCATTGCCGCGAAGGAAACCCTTGGTGACAAGGTGGTCATCCTTGGTCACTTTTATCAGCGCGAAGAGATCGTTCAGCACGCCGACTACCTTGGCGATTCATTCCAGCTAGCGGTGGCCGCGAAGGGGAGGCCAGAAGCCGAGCACATCGTGTTCTGCGGAGTTCACTTCATGGCCGAGACCGCCGACATTTTGTCGAACGAAGAACAAAAGGTCATTTTGCCAAACCTAGCCGCTGGTTGCTCGATGGCAGACATGGCCGATGCAGACTCCGTTGAGGACTGCTGGGAACAGCTGTTGGAGCTTTACGGCACCGAAGCAGATGAAGATGGTCGCGTGCCGGTCATCCCGGTTACATACATGAACTCATCGGCCGCTTTAAAGGCTTTCTGCGGACGCAACGGCGGGATTGTTTGCACCTCTTCGAATGCTGAAGTAGTTCTCAAGTGGGCATTCGAGAGAGGGCAGCGCGTGCTGTTCTTCCCCGACCAGCACCTGGGCCGCAACACCGCCAAGGCGATGGGCATCAGCGTCGACCAAATGCCGCTGTGGCACGGCCGTAAGGAACTCGGTGGCAACACCGCGGACCAGCTGAACGACGCCAAGGTAATTCTGTGGAACGGTTTTTGCTCGGTTCACAAGCGCTTCACAGTGGCTCAGATTGATAAGGCTCGCGCTGAATTCCCTGGTGTGCGCGTGATTGTGCACCCTGAATCACCAATGGCTGTGGTGGACGCCTCAGACGAGTATGGCTCGACTGACTACATTCGCAAGGCTGTCGCAGCAGCAACCGAGCCAACCACGTTTGCAATCGGCACCGAGATCAACATGGTTCAGCGCTTGGCGGCGCAGTATCCGCAGCACAACATCTTCTGCCTAGACCCAGTTGTCTGCCCATGTTCGACCATGTACCGAATTCACCCGGGATACCTAGCCTGGGTGCTTGAGCGACTTGTAGCCGGCGAAACCGTAAACCAGATTGTGGTTGACGAGACCGTTGCAAGCGATGCCCGCGTTGCCCTCGAGCGCATGTTGGCGGCGAAGCCTCTCTAGGCGCATCCATGAAAAAACTAGTAGTAATTGGCAGCGGGATTGCCGGCCTAATCGCGGCCGTCGAAGGCAGCCGAACTCACGAAGTTGTCTTGGTCACCAAGTCGACCTTGTCTGAGAGCAACACCCACTATGCCCAGGGCGGCATTGCTGCAGTGGTTGCCGATGATGACTCGATCGCCGAGCACGTTGCCGACACTCTTTCTGCGGGCGCCGACTATTGCTACAAGCCCGCCGTTGAGGTTCTTTGTGCAGAAGGCCCACAGCGCATCAATGACCTGGTGCGATTCGGCGTTGACTTCGATAAGAAGGGCGCAGCTTTCGCCCTCGGCATGGAAGCGGCACACTCACACGCTCGTATTCTTCACGCCGGCGGCGACACCACAGGTGCCGACATCAGCCGTGCGCTCGTCGAAACCCTACGCGCTACGGCGACCGAGATTCATGAGCACACTTTTGTCGCCGATTTCGAGGTCGTAAACGGCGAGGTAAAGGGCGTTCACCTCATGGATGCCTCCGGCAAGCATTTTGTCGAGGCCGATGCGGTCATCCTGGCAAGTGGAGGTGCTGGGCAGCTATATCGTCACACCACTAATCCTTCGGTCACCACGGGTGATGGTGTTGCAGCCGCGTTCCGCGCCGGTGCCGAACTCGCCGATGTCGAGTTTTATCAGTTCCACCCAACAGCACTCGCTGTGCCTGGCTCGTTCCTCATCTCAGAAGCTGTTCGGGGCGATGGTGCGGTGCTCATCAACAACAAGGGTGAGCGGTTCATGCAGAAGATTCACCCGCTAGCCGAGCTTGCTCCGCGAGATGTTGTGGCACGAGGCATTCAGGCCGAAATGATTTCTCAGGGTGGCCAGCCGGTGTTGCTTGATGCGACCGGGCTAGGCTCCGAGTTTCTAAACAAGCGCTTCCCGAGCATCAGCAAGACAACGCGTTCATACGGGCTTGACTGGGGCAAAAACCCGATTCCGGTTACCCCGGCCGCGCACTATTGGATGGGCGGTGTCGCCACCGACATCTGGGGCCGCACTTCGATCAAGGGGCTATTCGCGGTTGGCGAAGTGGCCTGCACCGGCGCTCACGGAGCAAACCGGTTGGCTTCGAACTCACTGCTCGAATCAATTGTTTTCTCGCGTCGAGCGGTGCAAGTCTTGGATGACGCCTGGCCGGACCATGCAGCTAGCCAGCGTTGGCGTGAGACCGGTTTGCTCACCGAAATCGAGCTCGAAGATGAAGCGGATAGCGTTATTCCTCGCACCGATCGTAACGTTGTCGACCGCGTTGAACTGCAGACTTTGATGTGGGACAACGTTGGTTTGGCTCGAACTGAATCTCAACTTCTCGACACCCGTCGCGCACTTGCAAGTTGGCGCTCAGCCGACTCAAACAACCGTTTGTTCACCGACTGGGAGGACGCTAACCTGCTGATGCTTTCGCGCGCAGTTACCGAGGCTGCGCTCGCGCGCGAGGAATCACGCGGTGGCCACTATCGACTCGACTTCCCTAACACCAACCCGGAGATGGCCAAGCCAATCACCATCGTTCGAAAGGCAAAATAATGCTGTCCAACCAGATCATCCAAGAAGTCGTTCAGCGCGCACTCAACGAGGATGCCCCCTGGGGAGATGTGACCAGCGAGCACCTCATCCCGGCTAATGCGACAGCAACTGCAGAGCTTTCGGCTAGAGAGGCTGGTGTTTTTAGTGGCGCCGATGTGTTCGCAGCAGCGTTCTTACTAACCGACCCGTCGCTTGATGTTCAACTCTTTCTCGAAGATGGCGACTCCTTCGTTGCCGGACAAGAACTCGGTGTTGTTACCGGTTCGGCCCGTTCGGTGCTAACCGCTGAACGAATCGGCCTAAATTTTGTGCAGCGCATGAGCGGAATCGCGACCTTGACCGCGAGGTATGTCGAGGCCGTAGCCGGAACTAACGCCCGAATCGTGGACACTCGCAAAACTACCCCTGGCCTTCGCGCCTTCGAACGTCACGCTGTCGTTTCTGGAGGCGGGCGCAACCACCGATTTAGCCTGTCGGATGCTGTGATGGCAAAGGACAACCACCTCGCGATTCTGACCGCAGGCGGCAAGGACCTAACCACAGAACTTCGCCGAGTGAAGACCGAATTACCTCACACCATGAAGCTCGAGGTTGAGGTCGACCGTCTGGACCAGATTCCAGCAGTGCTTGCGGCTGGTGTAGACATCATCATGCTCGACAACTTCAACTTGGATGATCTGCGCGCGGGCGTAGCGCTAATCGCCGGAAAGGCTGTTGTCGAAGCCTCTGGCGGCGTGAACCTAGACACGGTTGCAGCTATTGCTGCCACTGGAGTCGACGTCATTTCGGTTGGTGCTCTGACCCACAGTGCTCGCGCACTCGATCTCGGCCTAGACGTCAACATCTCTCACTAGGAACCCTGCAGACTCATGATCTATCTGGACAACGCAGCCACTACCCCGGTTCGCACCGAGGCGCTTCAGGCTGCCTGGCCATTCTTGACCAATGAGTTTGGCAACCCTTCGAGCACCCACGAACTAGGGGGTCGTGCATCTACCGCCTTGGATGGTGCGCGCGAGCGCGTTGCCCACTGGTTTGGCGCGCGCGGATCCGAAATCATCTTCACCTCGGGCGGCACCGAAAGCGACAACCTAGGCATTATTGGGCTGGCCCTGGCAAACCCTCGGGGCAAGCATCTAATCAGCGCCAAAAGCGAGCACGAGGCCGTATTGGCCGCTCTTGAGTTCCTCGAACGCATGCACGGCTTCGAAGTCACCTGGCTCGACCTCAACGAGGTTGGCTCGATTCGAGACGGAGTTGCCGGCTTGAAAGCCGCACTTCGCCAAGACACCACCTTGGTCACGCTCATGGTTGGCAATAACGAGATTGGCACCCTGCACCCGATCTCCGAACTAGCCCAGGCGGCCCGTGAAGTCGGCGCTCTTTTCCACACGGATGCGGTGCAGGCCGTCGGCTGGGTAGACCTCAACGTAAAGACTCTTGGCGTCGATGCCCTGAGCATCTCGGGTCACAAGTTTGGTGCGCCCAAAGGGTCTGGGGCTCTCTACGTTCGCGGTCGCACTAGGACCGAGCCAATCATCCATGGTGGCGGGCAAGAAGCGGGGGTGCGTTCGGGAACCGAGAACGTCGCCTGGGCGGTTGCGCTGGCTACCGCTCTTGAGCTGTTGCGAGAGGCTGATGCCGAAGCGCGCAGAGTTGCCGCACTTCGCGATACATTCATCCTTCAGGTCATGGAGGCTGCTCCAAATGCCATTCCAACCGGACATCCGACCGACAGGCTGGCAGGCATCGCGTCTTTCTGTTTCGCAGGGGTTAGCGGTGAATCCATCCTGGTCAAACTCGAAGAGCGAGGCATTATCTGTTCTAGCGGTTCGGCCTGTGCGGCAGGCAGTGACGACCCATCACACGTCTTGGTCGCAATTGGCGTTGACCCGGAAATCGCCCAAAGTGCGGTGCGCTTCAGCCTGGCTCATGACACCACAGCAGAAGAACTCGAAGGTGCGGTCATAGCCATCAGCGACAGCTTGGCCTCTATTCAAGGTTTGCGTTAGCCCAGATATTGATCGCGGTTTGGATGAACTTCGCGAGCCCAGGCTCGAAAGCCTCATAGGTAGCGTTGAAAGCCGGATCCATAATGTAGGTCAGCGCGAGCGACTTGTAGGCAATCTTATTTGGAGTCCAAAACTGGCAAACGAATGCATAGTGCTTGCCGATCCAGAGCTGAACATCCGGATCTGAAATCTCTTTGCCAGCACGAAGCAGGTCGGCCAGATTCTTAGCAATCAGCTCGTGGCCCGCGCGGTATTCGTCGTGTTTTTCGTCGCGCTTATTGAAGTCTTGGTGGTGCGAGGTCGTTTCAAACATTGACATGGGTCAAGCCTATTCGGAGCATCACAGTCTGGGTCTAGGCTTGTCGCATGACAAAACCGACCACGCTCAAGACCTTTCTTTGGTTCGACGGAAACCTGGGCGAAGCCCTCGAGTTCTATGCCGCAACCTTCACCGACTTTGTGCTGCACAGCTCTGGGCGACCTGAAGCAGACGGCAAGCTAATGACCGCGGAGTTTTCCATCCATGGGCACGAATTCATCGGGATGGGTTGGCCAGGCGGCCCGAAGTTCACCGACGCTATCTCGCTCGCCCTTGCCGTCGATGGCCAGGATGAAGTGGACCGACTTTGGGATGCAATCACGAAGGATGGCGAAGAAGGCCAGTGTGGTTGGTGCAAAGATCCGTTTGGAGTTTCTTGGCAGGTCACCCCGATTCAGATTGGCGAGCATACGGGCAACCCCGACCCAGCCAAAGCAGCCTACGCTTGGGAGGCGCTTCGCAAGATGAAAAAGATTGTCATTCAAGACTTCATCGAAAGCTAATGGAATTTAGTTTCAGCGCCGAGATGTGGGAATGGCGCGGACCCGCACCCTTCTACTTCCTGAGTGTTCCAGAGGATCAGGCAGAAGAAATTCGCGAAGCTGCGAAAGTCGTCTCCTACGGCTGGGGCATGATTCCTATTCGGGCCGAAATCGGAGGCATCGAATTCACAACATCCATGTTTGCAAAGAATGGCACGTATGTTGTGCCCGTGAAGAGCATGGTTCGAGTGCCCCTGAAATTGAACGCCGGCGATCAGGTCGAAGTGACCTTCGCGCTAGGCACATAAAGCCACGACCTAGAGGCTAGCCTGCGACTGCCAGGCTGACCTGGTTTCCCCATGGGTCATCCAGGCGAATTACCTCGCCGTCGTGGCGAATCTGAACCTTGGCACTCTTCAACCGCTCCTCGGTAGAGCCAAGTGAGTCAAAGTCAGGCAGGCGAATCGACACGTCTCGCAGCCCCAGGGTTGGTTGACGGAACCCAGCTCCCCTGCTCTTCCAAATGTTCATGGCCATGTGGTGGTGATAGCCCCCGGCGCTGACGAACAGGGCGGTGCCACCCCAGTTCATGGTCACATCGAAACCGAGCGAATTGACATAGAAATCTTCTGCCTGGGCAATCGACCCAACGCTCAAGTGAACGTGTCCGATGTGTGAGCTGGTGTCTTCGACCGAGGCTGGTAGGTTGTCACGCAGGTATGAATTTGGGTCTAACCCGAAAGTGCCCATCTCAACCTGACCGTGATTCCAACTCCAGTCGCTGCGGTCGCGATCCCAATACAGTTCGACTCCGTTGTGCTCAGGGTCGTCGAAATAGAAGGCCTCGCTGACCAGGTGATCGGCGCTGCCGGTGAAAGACCCCGGATACTTCGACGCGACCGACGCGACGGCGTATGCCAGTTGCGCCTTGGTCTCGAACAGAAAAGCGGTGTGAAAGAGACCGGCTTGGTTTTCGGCGGCGTATTTCATCTCAGGCGCGTGATCGAGGATGAGTGATGGCTCCGTGCCTCGACCAAGGATGGCCGACCCGGCAACCTGTGAAATCAAATCCAAACCGATTGCATCACGGTAGTAGGCAATCATGTTGTCGAGGTTCTCCACCCGAAGGGTCACCGCACCCATGGCTAGATTTGCAGGAAGACTCATGTTATTAGTCTAGGGGGGCTAGACAGAAATAAGCAAGGGAAGTTCTCAAAGTGAGCCTAAACGATTTAAAAAAAGAAAATCCCAGCCCTCGTGAGAAGGAACTGGGATTTCGTGCACCCCCTCGGACTTGAACCGAGAACCCACTGATTAAGAGTCAGTTGCTCTGCCGATTGAGCTAGAGGTGCGTGCCACGGAGAACCGCAACGAGAGAAAAGCCTAGCATA
>CANGDL010000018.1 GCA_947452675.1 Microbacteriaceae bacterium | reverse complement strand
ACCTCTGGCACGCGGATGCGCTCATTGATGCGGGGATCGCTGATTTGTAGCTCCTTTAGACGTGACATAAATGGCCACGCCACAGGCGGGCAGCCTGAATGCGTACAGAAACGATAAAGTCTCCAGCTTTACCCGGCCACCTATGTGTCTGAGACACTAGTTCGGCGATCGCGGGTGGGAAATAAATCCACTTCTGACCGAGGACGAACCTCGGAGCCATGGGTTAGCCTATCAGAAAGAACTCAAAAGGAGAAGCCCCTTGTCAACCTCATATTCAGAAGACCGCGAACCGCAATCACCTGAGGTGCAGATGCAGGACATCGCAGACCTTCCTGCAGTTGAGGTAATCGGCCGCTATGCGGTCGACCTCCTCACGGTCGCCGCTGTTCAGTGTGGTTTGGCCGAGGATGGCCGCAAGGGTGACCTGGATGAGGCTCGAAAGTTGATCAACGCGACCGCTGGGTTTATCACTGCCGCGGCAGCAGACTTGGGTGACCACCACGCTCGTCCTCTGCGCGACGCACTTCGTCAGGTTCAGTTGGCGTTTCGCGAGGCATCAGTAATCAAGGATGCACCCGGTGCCGGCCCAGGTGAAAAGTTCACCGGCCCAGTCAACTAATTTCTTCGTTTAGCGACTGCCTATTCGGCGGCAATAAGTCGCAACTGCATCGAATCCACGGACTCGGCAATCAACTCACTGTGCGCCCACGCCTCGGCGAGACGGTTCACTAGCGCCTGGACCTCATCCTGGCTCAAACCAGCCACCAACTTGAGTGAAATCTGAAGTTCGGCAGCGTCAAGGCGAGAATATGGGTCTCCGGATTCGAGATAGATTGCCAACACGCTTGGCTCTGTGTCATCCAGCGGTGCCGCAAACGCTTGGCCGACTGCTTCGTTTAAGAACGAAGGTTCCCAATCTTGCTGCAAAGCCATTGCCTTGATTGCTGGGCGACGGAAGACAAATTCGGTCTCGCTGCCAGGATCCAAAACAATGCGCGTATTTCCCTCGGAGGCGGCCGCCAGAGCTACCCTTATGGCGTCGCTCGGAACCGGGCGGGCAGTCTTGTTCCAGCGCCCCATCGATTCGACCGAGCTGAATACAGGTAGGCCAGTCTGCCCATCCGGAGTCTGCACGGTGACAATCGATAGATCTGCGCTCTTGTCAACAGTTTGACCGTGAGCGCCCTCCCCCGATTCGCCAAGGTCGGCCAGCAGTGGAATCAAAAGTCGTGACGCTGCGAATGCACGGAACACACCGCGAGGGTCAGCCGGGTTGGCTCGGAATTCGGCGAGCGCCTGGATCAGATTTGGGTTCGCCGATCCGTCGTCGTTTGAAAATGGGTTCGATTCAAAACTGCGTCCCTCCCATGGCACGCCGGCAGAATCGGCAAAGCGATCCTTGTTGATGTGCTTGTGGTCATGACTGTCCATGTGTCAGAGCCTGATTAGATGCGAACGTTCGCGATTGCCAAGGCCTCTTCAAGAGTGAACTTGTTGGCATAGAGGGACTTGCCTAGGATTGCACCCTCGAGACCATCTGCTACCAGTGCATGCAAGTCATGGATGTCTTGCAGAGAACTGATTCCGCCCGAGGCGACGACTGGTTTCGAGGTGCGCCGCATTACTTCGCGCAATAGTTCAACGTTAGGGCCCTTTAGGGTGCCATCCTTGGTTACATCGGTGACCACGTAACGAGGGCAGCCTGCACCTTCGAGTCGTGCCAGGACCTCCCAGAGATCGCCGCCTTCGCGAGTCCAGCCGCGAGCGGCCAAGGTGGTTCCTCGAACGTCAAGACCTACGGCAATTGCGTCTCCGAACTTGGCGATAACGCGCTCGGTCCACTCTGGGTTCTCAAGGGCCGCTGTGCCAAGGTTCACGCGGGTAGCGCCTGCCTCCAGGGCTGCCTCGAGGGATGCATCATCGCGGATGCCGCCTGAAAGTTCAATCTTTACTGAGCTCGAGGCATTTACAACCTCACGGATGATTGCACGGTTGTCACCGCGGCCAAAAGCTGCGTCGAGGTCGACTAAATGAATCCACTCGGCTCCGGCATCAATCCAGGTCTGAGCGGCTTCCAGTGGGCTGCCGTAGTCGGTCTCTGAGCCAGCTTCACCCTGGGTTAGCCGAACGGCCTTGCCATCGGCAACATCAACGGCCGGCAGTAGTTCTAGATGAGTCGAGTTTTGAGCCATGTCTTGCTGCTTTCTTTGGAGTGCTTGAAGCTTCTTCTATAAGAATTTGTTAGAAGGTCTTGAGCCAGTTGGTCAGCAACTGGATACCTGCCTGCCCAGATTTCTCCGGGTGGAACTGAGTTGCGGTCAACGGCCCATTCTCTACTGCGGCGACGAAGCTGCAGCCATACTCTGCCCAGGTCGGAACCGGCGATGGAATCGGGCCGAGGCCGTCATACTGCCACTTCTGAACTCCGTACGAGTGCACGAAATAGAAACGTTCATCTGCGATGCCTGCAAACAGAGGTGAATCGGCCGGAGGGTTTACCGTATTCCAGCCGATGTGAGGCACTAGAGGAGCATCCAAGAGTTCCACCGTGCCGCGCCACTGACCGAGTCCGTCAGTTTCGATGCCGTGTTCGACACCGTGCTCGAACATCACCTGAAGCCCCACACAGATACCCATAACTGGCTTACCGGCCACAAGACGCTTGTCGATGAGTTCGCCACCCTTGACTGCGTTCAATTGGTCGATGACGGCAGTGAACGCGCCAACACCAGGAACAATTAGCCCATCTGCGCCAAGAACGGTATCTCGATCTCGAGTTAGCTCGACCTTTGCACCAGCAACTTCTAACGCCTTGGCTACCGAGTGGACGTTGCCACTGCCGTAGTCGAGAACGACCACGCGCGGTGAACTCACAGAGCGCCCTTGGTCGAAGGAATTCCCTCTACGCGAGCGTCAAACTCGACAGCCTTACGGAAGGCACGAGCAAATGCCTTGAACTCGGCCTCCGCGATGTGGTGTGGGTCGCGGCCGTCGAGCACGGTCACGTGAACGGTGATTCCAGAGTTGTAGGCAATTGCCTCGAATACGTGTCGAATCATCGAGCCCGTGAAGTGGCCACCGATTAAGTGAAACTCAAAACCTGCAGGCTCACCGGTGTGAACCAAGTATGGACGGCCAGACACATCGACAACCGCACGAGCAAGCGCGTCGTCCAACGGGACAGTTGCGTCGCCGTAGCGACCAATTTTGGCCTTATCCCCCAAAGCCTGCTTAATGGCCTGGCCCAATACGATTGCCGTGTCTTCAACAGTGTGGTGGACGTCGATGTGAGTGTCACCTGTGGCCTTGACCACAAGGTCAACGAGAGAATGCTTTGCGAAGGCGGTTAGCAGGTGGTCAAAGAACGGCACAGTGGTCGAAATTTCTGAGCGGCCGGTGCCATCGAGGTTGATCGACAGGTCGATCGAAGACTCGCTGGTGGCTCGCTTAATTTGAGCGATGCGGTTCATTGTTTTGCCTTTCGCCATCGAGACGCGTCTAAAAACGTCCCTGGGGTGCTTCAAGTCTAGCGAAGAGCAGAAAAGTTAGTCGCCGAGAACCTCGCGAAGCGCGTTGAGGAATGAGGTTGTCTCTGCTTCGGTGCCCGCACTGACGCGGAGCGTTCCCTCAAGCCCGACATTCCTAATGAGAACTCCTCGATCGAGAAGCTGTTGCCAAACGTGGGCCGGGTCTGCCAGACCACCGAACAGCACAAAGTTTGCATCAGATCGATAAGGGTCGAGACCCATTAGCTTCAGCTCGGTGACAATGCGATCACGCTGTGCACGGATGTCATCAACGGTAGAAAGCATGGTCTGCGCGTGCGCCAGTGCCCCCTCTGCAGCAGCCTGGGTGAACGCACTCAGGTGATAAGGCAAACGAACCAATCGGAGCGCATCAATCACGGCTGGATCTGCGGCCAAATATCCGACGCGTGCACCGGCGAATGCGAATGCCTTAGACATGGTCCGGCTCACAAGAAGTCGCTCGCGCCCAGGCAGCAACGAGACCGCGGTCACGGATGGATCTGCCCCGAACTCCTGATAGGCCTCATCGACCACGAGAATGCCACCGGAGGCTTCACTTATTGCTTCGTAGGCAGCTTCGATGCAATCGAGACTTAGGGGCGTGCCAGTCGGATTATTTGGATTGCAAAGGATCACGATATTTGGTTTGTGTTCGAGAATTGCCGCGCGAATGATTTCTGGACTGAGCTCAAAGCGGTCTGCCCGACTAACGGCCACGTACTCGGTTTGCGTGCCTGACGCGATGATCGGGTACATCGAATAGGTTGGCGTGAAACTAAGAAACTTTCGGCTAGGCCCGCCAAAGGCTTGGAAAATATGCTGAAGAACTTCGTTGGAGCCGTTGGCCGCCCAGATGTTTTCGGGGCCTAAGCCTGCACCTAGATAATTTGCCAGAGCCTCGCGCAGGGACATGAATTCGCGATCGGGGTAGCGATTGATGGACATCAAAGACTTGGCTAGGCGTTCGATGATATCTTCGGCCACTTCGAGCGGCACACGGTGGGTGTTTTCGTTCACGTTCAATGAAACCGGGACTTCAAGCTGGGGTGCACCATACGGCTGCTGGCCCTTGAGGTCATCGCGCAGTGGTAGGTCTTCTAGTCTCGCCATCTCTCAAGTTTACTAAGCGCGCGAGACGGGCGGCCGAGCGAGGTAAACAAAACCTAAGGAAGTGCGATTCGCTGGCCCGGTGAAACGTCTGCCGAGGTCAACGCGTTAAGGTCGACTACTTTGGCAATCCAATCGCGGCGATCTTCCTGTGGAGCAATCTTTGCGGCTAGCTGCCAAAGGCTTTCACCCGAGTGAATTGTCACGTAAGTGAAGTGTGACTTCACCGCAGAAGAACCTGCTGTTGCAGCCTGACCGGAGAAAAAACTAATGGCAGCGACCGCAGCCACAGTAACTACGGTTGCCTGGCGCACGAAGCGACGACCCTTGGCGTTCAAAACCGTGCGCTTTGAAACAGGAGCAATCGGGCGATTAATTCTTGAAGCCGGTGCGTAGTCAGTCATTGCTACACCCCTACCTTTCATTTCTTTCGATCTTGCTTACGTGCTTGCCTTTTCCGAACATTTGTTCGAATTAGAACAAGTTTACGAATAAACAGGGATACTTTGTCAAGTAAATCTTTTTTTCTTTCGAAAATGTGTTTGTTTTCTTGTTCGAATACGAATACAATTTCGATATACGGAGTCAATCGCATACCTCAGACATTTATAAGAATTGGTTGAGTTTGCGAGGGTAATCACAACGGAGGGCATCACATGGCAAAGCGTTCAGACAACCTCAGCCAAATGCAGGAGCGCATCCTGGAGTTCATCATTCGCTCCAAGGATCAGAGCGGTTACACGCCGTCACTCCGCGAAATTGGTGACGAAGTTGGTCTCAAGGCCGTTTCAAGTGTGAAATACCAGCTTGAGCAGCTGAAGGATGCGCATTACATTTCATTTGACGCAAACACAGCTCGAGCCATTCGAGTGCTCATTGAACCCGAGGGTCTCTATGACGGCCAGTCTGCTCAGTCTGACAACCCAACGCAGTATGGCGAGGCCGCCATGGTTCCGATGGTTGGTCGAATCGCCGCGGGTATTCCTATTACCGCCGATCAGAACGTCGAGGAGATTTTCCCATTGCCTCGCCAACTGGTTGGAAAGGGCGACCTATTCCTGCTAAAAGTTGTAGGCGAATCAATGATTGATGCCGCGATTTGCGACGGCGACTGGGTCGTGGTTCGCTCCCAACAGACCGCCGAAAACGGAGACATCGTTGCAGCGATGCTAGAAGAAGAAGCGACTGTAAAGACTTTCAAACAACGAGACGGTCACACCTGGCTCTTGCCTCGCAACTCGGAGTTCGAACCTATCCTCGGCGACCATGCAGTCATCCTTGGCAAGGTAGTTGCTGTCCTTCGTTCTATCTAAGCGCGAAGAAGAACTAAATCACTAGGCGGTATTGGGCGAGTTCGGCAGCCATATCCGGCTTAACCATCGCACGCACAAACGTGCCACCTTCTCGGTAATCCAGCACCAGAATTCGGCTGTTTAGATGCAAGCGCGACACAAGGTCTCCCCTGTCATAAGGAATTAGAACCGCAACTTCGACATTCGGTTCCGGCAATAGCTCCGCGATTCGTTGCAGAAGCTCATCCATACCTTCGCCGGTTCGAGCAGAAACACCGATTGACGAGGGCTCCATGCCGCGAAGAGCCATGCGCTGAGTTTCATCTGCCAGGTCAATCTTGTTGAAAACAATCAATTCTGGGATCCCGCGAGCTCCGACATCCCCGATAACGTCGCGCACGGTGGCAATTTGACTGCCCGGATCTGGATGTGACGCGTCTACGACGTGAACGATCAGATCGGAATAGGCGATTTCCTCAAGGGTCGACCTGAATGCCTCAACTAACTGGTGCGGGAGATTTCTCACGAAGCCCACGGTGTCGGCCAAGGTATAGTCGCGCCCATCCGGGGTCTTGGTTTTTCGAACGGTTGGGTCAAGGGTTGCAAACAAGGCATTCTGCACCAAGACGCCAGCCGAGGTCATCTTGTTGAGCAATGAGGACTTCCCCGCATTTGTATAACCCGCTATAGCAACAGCTGGAACTTGATTCTTCTTGCGGCTCGCGCGCTTGGTTTCGCGCGCCGGCTCCATCTCGACAATCTGCTTACGCAACTTCGCCATGCGGGTATTAATTCGGCGCCTGTCCAGTTCAATCTTCGTTTCACCTGGACCTCGAGAGCCCATACCAACTCCGCCGGCAGCTTGACCACCGGCCTGTCTCGACATGGATTCACCCCAGCCGCGAAGCCTAGGAAGGAGGTATTCAAGCTGGGCTAGCTCAACCTGAGCCTTTCCCTCTCGCGACTTTGCGTGCTGAGCGAAGATATCAAGAATAACTGCCGTGCGGTCCACCACCTTGACCTTGACAACGTCCTCAAGGTTTCGACGCTGGCTGGGTGCAAGTTCGGTGTCGGCAATAACGGTGTCAGCTCCTGAGGTGACCACGAGTTCACGAAGCTCCTCTGCCTTGCCTTTACCGAGATAGGTAGCCGGGTCCGGATAACTACGTCGCTGAAGGAGGCCGTCAAGAACAGTGGAACCGGCAGTTTCGGCTAGGGCCGCCAACTCGCGAAGGGAGTTTTCGGCATCGTCAAGAGAGGTTGAACCCCAGAGCCCGATCAGCAAAACTTTTTCAAGGCGAAGTTGTCGATATTCAACATCCGTGATGTCCTGGAGCTCGGTCGACAGGCCGTTTACGCGACGGAGTGAGGTTCGATCTTGAAGGTCCTGTTGGTCACCGTCAGAGGCGGAATAGCCGTGAGTATCATCGGCACCTAGAGCAACCGCTCGTTCGCCACGGCGTAGGATGCGGTCAATTACTTCATCGCCGCGTGAAGCAAATGATGCCTTGGATTTATCGGCGGCATCGTCGTTTTCAAACTGCTCATCATTCATTAGGACTAACACTAGTTTGCCGATGTGTAATAAAGTTTCGAACATGTCTTCTGATCACTACTTTTCAGAGACCCCGGACAGCAAGTTCAAGCCCAAAGAGATCCAGGTAACCATCGACGGAAGAACCGTTTCGGTGACAACCGCGGGTGGAATCTTTAGCCCAGATCACATTGATCAGGGAACCCTTGCCTTGCTAGACCACCTGGATGAAGTGCCGCCGAGCGGAAACATCCTTGACATCGGTTGCGGATGGGGTCCGATTGCCCTCTCGCTGGCGTCACGTGCGCCACAGGCGACGATTTGGGCCGTAGACGTGAATCAGCGCTCACTTGAGTTGACAGCCGCGAATGCGGCCCGCCTCGGCCTAAAGAACATCAAAGTCGCAAGGCCGGAGGATGTTCCAACCGAGATTAGATTTAGTGGAATTTGGTCGAACCCGCCGATTCGCGTAGGCAAGGATGTCCTGCACCAAATTTTGCTTACCTGGCTGCCGAGGCTTGAAGCATCGGCCGAAGCATACCTAGTCGTCCAAAAAAACCTCGGTGCTGATTCGCTACACCGCTGGCTGGAGTCTGAGCTGCCCGATGGCTTCTCAACTATTCGCGTCGAAACCGCTAAGGGTTTCAGGGTTTTGCGGGCTAAAAACCGGAGCTAGCGAAAGTGCGTTCTAGAGACGCATCTGGCGCGACTTGAGCTCATCAAGATCAATAACACCATCAAAAACTAACTCCGCAGCTCCACTGAGACCGACATGCTCGCCGTCCTCGGCCGCAAACATTCGGACACCCAGGACACCACCGGGAACAGTCACCTTCCACTGGCTAGGCGCGCCTTGACCAGCCCAGTGCCGCGTGGCAAGTGCAGCGGCAACGATCCCGGTTCCGCACGAAAGAGTTTCGCCAGAACCGCGCTCATAGACACGCATCGTGATTGAACCAACACCGTTCACCACCATAGGGTCGGCCGGCACAACAAATTCAATATTTGCTCCGGCTTCCGGAGCTGGGATGATCGTTGGCAACTCCGTCAAATCAAGCGTTGCCAATTCGCGAGGTTCGGCGAGCGCGACCACGACGTGAGGGTTCCCGACGTTAATCCCCTGACCGGGGCGCGGAACATCGAGGTTGTGCGCCTTCACGAGCACCTCATCTTCGAGCTTCCAACGGCCAAGGTCGACAACGAACCCGGCGAGGTTGCGCTGAATATCCTTGACTCCGGCACGAGTTCCGATGGAAAGAGTTTCACCATCTGGCAAGTCAACGAGACCCTTTTCGGTCAGGTAGCGGGCGAAAACTCGTGTGCCATTGCCGCACATTTCCGCGGTTGAACCATCGGCGTTGTAATAATCCATAAACCAGTTCGCGGTTGGCTCTTCTTCGAGCGAAGCGGCCCCCTCTGGAATGCTGGCAGACCTTACGACGCGGATGAGCCCATCGGCGCCGATGCCAAAGTGGCGGTCGCAAATCTTGGCAATCTGCTCTTGCGAAAGTAAGGTCTCGCCCTCGGCATCGAGAAACAGAACAAAATCATTGCCCGTGCCGTGACCCTTGGTAAATGAAAGCAGATTTGACATGATTCAAGCCTAGAGGCTCAGCCAGCTATCTACTAGAGCCAAGGCTTTGCCTGTTGCTTGAGGGTCCTGGTAATCGAGCCAATGGATACGCTTGTCACGTCGGAACCAGGACATCTGACGACGAGCGTATTTTTGAGTCAGTCGAACTGTGTCCGCTATGGCCTCGGCCTCGGTGATGTCTCCATCGAGCTGCTTGAGGGCTTGAGCATAACCAATCGCAACGGAGCTAGTTTTGCCTTCACGGATGCCATTTGGAACAAGCGTCTTGACTTCATCGATAAGTCCCTGCCGCCACATATTTTGAACGCGTGCTTCGAGTCGGGCTCGCAAATCCTCGCGATCACCATTGATGCCAATCTCAAGGACTGGCTGCCAGTCTTCGGGGACCTCCGGAAGGGCTGCCGCGAACGGTTCGCCGGTGAGTGTCACAATTTCGATTGCACGAACAGTTCGACGTCCGTTTTCGGGAACGATTCGACTAGCGGCATTTGGATCAAGCTCCTTCAGCCGGCGGTGCATCGCGTGGGGACCTAGCTCAACCAGTTCTTTTTCCAACTCGGCTCTTAAAACTTCGTCACGGGCCGGGAAATCAAACATGTTTAGGACTGCCGCTACGTAGAGCATCGACCCACCGACCAGAATGGGCGTGATTCCTTCGACTTGCAACTTCGTGATCAGTGGCCTGGCCAATTGTTGGTACTCGGCGGCGGTTGATTCATCCGTAATTTCTAGAAAGTCGAACAGGTGATGGGTGATGCCTTGGCGTTCGGCAAGGGTCAATTTGGCTGTGCCAACATCCATGCCCTTGTAGAACTGCATTGAATCAGCGTTGAGAACTTCTGCGCTTCCACCTTTGTCGATGATGTGTTGGGCGATCTGGATAGCTAGGGCGGACTTGCCGGCGCCGGTAGGGCCGACGACAGCGATCAGTTTCGTCATTAGTGCGAGTGCGACGCCGGTGTTGAGTGTGGCTTTCCTAGGCTAGGCAAGCCAAGCGAGACCGCAACCTTACCGCCTGGAGTTGATACGGCTGCTGTTGCTGGAATAGCGCAGCTGGCCGCTTCGGCTCTAGCCCAGGCGTCACCAGCAATGGTTCGGCGCATCGAATAACCGCTGTCGGCAATGAGGTGATATGGTCCGGCTTCCGTGATAGTGGCCGTGACAATGTCCCCCGGACGAGGTGCATCGGTATCAGCCGGTACCTCGAAGTGAACCAGGCGGTTATCTCGGCCTCGACCGCTCATTCGATGGGTTGCGTCATCTTTACGCCCACCGTTTGAGACTAAGACTTCAACGATGTTGCCAACCAACGCCTGGTTCTCTTCGAGAGAGATTCGATTCACAAGTTCGAGCAGACGCTCGTATCGCTCTTGAACAACAGCCTTGGGTAGTTGTTCTGGAAGAGTAGCCGCGGGGGTTCCTGGGCGCTTGGAGTACTGGAATGTATAGGTTGCACCGAATCTGGCTTCTTCGACCACGCGCATGGTTTCCAAGAAGTCTTCCTCGGTTTCACCTGGGAAACCAACGATCAGGTCTGTGGTGATAGTTGCACCTGGGATGGCAGCACGAACACGGTCGAGAATTCCCAAGAACTTTTCGCTCCGGTAACTGCGTCGCATTTCCTTGAGTATGCGATCGCTGCCCGATTGAAGTGGCATGTGAAGGGTCGGCATAACGTTTGGAGTGGCGGCCATGGCATCGATGACATCGTCTGTGAATGCTGCAGGGTGCGGGCTCGTGAATCTCACGCGCTCAAGCCCCTCGATTTCACCACAGGCACGTAGAAGTTTGGCAAACGCGCCTTTGTCACCGAATTCAACACCGTAGGTGTTCACATTCTGGCCGAGCAATGTGACTTCGATAACTCCTTCAGCCACAAGAGCCTTAATTTCAGAAAGAATTTCACCAGGTCGGCGATCTTTTTCTTTGCCTCGAAGACTAGGCACAATGCAAAAAGTGCAAGTGTTATTGCAGCCAACAGAAATCGACACCCAGGCGGCGTAGGTGGAATCGCGTTTCGTCGGTAAGTCAGACGGGAAAGTCTCGAGGGACTCTAAGATCTCGACCTGAGCCTCATTGTTATGACGGGCGCGCTCAAGCAAGGCCGGCAATGAACCGATGTTGTGGGTTCCGAAGACAACGTCAACCCAGGGAGCCTTTTTGACTATGGTGTCTCGGTCTTTCTGGGCGAGGCAACCTCCCACGGCAATCTGAAGTCCTGGGTTTACCTCCTTGTGTTCCCAAAGCTGACCGAGATTTCCATAAAGTTTGTTGTCTGCATTCTCACGCACCGCACAGGTGTTGAAAACTACAACGTCGGCCAGGCCATCTTCAACCGGAACGTATCCAGCGCCCTCAAGAAGCCCAGAAAGGCGTTCAGAGTCGTGAACATTCATTTGGCAACCAAAGGTGCGAACCTCGTAGCTGCGTTGGGTTGTAGTAGTCATAACTAGTCGATTTTACGCCTAGGTTGCCCTAAGTGACATCGATCTGCGTTTCGGCAAACTTTATCGCTGCAAAAACCACTGATGAGGGGTAACCCTTTCGGCCTAAGTAACCTGCCAACCGACGCTCTCGGACCTCTCGAGTCAGGGAGCTCATCTGCCGAATTCGTCTCGCGGCAAGTTCCTTGGCTGCCTCAAAGTCATCCTCAGGGGTGATTGATTCGATGGCAACCTCAATGAATGGGGCTGGCACACCCTTTTCGTTCAGCTCACGCTTGATGGCTGATTTGGAAAGTCCTTTGAAATTTCGGCGGCTATTCACGATTGTTTCGGCGAAGGCTTGGTCGTCAATCAGACCAACTTCAGTAAAGCGATCAAGCACTCTTTCAGCGATTTCAATCGGAATCTCACGATTTTCCAGAATCTTTCGGAGTTGCTGAGTCGATTTGGCGCTCCGAGCAAGCTGGTGAAGAAGCACGTTGCGAGCACGCTGTTCTAGCCTTTCGGGAGTAGGCGGTTTCTTGTCGCGCGCTGGTCTCACTTCCGTGGAACCGGAAGCCTGCCCCCGAGAATGCGAAAAGCCTGACGCTCGCTTTCGGGATGCGTCAGACTTTCCGCGTTGTTCAAAAGCCATTTTTAGCCGGCTTTAGCGGCCTTAGCTGGTGCCTCGACCTCGTCGGCAGGTAGGTCTGCTACTGCGCGAGGAACACCGATTCCAAGCTTGGCCTTGATCTTCTTCTCAATCTCGTCTGCAACAGCACCATTTTCTAGAAGGTACTTTCGGGCATTCTCCTTGCCCTGACCAAGTTGCTCACCCTCGTAGGTGTACCAAGCGCCCGACTTCTTGACGATCTCTTGTTCGACACCAAAGTCGATAAGGCTACCCTCACGCGAGATTCCCACACCGTAAATGATGTCAAACTCGGCTTGCTTGAATGGTGCAGCCATCTTGTTCTTCACAACCTTGACACGGGTGCGGTTACCGACAGCCTCAACACCATCCTTCAAGGTTTCAATTCGGCGGATGTCTAGGCGAACTGACGCATAGAACTTCAAAGCCTTGCCGCCGGCAGTGGTTTCAGGGCTGCCGAAGAAAACACCAATCTTCTCTCGAAGTTGGTTGATGAAAATCATGGTGGTGCCGGTGTTGTTTAGGGCACCGGTTAGCTTCCTAAGGGCCTGGGACATTAGTCGCGCCTGAAGACCAACGTGTGAGTCACCCATTTCACCTTCGATTTCGGCGCGAGGCACAAGTGCCGCAACCGAGTCGATGACGATGATGTCAATTGAACCTGAACGAATGAGCATGTCAGCGATCTCAAGCGCTTGCTCACCCGTGTCTGGTTGACTAACGAGAAGTGCGTCAGTGTCGACACCTAGAGCCTTGGCGTATTCCGGATCAAGTGCGTGCTCGGCGTCGATGAATGCCGCGATGCCACCGTTGCGTTGGGCGTTGGCTATGGCGTGAAGTGCAACGGTAGTCTTACCCGATGACTCAGGACCATAAACCTCGATGATGCGGCCACGCGGTAGGCCGCCGATGCCAAGAGCTACGTCTAGCGCGATTGAACCAGTAGGAATGACTTCGACCGGCGCGCGATCATCTGAGCCAAGGCGCATAACCGAACCTTTGCCGAACTGGCGGTCAATCTGTGCGAGTGCAGTGTCGAGCGCTTTTTCGCGGTCTGATGGTGATGGCATGTTGTGCCTCGTCTTTCTTTGAATGTTGCTTTGACACTACGAACAGGCACAGACATTTTGTTTTGCACCGGCAAAGTTGTTCAAAACGTTTGAAAAACTTTGCTGTTAGTAGATTAGCAATATTCGAACAAGATTTCGATAGTTAATTTGTTCGGCGTGTCGAAAATTCGAAACTATTTCTTTTGCTTGGAATTAGCTATCCCATGCCATCGGGATTTTGGAACCCCGCTTTGCCGGCATATTGCAAGCCAAACTTCCCTTGGATCCTCACCAGAGGCAATCAGTTGCTCGCCCGAACGATCGCCATGTTCGGTGAGAATCAAATCCTTTGAGATAACCTCTGCATAGCCCGGACCGAATTCATCGTTCATAAGCTCGCGAAACTCACTTAGACGCAAAGTAGAAACTTCTAGCTGCGGCTAAATGCGCGCGAGTGAGCTTGAGCCAGCCGAGATCGACTTGTTGTAGTCAACATAAAACTCTGCAGGAATGGTGTCAGGGATGACAACACCCTCAAGTGCAGCCAGTCTGTCGCTAACTTGACGCATGATTACTGAAATCGGGACCTCGAGAGCCTCAGCCACGGACGCAAGAATTTCCGAAGAAGCTTCTTTTTGACCACGCTCAACTTCACTTAGGTAACCTAGGGCCACGCTGGCCTTGCCAGCAACCTGTCGAAGGGTACGGCCCTTCTGTAGGCGGAAGTCCCTAAGCACGTCACCAATTTCTTGACGAACTAAAACCATTGGAGCCTCCATTCTTTCAATCTGTTGTAGATAACATACCTGCTACCTGAGACAAACGGTAACTCGCACTACTGAAAGTTACCTGTGAGTCCCTGGAAAATAGAACCCGCGAGTTATTGAAAATGTTCCCACAGTGCATCGAGCGCCCTTTGAACGACCTGCTCGCGTATCTCAGTCCTTGTACCGTTCAATTCAAGTGGATAGACAAAGTCTCCACTTGGCGACGAAATTCCGATGAAAGCAGTCCCTGCCGGTTTGCCATCCTGAGGATCAGGGCCTGCGACTCCGGTTGTAGCCAATCCAATGACGCTAGATTCTTCATGCCCTGTTTTTAGGGCGAGTTTTACCCTAATGCCAGTAGCCATTTGGGCTACCACCTCGGGGTCAACCGCACCCTGTTCCTGCAACAAGACTCGAGAAACGCCGATTAGTTCGTGTTTAAGTTCAGTTTGATATGCAACTATGCCGCCGAGTAAGACTTTGGATGCACCTGGGACATCGACAAAGGCCGAAGTGAGTAATCCGCCGGTGAGCGATTCGGCAACTGCCAAGAAGAGCCCCCTTGCGGCCAGCTCCTCGACTAGGTTTGCGGCGGCGCCTCGTTTAGGCACGAGCGCGCACCGCTGCAACCACGTATTGAAGGCCTGAATAAACGGTCAGGACGACCGAGATTAGAACGAGCGAAGATTCTAGGATGCGGTACCACTCATACGGGAACCAGGCTGTGAGCGGTGAAACCACAAAGCCGACCATAACGCCTTGGAAAATAGTTTTGAGCTTACCGCCGGAGGATGCGGCAATAACCTGCTGGTTGACAACAATGAGTCGATAAACAGTGATTCCCAGTTCACGTACGAGAATCACAATCGTGACCCACCAAGGAATTTCGCCAAGGATGGAAAGTGTGACGAGCGCGCCGCCTAGAAGCGCCTTGTCTGCAATCGGATCCAGAAGCTTACCCAAGTCGGTGACGATGCCTCGCTTGCGAGCAATTGCGCCGTCGATACCATCGCTGGCCATGATGACTATAAAGATTAGTTCCGAAATCCAGCGCATTGGCGACTCGTTATCCGAGATTGCGACAAGACTCCAAATGAAAAACGGCACCGCCAGAATTCGGGCCATGGTGATGGCGTTCGGGAGGTTCCAAGGATTGCTGGTCGCTGTGGCCTTCAACATATTGGTCATTATTGGCGACCCGTCAACTGCCAGGCATCTTCGTCGCCGTCATCTTCGTCGCCTGTGATGATCGACCGGTCAACCTGAGCTCGAGGGACGAACTCTTCGAAACTGCCGGCGGCCAGGTTGCTTCCCTCTGGCTGATCGTCGAAATCATCAATGATTGCTGCTGCCTGCTGGACAGGCGGAGTCGCGCTGGCACCAGGTTCACCCCTTAGCTGCGCCAAGACAGTCCCCAGGTCTTCTGGCTTCACTAGAACATCGCGAGCCTTTGAACCCTCGCTGGGGCCAACAATTTGACGTGATTCCATGAGATCCATCAATCGGCCGGCCTTGGCGAAGCCCACTCGCAACTTGCGCTGCAGCATTGAGGTGGAACCGAACTGCGAGTTGATAACCAACTCTGCAGCCTGCAACAGGACCTCGAGGTCGTCACCAATGTCGGCGTCGACAATCTTTTGAACTGCGACCTCCTCGACGTCTGCTCGATATTCAGGCGCCATCTGAGCCTTGACGTGCTCCACGATCTTGTGGAGCTCACTCTCGGCTAGCCAAGCTCCCTGGACTCGCATTGGCTTGTTGGTGCCCATTGGCGAGAAGAGCGCGTCGCCCTGACCAATTAACTTCTCCGCGCCTGGCTGGTCGAGGATGACACGAGAGTCGGTAACCGAGGTGACCGAAAAAGCAAGGCGTGATGGCACGTTGGCCTTAATCAAGCCGGTAACCACGTCTACCGAAGGTCGCTGTGTGGCCAGAATCAAGTGGATGCCGGAGGCGCGAGCCAACTGTGTGATTCGGACAATTGAGTCTTCAACATCGCGAGGGGCAACAATCATCAGGTCGGCCAGCTCATCGACAACAACGAGCAAGTATGGGTACGGCTGCAGAACGCGCTTGCTGCCCTCCGGAACCTTTAGCTCGCCGGCAACAATGGCACGGTTGAAGTCATCGATGTGCTTGAAACCAAAACTAGCCAAGTCGTCATAGCGCATGTCCATCTCTTTGACGACCCACTGCAGGGCTTCGGCAGCCTTCTTGGCGTTGGTGATAATTGGCGTAATCAGGTGAGGAACACCTTGATAGGCCGCAAGCTCAACGCGTTTAGGGTCAATGAGCACCATGCGAACCTCGGCAGGCTTGGCACGCATCAAAATCGAAGTGATCATCGAGTTCACAAAACTCGACTTTCCAGCACCGGTGGCACCCGCAACCAAAAGGTGAGGCATCTTGGCAAGGTTGGCGACAACAAACCCGCCTTCGACATCCTTGCCGACGCCAATAGTCATTGGGTGCAAGCTCTTTGTGGCAACCTCAGAACGAAGGACATCCCCTAGCGACACTGTTTCACGGTCGATGTTCGGGATTTCGATTCCGATCAAAGATTTTCCTGGAATAGGGGCGAGAATTCGCACCTCGTTGCTAGCAACGGCATAAGAAATGTTGCTCGCAAGACGAGTTACGGCTTCGACCTTTACGCCTGGAGCCAACTCAACCTCATACCGAGTAACAGTTGGGCCTCTTGAAAAGCCGACCACAGCAGCCTCGACGCCGAACTCTTTGAACACGTTGGTGATTGCCACCACCAACTGCTCATTAGCCGCCGACTTGGCCTTTGGAGGTGTGCCGGGAGCTAGGAAGTTCGATGGCGGCAGAACATAAGGACGTCGCGAAGGCACAGCAATCGCCTGTGGCTCATTTGATGCATCCGAGTTCGCCGAGACGCCTGCCGGTGCGGGATTCGGGGTTGAAGCCGGAGCCACGAAAACGGGCGAGGTCGGAATATTAATTGGCTCGGTTAGAGCCTCCGAGCTGTCGACGGACGGGACGTTTGGCTCAACCGGGTCACCAAACAAAGTGTCAAGCACATCATCATCCTGGTTTTCTCCGAACATGGCCTGAGTGGTTGCGATTGGAGTATCAAAAGCTGGTTCATCGCCTTGCTTGCCCTTTCGCCACCAAGGCACCTTGGTGCCATCGAAGGCATCGAGCACGTCGTCGGTTTGAATAGGCAATGCATCTGCCTTCTCAGCACTTGCCCCAAAAAGGTAAGTCGCCAATTCGCGGAATCGGTCACCGATCCGATTCGGTGTGGTTTTAGTAAGGATCAGAAGCGAACCGAACGTGAAAACTATCAACACCAAAGCTGTCGCCCAGACATTGAATGGAGCGCTTCCAAGAGTGTTCAGAAAGGCCACTGAAACTAACCATCCAAAGACACCTCCGGCATAAGCCAGCGCCCATTCCCCATCCGACGGCTGAGGCGGCTTTGCAGCGAAGGTGTGAAAGAAACCGCTGAGTGAAACCAGAAGTAGAAAAAGCCCGATACCGATGCGGCCGTTATTGCGAGTTGATGACGGGTTGCGCATCAAGTAGACGGCAAAGATGACCATTACCACCGGCAACACAAAGGCGATTCGCCCAAACAATAACCCAAAAGTGACTACGTTGAGACCAATTGCCCAGTCCTGCTTGGCTAAGAACCAAGTGAATACAGCGCCGGAAACTCCCAGAATGAATAGGAAGAAAGGTAAGCCATCTCGGCGTTCTTCCTTGCCAATCTTGTCTGGGCTGAGCGCACGTGCGCCGGCTCCAACGATGTGAGCAAGTCCCATGTAAATCGACCCGAGCACACGAAGAAAACCATTCGCACTCGAAGCCTTCGACTGCGAGCGAACAGGTTGACGCGTGCCGCGGTTTGCCGGTTTGCGTTTAGGTGCTGGTTTGCGTGGTGTAGCCATGCCTCAAAACTAACAGCGACCAGGGACAGAACCTCGAAGGCACGAGTCAATTACCGCTGTGAATTAGCCCTGAATAACCACTGGAATGATCATTGGGCGACGTCGGTGCGCCTTATTTACCCAAGTTCCAATCGTACGCCGGATGACCTGTTGCAAAGCATAGGTATCGCGAACTCCTTCACCTGCGGCTTCGGCGAGCGCACGTTCAATCATTGGCTTGACCGCATCAAAAACGTGGTCGTCCTCAGCGAAGGCTCGAGCGCGAATCTCAGGCCCAACCTTCACTCGACCATTTTCATCCACGACGCAAAAAATGGATATGAATCCCTCTTCGGCTAGAACACGTCGATCCTTGAGATCATCCTCGGTGATTTTGCCGACCGTCTTGCCGTCAACAAAAAGCAGGCCACACTCTACGGCGCCAACCACCTCGGCGACTCCCTCAACAAGGTCGATTACCCAACCATCCTCGGTAATCAAAACGCGCTCACTTGGCACGCCGGTTTGCTCCGCCAACTTGCCGTTTGCGATTAGGTGGCGATATTCGCCGTGAACCGGCATGACGTTCTTTGGCTTCAAAATGTTGTAGCAATAAAGCAGCTCACCGGCGGCAGCATGACCAGAGACGTGAACTTTGGCGTTGCCCTTGTGCACCACGTTTGCACCGAGTTTGGTAAGGCCATCAATCACACGGTAAACCGCATTCTCGTTTCCTGGAATCAGCGAGCTGGCAAGGATAACAGTGTCACCTTCGCCAATCTCGATGTCGTGTTCGAGGTTGGCCATTCGAGCCAAAACGGCCATTGGCTCACCCTGCGAACCGGTGGACATGTAAACAACCTTGTCGGCCGGCATGGATGCGGCCTGCTTGAGGTCGACAAAGTCTTGGGTTTCTGCAGTGAGGTAGCCCATTTGAATGGCAATCTGCATGTTGCGAACCATAGAACGCCCAACGAGAGCCACTTTTCGGTCATTTGCCTTAGCAGCATCGACAACCTGCTGCACGCGATGTACGTGACTCGAAAACGAGGCCACAATCACGCGCTTCTTCGAGCGGGCGATAACACTCTCGATAACGGGACCAATCTCCTTTTCGAGCGGAGTGAAGCCTGGAACATCGGCATTTGTCGAGTCGCTCATAAAGAGATCGAGGCCCTCTTCGCCAATTCGAGCGAAAGCGCGAAGGTCGGTGAGGCGACCATCGAGTGGCAGCTGGTCCATCTTGAAGTCGCCCGTGTGCAGAACCGAACCCGCTGCTGAACGAATGACAACAGCCATTGCATCGGGAATCGAGTGATTGACCGCCACGAACTCAAGGTTGAAGCCAGCCAGTTGCTCTCGCTGCCCCTCGACAACCACCATCGAGTAAGGGGTGATTCGGTGCTCTTTAAGCTTGGCTTCGACGAACGCAAGTGTCAGAGCGGAACCAAGGATCGGCACATCCTGCTTCATTCGAAGCAGGTATGGGACTCCCCCGATGTGGTCCTCGTGGCCATGGGTTAGGAAGATGCCGATTACGTCATCCATGCGATCTTTCAAATAACCGAAGTCTGGGAGGATCACGTCGATACCTGGCTGGTGCTCTTCTGGGAAGAGCACACCGCAGTCAACGATGAGGATCTTGCCGTCGATCTCGAAAACGGTCATGTTGCGACCAATTTCTCCAATGCCACCAAGGGGAATGATGCGGAGTACGCCCGGACGCAATGGAGCTGGGGCCGGAAGGGTTTGAACCAAGTGGTTCTCTTTTCTATTCGATTATTGTGCGCTCTTGCGCACTGGGTAAATAACTCGCGATTTCGCGTGTCTCGTGACTAGCGAGTAGTTCCCGCAACCTTAGGCAGGGCTCCTCCGGCAGCCGAGTTGCGGTCAGGGCGGAAGTTATCAAAACTCAATCCTGAAATAGGGCCGACAAGATCGATGTCCGCTTCAATACAGGCAGCTTCGGAATCTTCGGGCCCGACCAAAGGCAAGCGGACACGAGGGCTAGAGATTACTCCCAGTCCGTTCAAGATGTACTTTGCTGCCACGGTGCCCGGCACATGGGTCATTGCAGCGCGCTGCAATGGGTCAAGGCTGTTGTGGACCGTCAGAGCATGGTGGAAGTCGTTTCGGTTTGCAGCATCGATCAGCTCGCGATAAGCAGCCGGTGCGATGTTCGCGGTTACTGAAATGCATCCGACTGCGCCAATTGAAAGGTGCGGCAATAGATTTGAGTCGTCCCCCGAGAAGTAGAACAGCCCGGTCTCATTCATTATGCGAGTGGCCTGAGCTAGATCACCTTTGGCATCTTTCACTGCGATGATGTTTGGGTGCTTCGCTGCTCGGTGGAATGTGTCTTGAGAAATTGCGACGCCGGTTCTCCCGGGGATGTCATACAAGATCACCGGTAGGTCTGTTGAATCAGCAACCATGCGGAAATGGGTGAGAACGCCGGCCTGGGTTGGCTTGTTGTAGTAAGGGGTGACGATCATGATTCCGTCAGCTCCAGCCTTCTCGCTGGCCTTATAGAGCTGCATTGCGTGGGCGGTTTCATTTGAACCACCGCCGGTGATGATTTTGGCGCGACCGCCAGAAACAGACTTGCCCACCTCGACCAGCTTGATTTTTTCAGCGTCGGTAAGAGTGCTGGTCTCGCCAGTGGTGCCGGTAACGACCACTCCGTCTGCGCCATTTGAGATGACGTAATCGATTAGCTTCTCGGTATCTGCCCAGTCAACTTCGCCATCGGCGGTCATCGGGGTAACGAGAGCAACCAGGGTCTGGCCGAAAATGTTCTTGTGCGACATGTTCTAAGCCTATCGGTTGCCTAGGTAGGCTGGCGAGGTGAACCTTTTGCCAACTCGGGCCGATTGGGACGACGCACTAGCCGCTCCCCTCAAGAACCTAGTCTCTGGTTTAACCGTTGCAATCGTTGCACTCCCTCTAGCCTTGGCCTTTGGGCTCGCATCCGGGATGGGCGCGGAGGCAGGAATAACTACTGCAATTATCGCTGGAGCTTTGGCGGCAATCTTTGGCGGGAGCCGACTTCAGGTCTCTGGCCCTACCGGAGCTATGACGGTTGTCCTGGTTCCGATATTCAAGGACTTTGGGGCATCCGGTGTACTTTTTGTCGGTTTGATTTCAGGCGTCCTGCTAGTTTTTATCGCTCTCTTAAAGGTTGGCGAACACGTTCACCGATTACCAACATCCTTGATTGAAGGCTTCACGGCCGGCATAGCAGTGATCATTACCATGCAACAATTCCCTTATTTGCAGGGTTGGCTTCAAGCCACCTTTGGCTTGACTGTCACGGTCCTAATTTTGACTGGTCAGCACTTTCTGCCGCGGGTGCCGTTTGCATTTATTTTCGTTGTGATTGCAACCGCAGTAGCAGACGTGGCTGGCCTGCCACTGAAACGAATCGGCGAATTGCCTGCCACAATCGGTCACTTTGATCTGGCTTTTCTAAACCAAGGCGGTTGGTTGCAACTGCTTCCATCTGCTCTGGCAGTGACCATACTGGCAGCGCTTGAGAGTTTGCTTTCTGCAAAGGTTGCAGACCGGATGAGAGGTGGAGGCGAGCATCACGACGCCAACAAAGAACTTTTTGGTCAGGGAATCGCCAACCTCATAGTGCCATTTTTCGGAGGAGTGCCGGCAACCGCTGCCCTTGCTCGAACCGCGGTGAACGTCCGATCCGGGGCAACGGCAAAATCATCCGCGCTTATTCACTCTTTGGTTTTGGCGACGGTGGTGCTGCTTGCCGCTCCCTTGGTGGCTAGGATTCCGCTCGCGGCGTTAGCCGGTGTTCTGCTTGCAACCACAACTCACATGGTTAAGCCGAAAGAGTTGCTGCACATTGCACGGATTAGTTGGTTGGATGCCATCGTGATGCTGGCGACCTTTATTTCGACGATTGCGTTGAACCTGATCTCGGGTGTGATTATTGGTCTTGCGTTGGAGCTATCTCTCAGAAAAACGAAACTGGGCAGGATCTCGCGAACCTACCCAGTTGTCGATGACACCGAAACACTCGGCGACTAAAACCCTTACGGAGCTACGCGACCATTCTTGTTGAATGCCTCATAGGTATATGGCATTAGCTCGGCCCAGAACTCTTCCATCTTCTCCGCGCACATTTCAATTTCGCGCTGCGGGAATGATGGGAAGTGTGTTCCTTCGCGCTGCGTGCGCAAGCTCAGGAAGTTCATAAGTGCACGTGAGTTCATGGTCACATACATGCTCGAATAAATGTTTAGTGGGAGCACGATGCGGGCCACCTCACGCGCTACGCCAGCCTCAAGCATGCGCTTGTATGACTCGTAGGCTTGTTGCGAGGTCGTGCGTGACTCCTGCTCGACCAATGCGATCTGCTCGGCACTGCCAGGCAAGAATTCATAGTGGCCGGTCTTGCCGACCTGGACCAAGTTGCGGTCTGGGGCTGGCACGTAGAACACTGGCGACAGCTCCTTGTAACGACCAGATTCTTCGTTGTAGCTCGCAATGCGGTGACGCATGAACTCGCGGAATACGAAAATTGGCGCCTGCACGTAGAAGGTCATTGAGTTGTGTTCAAAAGGCGAACCGTGACGATCGCGCATCAAGTAGTTGATGAGGCCCTTATTGCGCTTCTCATCCTCTGATGCGTCGGTTTGAGCCGAGGCAGACTCTAACGTCTGCTCACCCTGAGTTGAAACTCGGGCGGCAAACAAGACGTCTGAATCGGCCGCGCTTGAACGAACTAGTTCGACGGTTACGTCGCTGCGAAAAATGATGTCTGACACGCGTCTAGCCTAATGCCAAACCGCGAGCAACTAGTGCTTCTTGATCAGACCGACGCGCTGAAGGCCAACGTAAATCTGGCAACCTAGGCAATAGTCGAATGCGGCATTTAGGAAGGCTGCGACAAAGGCTGCCGCTGCTGCAACGGCAAGGCCAAATGGCACTGCGAAAGCACCAAGGAGGAGGCCAGCTCCGGCCACGATCAAACCAATCAGCTGCGCGAACTTAGGTGGGCGCGGGTCTTCAAGCTCTTTCGGGGCAGCCAGTTTTGGGCGAACAAACTTCTTGAAGATCAAACCGTATGGGTGCCTAGAGTTTCCAAGTGTTGCTCCGATTGCAAAGAGAGCGGTGATTACAACGAGCAGACCATAAGCAGCCGCATAAGTCGCCGCGTCAAGTGCAAGAAAAACCGTGATGAGCAGCAGAACCGAAGTGATTGCTGCGCCAAAACGTGGACCGCGTGGGTCGATGCCGGTAGGAGTCTTGAAAGTTGCGCTCATTAGATGTGAAAGCTTCCTAGTTCGTCTTGAATGGTTTGTGGTTTCGCGGCGCCACCAATTCTTGATGTAACAACGCCGTTCCTGTCTAAGACAAGGGTGGTTGGGGTTTGCAAAATGTTGAACTTATTTGCCAGGTCTAGTCGGTTCGTCACGTCAACCTCGACGTGAAGGACGTCATCGTGGGCCGCTTCCAACTCGCGAAAGAGTCTCGCCGTTTGAACGCACTGACTGCACACTTCGGATGAGAACTGAAGAAATGTGACTCGCTCACCGAATTTGGTGACCGGTTTTCCATCCTTGACCGCGCCGATCTCTTTTAGGTTTATCACTTCGCCCGAAGTAACTTTCCTGGCAGTACCTGTTCGTGCCTTCCAGATAAGCCCAGCTGCAGTCGTAAAGACGACGAGCAGCACAATTAGGCCGAATTGAAGGTAATGACTCATGAAATAAGGCTAATCAATCAGCCAACTCGGCTGGCAATCAAGACGTTTTATGACGCAGCGCAAGTGCCTTGCGCATCGCTGCCCTCGCGCGGCGGCTGTCGCCCGACGCGTCATAGGCAAGCGAGAGATTAAACCAGCTGTGCCAGTCCTCTGGTGACTTCTCGGTTAGAGCCGCATACTCGGCAAAAACCTTTGCTGCCGATGCGCGAATTGGGCGGCCACTCGGGCGAAATTCGAGGTCGAAGAGCGGCCAAACATCCTCGTCACGCACCTGCTTGACCAATTTTTCAACCTGGATGCCAAAGCGAAGTTCACGGATGAGCGCCCAGACGCCAACTGCAGGGAGGCCAAAAAGGGCGAAGCCCATCGCCTTGGCTATTGCATTGTCAACCTGAAGCAACGTTATTGCCTGATTGGTCATCAAGAAAAGGTAGATCACGGTGATTGCGCTAATCAAAAGCGCGCCAATCTTCGGATTATTCATGGAGTCCGACTAATCGTTGTGTAGTGAGAAATCGACTACCGATTGCAGCCCGACGAGTAGGCCTCGCGCCTCGGCTGCAACTCGAAGTGACAACTGGATGCCATGACCATAAGAGGCAACCGAACTCACCTCGTGGCTTATCGTGAGAACTTCGCTGTTACCACCGAAGTGAACATCCTGCTTGGCCGAAACGCCTGCAAGTCTAAGGCTGTGGATTGGCACGCCGGCGACCACTTCACCACGCGCAGTCTGCCCAACGCCTGGAAGCAAAGGCTGAATAAGGCCGGCACGAGCCTCGGCAATCATTTCTGCGGTACGAACTGCAGTGCCAGACGGTGAATCGATTTTTCCTGCATGGTGAGCTTCCACGATCTCGATTGAGTCGAAGAACTTTGCAGCCTGAGCAGCGAATGAACTCGCAAGCATCGAACCGATCGAAAAGTTCGGGATCACAACCACGGCCGCGGCAGGGTTTGCAGCTAGTTTGTGCTCGAGCGCAGCTAGCTTTGACGCAGACCAGCCGCTCGTTCCAACGACGACCTTGAGGCCGTTGGCGACGCAATAGTCGACGACCTGCTCAGAAACTTCGAGGCGAGTGACCTCAAAAACTACATCGGCACCCGTGACCTGGCTGAGCTCGCTCTTGGAGTCAAGAGCGGCATGCAAGGACAAGTGCTGCGAACCATGGATGATGTCGAGCGCAAGCTTGCCCATGCGTCCGGTGGCGCCGACAACGGCTACTTTGATAGTCATAGGACAAACTTACAGAAACTCATCAAAGATTTTTTCGTTGAGATCGCCAACGGCAACAATAGAACGCTCACGACTTGCAATGTCAGCGGCTAACGTTTGGATATCACCCAACGTCACTTCTTTGAACAGTGCGAGTGAATCGTTGAGATCTACGAATTCACCGGTGACCACTTCGCTACTCACCAAACGGCTCATTCGAGCCTGAGTGCTCTCAAATTTGAGAGCAAGTGAACCCGAGATATTTCCAATCGCCAAATCAAACTCGGCCTGGGTGATTCCCTCGTTGGCAACCTTGTCGAACTCAGTAATCATCAGACGGGTTACTTCCTGAGTCTTCTGCGGAGAACATCCTGCGTAGAGCCCGAAGTACGCACCATCCGAGTAACCCTGGTTGAAGGAGTAGACAGAGTAAGCCAAACCGCGCTTCTCACGAATTTCCTGAAACAGGCGCGAACTCATTCCACCACCCAAGACCGTGTTCAGAATACCCATGGCGAAACGTCGGGGATCGTTAGCAATCAAACCTTGCACTCCGACAAGCACGTTTGCTTGCTGCGTTGGTCGGTTGATCACCTTGAGGGCGGTCCCGCGCTTAATCTCAGCCTGTGCCAGCACTCGACGTGGAACCGGTGTGGCTTGGACGGATAGATCCCAACCAGCCTCACCAAGCGCCTGCTCGACCTGCTGAATTAGGCAATCGTGGTTCACACCACCCGCTGCAGCGACGACTAGGTCCTGCGGGCGATAGTTGTTCTTGTAGTAATCCCAAACAGCATCGCGCGTAACCGCATTGATTGTTTCAGGGGTACCACCGATCGGCCGACCAAGGGAATGGTCACCAAGGATGGCTTCGGCAAATGCCTCGTGTGCCACATCTTCTGGATCATCATCGTTCATCGCCAACTCTTCGAGGATGACGGTGCGCTCGTTTTCAAACTCAATCGGGTCGATTAAGGATGAGGTCAACATATCGGCAATCACATCGACGGCAACTGGAAGGGCTGTGTCTTGAACGCGAGCGTAGTAACCGGTGTGCTCCTTGCCGGTTGAGGCGTTTGATGACCCGCCGATCTTGTCGAACTCTATGGCAATGTCTAACGCGGTGCGCTTCTTAGTGCCCTTGAATAGAAGATGCTCCAGGAAATGGGTGGAGCCGTGATGGCCGTTAGTTTCATCTCGGGAACCAACCGCAACCGAGAATGAGACCGATGCGCTCTGCGCACTAGGCATGTTCTCAGTTAAAACGCGAACACCGCTCGGAAGGACAGAACGACGAATCGAACTGCCTCCCGAAGCGGTGAACGAGAGTTCGCTCTGGTCAAGTGGAAATTGGTAATCACTCACAGTAAAACCAGAACTTTCTATTGCGTTATTTACTCTTCGTCAGAGTCTGAGGCTGCAGCTGCACCCTCTTCACCCTCAACAACTGGTGCAAGCGAAAGCTTGCCACGGTCGTCGATCTTGGTGATTTCGACCTGAAGCTTCTGGCCAACCTCAAGAACGTCTTCAACGTTCTCAACGCGCTTGCCACCTGAGATCTTGCGAAGCTCAGAGATGTGTAGCAGACCATCCTTGCCTGGAACCAATGAAACGAACGCACCGAAGGTGGCTAGCTTCACGACGGTTCCGAGGAAACGCTCGCCGATCTCTGGCACGTGTGGGTTAGCGATAGCGTTAACCGCTGCGCGTGCTGCCTCTGCAGAAGGACCATCGGTTGCCCCGATGTAAACGGTTCCGTCATCTTCGATAGAGATGTCAGCTCCGGTGTCTTCCTGAATTTGGTTGATCATCTTGCCCTTCGGGCCAATGACCTCACCGATCTTGTCTACAGGAATCTTCACAGCGATAACGCGAGGCGCGGTTGGGGCCATCTCGTCTGGCTCGCTGATTGCCGATGCCATGATGTCGAGGATGTGGTGACGTGCCTCGCGAGCCTGGGTTAGAGCACCGGCAAGAACTGAGGCAGGGATGCCGTCGAGCTTGGTGTCTAGCTGGATCGCGGTGATGAAGTCGCGGGTTCCGGCAACCTTGAAGTCCATGTCGCCAAGTGCGTCTTCGGCACCAAGGATGTCAGTGATCGCAGCGTACTGGATCTTGCCATCAACGGTGTCTGAGATCAGACCCATCGCGATACCCGCTACTGGTGCACGAAGTGGAACACCTGCGCCTAGTAGTGACAGGGTCGAAGCACAAACAGAACCCATAGAGGTTGAACCGTTCGAACCTAGAGCCTCTGAAACCTGACGGATTGCGTATGGGAAGTCTTCACGCTTTGGAAGAACAGGAACCAACGCACGCTCTGCAAGAGCACCGTGACCGATTTCGCGGCGCTTAGGGGTGCCAACACGACCGACCTCACCAGTTGAGTAAGGAGGGAAGTTGTAGTTGTGCATGTAGCGCTTTGAGGTGACTGGGCTTAGAGAGTCAATCTGCTGCTCCATCTTGAGCATGTTCAGAGTGGTAACACCAAGAATCTGGGTCTCGCCGCGCTGGAAGATTGCTGAACCGTGAACGCGTGGAAGCGGGTGGGTTTCTGCGGTGATCTGGCGGATGTCCTTTAGGCCACGTCCGTCAATACGGATGCCTTCCTTTAGAACTCGGGTACGCATGATCTTCTTGGTAACTGACTTGTAGGCAGCTGAGAACTGAGCCATCTGAGCCTCGTCGAGCTTTGACTCAAGGGCTGCCTTGGTCTCTGCCTTCAGTGCGTCGTCGGCATCCTGGCGCTCAACCTTGTCAGCGATCTGGTAAACCTTGGCAAGCTGTGCACCTGCTGCAGACTCAACCGCTGCGTAAACCTCGTCGGTGTAAGGCAAGAAGGTTGGGTAGTCTGCGGTTGGCTTTGCAGCAACAGCAGCCAAGTCAGCCTGAGCCTTAACTAGAGCCTTGATGAATGGCTTTGCAGCCTCAAGACCCTCAGAAACTACGTCCTCCGAAGGAGCCTTTGCACCTGCGGCGATAAGGTCCATCGAGTTTTCTGAAGCTTCGGCTTCAACCATCATGATTGCAACGTCTTCGACGCCGTTCTCAACGATGACGCGACCAGCAACAACCATGTTGAACACGGCGCGCTCTAGCTGTGAGTACTTAGGGAACGCAACCCACTGACCATCGATAAGTGCAACACGCACTCCGCCGATTGGGCCTGAGAATGGCAGACCAGCAAGCTGGGTTGACATCGATGCAGCGTTGATCGCTACAACGTCGTACAGCTCGTCAGGTTCGATGGCCCAAACGGTAACTACTACCTGGATTTCGTTGCGAAGACCGTCAACGAATGACGGGCGCAATGGGCGGTCAATCAAACGGCAGGCAAGGATTGCCTCGGTTGATGGGCGACCTTCACGACGGAAGAAGCTTCCAGGGATGCGGCCTGCCGCATACATGCGCTCTTCTACGTCAATTGTTAGTGGGAAGAAGTCGAACTGGTCTTTTGGCTGCTTGCTTGCAGTGGTAGCCGAGAACAGCATGGTCTCTTCGTCGATGTAAACAGCTGCGGCACCCTGTGCCTGCTGAGCCAAACGACCGGTTTCGAAACGGATGACGCGCTTGCCGAACTTTCCGTTGTCGATGATTGCTTCTGTTGCTTTGATTTCTGGACCTTCCATGGTCCCTCCTCTTTTTCCTCTGTGCACGAACAAGCCAGGGCCAAATGAAATCAGCCTAGAACTGGATGTTTCGTGCGTGAGCGTTCGCGGCAAGTTAACTTGCCCACATTGGAGGGATGCCCTGGTCTGCAGTAGAAAATCTTGAACCCACATAGGAGAAATCAAGACCCACAACCGAAGACCAGCAAACCTGCCACGTCGCTCTTGTTCAAGGCTAACAGACTGCTGCCTCAAAGGCTAGGAGGGCTTCGGTGAACATCCGGTTAAAGCAAATCGCCCGGACTATAGCCCGGGCGATTTAGGAAGACTTATTAGCGCGATGATTCGCTCTAAGTGGTCAGATACGACTTATCGACGAAGACCTAGGCGCTCTAGGAGCTCGCGGTAACGCTTGATGTCAACCTTCTGCAAGTAACCGAGAAGACGACGGCGCTGACCAACAAGGATAAGTAGGCCACGACGTGAGTGGTGGTCGTGCTTGTGGTCCTTTAGGTGCTCGGTTAGGTCCTT
>CANGDL010000017.1 GCA_947452675.1 Microbacteriaceae bacterium | reverse complement strand
GCCACTCCACCATGCTTTGCGAGGCTTACGCCCTACTGCGAGCGGATGACGAGATTCGAACTCGCGACCCCAACCTTGGCAAGGTTGTGCTCTACCAACTGAGCCACATCCGCGTTGCTCTCTTTCGAGAACTTGAATACTCTAACCGAAAAATCGGTCTCAAGCAAACTGGGTTTTAGCCGTGTCGCCAAGATTAGCCGCGCCAGGTCCAACGTGGGTCCGTTCCCGCATAGGCGACCTCACCATGTTGAATCAAGTCCACGCCGGCAATTTCATCCGTGCTTGTAACGCGGAAACCAATGGTTTTCTGAATCAACCAGCCCAACGCGTATGACATGAGGAATGCATAGAGCATGACTACACCGACACCAATGGCTTGTCTTCCAAGTTGTGCGGGACCGAATCCGAGCAATAGACCCACATTCGTTCCGAATAGCCCGATGAAAAGAGTGCCGACCATTCCTCCGACAAGGTGAATGCCGACCACGTCTAAAGAATCATCGAAGCCTAAGACAAATTTGAGTTCGATTGCTAGCGCACAGACAACTCCCACGATGCCTCCAAGCAGTAACGCCCATCCCGGGGTCAAATAGGCACAGGAAGGCGTGATGGCCACCAGGCCGGCAATGGCGCCGGAAGCGACACCAATTGAGGTTGGCTTACCGTGAGCGAGCTTTTCGTAGATTGCCCAGGTCACCATCGCGCCAACTGGCGCGGCGAGTGTATTTATAAACGCAAGGGCTGCAACCCCGTCGGCTGAGAGCTCAGAACCAGCATTGAAGCCGAACCAACCGAACCAAAGAATTGCGACACCTATGAGCACCAAAGGAACATTGTGAGGTGCGTGCATACCCTTTGTGAAGCCGAAACGCTTCCCTAGGACCAGCGCCAATGCCAAAGCTGATGCGCCAGAGGCCACTTCGACGACTGTTCCACCAGCGAAGTCGAGCACGCCTATATTGTTTACCAGCCATCCACCGTCGATAACCTTGCCATCTTGCAGGCGGAAATTGAAGATCCAACCCGCGACTGGGAAATAGACCACAGTCGCCCAAACCCCCGAGAAAATCATCCACGACCCGAACTTGGCTCGATCAGCGATTGCCCCGGAAATCAATGCCACCGTAATAACGGCGAAGGTGCCCTGAAAGCCGGCGAATGCAAGTCCAGCACCATCGTTAGACAAAGCTTGACTTACCAGGTCATTGAGAAAAATTTTATTTAGGTCTATGCCGATGACTCCATCCCAGCCCAGGTAATTGCCCGTTCCTGCGTTTGAGAATGAAATTGCGTAGCCGAATAGAACCCACATCACTCCGATGAGACCTAGCGATCCAATGCTCATCATCATCATTGATACGACACTTGATGCACGCACAAGACCGCCGTAGAAAAACGCCAAGCCCGGCGTCATGAAGAGCACCATGGCTGAGCAAATTATTAGAAACATGGTCTGTTCGGTGTGCATCTGTTCTCCCTCTCGAAGAAAGGCAAAAAGGTGGGATTCCCGAAGGAACCCCACCCGAAGGCTTGCTTATATATTAGCCGCGGTCGGCACCGAATGCATAAGCTTCTTCACCGTGAACTACGGTGTCGATGCCAGCAATCTCATCTTCTGCCTTGACGCGGAAACCAATGGTCTTCTCGATCACGAATCCGATGATGAGCGCTAGAACAAACGAGTAAACCAAGACCGAACCGGCACCAATTGCCTGCTTGCCGAGCTGATCCCAGCTGCCGTTGTAGACAAGTCCGATTCCGCGACCGAAGATTCCGATGAAAAGGGTTCCGAAGATTCCGCCAACAAGGTGGATGCCTACTACGTCAAGCGAGTCATCGAAGCCAAGTGCGAACTTCAGGTCGATCGCTAGGGCACAAAGTGCACCCGCGATTAGGCCGAGTAGAAGTCCCCAGCCTGGGTCAAGAATGTCACAGGCAGGGGTGATCGCAACCAAGCCAGCAACGGCACCTGAACCGGCACCGATCGAGGTTGCCTTACCATGACGGAACTTCTCCACGAGAATCCATCCGAGCATTGCTGCTGCTGGAGCAGAAAGGGTGTTGATGAAAGCGATCGATGAGATGCCGTTAGCCGAAAGAGCAGAACCCGCATTGAAGCCAAACCAACCGAACCAAAGAAGAGCAACACCAAGAAGGGTGAGTGGAACGTTGTGAGGCTGGGTGATTCCCTTGCTGAAGCCGAAACGCTTTCCTAGCACAAGGGCAAGCGCTAGACCTGCGGCGCCTGCGTTGATGTGAACAGCAGTTCCACCTGCGAAGTCGTGCACGCCAAGCTGAACTAGCCAACCACCGAACTTGCCAGTGCCGTCAGAACCAAAGTTGAATACCCAGTTTGCGACCGGGAAGTAGACGATAGTCGCCCAGATTCCGGCGAAGACCATCCAGGCACCAAACTTTGCACGGTCAGCAATTGCTCCCGAGATAAGTGCAACGGTGATGATCGCGAATGTCGCTTGGAAGGCAACGAAGGCCATCGATGGGTATGCGCTGTCTCGGTGAGCGGCAAGAGCATCGTTTACCTGGCTGCCGAGGAAGAAGGCTGATGGGTCATAACCGAACCATCCAGGGATGCCGACGAATGTCTTGCTGTCTGAGCTAGCGAATGAGAACGCATAGCCATAAATGACCCAGAGGACTCCGATCAAGCCAAGTGATCCGAAGCTCAGCATCATCATGCTGACTACGCTCTTAGCCTTGACCATACCTCCATAGAAGAATGCAAGACCTGGTGTCATGAGTAATACCAATGCCGAAGCAATGAGCACGTATGCCGTGTTTCCTTGATCCATTTGCTGACCTCTCTCTAAGAAAACAAATAGGAGCCAAGTCACTCTTGGCTACATAGAGAGTTTCGCGGACTAAAGTTTCGGTTCGTTACTCGAAATGTTTCGTGTTTGTAAAACGTCAAGAGGCATCTGTTAGGGCGCCGATTCTCGAAACAGCTCTCAAGTACTTCTTTCGATAGCCACCGCTCAAGTATTCGGGCGAGAAAACTTCGGTAAGTGCGAAGTCTACTGCGCGCAATTTGACTTGCGCTTCGTAGGCTCGGTCTATGAAAGCGACGAAACGGAGCGCTTCGACCTGATCATTGAGAACGTGAACTCCATTTAGGCCGATTCGGTCAACTGAACGAAGCAGACGTCCGTATCGAGATGGGTGAATGGTCGACAGGTGCTTCAGTAGGGTGTCGAAATCATCAACTAGGACGGAATCCTTTGATACACTTCCCTGCTCCAGCCACATGTTGACGTCAGAAAAATTGTCAACTCGGCCCTCGATGTTCACCGGGCGGTGTCTGTGATCTTCGCCATCGATACGAATGATCTTGAAACGGTCTGCGATGCCATGGATCTCTCGCGCGAAGTCAGTCGCAGCGAATCGCCCCTCGCCCAGCGCGTTAGGAGGAGTGTTACTCGTTGCGGCGAAACGGACACCGTGTTTCTCGAGTTCATTTAGAAGTCGCGACATCATCATGGTGTCACCCGGATCGTCCAATTCAAACTCGTCTATGCAGACGAGTTCAAACTTCGAAAGTGCCTTGGCCGCTTCTGCGAAGGTGAGAGCGCCAATCAGGCCTGTGTAAGCGATGAAGCTCCCGAAAACTTTCTTGCCCTTGAACTCGTGCCAAATTGCCGCCAATAAATGGGTTTTGCCGACACCGAAGCCCCCGTCTAGATAGATTCCGGCCGGAATGGGCTCTTTCTTTGAAAACAAACCCTTTGTTGGCGCCTTGCCCGCGGCAAACAGTCTCGCCTGTGCGTGGGCATAAGTCTGCGACTCATACTCGGAGTGAGGAATGTAGTTTTTGAAGCTGGCTTCGGCGAATTCGCGAGGCGGGACTAACTCCTGAAGAAGTTCGGTTGTACTGACCGAAGGGGTGCGACTGGACAACGATTCATAGTTGTTACTGAAAGTTGCCAATTATTGCCTCATCATTAGGGGGTTTCGTTCAACACGCTTAACCTTGTAAGTAGAAGTCTAATAATCGATCAGAAAGTCCCGGTTTTATGTCTGTACCATTCGATTCATCACCAAAATTCGCAGAGTACGCTCACCCAGAGGTTCTCGTGAGCACCGAATGGTTGGCCCAGAACAAGGATCTTCCAAACCTTGTAGTCGTCGAATCGGATGAAGATGTTCTTCTATACGAAACTGGTCACATCCCGGGTGCGGTGAAGATTGACTGGCACACTGACCTAAACGATCCGGTTACTCGCGACTATGTAGATGGTGAAGGCTTCGCCAAGCTGCTCTCACGAGTCGGCATTAGCCGTGAGACAACCGTCGTAATCTATGGCGACAAGAGCAACTGGTGGGCTTCTTATGCTCTTTGGGTCTTCAAGCTATTTGGCCACGAAGATGTTCGCCTTCTCGATGGTGGACGCGATTCCTGGATTGCTGAGGGTCGCGAATTGACTCGTGACGAAACCTTTGTGACTCCAAGCGAGTACCCGATTGTCATGCGCGATGATTCGAAGATTCGTGCTTTCCGTGACGACGTATTGAAGCACTTTGGAAACCCATTGATCGATGTTCGCTCGGCCGTTGAATACAGCGGAGAACGAACTCACATGCCTGACTACCCGGATGAGGGGGCGCTTCGCGGCGGTCACATTCCTTCTGCTATGTCGGTCCCATGGGCACGCGCCGCTGGTGAGCATGGACTCTTCAAGTCTCGTGCCGAGCTTGCCGCCATATATCTCGATGAAATTGGCTTGAAGCCGGAAGACAACGTGATCGCTTACTGCCGTATTGGTGAGCGTTCGAGTCACACGTGGTTCGTTCTCAACTACCTTCTCGGCCTTCCGGGAGTGCGCAACTATGACGGTTCGTGGACGGAATGGGGCAGCCTTGTCGGCGTCCCCATCGTAAAGGGAACCGAGCCTGGACTAGCTCCGGTTCGCTAATCATGTCAGGCACCGCCGAATCAATCGCCTCTCTGGTAGAAGACTTCAACGCACTCTCGGTGCGTGATCGACTTCTGCTTCTCTTAGAGTTTTCAGACAATCTCCCCGAGTTACCAGCGCGTTATTCAGAACACCCTGACCTACTTGAGCGCGTCGAGGAATGCCAGTCGCCGGTATATCTGTTTGTCGAAGTGGAAGGCAACAAACGAGTCAACTTGTTCTTCAGTGCACCACCTGAGGCCCCTACAACTCGCGGTTTTGCGGGCGTGCTTCACGAGGCCCTAAACGGCCATTCCGTAGAAGAGGTCTTGGCTGTGGATGAAGACTTCCCTAACCTACTCGGCCTAGCCGAGGCAGTGTCACCTCTCCGTTTAAGCGGAATGCGTGCGATTCTTCGTCGAATCAAGCGTCAGATTCGTGAGAAGCTCGTTTGACTCTTATCCGCCTGTTGCCTAGTCGCGAAGTGTTAGATCACCTCTCGACCGAGGAGCAGTCTTGGCTAATCGCTCGCGATTACGGCATTTGCAATGGTTGGCGTTTGAACTTTGCGATTGACGCGTCTGGTGCTTCATACGGCGCAGATGGTAATAGTGACGAGATATCCTCCGAATTGGACAGGCTCCTTCTCGGGAAGTTGCGATCTCAGGCTGACGTTATCGTAACTAGTGGAAAGACTGCACGAGTTGAAAAATACCGAAGTTCAAAACATGCGCCAATCGCCATTTTCACAAGAACGGGTGACTTAGATGCAGTTCCAGCGATTCAAGGAACGCAATTTTTCAGACCGCTGGTGCTAACTCCCCTAGCAAACGTTAGAGCGGTTGAGAATGCGCTGTCAGACGTTGACGTTCAAGTTCTAGCCTTCGAAGACAACTCAACGACTAAGGCATGGGCAACTTCGATTGCGAAAGTCATCCGAGGCTCTGGATTTCAATCGCCAATTTTAGAATCTGGACTATCAAGCCTGAGGGCATTCGTTGCCAATCAGGTCGTCGATGAAATATGCCTCACAATCAAACACTCAAACAGCATTGGAGTATCTGCTCGAGTTTTGACCGAAGCCAAAGTGGCGGACCTTTTCGGCGCTACAGCAGATTTCAAAATGGCAAATCTATTTACTGATGGGCAATCAACCTTCTCGCGCTGGGTTCGCAACGGCGTGGCAGCATCCAAGCCAAGCCTCTAACAAATAGCCTTGTAGGGTATGGAAATCACAATCTCCCCCGACGTTTCAGCCGAATTTCAGGCTGCCGTTGACGCTATCCGAAGCGCCGAGACTCGCGATGAAATTCACCTGAAGCAAATCGAAGAGCCTGAGAAACTTGCCACACACGCGATTGCTTTCTCTGCACACGTTGTCGAAGAATTGGCAACACCAGCGGACGCAGGAACGGGTCGCTTTGTTCTGCTCTGGGAGCCTGAAATGCAAGAGGCTTGGGGTTCGAGATTCCGCGTGGTCTGTTTTGCTAAGTCTCCACTAGAAACCAACATCGGTGCAGACGAGTTGGGTTCTGACATTGCTTGGGCCTGGCTAACCGACGCTCTCAGCAACCGTCAAGCCGAGTATGGAAATGCCGCCGGAACTGCCACCAGAATCATCTCGAGCGGTTACGGTTCGCTGGCAACCCAGGCTGATCATGCTGAATTGGAAGTACGAGCCTCCTGGTCTCCCAAGACTTACGAAATCGGCCAACACATAGAAGCTTGGCAAGACCTGGTTTGCATCATGTCTGGTTTCGCACATCTTCCTCAGGGCGTTTCTTCGATTTCACCTAGAACCAACCGATGAGCGACATTGAATCTGAAGTTCCAACCGCTGTTCTTCCGCTCCTAGCGGCTCCACGAGCCGAAGTGTTTCTGGTAGAAACCGAAGAGGAGCTCGCAGAAGCGACAGAGACCCTTGCAGCCGGCCACGGCCCATTTGCCGTGGATGCCGAGCGTGCCAGCGGATTCAAGTACTCCCAGCGCGCTTATCTCATCCAGGTTTACCGCGCAGGATCGCCAATCTATTTGATCGATCCAGCAGCTATCGCTCCTGTTGCAGATTCCCGCCCATTCGCTCGTTTAGCCGAGGTGATGAAAACAGATGCTTGGATTCTGCACGCGGCAAGCCAAGATATCCCTTGCCTTCGCGAACTTGGTTTAACCGCGATGACCTTGCTGGACACCGAATTAGGCTCCCGTATTGCCGGTCTTGAGCGCGTAGGTCTCGGTGCCGTTACCGAATCTCTACTCGGAGTACGTTTGGCCAAAGAGCATTCAGCAGTGGATTGGTCTACCCGCCCGCTTGCCAACGATTGGCTCAACTATGCAGCCTTGGATGTGGATGTTCTTTTTGAACTCTGGGCAGCAGTAGAAGAGGTTCTCATCAAGAGAAAAAAGCTCGATTGGGCCAAGCAAGAATTTGTTGCAACATTAAACGCACAGCCTAAGGCGACCAAAGTCGACAAATGGCGCGGCATGACTGGTCTACACGAAGTCAAGGACCCAAAGAAGCTAGCCATTGCGCGAGAGCTTTGGACCGCACGCGAAAATCTCGCTGTCAAACTAGACGTTTCACCCGGCAGGCTCATCCCAGATTCCTCAATCGTTAACGTGGTTAAGGAAACCCCAAAGACCAAGCCGCAGTTGGCAGGGAACCGTTCCTTTGTCGGCCGAGCCAGCCGGAGCTATCTTGATACCTGGTGGAAGGCGATTGAAGACGGCGTGAATTCCCGTGACGTGCCTGCCTTGAAAATGCCTGCCGTGGGCATCCCGAACCACAGAATTTGGCCGACTAGGTTCCCCGACGCCGACCTACGACTCAAGATTATTCGCCCTGCAATCGCCGAGTTAGCCGCGAATCACGGGCTTCCCGTTGAAAACATTCTAACTCCGGATTATCTGAGAACTGTTTGCTTCGAACCACCAGAGTTCGATTTGGAGTCAGTCTCTCAAGCGCTGCGCGGGCTAGGTGCACGCGAATGGCAGATCGAGCTTACCGCTCAACCAATTGTTGACGGCTTGTTGGCATCGCTTGTCGTAGAGGATGAATCCACCGACCTAGCGTGAGGCACTCTAGAGCCCACAACCTGCGCGACAATGTCGCGCGCAATAGCTTGAGCGGTCAACCCGGTGTCTTCAAGAATCTGATTCCTGGTGGCATGGCCGATAAATTCGTCTGGAAGCCCGATTTCGGTAAGAGCGGTGTCAATCTGGGCGTCACGAAGATCTTGGCGCACTCGCGTACCAATGCCACCGACCTTAATGCCATCTTCGATGGTGACGACGAGTCGATGTTCTGCGGACATGGTCACGACCGACTTAGGCACGGGAACTACCCATCGCGGATCAACCACGGTGGCTCCAATCCCCTGGGCTGAGAGTAGATCAGCAACTTGAAGCGCTGTTGAAGCCATAGCGCCAACAGACATGATCAGGACATCCTTGGCAGCAGACTGCTTCAGGATGTCAACACCGTCTTGGGTTCGGCTCAAAGCTGGGATGACGGTGCCTGCAGTACCCTTACCGAAGCGGATAACGGTGGGCCTATTGCGCACTTCGACAGCCTCGTTTAGCAATTCGCGAAGAACATTTGCATCTCGCGGCGAGCTCAGTTTGATGCCGGGAACGATTTGAAGCATCGCTAGATCCCACATTCCGTGGTGACTAGGTCCATCAGGACCGGTAACACCGGCCCGATCCAACACAAAAGTCACTCCGGCGTTGTGCAAAGCGACGTCCATGAGCACCTGGTCAAAGGCGCGGTTCATGAATGTTGCATAGACGGCTACCACAGGGTGCAGACCACCAAAAGCCATACCGGCGGCGGAGGTTACTGCGTGCTGTTCAGCGATGCCCACGTCGAACACGCGAGTCGGGTACTTCGCGGCGAATTTATCGAGCCCAACTGGAATAAGCATCGCCCCAGTGATACCAATCACGTCTGGTCGTCGGTCGGCCACCTTAACTATCTCTTCGCTGAAGACGCTGGTCCAAGACTGACCCGCTCCAGCTTCAAGTGACTTTCCAGTTTCTGGATCTATTTGCCCGACCGCGTGGAATTGGTCTTCTTCGTTAAGCGTGGCAGGGTCATAGCCCTTGCCCTTCTGAGTGATGGCGTGAACAATCACCGGGTTCGCATATTTTTTAGCTTGCGTGAGCGCTTGCTCCATCGCCTCGAGGTCATGGCCATCAATTGGACCGATGTACTTGATGTCTAGGTTTGGAAAGAGGCCTTTAGGCGCAAATGAGCCAAGAAGGCCCTTCCCCGCTCCCCTGGCTGCAGAATATGTTAAGCGTCCAATGAGTCCGAATTTAAAGAAAAAACTTTTGCTGGCGCGGTAGAGGCGGCGGTAAACCTTTTCTGTTCTAATGCCGTTCAAATAGCGTGCAAGGCCTCCGATGGTTGGTGCATAAGAGCGTCCGTTGTCGTTGACCACGATTACGAGTTTGCGATCATTGTCATCCGAGATGTTGTTAAGCGCCTCCCAAGTCATACCACCGGTTAACGAACCATCGCCCACGACAGCGATGACGTATCGGTCATCCTGGTTGGTTAGTTTGTAGGCCTTTGCGATGCCGTCAGCCCACGAGAGTGAGGAACTTGCGTGAGAACTTTCGACGATGTCGTGTGGCGATTCTGCACGCTGCGGGTAACCAGCCAAGCCTTCCCGTTGGCGAAGGGTCGAGAAATCCTGCCGGCCAGTGAGGAGCTTGTGGACGTAAGACTGGTGGCCGGTGTCGAAAATTAACGAGTCTTTAGGTGAATGAAAAACCCGGTGAATCGCCACCGTCATCTCTACTACGCCGAGGTTTGGGCCAAGGTGACCACCGGTTTTGGCGACCGATTTAACTAGAAATGCGCGAATCTCGGCGCAAAGTTCAATGAGTTGTGCGTCAGAAAGCGCATCCAGATCGCGTGGACCTTTAATGCTCTCTAAAAGACTCATAGCCTGTGCAACCGAGATTCTTTAGCCAGTATTTCCCTTAGGAAACTAGGCTTCGCAATACGTACTGAAGGATTCCACCGTTACGGTAGTAATCGGCTTCTCCGGGGGTGTCAATTCGGACGACAGCATCGAACTCGACAGCGGCCTTGCCAGCTGCTGAGTGAGCAGACGGAGTCGCCGAAACACGCACGGTCTTTGGTGTCACACCGTTGTTAAGTTCCTCAACACCAGTGATGTTGAATTCTTCGGTGCCATCAAGTCCGAGTGATTCCGCGTTTTGACCCGCTGGGAACTGAAGTGGAAGGACACCCATACCGATTAGGTTGCTGCGGTGGATTCTTTCAAAGCTCTCAGTGATTACTGCGCGAACACCTAGAAGGCTGGTGCCCTTTGCTGCCCAGTCGCGAGATGATCCCGAACCATACTCCTTGCCACCAAGAATGACCAGTGGGGTTCCCTGCGCTTGGTAGTTACTCGAAGCGTCATAAATGAATGACTGAGGGCCGTCCGCCTTGGTGAAATCCCGGGTGTAGCCACCTTCAACATCATTGAGCAGCTGGTTGCGTAGACGAATATTGGCAAAGGTTCCACGGATCATGACTTCGTGGTTTCCACGACGAGAGCCGTAGCTGTTGAAGTCGACGCGAGAAATGCCGTTTTCGGTTAAGTACTGCCCAGCCGGCGAATCGACCTTGATTGAACCCGCAGGGCTAATGTGGTCGGTAGTCACCGAGTCGCCCAACTTGGCAAGCACGCGCGCGCCCAAGATATCCTTGACAGCATCTGGTGTCATCTTCATGCCATCGAAGTAAGGCGGCTTGCGAACGTAGGTTGATTTGGCATCCCACTCGAAAACAGCACCCTTAGGGGTTGGCAGCGACTTCCAGCGGTCATCTCCATCGAACACGCCTGCATACTGAGTCTTGAACATCTCGGAGTTGATTGACTCATCGATTGTCTTCTGTACTTCAGCCGCGCTTGGCCAGATGTCTGCAAGGTAAACGGCGTTACCGTCATTATCCTCGCCAAGCGAGTCCTTTTCGAAGTCAAAGTCCATGGTTCCGGCCAGAGCATAAGCAATTACAAGAGGTGGAGAAGCCAAGTAATTCATCTTGACGTCAGGGCTAATACGACCTTCGAAGTTGCGGTTACCCGACAGAACCGCGGTTACAGCGAGGTCGTTGTGGTTGATCGCCTCTGAGATTTCGTCTGAAAGTGGTCCAGAGTTTCCGATACAGGTAGCGCAACCGTAACCAACAAGGTTGAATCCGAGTGCGTCAAGGTCCTTGGTCAGACCAGCCTTGTTGTAATACTCGGTGACAACTTTCGAACCTGGAGCAAGAGAGGTCTTCACCCAAGGCTTGGCCTTTAGGCCCTTTGCGACCGCGTTGCGAGCTACCAGACCCGCAGCCAACATGACGGATGGGTTTGATGTGTTGGTGCACGAGGTGATTGAGGCAATGGCTACGTGGCCATTGTTCATAGCGAATTCCTGACCCTTCACTGCAGTTGGCTTTGATGCCTCTGCTGAGTAGCTTGGCAAGACCTTCTCAAAGGCGGCTTTGGCATCGCTTAGGACGATGCGGTCTTGCGGACGCTTTGGGCCTGCAATCGAAGGGACGACGGTGCTGAGGTCAAGCTCTAGGTACTCGCTGAAGCGAGGCTCAATACTTGGGTCGTGCCATAGTCCTTGTTCCTTGCTGTAGGCCTCGACAAGGTCAATCTGTTCTTGCGGGCGACCTGTGATGCGCAGATAGTCCAGAGTGACTTCGTCAATTGGGAACATCGCTGCTGTAGAACCGAACTCAGGGCTCATGTTTCCAATAGTTGCACGGTTGGCAAGTGGAACAGAACTTACGCCGGCACCATAGAACTCAACGAATTTGCCGACCACGCCGTGCTTGCGAAGCATTTCAGTGATGGTTAGAACTACGTCGGTAGCGGTTACGCCGGTTGCAATCTGACCGGTTAGCTTAAAGCCAACAACCTTAGGGATAAGCATTGATACCGGCTGGCCTAGCATTGCCGCCTCGGCTTCGATTCCGCCAACACCCCATCCAAGAACACCGAGGCCGTTGACCATCGTCGTGTGTGAGTCAGTTCCCACGCAGCTGTCTGGATAGGCCTGAATCTCGCCGTTTACCTCGCGGGCCATAATGGTGCGTGCCAAATACTCGATGTTAACCTGGTGCACGATTCCGGTGCCAGGAGGTACAACCTTAAAATCATCGAAAGCTGTCTGGCCCCAGCGAAGGAACTGGTAGCGCTCACCATTGCGGTTGTACTCAAATTCGACGTTTCGCTCAAACGCATCAGCACTTCCGGCCACGTCAATCTGCACAGAGTGGTCGATGACTAGTTCTGCTGGTGCAAGAGGGTTGATTCGCTTAGGGTCACCACCAAGCTCTGCCACAGCTTCGCGCATGGTGGCAAGGTCCACGATGCAAGGAACGCCAGTGAAGTCCTGCATGATCACGCGGGCTGGAGTGAACTGAATCTCTGTGTCCGGTTCGACAGTTGGATCCCAGTTAACCAGTGCCTTTACGTGCTCAGCGGTGATGTTCGCACCGTCTTCGGTGCGCAAAAGGTTTTCAAGGAGAATCTTTAGGCTGTACGGAAGGGTTTTGGCATCAACGGAATCTAACTTAAAGATTCGATAAGTCTTCGAACCGACGACGAGCTGGTCGGCAGAACCGAAGCTATTTACTTTGGACATGGAGCCACTCCTTTGTTTGCAGCAATACTCTTCAAAAATACCACTTACTTGACGTGTGCGATGCTGCTTCGCAACAACAACCAAGAAAGCCAGATACAAAGCGCATACAGGGGCACACCCATTGCGACACGCGCAATGCCTAGGGCTTCAATCTGATTCGCAAAATACAGCGGTAGCTGCACCATGAGCCTCCCCGCAAACAAGGCCACAAAAAGTCCAGTAGCAAGGTCAGCTCTGCGAAGAATCCGCTTGTTTTTGCGCCACGCGACGGGTTCACTGCGTAAAAGGCCTACAAGGAACCCAATCAGAGGCCATCGCACCAAAATCGAAATTCCAAGAGCGGCCCCGTAAGCAATGTTGGTAAAAAAGCCTTGAACAAAATAGTCCGCCGGATGGCCACCGTCGCGCAAGGTTAGATAGGCCGAGAGTGCGATGCCCAGCGCGCCAGCGATTGCCTGAGTGAGAGGCTTGCGAGAAAAGAGCTGAAAAATGACAAACGCGATAGATACGCTCAATGCCGAGACGGCCGCCACAACCGTGTTGTGAAGTATGGCAAACATCAGGACGAAAATCGTTGCTGGAAGTGAACTCTGGACGATGCCAAGCCACCCGCCAACTGAAAGTAGCAACGACTCTCTGTCGAGGGTTGCTACCCCATCCTTTTCGTAGATTCCAAGTCGGCGCATCGCGCCCTTGCGAGTGGACTCTTGGTCAGCCAATTAAATCACCTTGGGCGGTGCGATTGTGCCTCCCGGCATCTGGAGTGGAAGTAAATCCCCTGGAGGCAGTGGCGATCCCTCCCGATGAATTGTGATACTCCTAAACAAATCATCTACATCTGCCGCTGCCTTTGGGTCTGTTATCGCTGCTCCGCCGATCACGCCGCGCAAAAACCATTTCGGGCCGTCGACGCCTACAAAACGACTAAACCGGGCGCCTACCTGATCGCCTGATTCGTTGAGAATGGGCAATTTAGCCAAAAGCTCTGGCCCCAACGATCCAACACGTGTTTCGACTGTTCCGCCCTGAGACAGAATGGAATCAGCAAGCTGCTGCCGAATAGAATGCCAAAGGCCTTCAGATTTTGGAGCTGCAAATGCTTGAAGTTGAAGCGAAGAATCATCGTATTCAAGTGTTACAGCAACCACGCGCTGACTGGGTTCCTCTACCTCGAGCCGAACCTGCAGCCCATCTTTGGTGGGAAAGAGAATTGAACCGAGGTCTAGGTATGCTCCATTAAATTGAACCTCGGATGAGTCGAAGGGGCCACCCGACTGCCTGTCTGAAGGAGCCGATTTTTCGCTCTGGTAAGACTCGACCATCTTATTTGGTGCCCGTTGAGCCGAACCCAGCACTTCCGCGGTGCGAACCAGGAAGGGTTTCCACGGCAATAAAGTCGGCAATTTCGATTGCTTGGATGACTAATTGTGCGATCCGATCCCCCCTTGTTACAGGGAAGTCTTCATTTGAACTGTTATAGAGAGTGACGGCGATCTCACCACGATACCCAGCGTCGACGGTCCCAGGTGAGTTGAGAACAGTAATTCCATGCTTCGCTGATAGACCACTTCTTGGATGAACTAGACCGACGTAGCCGTCAGGTAGTGCGATTGAAACACCAGTGCGAACGGTCAAGCGACCCATAGCTGGGATCACGGCGTCGACTGCAGCGCGAAGATCTGCCCCGGCATCTCCCGGTTGCGCATAGGTCGGTTCAAGGCCAGGCTCGGCCACAAGTAGTACAGGAAGTTTTTTAGTCACTGTTAGAGCGTAATCTAATGGGATGAATGAACAGCGCACTGAACCGCATTACTCTGAATGGGTCCTTCCAAATTGGACAAGTTTCCTGCCAGTCCTCGCCGTCTATCCAACTTTGTGGCTTACATTTTTGCCAATAAATGAGCTGCTAGGCGTTTGGCTGGGAGTGGGATTGAGCGTTGCTACTGTAGGCCTAATGTTTGCAAAATCCGCAAGAATCGAAGTTGACCCTGAATACCTTTCGGTTTCAAATGCCAAAATTGAGCGTTCTTTTGTGTCGAATGTTCAGGCAGTGCCAACTGATGAGGCGTTCGCTGAGCGAGGTCGAAACTTAGATAGTCGAGCTTGGATTCATTTTCAGGGTTCAGTCAAAACCCTTGTAAAGGTGACGATAAGCGACCCTGATGACGAAACACCATATTGGTTGTTCTCTTCGAGAAAGCCAGAAGAGCTAAAGAAGGCGCTAGGTTTCTAGCTCTCACACTCGATACATACCTTGCCGTACTTTCCCTTTTTAGGGGACAGCAGAGAGTGGTGCTTGACGATGAAACACTCTGAGCAGGTGAACTCATCATCTTGTGGCGGCAGGACAACCACGTCAAGGTCTTCCGAGACGACATCGGGAATGGAGAAGCCTTCGCCGTGCTCCGATTCATCGGTGTCAACTAGACCGGCTAGTTTGTCGGGCGTGCGCTCTTTGATGGCCTCAATCGACTCGACATCGTCGTCGTTTTTTCGAGGTGCATCGTAATCGGTGGCCATTCGCCTACCCTTTCGGTTCAAAGACTTGAAGCGTGCATAGTGTGCAACAAAAACTTATGAATAGCAAACCTGCAACGCCTTACGTCACAAAATACTTGCACTTTGAGAAAAAAGCGTGAACGGCGCGCCTAGCAATTGAACGCATTTACTCGTTTTGTGGTGGCAAACTTGGTTCAAAGATCGAAAGGGCTACGCAATGCAAGACATTCGATTGGTCGGTAATGACGGCGAATACCTGAACCTAGAGACTCAGGCTGGCGATAAGTTCCGCTTGGTTTTAGACGATTCGCTCCGCGCAGCAGTCAAACGTGACTCGAGCGTGCAACTGGATTCAGTGGCTTTCTCACCTCGGGCGATCCAGGACGCTGTTCGAGGGGGTCTTTCCGCCCTTGAAATAGCTGAGAAGCATTCAATACCTCTCGATTACGTCGATAAATTTGCTCAGACGGTCATCGATGAAATCGGCCACATTATCGCCAGTGCTCAAAGCGTTCGAATCGCAATCGCGGCGGATAGATATAGTGATGCAACCCAGCTTGAGTTCGGTGAAGTTATCGCGAGCCGTATCGCTTCCGCCGGTGGCTCATCGCTTCAGTGGTCAGCCGGAAAGATTGAGGGGTCGCCTTGGCAGGTAACCGTTACTTATGTTTCTAATAACACTGAAATTTCGGCTGTCTGGTCGTTTGACCAGAGGAAGCTAATTCTTTCACCGGAGAATGAGGCAGCTGTCAAGCTGTCAGCCGGAGAATTGACGTCTCACGCACCCGCGCCGAAATTGCGTGCAATGGAGGAAGCTGACAGCACCGTTGTTATAGAGCTGCCGACTCAAATCGAGGCGCCACCGGCACTGTCGGTAGTCAGCCCTATCGAACAGTTGACGAGATCATCAGTTCTTGCTGCCGAGGCACAGGCCAAAACTATCGATATGGAATCTGGATATGCGGCAGATGAGACTTTGAGTGAGACCGCGGACCTGCTTGAAGCTCTTCGAAGAAAACGCGCAAATAAGATCGAAGAGAGCACAGGATCTTCTCTCCAGAAAAAAGTTTCGTCAGACGAAGTGACCGTTTCTGTCTCGACTGAAAGCGAATCATCGCTTGAGGCAGAGGTAGACGCCGAGGTAGAGGTGGTTCTTGATCTAGAGGCGGCTCCGGTGATTCCAACTCCCAAAAAGGGGCGACCAAGTATGCCGAGCTGGGACGAAATCGTTTTCGGCACAAAAACCGACGACTAAGTTGCGTAAACACCAAACTTCAAGAATGGAACAGAAAGCTCAGTTTGAGATATTCCTCCATGCTGGCCAATCATCCTAAGGCTCTGTGGCTTAGCAAATTTCCGGTGGTAACAAGCATTCTTGCCAACTGAAATAACGAATATATCTGGAAGAAATGCTTCGTTTTCGATCGATTTTTCTAGCCAACCCTTCGACTGCAGCTCATGAGGAGTGGCTACTACAAAGCTTTCCCCCAGCGCTTCGGCAAGAAGCGATTTCTGCCTCGCCAAGTCGATGCCCGGCTCAAAGTAAAGAAACGAGTTGCGAGGGTCCCCTGTTACCGAAATCAGCCCAGGGATGGCCAGCTCATCCAAGAGAAATTGGTCGGCCCTTGAAACATCGACAATTCCATGGTCGGCAGTAACCAGGACGCCAACACCGTTTGGCAGGTTGACCACTAGAGTTTTGATCGCCTGGTCTAGCTCTTCGAGTTTGTTTAGCCATTCCATTGACGCGACACCGTGTGAATGCGCCAAGGAATCCAACTCAGGAAAATACAGGTAGGTTATCGAGTCTTGCTTTGTACTCAATATATTTTTGACCGAATCCATCCGATCATCGAAGCTTCGCGCTGGAACGTATTCAGCGGCTGCCATGTTTAGGCGTGTGAAGCCAGATTCGGCATACTCTCCGGGACCCACAGTGAAGGAGCGAATGCCCAGTTGCTTCGCCATTTCGGACACGGAAGGCATCGATTGGAATTTTTCTGGTGCGAAATCAGCAGTCCATCCGGTTAGTAGATTCCTTGTCACGAGGTTCTCACGGTCCCATACGGAATATCCGAATACACCGTGGGCGGATGGAGGTGCGCCAACACCGAAACTTGTTATGGCTGCGGCTGTAGTTGACGGGAAAACGGTGTTGATGCTCTTCGAGCGCGAAAGAGCCGCATTTAGAAAGGGTGCGTGACCGCCGGCGGCCCGCAAGTTGTCTGCACCAAGACCATCCACCAGGATTACCAAGGCTTTTGAGGCTCTAGCAAGTCCGAGGCGATTCGATTTGCCACTGATTGAACCGAGTGCGCTTATGAACACATCGGAAAGCCTCCCCAGACTTTTGGGGGCGGCAGGTAGCATCGTAACCATCACCAATAGTCTGCCATAGCAGCAATCCCTAGACCCGAGATCAGATGAAAAACGACTTTCCTGAAGAACACCGCATTGTCGACATAGAACTGTCGCAAGAGATGCAGGACTCCTTTCTCGAATACTCATACTCGGTCATTTACGCGCGTGCACTGCCAGATGCTCGGGATGGTTTGAAGCCAGTTCACCGCCGCATCATTTATCAGATGGGCGAAATGGGGCTACGCCCAGAACGTGGCCACGTGAAGTCCGCGCGAGTCACAGGTGAAGTTATGGGCAAGTTGCACCCACACGGTGACTCTGCCATTTATGACGCGCTTGTGCGAATGGCTCAGCCCTTCAGCCTGCGCGTTCCGCTAATCGATGGCCACGGTAACTTTGGCAGCCTGGATGATGGGCCCGCAGCGGCGCGCTATACCGAAGCAAAGCTATCGCAGGCGGCCATGTTGATGAACGATGGTTTGGATGAGGACGTGGTCGATTTCAAACCTAATTACGACGCGCAACTTTCTGAACCCGAGGTATTGCCGGCTGCATTCCCGAATCTTCTGGTAAACGGGGCATCTGGCATCGCAGTAGGTATGGCAACCAACATGCCTCCGCACAATCTCCGTGAGGTAATTTCTGGTGCTCGGTATTTGTTGGAGAATCCACAAGCAAACACCGAAGACCTGATGAAATACATCCCAGGCCCAGATCTTCCAAACGGTGGAATCATCATGGGTCTAGACGGCGTTAGAGATGCATACGATACTGGTCGCGGAGTGTTCAAAACCCGTGCACGCGTGTCAATTGAGAGCGTATCCCCGAGAAAACTAGGGCTGGTTGTAACCGAACTCCCCTACTTGGTTGGGCCTGAAAAAGTCATCGAAAAAATCAAGGATGGCGTAAATAGCAAGAAACTTCAGGGAATCAGTGACGTAACTGACCTGACCGATCGAACCAATGGACTGAAGCTAGTCATCGAACTGAAAACCGGTTTTGATCCACAGGTGGTTCTAGATCTTCTCTACCGTTTTACCCCGATGGAAGATTCCTTTGGAATCAATAATGTTGCCCTCGTGGACGGTCGTCCTCTGACTCTAGGTCTTCGTGACTTGCTCGGCGTCTACTTGGCACATCGAATCACCGTGACTAGACGAAGAACGATAACGCGACTCGGCAAGCGCAAAGCCCGGCTTCACCTGGTAGAGGGTCTGCTAGTTGCGATTGTCTCTATTGATGAAGTAATCCAGGTGATTCGAAGCAGCGAAGAAGTAGAAGACGCGCGCAAACGTCTCCGCGAAGTCTTTGATCTAAGTGAACTTCAAGCTGAATACATTCTCGAACTTCGACTCCGACGCTTAACAAAGTTTTCTCGCATCGAACTGGAAAGTGAAAAAGCAACCTTGCTCAGCGAAATAGCTGTCCTGGAGCAAATTCTCTCTAGCGAAGCCAATCTCCGCGCTGTTGTCAGCGCAGAACTTTCTGAAGTTGCCGAAAAATATGGTGATGATCGCAGGACGACGCTGATTTCCGAAGTTGAAGAAGTAAGACCGATTACGATGGCCAAGGCAGCTTCGGTTAACGCGGAGCTTGCCGACACGCCCTGCACCATTATTCTTACCTCAAGCGGCACTCTTGTGCGGGTTGACGGGCACGTTGACCCAATCAAAGGCAGCAAGCGCTCAAAGCACGATGCCCTCGCCACGAAGGTCAAGACTTCGGCGCGTCAGGACATCGGCTTCGTCACCTCGTACGGAAAAATTCATCGAATTCACTCCGCCGATGTGCCGAGTTTCGGTGACCAGTTTGACCCTGCCCAAACCGTATCTGCGCAAGAGTTCTTGGGTCTACCTAAAGACGAGCGAATTCTCACAGTGTTAGAGCTCAACGAGAATCTTGAACTTGCGATTGGCACTGAACAAGGCGTTGTGAAGCGTGTGATTGCCGACTACCCCGCCAAGGATGAATTCGAAATAATTACGCTCAAGGACGGCGACCGCGTCATAGGAGCCCAGGTTGCAACTGATTCCTCGATTTTGGTGTTCATTTCTAGCGATGCACAACTTTTGCACTATTCAGCCGGATCAGTGCGACCACAGGGGCGTCCGGCAAGTGGAGTCGCAGGAATCAACCTCGGTGAAAATGCAAAGGCAATCTTCTTTGGCGCCGTCGATAACGTCGATTCGGCTGTTGTCGTGACTGCGGCAAACAGTTCGCTGGCAATTGTTGGAACTGATGCCGGTTCTTTGAAAGTCTCGGACTTGACTGAGTTCCCGGCGAAGGGTCGGGCAACCGGCGGCGTGCGTTCACAACGCTTCGTTCGCGGAGAGGATCAGCTTTACTTCGCTTGGGTCGGTTTGGATTCGCTTTTTGCACTTACCCCTGAAGGAAAGCCAATGGATTTGCGAGGCGATAAGGCCAAGCGTGATGCTTCCGGCACCCCACAAAATGCGGTTATTGGTTTCGTAGGAAACTAAGAGAAGCTTAGAAATAACGCTCTAAGCGTCGATGCGATCGCGCTCGAAGTCATCTGCAGAGTCAATAATGAAATCGCGACGAGGTGCAACGTCGTTTCCCATAAGAAGTTCAAAGACCTGCTCCGCTGCTACAGCATCCTCAACCCGAACACGTCTTAGGGCTCGATGACTTCGGTCCATTGTGGTCTCAGCTAATTGGTCTGCATCCATTTCGCCTAGACCCTTGTATCGCTGGATTGGCTCTTTGTAACGCTTGCCCTGCTTTTCCAATTTGCCCAAAAGTGATTCAAGTTCTTGCTGCGAATATGTGTAGACCACTTCGTTTGCTTTTGAGCCAGCATTGATGATCTCGACTCGATGCAACGGCGGTACCGCGGCGAAAACGCGTCCAGCTTCCACCAGCGGACGCATGTACCTAAAGAACAATGTGAGTAGCAAGGTGCGGATGTGTGCTCCGTCGACATCCGCGTCGCTCATCAGAATTACCTTGCCGTAGCGTGCTGATTCCAAATCGAAACTACGACCCGAACCTGCGCCGATCACTTGGATGATGGAGGCGCACTCGGTGTTTGAAAGCATGTCTGAGACCGAGGCTTTTTGGACATTGAGAATCTTGCCTCTAATTGGCAAAAGTGCTTGGAAATCACTGCTACGAGCTAGTTTTGCAGTTCCGAGTGCAGAGTCGCCCTCCACAATGAACAATTCAGAATCCATGGTGTCTTGAGTTCTGCAATCAACCAGTTTGGTCGGTAATGATGAGCTCTCGAGTGCATTTTTGCGACGTTGTGTTTCCTTATGAGTTCTCGCCGAAATGCGCGATTTCATCTCTGCGACAATTTTCTCTAGGAGTAAGGCCGTCTGAGCCTTGTCGTCTCGTTTCACACTACTGAAGCGGTCCCCGAGTGACTTGGCGATCACGTTCGAAACAATATTTCGAACCGCTGGTGTTCCGAGCACTTCTTTGGTCTGACCCTCAAATTGTGGCTCGGCCAGACGAACTGTGACCACAGCGGTCAAACCCGCCATGACGTCTTCCTTCTCAATCTTGTCGTTGCCAACTTTGAGTTTTCGGGCGTTCGATTCAATTTGAGCACGCAGGGATTTCAGAAGAGCCTGTTCGAAACCGGCAACGTGCGTGCCGCCCTTGGGTGTTGAAATGATATTCACGTATGACTTCAATTCAGTGTCATAACCTGTGCCCCAGCGAACAGCAACCTCGACGGAACACTCGCGTTCAACCTCTCGAGACACCATGTTGCCTGATTCATCCAAGACCGGGATAGTTTCAGTGAATTTTCCTTCACCAGATAGTCGCCAAGTGGCCGTTAGCGGTGCGTCTTTAGCTAGGAAGTCGACATACTCGACAATTCCACCTTGGTACCGGAACTCTTGGTGTGATGTTTCTGCGCTTCGCTCATCAGTGATGCCGATTCCCAGACCCGGCACCAAAAATGCTGTCTGTCTTGCTCGGCCGACAAGCTCGTCCGTGGAAAAGTGTGCATCTTTGATGAAAATTTGTGGGTCGACCCAGTAGCGGACTCGCGTGCCTGAGACACCTTTCGCAGTCTTCGCGGTTTCGCGGAGAACAGAGCCATCGTCGAATGGCTTAAAGGGGTTGCCAGGAGCAATCCCGGTTTTGTCATCAAAGACACCAGGCTCGCCGCGTCTGAAGGACATGGCATAGGTCTTTCCGTCACGATCCACTTCTACGTCGAGACGTTCTGAGAGTGCGTTAACCACCGATGCGCCGACACCGTGTAAACCGCCGGAAGCCGCATAGGAGCCAGACCCGAATTTTCCACCGGCGTGCAGTTTGGTGAAAACCACCTCAACGCCGGAAAGGCCGGTTTTCGGTTCGATATCTACCGGGATGCCGCGGGCCTTGTCACGAACTTCGACAGAATTATCTCTGTGCAGAATCACTTCGATCTGATCACCGTGACCGGCGAGTGCCTCATCTACGGAGTTGTCGATGATCTCCCAAAGGCAGTGCATGAGACCGCGAGAATCTGTCGAACCGATGTACATGCCCGGACGCTTACGAACGGCCTCGAGACCCTCTAAAACCGAGAGGTGACGAGCTGAATAGTCTGAATTAGGCACTCCAAAATGCTATCTTCCGCTCGTGGGAAAGCTCGGCGTGACACGAAATCTCCGTCCTTTTGACATTCCCGACTTCGCAGTTAGCGAAATGCGCCACCGAAATGCGTTGTGGAGCATGCAACTGTGTTCATATTGTCTCTGGAAGGGATAAATCATGAGCCAAGAAGTAACCGCAGAAGTAGAACTTAACGAGCAAACAGATGACTCTCGCGCGTCATTGACTGCGCTTGATCGCTGCGACGTTTGTGGTGCCCAGGCTTACATTCGTGTTGAACTCGCGAGCGGCGACCTCATTTTCTGCTCGCACCACGGTAACGAGAAAAAGGCCCAGCTCGAGCCTGTGGCGGTTTCATGGCACGACGAGAGCTCTAAGCTACTCGCCCGCTAAGTCTCTCTCGAGATTCCAGATTTCCTGGACTAGGCCGGCCAACTGGTCGGCCTTTTCCTTTAGCGCTAGTGGCGGCATTGCTAGGGTTGCGCTGGCACAGATGCTCGCCAGAAGCTCATCAAGCAGTTCAGGATTTTTAGCTAAAACGGGCCCGTGAAGCATTGTGCCTATCCATTGGCCGTCTCTGTGAAGCGTGGGTAAGTTCAAATCGGTGTTCAAATAACCCAAAACTTCAGCGTCGCCATCTCGGAGCACTTCAAACTTTGACACCCGCTCTGCCCGATTGCCTGTATCTAGACCAGTGAAAATCGAACTTTTGGCCAGTCTTTCAAATCCACTGGAAACGGATAGGCAGGGAACACCTTTCTCCTTGAGCACTCCGATTTGCGGAAGCATCGCAGAGAAAGTTTCATCAACGTCTTGCCAAGCGGCTACGGACCCGTGCCCGATTAAGATGAAGTTCAATTCTTGGTCTAGATCATGAGTCGATTGGATGGCAGTGATCTCGTTTTCGATTCCTCGCCACGAGAGCTGCTTGCTTAATACTTCTAGGTTTCCGATATCACCGTTTAGATTCAAGTGATCTGGAAACAGACCTCCAAGACGTATCATCGGTCAACTGCCTCTGGGTCCGTAAACCCCAATATCCGCCTGGTTCGGCGCATTGCGTCCGCCGAAAAAATCACTGTCTTCATGCCATGATTCGGCTGGGGTAAAGCAAGAAATTTCTCGATGGCGGTCTCCAAATTTGGCTCCACCTCTCCAATGGGAATATCGGCGTATGCCATCCTTAGAGCGATTTCCGCGTAGTTGTAGCCGCTGACGATATTGATGTGCGTCAAGCTAGACAGATCAACAGTCCACAGCCAGGATGGGTCGTGCACGTCTCGACCAATCGCCACCATTATCTGTTCCGGATTAGTGGTGAGATTATCGAGATTCAATTGGAAACTCATCGGGTTTTGAACAAGGATAAACTCGATTTCCTCTCCCCCGACCTCAGCGATTTCACCTCTCGCGAATACGGGCGGCAATTCGTCCAGAACACTTGCCGCAAGGGCAAGGTCGAAATCATTTGCGAGGTAACGACTGGCGCTGGTCAATGCTGCTATCGAGTCCAATGCGTAGTGCAAACCTCGGTTTGGCAGATTGAACTCGGCTACGTTGCCATCCAGGTTTGCAGTGGCCGAGGTCCCCTCGATCGTCAATATCTCTGCGTCGATGCGTGGTCTTGGCAGTTGGGTTTTATAGGTTGGCGCCGCTCCCAAGCCATGTCGAGTGCCATCTATGAGGTCATTGGCAATTCCGAACCAACTGACCTGCTTTGCAAGCTCGGACCCTATCTCGCTTCCAATCAGGATCGTATTCTGGTCATCGGCATTTAGCAGTATTGGTCCCTTGGTCCTCCCCGCGACGAGCGCAAGTTTCTCTCTAACCAACGCGGGATCAACAAATCTATCGAGCTGATCCTCGAGGACGTTGAGAATAGTCGATTGGGTTGGGGAAACCCTCGCAGTGATTTCGGCAGCGTGGCCCTCGTCCATTTCGAGAATTGCGACTTCTCCATCGATGCGACCAAATAAATTTGCTCGCTCGAGAATCGCGGAATAAAACCCCTGGGAGATGTTTGCCGTGGACGGGTTAGTGAAAACTTCCTTCCCGTGGGCGCGAACAATGGCAACCAACATTTTCGTAGTGGTCGATTTGCCAGCTGAACCCGTGACTACCACTAGGCCTCGCGGAAACGATGAAAGTGATTTAGCCAACAACCCCGGAGCCAGTTTGCTCAAAATCAAACCCGGAAGCGCGGATCCTCCACCGGGTCGAACCATTCTTATGAGCGAACGCGTGGCCCGCCCAATCAGAATGGCTGGAAGATAAAACAAACTAGTTCTCTAGATAGTCGCGAAGCATCTGTGAACGTGACGGGTGACGCAACTTGGACATCGTCTTTGACTCGATCTGACGAATTCGTTCGCGAGTTACACCGAACTCCTCACCAATCTGGTCCAAGGTCTTTTGTACGCCATCGCCAAGCCCAAATCGGCTTCGAATAACACCAGCTTCGCGCGGGTGAAGAGAGTCTAGAATGCGCTCAAGTTCGCGCTGAAGCATGGTGAAGCCCACTGCATCTGCAGGAACTACAGCCTCGGTGTCTTCAATTAGGTCGCCGAATTCGCTATCTCCATCTTCGCCAAGTGGAGTTGAAAGCGAAATCGGTTCGCGGCCATATTTCTGAACTTCGACAACCTTCTCTGGAGTCATGTCGAGTTCACGAGCCAACTCCTCTGGGGTCGGTTCGCGGCCTAGATCTTGAAGGAGTTGTCGTTGAACACGTGCCAGTTTGTTGATTACTTCAACCATGTGAACTGGGATTCGAATTGTTCGTGCCTGATCAGCCATGGCTCGAGTGATAGCCTGTCGGATCCACCAGGTGGCGTAAGTAGAGAACTTGTAGCCCTTTGTGTAGTCAAATTTTTCAACCGCACGAATGAGGCCAAGGTTTCCTTCCTGGATTAGATCCAGGAATTGCATTCCGCGGCCCGTGTATCTTTTCGCAAGTGAAACAACAAGGCGAAGGTTCGCCTCAAGAAGGTGGCTCTTTGCGCGTTGTCCATCTTTGATAACCCATTTAAGGTCACGCTCACCTTCTCGGGTGAGCTTAGTTTCGGTAGCGAGCTTCTCTTCGGCGAACAAACCCGCCTCGATGCGCTTAGCAAGTTCAACTTCGAGCTCGGCGTTTAGAAGTGCTACCTTTCCGATTTGCTTGAGGTAATCCTTCACCGGGTCAGCAGTCGCGCCAGTAATGGTAGTCGTTTGAACCGGAATGTCGTCTTCTTCGCGGTGAGAAAGAACTAGCGCTCCCTCTGGAACGACAATCTTTTCTTTTTCATCGTCGTCGTGATCTTCATCGTGTTCGTCATCGACCACGGTTAGATCAATTGCCGATGCAGCTTCGGCAACAATTTCATCGACTGAAACTAGATCGTCGGCGTCATCCAGATCTTCCTCTTCGTCGTCTCCAACCTTGGCAGTCTTCTTCGCCTTGACAGGCTTAGCTTTCTCTGCGGCAGGCGTCGCGCTTTTTGTTGACTTAGAAGGTTTTGGCGCGGCCTTAGCTGACTTAGCAGTGGCTTCGGCAAGTAGTGGCTCCGGTACAGCCTTGGCCTCAGTCTTAGCTTTGGTCTTGGGAGCAGATTTTTCGGTTTCAGTCTTTGGTGCAGTCTTTGGTGCAGTCTTGCTTGCAGCTGCATTTACCGCTTTTGCTTCAGACTTTGGCTTTACATTCGCCTTCTCAGGAGCCTTCGCCGGGCTTTTCTCAGAGGATTTAGTCGCTGGCTTTTCAGTGGTTTTCGATATTGTCTTTACAGGAACCTCAGCTTTTGGCTTAGTTGCCTTCGGTGTTGCAGGAATGATCGTTGCTTCTTTCTGTGACGGTTCGCCTGAGCCCTTGTTTTGCCCTGGGTGCAGCAGGTTAGACAGGAAACCGCGCTTTTTGCCGTCTTCAGTGCTCTTAGCCACATTTACCTCTCAGAATCAACAACCTGCTGATCCGGGCATTACTAAGACCCATGTCAAATCTGCCAGAAAAGGCAGAGACTGGGTCTGATTGCAATTATGGCACGAAAAGCTAACATCCCTGACATATTGCTAAAAGTGTCAACCGGGTGATGCGCTTTCCTATTCCCTAACTTCTCGGGTTAGGCGTCGTTCTCTATAAAACATTGCTAATCCGAAACTAATCACGATTAGCTGAACGGGAAATGCAAGCTTGAAAGCGCCAAGAGAGTAGAGATCATGGTCGCCGATAACTTTTGTCGAATGGATGAGGTCCAATGCTCCGCCTACAAGAAACATGCATAGAAATGTTGCGATAAACCCACCGGAGTTGATGACTCCATTTGAGGTTCCAAGCCTTGATTTAGGAACGGATGTTCGGGAGTAGTCGAATGCAATCATTGATGCGGGGCCGCCGCTGCCGACTGCTAACACTAAGAGGACAATTTCAAAAAATGGACTCGGCCCAGGCGTGAGGAGAATGAGGAGCCACGCGATCAAAATGATCGAATACATAACCGTAACGAGACGATTGCGGCGCTCTGGGAACGTGACGCAAAAATAACTAAGTATTGGACCCACTAAGAAACCGATAAATACGAAGGAACCCAAAAGCAACGAGGCCGTCACTTTGGTGAGCCCTTCACCCTGAACCAGAAAAGGATATCCCCATAGGAGTATGAAGAGTGAGCCGCTGGATTGGAGGGTGAAGTGAACCCAAAACGCCTTCCGGGTAAAAGGATCGGCAAGACTCTGCTTAAGAATTTCGCGGGCGGGTTTCGGTTGAGTGCGACTTTCGAGCTGATCAGGACCATCTTTCAGGGAGAACATACAGATTCCGGCAGAGATTAGGGTCAGCGCAGCGACACCTGAAAAGGCAGGAGTCCAGCCATAGACTCCGAGGATGTATGCAAAGGGTATTGCTGAAGCTATCTGACCCAATTGGCCAATATTGGCGAAGAGTTGGGTGTAGCGAGTGGCCCTGGGGCCCTTAACCCAGCTGTTCAAGAGACGAATCATCGAGATGAATACGAATGCGTCGCCAAAACCAACCAGCATGCGTCCTGCGATCGCCATCGGCAAGTATGGGGCAAATGCGACTAAACCATTGCCTAACCCGGTCACGATGCCGCCGAAAATTATCAAACGCCTGGAACCAAATTTTTCTAGGGCTAGACCCACTGGAACCTGCATGGCCGCGTAAACAATTAGTTGCGCAACGGCGAGGCTTGACAGGGCGGCTGCACCGATGTCAAATCTATTTGTAGCCGCTAGCGAGGCGACACCCATCGAACTGCGCGCAACAATTGAAGCGAAATAGGCAAACACCGATGCGCCAAGGATGACCCCGACTCGCGGACCGTTCAAAATGTTAGTTTGAATCTTCCGCTGCATTCTTCCGACGACTTGCAAGGTAATCCTCAAGTTCAGCCGCTATCTCATCAGCGTTCGGCAACTTGTTGTCGGGCTTTCGAATTGGGGATTGATTTGGACCGGATTTCTCATTGAGATAACCCTGTTCAAGATTCGATATCATTCGAGCAAGTTCCTCGTTCTCCTCGACCTGTGCGGTCAATTTGGACAAGAAACGAACACCATCCTCGCGCAGATCGTCAGTTGGGAAAACTAGCCCGGTTGCGAGCGACACCTGTTCGAATGCTGTTACTGCAGCCTGGGGAAACTCGCTTTCCGAAAGGTAGTGAGGGACAAGCAATACATAACCTGCGGTCGGAATCTCGTCAGCAGCGAAGCGGTATTCGAGTAAATGTAAAACGTTCCCCGGTACCTGTGTTTGTGGGCGCCACTCTGATGTCTGTTCAATCAGGTCTTTTCGGTTGCCTGAGACGGTTACTCCAACAGTCCGTGTGTGCGGAATCGGAAATGGAATCGCATGCACCCAAGTGAAATCTGAAACAGCATAGAAATCAAGGATGAACACCATAGCTTCGGCGAACGCTTCCCAACGGAAATCTGGTTCGTAGCCGTGTAGATAAAGGAACGGTTGGCGGGCTTCATCCCAGACTAAATAAATGCCGAGTACTGCTGGCTCATAAGATTCGATGTGGTCTTTTTCGAAGTACATGACTGGTCGGCGAGAACGGTAGTCAAGAAGCTCATCATTGTTGAAGCTGATCAGCAACTTGTGCTCTAGATTCGTAAAGATGTGATCGGCAAATTGTGAGATCGTCGAACCAGCGTCGGTGAAACCGCTTAGCCCGCCAATCATGTGTAAACCAAGCGTGACTTCAGTGTCTAAATCGTGAATCGTGAATAAGTCTCTTGGCTGAACCATGTCTAAATCCTATCTCCGAGACGACGCGATTAGCATTGTGCTCATGACCAAGATAAAGCTATCTGTTAGTTCAAAAATTCCTTCGTTCAAACCTGGCCAAGCAATCGTGATTGCCGTCACGCTGAAGTCAAAAACATTGGAACTTCTTCAACATCGTGTTGACACCTCGAGCCTGGCTGGACTGGACCTGAGTTCACTCGGCGTTAGCGCGAGGTTCGAACATCTCACACGCGTGCCTGGTCCGAATGGCTCAGTTTTTGCTCTCATCGGAGCGGGTCAAGAAGAGCTTGATGAGGATTCTCTGCGTGAACTGGGTGCCGTTGTCTCACGCAGTCTAACTAGCTTCAAGGAGATAGTTTTTGACCTGCCGACAGACGACGATCGGGATGCGGCATCAACTCTTGAGGGTGCACTTCTTGGAACCTACAAGTACCGCTCCGTTTTCGAAAGCAAGCCAGTGGGTTCAGAGTTAGCTTCAATTCAGGTTCTCTCAGACTGCCGGGTATCGAGCAAACAACTCGAAAGAGCGGAAATTCTCGCTCACTCTGTTGAACGAGTTCGCGATTTGGTTAATACTCCACCGAACCTACTTTTTCCGCAGAGTTTCGCGACCATAGTCGCTTCGGAGTCCAAGAACTACGAAGTTTCAATCACAACTCTTGACGAAAAGGCGCTCAAAGCTGAGGGTTTTGGCGGCATTCTCGCGGTCGGCCAGGGTTCAAGCCGCCCTCCACGACTGGTGAAGGTTGAGTACTCGCCGAAAAAGGCGACCCAACATCTTGCACTCGTCGGCAAGGGCATTACGTTCGACACCGGAGGAATTTCTATTAAACCGGCCGCATCTATGGTCGGGATGAAATATGACATGACGGGTGCGGCAACCGTTTACCAAGCGATCCTCGCGATTGCCGCTCTGAAATTACCTGTGAAGGTGACGAGTTATCTGTGTCTCGCCGAAAACATGCCTTCTGGCACGGCAATCCGCCCCAACGACGTCATACCAATCCGAAATGGTAAAACTGTCGAGGTGTTGAACACTGACGCCGAAGGCCGTCTTGTTCTCGCAGATGGGCTGTCGGCGGCTTCAGAGTTGTCACCAGATTTGATCATCGATATAGCCACTTTGACCGGTGCGGCACGTGTGGCCCTCGGTGAAAGATATTCGGCCCTGATGGGAACTGCAGATGCTGTATCCGCGGTTGAAGCGGCTGCTTTTGACTCGGGCGAGCTGGTATGGCACATGCCCTTACCTGCCGAATTGAAGGCGAAATTAGATTCTGACGTGGCCGATATTGCAAACGCCAAGATTGGTTCAACAGCCGGAGGCATGCTTCTCGCTGGCGTATTCCTTAAGGAGTTTGTTGGCGGCGGTAAAAAGAATTCGAAGCCACAGGCTTGGGCGCACCTTGACATCGCCGGAACGGCAAATAATGAGTCTGCTGCGTATGGTTATACACCTAAGGGTGCCACCGGAGTATTGCTTAGAACGCTGGTCGGCGTCGCAGAGGGAATGTCTCGCTAGGCGAGCGCGTTTCAAGTAGTAAACTTTTGATTGATCGTGAACCTTTAAAGGGAGATATTCGTGGCTGACCACAACTTTGACGTTGTAATACTTGGTGGCGGAAGCGGCGGCTATGCAGCTGCACTTCGCTCGGCTCAACTCGGCAAGTCTGTTGCCCTTATTGAAAAGGACAAGCTCGGTGGCACTTGTCTTCACCGAGGTTGCATTCCAACGAAGGCCTTGCTTCACTCAGCAGAAATCGCTGACAGCGTCAAGGATGCTGGGCACTATGGCGTCAACGCATCGTTTGGTTCAATCGACATGTTGGGCGTAAATAAGTACCGCGATGGAATCGTTGATCGACTTTTCAAAGGATTGACTGGGCTTGTCGGCTCAAAAGACATCACTGTTGTAGCCGGTGAGGGCCGCTTAGTTGGACCAAAAACCGTTCAGGTAAATGGCGAAAACTACACTGGTGCGAATGTAATTTTGGCCTCGGGCTCATACAGTCGTTCGCTACCTGGCCTTGAAATCGGCGGGCGAGTAATTACTTCTGAACAGGCTCTTCAACTTGAATTTGTGCCTAACAAGGTCATCGTTCTCGGCGGAGGAGTAATCGGCGTCGAGTTCGCTTCAATCTGGCGCTCGTTCGGTGCAGAGGTGACAATCGTTGAGGGCCTCCCTAGCTTGGTTCCTAACGAGGATCCTGCCGTTAGTAAGGCTCTTGAGCGCGCGTTCCGTAAGCGCGGCATCGACTTCAAGACCGGCGTTAGATTCTCAGGAGTAGAGCAACACGAAAATGGTGTTGTCGTATCCCTTGAGTCAGGCGACAAGCTCGAAGCCGAGCTAATGCTCGTTGCAGTTGGCCGCGGCCCAAACACTGCCGGCCTAGGTTATGACGAGCAGGGCATCGCAATGGACCGCGGTTTCGTGCTCACTAACGACCGCCTCGAAACCAACATCCCTGGCGTTTATGCTGCAGGCGACATCGTTCCTGGCCTCCAGTTGGCTCACCGCGGATTCCAACAGGGAATCTTCATCGCCGAGGAAATTGCTGGCCTTAAGCCAGCGGTAATCGATGAGTCGGGCATCCCAAAGGTCACTTATTGTGAGCCAGAGATTGCCTCGGTTGGCCTTACAACCGCTCAGGCAACGGAGAAGTTCGGCGCTGACAACATTTCAACCTATGAGTACAATTTGGGCGGAAATGGTAAGAGCCAGATTCTCGGTACTGCGGGATTCATCAAGTTAATTCGCCAAAACAGCGGCCCTGTCATCGGCGTACACATGATTGGATCACGCGTCGGTGAGCAGATTGGCGAGGCACAGCTAATCGTCAACTGGGAGGCCTACCCTGAGGATGTTGCCAGCCTAATCCACGCACACCCGACCATGAACGAAGCGATCGGCGAAGCACACCTTGCACTTGCCGGTAAGCCTCTTCACGCACACGCCTAAGAATTCGAAAGTCCCACAAGGAGCAGCAATGAGCGAATCAGTAGTACTTCCAGCACTCGGTGAAAGCGTCACCGAAGGAACGGTAACCCGTTGGTTGAAGAAGGTTGGCGAGACCGTTTCGGTCGACGAACCTCTAGTTGAAGTATCGACAGACAAGGTTGATACAGAGATTCCATCACCTGTTGCGGGTGTAATTGAGCAGATCCTGGTCCAAGAGGACGAGACTGTTCAGGTTGGTGCCGTTCTAGTAATCATTGGTGATGGAGCAGGTTCCTCAGCTGCTGCTGCGACTCCGGTGGCAGAGCCTCTTGAAGAGCCGTCAGCCCCGGCTCCAATCGTCGAGGCCCCTGTTGTAGCTGAACCTGTTGCCGTTGCACCTCTCGTTTCTGCACCTGTCGTTTCTGCACCTGTCGTTTCTGCACCTGTCGTTTCTGC
>CANGDL010000016.1 GCA_947452675.1 Microbacteriaceae bacterium | reverse complement strand
GCCAACCGACTGCTGCAAGCTAACCTTGCCTGCACCAATGCCAGGGGTGACCAGTTTGTCCATATAGAACACGTCGACCGGGTTATACATCGAGCCCTTATCGGCGATGGCGATAACCGAGATGCCGTGCGAACGGCCGGCGGCGGTGACGCTTGTTCCATCGACCGGGTCAACCGCCACATCACATTCTGGGCCGTTGCCGTTGCCAACGCGCTCACCATTGAAGAGCATCGGGGCTTCGTCTTTTTCACCCTCACCAATCACCACGGTTCCGGCGAAATCTACGGTCGAGAGAAAGCCGCGCATCGCATCAACTGCGGCGCCATCCACGTCATTTTTATTGCCACGGCCAATGAAGGCACTTGCCTTAATCGCGGCAGCTTCGGTGGCACGCACCAGCTCCATGCCAAGGTTGCGGTCTGGGTGGGCAGGGTCAAGTGGAGCGCTTTGGCGCAAATTCAAGTCTGACAAGTTAATACTCCTTTGTATTAACAGGGGTCAACCGCGGGTGAGCGAACAACCTTCCCCGAGGGGCAACATCCACCGCCGACGAAGCCGGTCGAGTTTAATTTAGCTAGAGCGACTTCAGGTCGAGAGTGATCTCGCTCACCAGAGTTGCAACCGGCTTGGTGCCGTCATAGACGTGACCGGGTTCGAGGCGCTCGAGTGGGTCAAGGATGGCCATCTGACTTGGCAACAGGTCTTGCCTAAAGAAGTGTTCGCGGTCGTCGATGCGCTGGGCAAGCACGTGAAGGGGTGCCGCCAACTGCGCGAAACGAACCTCGCGAACCGCTTCGTGCACCTTCTGGCGATAAGCGCGCTTGAGCAACGAGGCACCAATAACGACGCTGCCCTTGCTCAACTCGGCAACGATGTTAGCCAACCACGGGTCGCGATCATCATCGCTCAGTGGTGTGCCCTTCGACATTTTGGCAATGTTAGCTGCGGGGTGCAACGCGTCGCCATCGACGTATGGCACCCCGAATTTCTCGGCTATGGCCTTGCCCACGGTGGATTTTCCGACACCGGCTGGGCCCATAACAATAAGTTTGATTTCGGTCATGGTGCAAGTATGCGCCTCCCGTGCTTCAGCCGCATCACGGGCGAGTAAATATTTTGTTTCAGACCGTTCACCAAAAGATAACGACCATCCCGGTTCAAAACAGGGATGGTCGTTATTCGTTCTTGCCGATAGTTCGCTAATGCTCGCTATTTGGTGGAGGCGAAGATTGTCGCGCGACGGTTCTTGGCCTGACCCTCAGGCGTTGCGTTTGACGCGACCGGGAGGTCCTTTCCAAGACCGCGGACGGTCATCTTGATGCCTGGTAGCTTCGGAGCTAGGTAGTTCTTGACCACCGTGGCTCGAGCAATCGAGACCTTTGAGAACACACTTGCCGCAGCCGCCTGGCCATCGGCGTGACCCTCAATGGTCAAAGACTTGTAACCAAGCTTCTTGATCGCGATGATCGCCTTGTCAAGAATCTTGATCATTGCCGGGGTCAGCACTGAGGAGTTCTTGGCGAAGTGGTCAACGGTCTTGAACAAGGTGTAGGTGACTGCAGCCTTCTTGATCTGAGCTGGAACAGCCTCAGAAGCGGTCGACATGTGGCCAAGTGAAGCAACCATGACCTTCGCGTCTGCTGCTAGAGCAACGTTCAGGGTGTAGGTGGTTCCGGTGGTGGTTCCCACCGAAGTTCCGTTCACTGTTACTTCATACTGGACTGCGCCCGAGGCCGGAGCCCAGGTGATCACGTTCTGAGCAGGCTGGGTAGCCTCCACAACAACTTGAGTTGGAGCCTCAGGGTTAACCGTCACCTGGGTGGTGGTGGTCTGAATTTCACCAGTGTCAAGCTGAACCTGAACCGGAACCTCAACCACACCGGTGAAGCCGGCTTGGGTCTGCATCACTACAGAGCCAGCGATGATGGTCGCGTTCTGAATTTCAACCGGAAGATCCTTGGTCACAATGTTTAGGATTGTGGCATTAGGAGTCGGGGTTGGTGTCGGCGATGAGCCCGAGCCGGTGCTGCCGGTTTCAGCAGTCACCTTCACCTCAGTCTTTTCGGCAGGCTTACCGGTGGTGATCGGCTTCGGAGTCTTCAAGATGATCTTGATTGTTGAAGTCGAGCCACCGCCGGATGGCGCCTGAGGCAGAGCCTGAGCAAGCACCGTGATGGTCACGGTGAACTCGTAGTAACCACCAAACGAGTCTGTTGCGCGGACCAATACCTCGTATGTGCCAGCCGCTGAAGGAGCGATGAAGCTCAGGATTCCGGTGGTTGGGTCAATTGAGAATAGTGACTGGTCAGCGCCACCGGTGATCGACCAAACAACCGTGACATCAGCGTTGAGGTTCAACGCGTTCTGCTCGGGTGCGGTGATCGTCGCGGTGCGAGCCGAGGTAATCACCGGTTGGTTGTTGGTGATCGTCAGGTGCTTCGGCGCGGTGTCGAAAGTGATTATGTAGTTATCCGAGCTACCCGCGGTGCCGGTGAGCAAATAGCTTCCGATCTCCTCCGAAAGGTCGGTTCGGGTCACTGTAATTGGCAAGCCAGCAACGTCACCCGCATAGACAACTCCGTTTGAATCCCAGGTGTAAACCGGGTCAGAGGTTGCCTTACGCTTCTGTGCATCTGCAATAACCACAGTGATTGGCTTCTTCAAAATGGTCAAGTTCACGGTTGCCGATGAACCTAGGTAATCGTGAGTGTTTGTTGGCACGAAGCTAACCGAAAGGTGGTTGACACCCGCACGGTGGATTGCGCCAGCGGTGACAGGCTCCCCATCATCGTCGCTGTAGGTGTAGGTGCCAGGAATCTCCGTGGCTCCACACTTCGCAACGGCGTTTATCTGAGCCGATGAAAGCGCGGTTCCATAGGTGATGTTCGCCGGAACAGTCCAGTAGACGATTGTCTGACACTTGTTGATGGTCAGCTTAAAGGTGACCGGTGACGACACATTCGAACCGGTCTTTCCGGTGAAGGTGTAGGTGGTCTGACCCTGAGCCACAGTAGGGGTTCCCGAAACCTGGCCGGTGGTCGTGCTGAATGACAATCCGTTTGGCATGCTGCCCGAAGCCAGCGCGTAGCCGCCAGCGTCAACTACAGAACCAAGGTCCGAAATCAGATAGGTGGTCGAGGAATCGATCGGTGTACCAACGGTCAACATGAACTCACTCGAGTCTAGTGACAAGACCGGAGTGGTTCCTGTGGCAGCCTGAACCAAAACCGTGATTGTTGCGGTCGCGAAACCACCGGAACCATCTGTGGTTTTGATGGTGACTGTGTAACTTCCGGCGGCAGCAGGTGATGCGAATGCGAGTACGCCCGAGCTGTTTATTGTGAACAAGTTTCCGTTGCCACCAGCGACAATCGACCAAGTGCCGCCAGACAGGCTTGACGTCGCGGTAGTGATCGTGGTTGCGCCTACTGGCTCGGTGTGACTCGTGGTCACGGTGATTACCGGGGTGCGCGAGCTAATAGTGAAGTTAACCGCGGTTGGGTCAACAGTCACGTCATAGTAATCAGACGAGATGCCGCTCAGCGACATTAGGTAGTTTCCAACGGTTTCACCCGCAGCGCGTGAAACGGTTGCGCTGATCTTGAGCAACTCATCCTGGTTAACCAAGAGACCAGAAACAGCCGCGAAAGTAAGCGCTGGGTCGGTCGATGACGAACCGCTCCACTCCTTGCTGCCGGCAACCGGGCGAATGACAGCCGCCTTCTTCAAAACGTTCAAATGGTTGATTCCACTGGCGTTGTTATAAAGGGTTGGGAGGTTCGGCACGAAGGTCACGTTCAATAGCAGTTGCTGACCAGCGGCAAGGATGTCTCCGACGTTTAGGGTCTGTCCATAGGCTTTGTAGGTGAAGGTGCCCGCAACGTTGGTGCCGTTACACGACGCCGTGGCGCCGAACTGGGCGCTTGAAAGCAAGTCACCATAAGTTATGTCGGCGAGTGCGCTCCAGTTGATAACCGGGGTGCACTTGTCAACGGTTAGCTGAACCGTTGCGGTGCTGCCCGATGCGAAGTTGCCGCTGTTCGGAGTGAAGGTTGTGACAAGGCTGTAGGTTCCCGGAGTCAAAACGGTCGAGGATGTAGCTGCTGTGGCTCCGCTACCGTTGTTCGACGTGTAGGAATAGGTTCCGGCAACGCTGCTCTGGGTTCCACAACTTGCCGACGGGGTCAATGAGCCTGACAGCGTGGTTCCATAGGCAATCGAGCTTGGCTGATCCCACGCAATGGTTGGCACACAAGGCAACACGGTCAGCGTGAAGCTGGCCGCGGTTCCGTTTGAACCGGTGGCGTTGATTCCCTTGAAGGTGTAGGTCGTCGATGACTGAAGTGCGGTTGGGGTGCCCTCGATCATTCCTGTACACGCGTTGAAGGTCACACCCGCAGGCAAGGTGCCGGTGAAGCTCACGTATGAATAGGTAGAAGTGTTCGGGTCACAGGCGCGAACATCCGAGCCGGTGTTGACCAGCACGTATGGTGTTGCACCCAAGCCGTTATAGACATAGGCAACCACCGATGAGCTTGAACTCGGGATGGTGAGGCTTGGCTGTGAAGCACCCGCATAGTTGAAGGTAACGGTGACGTACGCGTCGGCGCCATAACCGTTGGTTGCATAGATACGGACGACATCTGAACCGGTGTTTACCAGCGCGGTTCCGGTTAGGTAACCGGTTAGTGGGTCGAAGGTGTCTAGACCATCGGTGGTTGCCATCGTGCTGTTAGGCAGGTCTAGGGTTCCACCGGTGCTTGTCTTCAAGTAGAAGCTGGTTGCCGGGTCACCTCCGGTGATGAGGTTATAGAGACCAGCCGTGACGCGCTGACCATTCAAGACTGTCAAGGTGATTGAGTTTGAAGCAGCGCCTGTAACGCCTGAAACCTGTAGGGTCGGCGCCTGGTGGATCTGAACAGTAGCTAGGCCGAAGGCAGGCTCGAAAGTCGAGTTTCCGGCCTGGTCTGAGCGAACCACACACTTTCCATACTTGATGGCGTGCAATGCGCCACCGACGATCGAACACACACCAGGGTCGCTAGATGCGTCAATCGTGTAGGTATAGGTGGTCAAACCACTGGTTGAAGTCGAGGCCAAGGCCGCATCTGCCGAACCAACGGTTAGGTTGGCGCCGGTGTTAACTGTCACGGTCTGCAACTGCTTGCCGACAGTCAGGATGAACTGGGCGCTTGATGAACCGACGCTGTTGGTTGCCGTAATGGTCAAGGTGTAGGTGCCCATGGTGGTTGGGCTGCCCGAAATGTAGGTTCCGTAGTAGTTGCTGAACACCAAACCGGCAGGAACCGATGGCGAACCGGTCACGGTGAACTGGTTTCCGGTTCCAACGGTTACACCTGCAACTGGAACGGCGCCACCGGTGTTGACAACTTCAAACGGAAGGGTGAACGGGGTTCCGACCACCATGTATCCGGTGCTGTGAGTCAAGGTGATGGCTGGTGGTAGCAAGCCAGGAACGATGGTGAAGCTCTGGAACACCGAGGTAGCCGCGTTGTACATCATGGTGTCGCCGGCCTGTGTCGCCCAAACCTTGCAGGTGTAGGTATTAGGGCTGGTCAAGCCCGAAGTCTTTGGACGAACCTTGCCGCCAGCGATGATTTCACAGGCCGCGGTGCTAGAGGCGTCGATTGTGTAAGTGATTGGCATACCCGAGTCGGCGGTTGCGCCAAGACCCTGGCCCGCGCCGGTTGAGTCGGCATAGACCATACCGGTCAGTGCTGGGAAGGTGATGACCTGGTCCATCTTGGTGATGGTTAGGTAGACATCAAGAGTCGCGTTTCCCGAGGTGTTGATTGCCTTGATCACATAGTGAGTTCGCGCCTGCGCATTTTCGGCAGCACCGCTCAAGATTCCAGTGGTTGGGTCAAATGCCAGACCGGCCGGGATGGTGGCGTTGGCTGTGCCGGCAGCGTTTAGGAACTGCCATGAGGCGACTGTTCCACCGGTTGAAACCAGCGGGAAGATTGATCCAGAAAATTCGAAGACCATCTTCTGAGCGTCAGCTGTGCCAGCAATTGCCAGGGCGATTGTTGGCGGCAAAAGTGCTGCCGAGACCTGGAAGGTCTGTTGCACCTGGCTTGCGGCAGAGTAACTCGAGTTTCCCGACTGGTTAGCGCTTATCACGCAAGCGCCAGCCGAAAGCGCGGTCACCGTTGCGGTGGTAACGCCGGCATTTGTTGCCGTGTTCGAGATCGAACAGGCGGCAGAGCTTGTGGTCAAGGCAACTGCCAGGCCACTGGTCGAACGTGCAGTGATTGTTTGAGTGCTTGGGCTCTGAGTGGTGCCAGCGATCATCGCAGCAGGTTGCGCGAAGGTAATGGTCTGGCTGTTCATGGTGGTGCCGAAGTTAAAGGTTCGGCTTGGATAGGTGACCGAACCAGATGGGTTCTTATAGGTGATGGTATAGGTTGCCGGCGCGGCCACACCCGAAACGGTTCCAACGAGCTGGCATAGGTGGGTGTCAAAGGTGACACCCATGCCGGTTGGGAGTGCTGGTGACAGGGTGCAGTAGGTCGGTGCATAGGTGTTGGCAGTCAATGTGTAGCGCAACGGGCTGTTGAGCACTGTGCCAACCTGGTATGACAGCGTGGTGGTTCCAGTGGCAAAATCAGGCGACGTGAAGGTTGCGATTTGTGGAGCTCCACCGGAAGGTAGCGAGCCCTGGGCACTAATAATGGTCCATGCCTTCTGGCTGGTATCGGCGCTGCTGCTGTAGTTGCTGTCATTTCGGTTGATGGTCAGGGTCTGGCTGACTCCGCTTGAAGCTGCGTATGCACCGATTGCCGAAGCGCTAGCGATGTAGTTACAGCTCGAAGTTGAGGTTTTTCCGCTGCGATATGTGTAGTTCACGTATGAAATGCCGTTGAGCACGTTCAGCTTGCAATAGCTGGCGTTGTTAGAGTCGGCGGTGAAGTTGATCGTCGCACCCGGAACATTGCTGTAGGCGCGAAGCGGAACCAACTGCTCATTATTTGAAAGACCGTTGGCTCCGGTGGTGGTGCCGGTCGACAACGAGGTCATCGGCTGTGCGCCGAAGGGCAACCAGGTTACCGTCTGAGCACCGGAAGTAACCGTCAGTGTGAAGGTTGCGGTTCCGGTTGCACCCGAGGCCGAGGTTCCGGTGAGGGTGAGCGTGTAGGTGCCTGGCGTGGTCGGGGTGCCCGAGATCACGCCGGTTGTCGAGTTGAAAGTGATTCCAGCTGGCGTTGACGCCGACCAAGATGCCGAGTAACTGGCTACCGGTGCGCCAGTTGCGGTGATGGTGTACGCCGGTGAGGTAACGGCCGTGCCAACTGTCACCGAGCGTGAGGTTGGTGACAGTGAAAGAATCGGCGCCGAAGGAGACCAAGGTGCAGAAGCAGCCGTGCCCGATGCGTTGGTGGCGGTGACCACGAAAGAGTAATTGGTGTTGTTCAGAGTCGGGCTAAATGTGCAAGTGAACGGCGAGCTGCTGGTGCAGGTTCCGTTTGAAACCACACCGGTGGCCAAGTTGGTTGCGGTGGCCGAATAGCTAGAAACGGCGCCACCAGAGGTTGGTGCCGTGAACGTGATTCCACCGGTCGAGTTAACTGCTGTGATCGCTGGTGCGCCTGGTGGTAGCAAACCAGAACCAACGTTGACGCCGAGTGTGTTGGTTGCGCTAAGCGGGAAGGCCGCGTTGTCCTGAACCGAAACCAGGATGGTGACCGCCGTGTTGGTTCCGCTAAGTGGGTTCAAAGTCAGAGTCAGTGTCGCCTTGACACCGTTAGGAGTGACACCGGTGTTCACCACTGTCGAAGTGGTGGTGAAGGTTGCCCAGGAAGGCAAGGTGTTGGTTGACCAGGTGAGCACCTGGCCGGCGTCGGCGTCGGTCGCGGTGTAGGTGATGGTCTGGGGAGTGCCGGGGGTTACGGTGACAGTGGCGTTTGAAGTCACGCGGGTGATGGCCGGAGCGTTATCTGACTGCGACGCAAAAGCGAGAAGCACGTCTCGGGTGGTGTACTGACCGAGGGCATCGGTGGCGCGAGTCTTGAGAACGTAATAAATAGGGGTGGTCGGGGTGCCGCCGCTGAACGCAGTTATGTAGTTTTCTGAACCGGTGCAGAGACCGGCAGAGATTTTAAATTCACCCGTTGAAAGGTTGAAGTCGGAACAAGGAATTCTCGAACCACCGTAACCGCCCAAAGCAGAAGATTGATCGGTGATCAGTGAGTAAGTTACCGACTTGCCCTGGAGTCCTTCGAGGGCGTTTAGGTTGGTGCTATAAACGGCCGAGGTGCTGGTGTTGTAGGGAACGTTGGTCATGTAGCCAGAGTTATAAACCGGCGACTTGGCATCGGTGGTTCCGTTGATTCGAATCTTGCCTTCGAACTGGATCGTCTGGTTGGAGGAGTTCTTGATTCCACCGATGCGGTTGTTGCCCAGTTGGCTGAAGGTGTAGTCAAAGTCGGTGTTGAAAGACGGGCACGAAACGTCGATTACATAGGTGGTTGTGAAGATGTTGTAGAGCGGCTGTGAGGTGTTGTCATACACGCTCGAACTCGCCGTGGTCGACTGACCGGTGCAGGTCTTGACTGTGGCCGTGACTGCACCTGTCGTGCGAGACACCTGGCTGATGGTCGGGAATGCGAAGTATGTGCAGAGAGAGTTGCTGCTCGAATAAGTGGTGCAGGCATCCTTGCGCTCAACCATGGTTGAGGTGAGGGTGACGGTCTTGGCACTCGCGCTGTAGGTCAAAGTACCAACTGCACCACGAAGGTGAGTTGCGTTAGCCGGGGTGAGCCCGGCGAAAACCAAAGCAAGGGCGGCGACAAGCGCGGCCAAGAATTTTAGAGATGCCTTGTTGCGAATCATGTGTTTCCAATGTTCATAGCGGTTGGTAGTCAACCCCAGGTTGATACCTCATATACAACTGTAGGAAATATTCGATAAAACGAACAGAAAAATTGTCTAGAAAGCTAAGAATTCACAGGAAAACTCGCATAGAGCCGAGCATCTCTGGGGATATCCCTTGATTCTGAAAATAGACGTGCTGCGGCTTAAAAAATATTGCCTATTTTTAAGCGCGAGCGAGCATGTCGTGGCGCACGATGATTGCGTCACGGGCCGGGCCAACACCGATGGCAGAGATGCGGGCACCGCTGATCTTCTCGAGAGCCACGATGTAATCCTGAGCGTTCTTTGGAAGCGCCTCGAATGTGCGGCAGGTTGAAATATCTTCGGACCAACCAGGGAAGTTTTCATAGATTGGCTTTGCGTGGTGGAAGTCACTCTGTGAGACCGGCATCTCATCGAAGCGCTTGCCCTCAACCTCGTAGGCGACGCAAACCGGGATCGCATTGAGGCCGGTTAGCACGTCTAGTTTGGTCAACACGAAGTCGGTTACACCGTTGATGCGCGCCGAGTAGCGAGCGATCGGGGCGTCATACCAGCCACAGCGACGTGGGCGACCGGTGGTGGTGCCGAACTCGTGACCGGTTGCGCGAAGGAATTCGCCGTTCTCGTCGAATAGCTCGGTTGGGAATGGGCCGGCGCCAACGCGAGTGGTGTATGCCTTGACGATTCCGATCACGGTCTGGAACTCGCCAGGGCCGATGCCAGAGCCGGTTGATGCGCCACCGGCGGTTGAGTTTGATGAGGTAACGAACGGGTAGGTTCCGTGGTCGACATCGAGCATGGTTGCCTGGCCGCCCTCGAAGAGCACGGTCTTGTCATCCTTGATTGCGTTGTAAAGCTCAAGTGCTGTGTCGGCAACCATTGGGCGAACTCGCTCTGCATAGCTCAGAAGTTCGGCCACCGTCTCGTCGACCTTGATTGCGGCGCGGTTGTAAACCTTGGTCAGCAGGTTGTTCTTGCCAACCAGTGCGGCCTCGACCTTCTGGCGAAGAATGCTTTCGTCGAACAAATCCTGGATGCGAATGCCGACGCGGTTGATCTTGTCTGCATAGGTTGGGCCGATGCCACGACCTGTGGTTCCGATGGCACGCTTGCCTAGGAAGCGCTCTGAAACCTTGTCAACGATGACGTTATAAGGGGTGATTACGTGGGCGTTAGCCGAAATGCGCAGCTTGGATGTGTCGATGCCGCGAGCCTCAAGGGCTTCGATTTCGTGGAACAGAACGCCAAGGTCGATAACCACGCCGTTTGAGATTACCGGGGTTACGCCAGGGGTCAGGATGCCTGAAGGCAAAAGGTGGAGGGCATACTTTTCGTCGCCGATGACAACGGTGTGGCCCGCGTTGTTGCCGCCATTGAACTTGACGACATAGTCGATGTGCTCGGCGATAAGGTCAGTTGCCTTGCCCTTACCTTCGTCGCCCCACTGCGCACCAATAATCACTAATGCAGGCATACTTTTACCCCGTGTTTCAAAGCTTTGGATTGCACGCGAATGGCGTACACCTAAGTTTAGTGCGAGAGCCGAGCGAGGCGGTAGTTTTTACCGACTCGGTGTTTGACGCTTCGTGCTATTTGTTAAAAACCCACTGGACAATCCACGTGTGCATGGTGATAGCTGCAGCCGCCGAAGCGTTAATTGATCGGGTCGACCCGAACTGGGTGATTTCTAAAACCACCTCGGATGACTCGATCGCCGCCTCGCTCAAACCAGGACCCTCCTGGCCAAACAAGAGCACACAGTTTTCGGGCAGTGGGTATTCTTCGATCTTTTTGCAACCCGGAACGTTATCGATAGCAATGATTGGCAATGGCTGACCACCCTCGCCACCGGTTTTGCACCACTCGACAAAGTCTTCGACGTTTGGGTGGTGAGTGACGTGTTGATAGCGGTCGGTGACCATTGCGCCACGGCGGTTCCATCGGCGGTTTCCAATTATGTGCACTTCAGCCGCCAGGAATGCGTTTGCTGTTCGAACGATCGAACCGATATTTAGGTCGTGCTGCCAGTTCTCGATTGCCACGTGATATTTGTGACGTCGCTGGTCAAGCGAGGCAATAATCGCCTCCATCTTCCAGTAGCGATATTGGTCCAAAACGTTTCGAGTGTCACCGCCGGCCAGGAGCTCCGGGTCGAGCAGTGAATCGGGATTTGGCTCTTCGGGTGTGCCCGCGTCGACCGGCCATTCTCCTTGCCACGGCCCAACGCCCCAGGTGGTTTGTTCTGCTGTTTCGGTTGGGCCGGAAGACTTTTCCTCAGCGGCGAAGCCGCTCGAATTAATTTCTGACATAAGCCCTCTTTCGAATCTGAAGAGCGATGACCGCGAGCCCGGCCGAAGCAAGGCTGCCGATAATGACGCTCACATTAGCCACTGCGTGATCGCTTGGCGATGTCCCAAATGACAGCTCCGACATCATCATGGCCACGGTGAAGCAGATGCCGAAAAGCGAAGCAATCGAAATTAGATCCGGCCACTTCACATCCGAGGCAAGTTTTCCGAGTCCCGACTTGGTCACCAACCAGGTTGTGCCGAGCACGCCAACTGGCTTGCCGATAACCATGGCGACGACTATGCCGATCGTTATCGCCGACCCTGCCAATTTGCCGTCGAACTCGGCGAACGTCATCCAAAGCGAGACGATGGCAAACACTGGCAAAGCCACAAAGTTAGCTAACGGATTTAGCCAACGAGCTGCCCGCTGAGCTCGTGGCAGGAACAGGCCAACCACGACTCCACCGAGGGAAGCAACGGTTAGCACATGGAAGCTGCTGGCGAAGAACAGTGCGATCATCAAAATCGTGAGCGAATCGTCGACCACAGCAACCGTGAGCAAGAAGACCCGGATGGCCTTCGGCAAGAAGCGCCCAGCGAATGCAAGGACCGCTAGCGCGAAGGCGACATCCGTGCTCATTGGAACACCCCAGCCAACAGCACTTGGCTGACCCGCGTTGATGATCGAGTAAACCAAGACCGGCACACACATTCCGCCAACGGCGGCCAAAATTGGCACGATTGCCTGGCGTGGTTTTGAAAGCGAACCGTGGGTTATTTCGTGGCGTAGTTCAATGCCAAGACTCAAGAAAAAGACGAAGATTGCCGCAGCTTTAAGTGCCTCGGCGAAGTCGGCGCTCATTTTTAGATTAGGTCGGCCACTGAGTTCAAAATCTCAGTTGGGCGGAATGGGTACTTCGCGATTTCGGCGTCGTCCGAGATTCCGGTCAACACAAGCACGGTGTGCAGGCCGGCTTCGATTCCGGCAACCACGTCGGTGTCCATGCGGTCACCGATCATGCCGGTCGATTCCGAGTGCGCGCCAATCTTGCGCATGGCGCTGCGGAACATCATCGGGTTCGGCTTGCCCACAATGTATGGGTCCATCCCGGTGGCTTTGCTAATGAGTGCGGCGACGGAGCCGGCTGCGGGAATCGGACCCTCCGCTGACGGACCAGTGGCATCCGGGTTGGTGACAATGAAGCGAGCGCCTGCACCGATAAGGCGGACTGCCTTGGTCAGGTTTTCGAAACTGAGGTTGCGGGTTTCGCCAAGAACAACGTAGTCAGGGTTCTGGTCGGTCTGAACATAACCCACGTCGTGCAATGCCTGGGTCATGCCGGCCTCGCCGATCACGAAAGCCGAGCCACCTGGCTTCTGACTGTTCAAGAACGCTGCGGTGGCAAGTGCTGAAGTCCAGATGCGGTCTTCAGGGATGTCTAGGCCGGCGATCTTGAGACGCGCCGAAAGGTCGCGAGGGGTGTAGATCGAGTTGTTGGTGAGCACCAAGAATGGGGTTCCGGCGGCGGTCCACTTTGCAATCAACTCGGCAGCACCCGGAATCGGGTGGCCTTCGTGCACGAGCACGCCATCCATGTCGGTTAGCCAAGAAGTGATATTGCTGCGATCTGCCATGCCTCTAGGCTACCAAAGCGGGGGCCGACTAGAACGGTCGGCTAATCGGCGAAGTCGGCGGTATTGATCTCTGTCATGCGCTTGTTGAATGTGATGAACAGACCGGCGCTGGTCGTGGCGATCGCTAGGACCAGATAAACCGGTTTTACGCCGAATGAATCCACCGCGATGCCGGCGAGAACCATAGAAATCATCGGACCGGCTGACCAGATCACCATCTCGAGGCTGAATACGCGACCCCGTTTGCTAGGCGGAATCTTGCGCTGAATCACGGTGTTTAAGAGCGGCGTGATCGGGCCCCAGGTGATGCCCAGGATGAGCCCGAAGAAAATCATTACCGCGTATGGAGGCAAGAACGACATCGGAATCATCGAGACCGCTACTCCCAGAATCGCGATTCTAAAAATCGTGCTGTACTGAAACTTATTCGATAGCTTCTCGAACGCCAAGGCGCCGAAGATAGTGGCTGCCGCCATGGCCGAGAGCAGGAATCCCAGGCCGGTAGCATCACCCTTACCGGTGAAATATTTTGGAAGCACAATCATTTCGGTCGGCAGATAAATCATGGCGAGGGTCATCACACCGGCAAGCATGATTGCCACCGATGGTGTGCTGCCCAAAATCTTGAAGCCCTCCATCGCGAACTTGAAGAGGTTCTTCTCATCCTCGTGTGGTTCGATAACCTCTTTGACCCGCACGAAAAACATCAGTGCACCGGATGCAAACCCGAACAGCGCAACCACAAAGAAAGTGTTGTAAACCCCGAATACGCCAATGCAAATCGAAGCCAATGCAGGACCGATTGCGAAACCGCTCGCGAAGATCGCCTCCTGAATCGAGTTCACGCGTTCGAGACTTAGGCCGGCCACTCTCGCGACATCGGGCATGAATGATTTGCGGGCCGAACCGGCACCCGAGCCAACTGTCGAGCGAATCAACCCGATGCCGATTAGTAGCGGCAACGTCATCTGCCACATCCCGGCTGCAACCGGAATCAGCAGCGTCACCGCGGCGGTCAAAAACTCGATATAAATTCCGACCCGACGACGGCCAAACTTGTCGATGATCGAACCAACCACCGGTGCGAGCAACAAGGCTGGGATGGAGGTGATTGCGATGAGAGCTCCGGCACTGGTGGCCGAACCAGTTAGCTTGATCGCGAGCCAGGGGAAGGCCATGAAAACCATCGAGCCCGAAACGACGCTAAGCATCGAAGACAGCAGCGTGATGACGATCGGCGTCAGACGCGGCTTAGTTGAGCCGATGGTAGAAGGCATTTCTTTAGCGAAGCTCCAGGTCATCCAGCGATACGGCTGAGAAATAGCGGTAGCCGGCATCCTCGATGACCTTCTTGGCGCCGGTGTCACGATCAACCACGGTTGCAACCGCAACGATAATTGCGCCGGCTTCTTCGAGCGCCTTTGCCGCCGTCAACGGGGATCCTCCCGTGGTTGAGGTGTCTTCAACAACGATCACCTTTCGACCCTTTACGTCTGGGCCCTCAACCTGACGACCCATGCCATGAGCCTTGGCTGCCTTGCGAACCACAAACGCATCAATCGCGCGGCCGCGAGCCGCAGCCTGGTGCATGATTGCGGTTGCCACTGGGTCAGCTCCCATGGTCAAGCCGCCGACAGCTTCAAAGTCGGTGATGCCGTTTAGGTCGAGGAGGTCAAGCATCGCTTGGCCGATTAGAGGCGCAGCCTCATGATGCAGGGTTGCGCGACGAAGGTCGACGTAATAGTCGGCTTCGATGCCACTCGACAATGTGACGCGGCCGTGAACGACTGCAAGCTGCTTAATTAGTTCAACGAGGCGCGGGTGAGTGGCGGGGTCAAAAGTCATGCCTCAAGTTTATCGGGGAGCTGGCCTGCCCTCGGTTTAGGCTGGTTGCATGGAAAAGATGATGTTCACCAACCTGCCGGTTTTCAACCTCAAGCGCTCGGTTGATTTTTATACCGCGCTCGGTTTCAAGTTCAACCCACAGTTCACCAGTGAAACCTCAACTTGCATGATCGTCGGCAAATACAACTGCATCATGCTGCTCGAGAATGACACCTTCTCGGGCTTCGTCGACAAGCCTCTGGCACCGACCAAGAAGACCGTCTCCTGCATCGTTGCGATCACATATGACAGCGAGGCCGAAGTGCGCGCGGTTTGCGAAAAGGCATTCGAGCTCGGCGCCAGAAACTATAAGGAACCTGAGGTGCACGGCTTCATGTTTGGTTGGGGTTTCGAAGACCTAGACGGCCACATTATCGAGCCGTTCTGGATGGACCAGGCCGAAGTCATGACGGTCGCCTAATGCGCATTGCAACGCACAACGTCAATTCAATTCGCACGCGCGTTGGCCGTGTGGTCGACTGGCTAGAACGGTCGAAGACCGACGTCCTGGCGATGCAAGAGATTAAGTGCAAGCCCGAGCAGTTTCCGGTTGCAGCGTTTGAGGCCGCCGGCTACCAGGTGATCATGCACGGTCTGGACCAGTGGAACGGCGTCGCCTTTGCCACCAAGATTCCGGCCGAGGATGTTGAAATCGGCTTCAGTGGCATGCCAAGCTTCGGCAAAGAAGGCAAGCCTCAGGTCGAAGAGGCCCGTGCCCTCGGCGCTACCTTCGATGGCGTTCGCCTTTGGTCGCTTTATGTTCCTAACGGCCGCACGCTGGATGACCCGCACTACACATACAAGCTCGAATGGCTAGACCGCTTGGCGGCCACCACAGCTGAGTTCCAGGAGCACTCGGGCGACATGCCGCTTGCTCTCATGGGCGACTTCAACATCGCGCCTCTAGACACGGATGTGTGGGACATCAACGACTTCATCGGCGCAACTCACGTTTCTGAACCTGAGCGTCAGGCCTTCGAAGCCTTCGAGCAAATCGGCTTGGCCGACGTGGTTCGCCCTCGCATCCCAGAGGGTTACACCTACTGGGATTACCAGCAGCTGCGCTTCCCGCGCAACGAGGGTATGCGCATCGACTTCATCCTTGGCAACGACCCATTTGCCGAGCGCGTGACGCGTGCGGTTATCGACCGGGATGAGCGCAAGGGCGAAGCGCCAAGCGACCATGTTCCGGTCGTTGTTGACATCGATTAGCTAGATTTGGCCGCCAGCCAAGTTTTGCGTTCCTCGGCTTCGAGTTTCTCAATCGAATAACGGAGCATCGTGCGAGGCATTTCAGCCGCGTAGCGGCTCAGAAATTTTTGCAGTTCGGCGATGTCACGATTTCCCACTTCACGGAGCATCCAACCGACTGCCTTGTGAATCAGATCGTGCCTATCGTGCAGCAAAATCTCGGCAATTTGAATGGTTGGCCCAAAATCAGCTGGCCCTCGCCCAAGTTTGCTAGCCCGAATTGAGGCGAAGGTGAACATGATTGCCACCCGGCGTTCCCAAAGTTTTTCACTTCGTGCCAATCTCTCAAGTAGCTCCATTGCGTCGGGTTTGCCGATCAAATACATGCCGAAATATGGTGCAGAAGTGTCGACGAGGTCCCAGTTATTTACGCGACCCTCATGGACGAGTCGCAAATAGAAATCGAAAAGTTCCTGCTGGGCAGAGTCGGTTTTGGCCTTCTTCCATTTCGCGACCAGCATGATTAAGCCGAGCAATCGATGCTCGTGAATTACTGAATGCATCAATTCATAAATTTCGGCTTCGGTTAGCCCTGAGAATTGCTTTGCGACCGAGCGCACGTTTGGCACAGTGACACCCAGGAACTGGTCGCCCTCGCCATACTGGCCCGGCCCCGATTTAAAGAACTTGGGGAAAAACGCCAGCTTCTCGGGGTTAACGAAAGCGGCCAGGGCTGCTTTAGCCCCGACCACTGTCTGTTCAACCATTCATTTACTCAAGTTCTGAAATTACGACGAGTGCATCACCTTCGGCAGGAGTGAACTTGGTTGTCTTAGCCGGATTCAGTTGAACCCCCGAGGCCGCGTCTCCAGGCGCATTTGCGGCCACTCGATAACCGATTGCCGATTCACCGTGAGCCCGGGCGATGGCGACGAGTTCTGCATACTCAACTTCTTTGCCAAGCGGCAGATAGTGATCGATTGGTCGAACATTGATAGCGGCACCATCGGCATCAAAGAGATCATCGAAAATCGGGGCCAAGTCCGGGTTCTCAGAAACCTGAGCAATCAGTAGTGCAGCCAAGTTGTCACTGACCACGAGGTCGTCGGCGGCGGCAACTCGTGCCAGTTCAGCCTTACGTCCATCGAGAATTTCGGCGACCAGACGAGTCGGCTCCACGCCGTTTCCATCGATTGCAAACAACTGGTTCATTTGCAACATAGTCAACATGGTCTGAGCATCCGCTTCGGATTCACTGATTGCATTGCGATAACCAAGCACAATGATTTCGTTATATCGCTTGGCCGAGGCGGCGGCGATCAAGTCATGGATGTCTCCAGAAACCGAAGCATGCGACACCTTTAGGTCACCGAACTTTAGGTCGGCCAACTCGGCCGCATCGACATACTTGCTCTGGGCAACGATGTGCACCGATGAGCCCTTAGGCAAGAATGCCGCAAGTTCAGAGATAACTGAGCGACCCATCGAAGACCAGCCGATTACCAACAGGTGCTCGGCCTTAGCCGCCGGTAACTTCTTGGTGTCAGCCTTTCGAGTCGCGATGTCTTCGCGAACTCCGGTATAAACCACCTTGTCGTCATCCTCAGCGATTGCGATCACCTTGGTTCCCGCGGTCAGCTTGGTGCTCTGCTTAGGGTTCAAAGTTGCAACCCCCTTGTCATCGACCAGCCCAATCACCGAAGCGTGATTGAAGGCGAGCAATGCGTCGGCGTAAGTCTTGCCAGCTAGGGCAGGAACGTTGCTGAAGTAGATCTCGTCACCATCAAAGTCGAGCAGGTCAAGGGTCACTGCTGCTAGGCCAGGTTGGCGTGAAGCCTGCGCTGTCACACGAGCAATGATGTCGTGCGAGCGAACCGAGATGACCCGACCCTCGGTCGCGGTCTCCAGAGCCTCTGAAGTGTGAGGGTCATCAACCTCGGCGATAATGCGAGTGTTTGGGTTCGCGTTTACCGACTTCACCGCAAGCACGGTGGAGACGATGTTGGCATCCCCGCCTTCGTTTTCATCCAGGATGATGATCGACTTCGCTCCAGAGATGTTCGTGCGCTTTAGGTCGGCCGGGTTAGTTGGGTCGCCAGATCGGGTGACAACTTTGAGTTTGCCGAGACCTTCGGCACGTGAAGCGATCTCGTCTTCCATAAAGTCGCGGGCCTTATCGCTGAAAACCACAACCAGCGGCTTGCGCACGTTTTCGTTGGCGATTGCGAGTTCCTTCAAAATTGGGAAGACGCGGTTTGACCATCCGAGGATCAGGGTGTGGCCTGAATCAACAATCGGGCTCTTGCCCTTGCGGAGACGTTCGAATGTGCGGTTGATCGCACCAACAATGAAACCTGTGACGCTACCGGCGAGGGTAATGGTGATAGCCCATGTGATCAAACCAAGGATGCGGTCTGCCCAGGTGGCTTCGCCTCCCTTGCCGAGAAGTGCGGCGAATGAACCCCAGAATGTTTCGAAGGTCGGCGCAGCAAGTTTGTCACCCGAATACAACCCCGGCACAGCGTAGAGCGCGTACTTGATGAGCACATACAGAATTGACATGACGACAAGCCCGCCGAGCATGTAGGCGACAAACGCCCCGCTCTTGGCAATTGAGTTGTCGAAGTTATAGCGAAGTCGGGTTAGGGCGCCAACCTTCTTCGCCTGAGGAGCCTCTGGCTCACCCTGTGCACCTTGGCCATACGAACGGTTTGATTCAGTCATATGGCAAAGTGTAGCGACTAGTCGAGTTGACCCGGCTCAACAATAAGGGCTACCCCGTCCTCGGCAACATCTACTCGAACTAGCGAACCATCATGGATGGTGCCAGCCAGCAAAAGATTCGCCAGTTTGTCGTCGATTTGCTGCTGCATTAAGCGGCGCAATGGGCGGGCTCCATAGATAGGGTCATAACCCTTATCAGCCAACCAGGCACGCGCCGCCGGCGTGACCGCCAGCTGCAATCTGCGTTGTTCGAGTCGGTGTGAAAGGCGGTCGATGTTGAGTTCGACGATCTGGCCGAGCTCGCTACGGTCGAGTGCCGAGAAGATGACTATGTCGTCGAGCCGGTTCAGGAACTCTGGTTTGAAGTGCCCACGAACCATCGCCATGACACCCTCGGTTTTTTGCGATTGGGTGAGGTCTGGATCGATCAAGAACTGCGATCCAAGGTTCGAAGTCAAAATCAAGATCACGTTCTTGAAGTCGACCACTCGACCCTGGCCGTCGGTCAGGCGACCGTCATCCAAGACCTGAAGCAAAACATCGAAGACCTCTGGGTGAGCCTTCTCGACCTCATCGAGCAAGACCACCGAGTATGGGCGACGACGAACCGCTTCGGTCAACTGGCCGCCCTCCTCATAGCCGATGTAGCCCGGAGGGGCACCGAGCAGGCGGCTAACCGAGTGCTTCTCGCCATACTCAGACATGTCGATTCGAACCATTGCCTTCTCGTCGTCGAATAGAAATTCGGCAAGGCTCTTGGCGAGTTCGGTTTTTCCGACGCCGGTAGGGCCAAGGAACAAAAACGATCCGGTCGGACGATCAGGGTCGCTGATGCCGGCCTTGGTTCGCCGAACCGCGTCCGAAACTGACTTGACCGCCGCCTTTTGACCAATCAGGCGCTTGCCCAATTCAGCCTCGAGGTTGAGCAACTTCTGGCTCTCTCCTGCAAGCAGCTTGCCGGTAGGCACACCCGTCCAGGCGCTAACCACTGCGGCAATGTCATCTTCGCCGACCTGATCGTTGACCATTCGCTCTTGCTTTGCGCCATCGGCGCTCGAAATATTTTCGGCAGCTTCGATTTCGGCCAACTGCTTTTCCAGGGCCGGAATCTCGCCGTAAAGAAGGCGTGAGGCTCGCTCGAGGTTCGCCTCTCGCTGAGCACGATCTGCCTCGATGCGCAATCCATCGAGCTTGGTCTTGAGGTCACCCACTTTGTTCAGCTCGGCACGCTCCTTGGCCCAACGCTCGTTCAACTCCTCGAGTTTTTCAGTCTTCGCTTCTAGATCCTCACGCAGTTTTTCAAGGCGCTGCTTTGAGGCCTCGTCCTTCTCCTTTTTTAGTGCAAGGTCTTCGAGCTTTAGCCGATCCACTTGACGACGAAGCTCGTCGATTTCGACCGGGGCTGAGTCGATCTCCATGCGCAAACGGGAGGCCGCTTCATCGATTAAATCGATTGCCTTGTCTGGCAGTTGACGACCGGTGATATATCGGTTCGAGAGGGTGGCGGCAGCGACCAAGGCGCTGTCTGCAATGGCAACCTTGTGGTGCGCTTCATAGCGCTCCTTTAGTCCGCGCAAAATTGCGATCGTGTCAACCACGGATGGCTCACCCACATAAACCTGCTGGAAGCGACGCTCTAGGGCCGGGTCCTTTTCGATCCGCTCGCGATATTCATCCAGGGTGGTCGCACCGATCAGGCGCAGTTCGCCTCGGGCAAGCATCGGCTTGAGCATGTTGGCGGCATCCTGGCCGTCGCCAGCTCCAGCACCAACCAGCGTGTGAAGCTCATCGATAAAGGTGATAACGCCGCCCTCGGCAGCGTTGATTTCGGCGAGGACGGCCTTGAGGCGTTCTTCGAATTCGCCGCGATATTTCGCGCCAGCCACCATTGCGGCTAAATCAAGCGAGATTAGTCGCTTCCCTTTGAGGCTCTCGGGCACGTCACCCGCGACGATGCGCTGGGCTAGACCTTCGACCACCGCGGTCTTGCCAACTCCTGGCTCGCCAATGAGCACAGGATTGTTTTTGGTTCGGCGGCTAAGCACCTGTGAAACTCGACGGATTTCGGCGTCGCGCCCGATCACCGGGTCGAGCTTGCCAGACTTGGCGATCTCGGTTAGGTCGATGCCATATTTCTCGAGTGCGCTCTTTTGGTCCTCTTGTTGCATGTTCTGGTTGTTCATTTGATTCTCCTTTCGCGCAGGGTTCCTGCGCTACTTATTTAGCTCGCCAAAGCACTACCTGAGTGTGCTTCGACGGTCTTTGGCCGCGAGTCAGACTCTCGACCCCTTGATCACCGGCTGCAAACACTCGGTTGCCCGGGCGGTTCATCAGTTCGTTGGCCAAAGCTTGTTCCAAATCGCGAACTCTTTTTGAGAGTTCGGAGTTCTGGTTTTCAAGTTCAAGGATGCGGCGGATGCCTTCTAGGCTCACTCCCTCGGCCGACAAGCGAGCGATTTCGCGAAGTTGGGCGACATTGCGCATTGTGTAGCGACGACTCGAACCCGAGGTGCGGCTCGGTGTCACTAGGCCCATGCGGTCATACTGGCGGAGGGTCTGCGGGTGCATTACGGCGAGTTCGGCTGCAACCGAAATCACGAAGAGCGGAGTGTTCTCGTCGAACTGTTCCATCTCATGCCTCCCAATCTTGGCCTCTTAGAGGAGGCCGGCCTTCAACAACAGGTCGGCTCGTGGATCTTCATCCGGGAGGAAGCCATCGAATTCTTCGAGGGCCTTCTTTGCCTTGTCACTAACGTGGCTTGGCACGGCGATTTCGACGGTGGCGAGGAGGTCTCCCTCCGCCTTTGCAGTGACGACACCTCGACCCTTCACTCGAAGCACGCGTCCGTTTGGGGTGCCCGGGGCGACCTTGAGTTTGACCGGTTCGCCGCCGAGTGTCGGCACCTGGATGGTGGCACCCAAAACGGCTTCGGCGAAAGTGATCGGAACCACAACGCGGATATTGTTGCCGTCGCGAGTGAAGACCGGGTGTGGTTTGACGGTCACGGTGATGATCAGGTCACCGGCTGGGCCGCCATTCGGTGATGGGTTTCCCTTGCCGGCGATCTTGATCTTCTGACCGTCGGTCACTCCGGCAGGAATCTTGATAGTGGTTGGATCTGCACCCGACCGTAGCGACAACTTGATGGTGGTGCCCTTAACGCCATCGATAAAGTCGAGGGTTTGCGTGGTGGTCAGATCTTGGCCGCGCTGCGGACCGCGAGGTCCACGCTGGCCGCCAAAACCACCGGCACCACCGCCACCAAAGAGGTTCGCGAAGACATCTTCGAAGCCTGCGCCACCGAAGTTGCCGCCTTGGAATCCTCCGGGGAAGCCTCCTCCGGCACCGCCGAATCCGGCACGGGCACCAGGGCCCATTGCTCGCATCTGGTCATACTCGGCGCGCTGATCTTTGTCAGACAGCACCGAGTAGGCCTCGGAGATTTCCTTAAAGCGAGCCTCCGCCTTTGCATCTCCCGGATTGGTGTCGGGGTGAAATTGGCGAGAGAGCTTGCGATAGGTCTTCTTTAGCTCTGCCTCAGACACGTCCTTAGATACGCCAAGGATCTTATAGAAATCCTTGTCGAACCAGTCTTGACTTGCCATCTTTAGCGAACCTCTTTGTTGGTGTGGATGATTACTGCTGCTTAGCCGTTGGGATTAAACAGGGATGTGTACTGCAACCATTGCTGGTCGAAGCAGGCGGTCACCGAACATGAAGCCCGGCTCGACTACGTCAGCGATGACGTTTTCGGTGACCTCAGCCGAAGGAGTCTGAACTAGGGCGTTGTGGATCTCTGGGTCGAACTTATCGCCCTTTTCACCAAAAGCCTTTAGGCCAAACTTATCGCCAGCGTTGCGAAGCTTGCCAACTACAGCCGCAAACGGTGAACCTTCAAGGTCGCCGTGTGCCTCGGCGCGTGACAGGTCGTCGAGTGCCGGGAGAATCGCACGAAGAACCTCTGCAATGGCAGAGTTGCGAGCTACATCGCGGTCGCGCTCAACGCGCGCCTTGTAGTTCACAAACTCCGCCTGCAGACGCTGCAAGTCGGCCAGAAGTTCGGCCTCCTTGCTTATCGGACCGGTCTCCTCTACGAGGTCTGCCAGCTCCTGGTCAACCTCATCGGTTGACTCAGGCGCTGCGTCCTCGTTTTGGTTCTCGTGGTTCTCTTGACCCTCAGACATTACTTTGCGTCCTTGTCGGTCTCGTCCTCGTCAACAACCTCGGCGTCAACAACGTCCTCGGCCGAAGCCTCAGCAGCTGCTTCTTCACCCTCGGCTGGCTGCGCCGCATAGATTGCCTCGCCCAGCTTCTGCTGTGAAACGACTAGAGCGTCGAATGCGGTCTTGACCGCTTCGATGTCGTCTCCGGCGAGCGCGGTCTTCAAAGCGTCAACGTCTGCCTGAACCGAGGTCTTTACGTCCTCTGGTAGCTTCTCGTCGTTCTCCTTGATTAGCTTTTCGGTTGAATAAACGATCTGCTCAGCTGAGTTGCGGGTGTCGGCTTCTTCGCGACGCTTCTTGTCTTCAGCAGCGTGCTCTTCGCCTTCACGAACCATGCGCTCGATGTCTTCCTTTGAAAGCGATGAGCCACCGGTGATGGTGACAGAAGCTTCCTTACCGGTGCCCTTGTCCTTTGCAGAAACGTGAACGATACCGTTGGCGTCGATGTCGAAGGTGACCTCGATCTGTGGCACACCCCGTGGTGCTGGGGCAATGCCGGCTAGGTCGAAGTTGCCGAGTGACTTGTTGTCGCGAACGAATTCGCGCTCACCCTGGTAAACCTGGATAGAAACCGAAGGCTGGTTGTCGTCAGCCGTGGTGAAGGTCTCTGAACGCTTGGTTGGGATGGCGGTGTTGCGCTCGATCAACTTGGTCATGATGCCACCCTTAGTCTCGATGCCGAGAGAAAGTGGAGTCACGTCGATAAGCAGAACGTCTTTGCGCTCACCCTTTAGAACACCAGCCTGTAGCGATGCGCCAACGGCTACGACCTCATCTGGGTTTACACCCTTGTTTGGCTCGCGGCCACCGGTCAGGCTCTTTACAAGCTCAGACACTGCAGGCATACGGGTTGAACCGCCGACGAGAACTACGTGAGCAATGTCGGCAACCTTTACGCCGGCTTCCTTGATTACATCGTTGAACGGCTTCTTGGTGCGCTCTAGTAGGTCAGCGGTTAGCTGCTCGAACTGTGCACGGGTTAGGGTCTCATCTAGGTTGGCTGGGCCGTTCTCGGTTAGAGATAGGTAAGGCAACTGGATGTTCGCAGTCATTGACTGTGAAAGCTCCTTCTTTGCCTGCTCGGCTGCTTCCTTTAGACGCTGAAGCGCAATCTTGTCCTTTGAGACGTCTACGCCGGTGGTCTCCTTGAACTTCTTCACTAGGTGCTCAACTACGCGCTGGTCCCAGTCGTCTCCACCGAGGCGGTTGTCACCAGAGGTCGCGCGAACCTGGATGGTTGAGAAGCCCTCATCCTTGCCCACCTCTAGAAGGGAAACGTCGAAGGTTCCGCCACCTAGGTCGAAGACCAGGATGAGCTCGTCTTCCTTGCCCTTATCTAGGCCATAGGCGAGCGCGGCAGCGGTTGGCTCGTTGATGATGCGGAGCACGTTTAGGCCGGCGATCTCTCCGGCATCCTTGGTTGCCTGACGCTCGGCGTCGTTGAAGTATGCAGGAACGGTAATAACCGCGTCGGTGACTGCTTCACCTAGGTAGGTCTCTGCGTCACGCTTTAGCTTCGCAAGGATGCGAGCCGAGATCTCCTGCGGGGTGAACTTCTTGTCGTCAACTGCGAAAGTCCAGTCGGTGCCCATGTGGCGCTTGACCGACGCGATGGTGCGGTCAACGTTGGTGACTGCCTGACGCTTTGCGGTCTCTCCAACGAGAACTTCGCCATCCTTGGTGAAAGCCACGATGGATGGGGTGGTGCGGAAGCCCTCTGCGTTAGCGATGACGGTTGGCTCGCCACCTTCTAGTACAGAAACTGCGCTGTTGGTGGTTCCAAGGTCGATGCCTACTGCACGTGCCATTATGTGTATCTCCTTTTGGGCCTTGTGAGCCCGCCTGATTATTACCTTCTCGCTCGAACTTGAGCGATGTTGACTCAAGTTTCGCATGCGAGATCGGAACTGTCAACAGACTTGAGTCGAGTTCGCTCAACTTTCAGCAAATTCACAACTTTCGCGAGTTATTCACCGATCGCCGCGAGCGCTCACGCTAGCCTGAAGCCATGACTGCCATCGCCGCCAGCAAACCTCGTCGAATCGCCACCTGGTCTTGGGCCCTCTGGGACTGGGCCGAGCAGCCTTATCCGACGATCATCCAGACCTTCATCTTCGCCACCTACATCACGTCTTCAGCATTCGGAAACCCGGATGCCAACACTCAGGCCCTTTCGATTGCTAACGTGATTGCCGGCGTGCTGGTTGCCATCATCTCGCCTGTCTTTGGCCGCCGCTCCGACGAATCTGGCAAACGAAAGCTCTGGCTGCTGATCAACAGCGGCATCCTGGTAGCCATCATGCTCGGTTGCTATTTTGTCGCTCCAAGCCCGCAGTTCCTGATCCTTGGACTATTTTTATACGCCCTTGGCTCAGTGGTTCAGGAGTCGGCGTTCATTAACTATTACGCGATGCTCAAGCAGGTGACGACCGAGAAAAACATCGGCAAGGTGAGCGGTTTCGCTTGGGGTCTTGGCTATGTCGGCGGCATCCTGTTGTTGTTGTTCTCGCTGGTTGGTTTCTATCTGCCAGCGACACCTTGGTTTGGGGTTTCAACTCACAACGCCGAGAACATCCGGGTGATGTTCTTATTCGCCGCAGCTTGGATGTTCATTTTCACGATTCCGCTCGCTATTTGGGTGCCCGAATTACCGGCCAAACTCGGCCGCAAAAAGGAATCGCTGGCCGGTGCATACGTGGCGCTCTGGGCTCAGCTGAAAGACCTGCGCAAGAATGCTCCGGATGCTCTTCGTTTCTTAATCGCATCGGCAATTTATCGCGACGGCCTCGCCGGGGTCTTCTCCTACGGCGCTATCCTTGGGTCGGTTGCCTTCGGCTTCTCGCCAACCGCTGTGATCTTCTTCGGCATCGCAGCCAACATTTTCGCGGGAATCGGTGCCGCCGCCGGAGGCATCCTTGACAACCGTCTGGGCACCCGCAACACGATTGCCGCCTCACTCGTTGGCCTGCTGATCGCCGGCACGGGCGTCTTCGTTTTCGCCGGTGCCGGGCAAATCACCTATTGGATCGGTGGGCTCGCCCTCTGCCTCTTCGTTGGCCCAGCCCAGGCATCGAGTCGAACCTTTGTCGCCAAGTTCACGCCGCACGGCCGCGAAGGCGAGCTATTCGGCCTCTATCAAACCACCGGGCGTGCGGCCAGCTTCTTGTCGCCGACCTTCTGGTCGATTTCGACAGCCATAGCGGCGACCTTCGGCGTAGCCCACACTGCAATATTTGGCATCATCGGAATCGTCGTGGTTTTGGCTGCCGGTCTCTGGTTGCTGCTTCGAGTAAGCTCGACTCCGCCAATCTTGCCAGAAAACTAAACTGGAGCAATGCTCGATTTCAGCCAGCTGTTGCCATTTAGCCTGGCCTCACTAATCATCATTTTGTCGCCTGGCGCCGACTCATTTGTGCTGCTTCGCATCTCGCACTCGCGCGGGGTCAAGGATGGAATGTCTGCCCTCTGGGGCATCAACCTCGGCAACACCACCCAGGCCTTGCTCATGATTTCCGGAGTCGGACTCGTGGTCTCAAAGATTGCCGCGGCTATCCTGGTGCTGAAAATTCTCGGCGGAATTTACATGAGCTACTTGGCTATCATGGCTGCGCGAGCCGCAATCAAACCCTCGTTAGTTAGTCTTAGTGCCCCGGCCGGCAACCCCTCCAGCGCCGAAGGCGCTCCGGTGAAAAAGGGTTCGCCATTCATGCAGGGTCTGATTAGCAACGTAACCAACCCGAAGCCGCTGCTGTTCTACTTAGCTTTCTTCCCGCTCTTCATAGGCAAAGCAACCAATGTTCCGTTGCAACTGTCCGTTCTCTCATCCATTTTCATCGGGATGGCCCTGGTCTGGCAGACAGTGATTGTCTATGCCGCAGTCAAGCTAAGCGAAACCATGAAGTCGGCTCGTTTTAACCGCATCATGGATGTGATCTGCGCCATCGCCTTCGCCGCGATTGCAGCGCTTATTTTTGCTGAGATTTAAAACGACGGAACAAGAAGAACATCGCTCCGGCGACTAGCACTGCACCAACCGCAACGCCGATTCCGGTCGCCACCGCGTTGTTCGAATCAGGCGTCTTTGCGGTGCGAGCCATGTTGTTTGCGTCATACAGGGTCGCCGTCGGCGTGGCATCGTCAACCGCCATCGGTGTGGCCTGGCCATCCTGAGCGGCCTGGCTGACCTCGAATCTGTAGTTGGCCTCCTCGGCGTGGCCGTCGTCGGCAACGAAACGGTATTCAACCTTATATTTGCCGAGCGCGAGGTTTGGCTTCAGAGAAACGGTGAGCACTGCACCATCAAGCTTGCTGTCACCCTGGTCAACCCTGGCTCCAGCATCATCAGTCACTTGGATCTGGTTAGCGGTCTTCGAGTCTGCCACCACCATCAACTTCTCGTCGAAAGTCAAAATCACCTGGTCTGGTGCCGTTCCGATCACAGAGTCTGCCGGTGGGTTTGAGCTAACCAGCTGCGCGTGTGCAAACGCTGCCTGGGCTGGCATTACAGCTGCAATTGCGAGGGATAGGGCTGCGAAGGCCTTGGCAAACTTGTTCAACTTTGCTCCTGAATTTTTCGTTTTTAGTTCTGCTCGAGTGGCTCGGTGCCGACGTCGGTGCGATAAAAGTTCATGTATGAACGCGAGGCGGTTGGGCCGCGCTGACCCTGATAGCGGTTCAAGTATTTGTCTGAACCGTAGGGGGTCTCGGAGGGGGAGCTCAGCTGGAAGAAGCAAAGCTGACCGATCTTCATTCCCGGCCAAAGCTTGATCGGCAAGGTTGCCATGTTTGAAAGTTCAAGGGTGACGTGACCGTTGAAACCTGGGTCAACGAAGCCGGCGGTCGAGTGGGTGACTAGACCGAGGCGACCGAGAGAGCTCTTGCCCTCGAGACGCGCGGCGATGTTGTCTGGCAGCTTCACAAACTCATAAGTTGAACCGAGCACGAATTCGCCCGGGTGCAAAATGAACGGCTCATCCGGGGCGACCTCGACGAATCGGGTCAGGTCGTCCTGCTGCTCGGCTGGGTCGATAAACGCATACTTGTGGTTATCGAACAGGCGGAAGAAGCGGTCGATGCGCACGTCGAAAGATGACGGCTGCAAGAGCGACATGTCTAGTGGCTCAAGGCCGATCTGGCCGGCTTCAATTGATGCGCGGATATCGCGGTCTGACATAAGCATGGTTCAAGTTTAGCGGCAGCCACTCAGCGCCGAAGGCGCTCGAATTTTTGGCTAAATCGAGAACTCTGACTCGGCCTTTTTCTTTGGGAAGAAGAAAGTCAGCACCGCGAATCCGGCGAGGATGATGAAGTCGACGCTAAGGCTATTTGTGAGCGATGCGATGATGTCGCCGCCCTTGACTGCCTGGAAGAACACGGTTCCAAAGATTGCCACACCTAATGACGCCGCGATCGACTGAATAGCCGAGAGAACACCCGATGCCGAGCCAACCAACTGGTCGTCCACGGTGCTCAAAATGCTGTCGAATAGTGCCGCAACGACCAAGCCGGTGCCAACGCCGGCAACGACCATGCCCGGCACGTACTGCCAGATGTTGAAGTCAGTGAACGCGCTGACTGCAAACCAAAGCAAGCCCGCTCCGGCGGCCTGGACCACGACGCCGAGTTGCAACACGCCACGACCCAGTTTCTCAGAGAGCACGGCGCCGCTGAGGGTTCCACCAATTGCGCTGCCCAGAGCGATCGGAATGTTCCAGAGACCAGCATCGCCGGCGCTGAACCCGTGACCAATTTGCAAAAACAAAGTGACGATCAGGTAGATGCCGGTCATGCCGGTAAAGAAGAACGCGATCGAGCTGACGCCAACCGTGTAGGCGCGCTGCTTGAAAATTCGCGCGTCGATAAGCGCGGTGCCGCCGCGGCCTGCGCTCCAACGCTGCTGAAGTACGAAGAGGTAGAAGCCAACCAAAGAGCTTGCAAGGCACAACCAAGTCCATAACGGCCAACCTTCCACCTGTCCCTGGATGAGTGGATAAATTAGGGCAACCGAAGATGCCATGATGATTAGGGTGCCGAGAAGGTCAATTTTGATCGACTTATCGCCAGGGGTTCTAGGCAGAATGCGCCAAGCGATGATCGCGGCCGCAACACCCAGTGGCACGTTCACGAGGAACACTGAACGCCAACCGAGGTCAAGAATGTTCGCCTGGATGATGCCGCCACCGATAACCGGTCCGATGATTCCACCCAATCCGAAGACCGGCCCAAAGACTGCGAACGCAGAAGCATACTGATCGGCTGGGAACGAGGCACGGATGAGTCCGAAGCCCTGGGGTAAAAGCATGGCTCCGAGGAATCCCTGAACGACTCGAAAGCCAATCAGCTCCTGCGGGCTGGCAGAAATCGAACAAAGCAACGAGGCTAGTGTGAAGCCAATCAAACCGAACAGGAACATGTTTCGACGCCCGAGGCGATCTCCCAAGCGGCCACCCAAAACCAAACCCGCGCCGAGGCTAAGGGTGTAACCCCCAATGATCCACTGTAGGTCGGTGCTTGATGCACCAAGTTTCTGCGCCAGTGTCGGCCCAGCCACATTCACGATTGTGCTGTCTAGCAAATCCATGATTTCAGCGGTAAGCATTACCGCAAGAACGAACCAGCGATATTTATACATGTCAGCCGCGCCGGAAGTTGACTGCGCAGTTGTGGTTGGGTTGCTAATGGTCTAAGCCGACTTTCTTGTAAATTGTTTTCATCCACTTAGGCGCCCACCAGTTGAGGTCACCGAGTAGGCGCATCAGCGCCGGAACAAGCAGTGCTCTAACGATAGTCGCATCGAGCAGGATTGCGAACGCGATGCCAAGGCCGAGCATTTTCATAATGGTCACGCCCGAGGTGATGAACGCCAAGAAACTGACCGCCAAGACCAGAGCCGCCGCAGTGATGATTCGACCCGAACGCTGAAGCCCGATGGCCACCGATTCGGTGGTGCCGAGGCCGGCCTCGTGCTGCTCCTTGATGCGGCTAAGCAGGAAGAGCTCGTAGTCCATCGAGAGGCCGAAGGCCACAATCACAATCAATACCAAGGATGAGGTGTCAATCGTGCCGGTGTTGATAAAGTCGCCGATCAGCCACTTCAAGTGCCCGCCGATGAAAACCCAGGTCAGGAACCCCAGGGTTGCGCCCAGAGAGACCACGTTGAGCAACACCGCTTTGATCGGTAACAACACCGAACCGGTGAACAAGAAGAGCAAGATCAGGGTCCAGGCAAAAATCCATCCGACTGCGACAGGTAGGCTTTTTTCGATTCCCTGCTGTGAGTCGGTGTAAATCGCAGCGGAGCCGCCGACCAAAATTTCATTTTTCGCAGACTTAAGCTCGCGAATTTGCTTGGTCAGGGTCAGACCGGCGGTGGATCGGGAATCGATATTGTGGATCGCAACCACGTGTTGGTAGTTACCCTTCGCATAGCCGGTAAAAGCTGCCGCATAGCCCTCATCGAGCACTCCGTTTTGTGCAATGCCCGCGGTGCTTTGCACCCGAACGATGTGCGGCTGCTTCGATAACGTAATGGTGTAGTCGGCGATGTCGCTGGCCGTGGCGCCTTGAATGATGATGTCAACCGGTGAACCCTCGCTTGCGCTGAAGCGGTCACGAATTACGTTGCTGGCAATCACGGCAGGGTTTGTGCTCGGCAGTACACGATCGTCTACCTGACCAAACACCACGCCACTGGAAAGACTCATCAAACCGCCTAGCGCGAGCAGAGTAACCACGAGAACCGGCAGCGGTCGGCGCATCACAAAGCGGGCGATGGCACCCCATGCACCTGAATCTTTAGGAGCCAAATCTCCGCGGATCACCTTGACCTTATTGATGCGGTCGCCAAGCAGATTCAGCATGGCGGGGAGGGCGATTAGTGCGCCGGCAACCGCCAATAGAACTACAACGACGCCACCAATGGCAAACGACTTCAAGAAATACTGAGGGAAGAACAGCATCGAGCCGAGCACAATCGCAACGGTCAGTCCAGAGAACAGCACCGTTCGACCGGCAGTGGCAACCGTGACTCGAACCGCATCCGAAACCTCGGTTCCGCGCTTGCGCTCCTCTCTAAATCGATTGACGATCAAGAGGGCATAATCGATGCCTAAGCCAAGACCCATACCGGTTATCAGGTTTAGGGCGAACACCGAGGTATCGGTTAGCTGAGTGGAAACCCAAATGAAGAAGAACGAACCCAGGATGGCGAGGCCGCCTACCATCATTGGCAAACCGGCCGAAACCAGGGATCCGAAGACAAAAATCAGGAGCAGCATGGTGAGCGGCACCGCAATCGACTCTGCGGCCGCCAGGTCCTTCGAAATGGCACCATTTATGGCGTGAGTAATTGCCGCATAGCCGGCAACGTAAATCTTTGCACCCTCAAAATTCCCGGTTATCTCGTCCGAGATTTGGCCACCGACTTTGGCCTGGTTTACATCGGCATTTAGATAGGCAAAGAAATAAACGGCTTTACCGTCATCGCTGCGCAGTGACACTGGGCTACCGAGGCTGTAATAGCTACTGACTTTTGTAACTCCTGAATAAGACTTGAGCTTGTCGGCCAAATCTTTGCCGGTGGCTGCGCTGGCCGGCTGATCAGCACCGTTCGGAAAGTCGGCGAGAATCACAACTTCGGGTTGGGCCTGCTTGAAATCATCGGTGAGGATAGTCACTACCTTGGCGGAGTCGCTGCCCGGGTCGTCATAGCCGCCAGCCTTAAGGCCGGCAAAAGACTGGAAACCCCAGATGGTTGAAAACAGGATTAGGGCGATAAAGCCCCAAAGTGAAAGTTTGCTACGGCCAACTACCAGGTTGCCTAATCTCTTCATAACTCCAGTCTCACAGCCTTTAGAACAACTTGGCAACAGAGCTATTCACAGATGAGGACATAAATCTAAGTACGTCCTGGTCAACCATGATGTCGCTCATGCGAATCGCGCGCGTTAGATACAACCCATCCAATGAGCGAACTCGGCTCAAAGCAACATAGGTTTGGCCTGGGCTAAAGGCTCCACGGCCCATGTCAATTACGACCTCGTCATAGGTTTGACCTTGCGACTTGTGCACGGTCACCGCCCAAGCAAGGCGCAATGGAATCTGCTGGAATTCGGCCAGTGGCACTGCCACTAGAACTTCTTTCACGCGGCCCAGAGCCTCGTCGAATTGTTCATCGATTTCATAGCGAACCTTTTCCCAAGTCGAACGCCCAACGTCGAAGGTCTCACCATCGACCTCGACGACCACTCCGCCAGAACTTGGCAAGTCGACGACTGTGCCGATGGTGCCGTTAACCCAGCGTTTCAATAGGCCGGTGCCGTTGGGGTTCTTTACGGTGCTTGAATCATCGTTCTTGATAAACATGACCTGCGCACCAACCTTGAGTTCGAGAACTGGTTCGGCCGGCAGAGTCCGGCCAAAGGCCTTTTCATCCGCTGCACTGAAAACGGCGTTGAAGGTCTTTGCCTTGGTTTCGAGGCGAGACATGCGGTGACGATTAACCGAGTTGACGCTTTCATTAATTGTGGCCAGGCGGATCACATCATCGTGTGGTGGGAACCTGTTTCCGCACTGATTTATGTAGTCGAGCATTTCTTGCGTGCATGAACCGTCACGGATGGCGTTCAAAATCTCTTTGAAATGCTCGTCGTGCTGGCGGAAAATTTCACTCAATTCATAGCGTTCGAGGCTGTCTTCACGCCAAACGTGGGCGTCAAAGAACCAGTTGCTCTGATAGTTCTCGGCCATGTATGCGCGCTCTTCGTTGTTCCCCGGCACCGGAGCGAGCTGGTACGGGTCTCCAAACATCACCACCTGTGCGCCACCGAAAGGCAACTTGCGGCGACCACGGGCGATGCCCATTGCCCTAGACATGGTGTCCATCAGATCGGCGTTCACCATTGAAACTTCATCGATGACCAGCATGTCGATTGCCGCCAAGACCTCGCGAGTGCGACGGTTCAGGTGACGGCCTATGTCTTCGGTGCCAAGGATGCCAAACGGAAAGCCGAAGAGCGAGTGAATGGTTACACCGCCAACGTTTAGTGCGGCGACACCGGTCGGCGCACAGACTGCAACCTTCTTCTTGGTGTTCTCAATCAGATAGGTGAGTAGGGTCGATTTGCCCGTGCCGGCACGACCGGTCACGAAGATGTTGTTTTCCGAACCCTCGATGTAATCGAAAAGGGCTTGCTGTTCGCTTGAGAGCGTCACGGTTTCCATTAGCGACGCTCCTCAAGCTTGGCGAGGCGCTCCAGGTATGCGTTGTAGTCTTCGATGTCCTTATTGCCCGAGCGGTCGCTGGCGCGGTCTAGACGGCGGGCCTCGCGGGTGCCCGAGTTGAACCACTGAACACAGACGATCAGGGTTAGGACTGCCGAAGGCAGTTCGCCAATTCCCCAGGCAATCGCACCGCCAGTTTGCTGGTCGGCCAATGGGTCAACGCCCCAGGTTCGACCCATCGCACCATACCAGTCGGCCAGCAACAAGCCGCTGCCGCTCATCAGTGAGAGACCGAAGAAAGCGTGGAAGGCCAGGGTGCCGATCAACAGCATCAGGCGAATCGTATAAGGCAGTTGCTTTGGCCCGGGGTCGATGCCAACCAGCGCCTGGAT
>CANGDL010000015.1 GCA_947452675.1 Microbacteriaceae bacterium | reverse complement strand
GCCAGGTTTAGGTCGCGTTCTTCGATCACAGTAAGTTTCTTGGACTTTGGGAAACCGGCCAACTTGCGGTTATCAAAGGCTCCGCGCAGTTCGAGCAAAACATCACCCATCAAGCGACGACCCCAAAGCGCGAGGTTGGATGCCAGCTGTTCATCGACTGCCATTGATTCGAGAAGCACACGCTTTGCGAAGGCCTCGAACTTTTTGTCATTCAACGCTTTTTCAACATCAGCGCGAACCAGCGGGTCTAATCCGATTGCGAGTCGACGATAAAAGTCATCCAAGAGGCCAGAGACCAAGTAGACCTTGATGATGCTTTCGTGCCAACTGTTGCCTGTTGTGCGTGAGTGGAAGGTCTCAATTCGTTCAACGAAAGGGTCCATGGCATCGGTGGGGTCGAAACCTAAACCTGCGAGTTTTTTTGAAATAGCGCGGTACTTATCGAAACTCTTTGCGGCGGCTTCAGAAAGTTCCGCCTTGTATTGCGTCCTTGGCGAAAACTTTAGCTCGTTGGTCAAAATCTCAAACTGACTGAGCTGCAAATATGCCAGTTGCCCAAGAAATGCCTTTGGTTCTGGCGTGTAAGGCCTCAAATCAATGGCTTCGGTGTTGCGAGCAGCGCGCTCTTCTCGAGCCGGCAAAGTCAATTTGCGGGCACCACTGCGAAGTCGTTTGAACCAATCGAACATCCTTCAAGAATAGTCATCTCCGAGCCCAATCGGAAAGCGGCGAGTAGACTGGACAGGACTTAGGAGCACTATTGAATTTCGCCGAATTAGGCATCGATGCAGACATCGTTGAAGCCCTCGAATCTCGAGGCATAACCAGCCCATTCCCAATCCAGGAAGAGGCCATCCCGGTTGCACTGACCGGTCAAGACGTAATTGGCCAGGCAAAGACTGGAACCGGTAAAACTTTGGGCTTCGGCCTTCCGCTACTACAGAGCCTCGGCAAGGACCCTGAAAAAGGCGCTAAGGCGCTGGTGGTTGTGCCTACTCGCGAGCTAGCCATTCAGGTTGCAGACGACTTAAAACTTGCAGCGTCCAACCGTTCGACTATGGTTGCGGCAATCTACGGCGGTAAGGCTTACGAAGAGCAGGTTGCCGAAATTAACGCCGGTGCACAGGTAATCGTGGGCACACCTGGCCGCCTAATCGACCTTTCCAAGCAGAAACTTCTCGACCTAGGCAACATCCGATTCATGGTCCTGGATGAAGCCGATGAAATGCTCGACCTAGGCTTCTTGCCTGACGTAGAACGCCTATTTGCCTACACCCCAGATGGTCGTCAGACGATGCTGTTCTCGGCAACCATGCCTGGCTCAATCGTCACAATGGCGCGCAAATATCAGAACCGCCCGGTTCACATTCGCACCAATGACCCTGATGAAGGCCAAACCAAGGCAGACATCAAGCAGTTTGTTTACCGTGCACACGCATTAGACAAGGATGAGGTCGTTGGCCGAATTCTTCAGGCTGAGGGGCGCGGGAAGACCGTGATCTTCACCAAAACCAAACGCCAGGCCTCAAAGGTTTCTGAAGAACTGGTTGACCGCGGCTTCAACGCCACCGCACTTCACGGCGACATGACTCAGGAAGCGCGCGAGCGTTCGATGATCGCCTTCCGCACCGGCAAAAAGGACATCCTGGTTGCCACCGAAGTTGCAGCGCGAGGCATCGATGTTGACGACGTCACGCACGTGATCAACTACACGATTCCAGAGGACGAGAAGGCTTACCTGCACCGCGTTGGTCGCACCGGCCGCGCCGGCCGATTGGGCATCGCTGTAACTTTCGTTGACTGGGAAGATTTGACTCGCTGGGGTCACATCAACACGGCTCTAGACTTCGGTCAACCAGACCCAACCGAAACCTACTCGAGCTCGGCTCACTTGTTTGAGGACCTAAACATCCCAGCCGGTACCAAGGGTCGCATCGCCAAGTCGAAGCGCCCTGAAGGCTGGAAGCCTGGCGATGACGAAAAGCCACGAGGAAACCGCTCTGGTTCAGGCTCGCAGGGTGGGCGCCAGAACGGCGATCGCAATCGCGGTGGAAACGGAGACCGCCCTCGCAAGCCACAGGGTGAAAAGTCAGCGGGTGTTTCAACACCTAAGACCGAGACTCATGGAGGTGGCGAGCACCAGCGCCCAGCAACCCCGCGCACTCGCAACCGCACCAGAACTCGCGGCGGCAATAACCCTGCATAGTTCGCAAAAACTTGAAAACCCCGACTCATGGTCGGGGTTTTCTTAATTGTTCAGAGCTGAGCCTTGGCCCCCGTGCCGAGCGCAAGAATTCGATCCAGCATTTCGCGCGAGGTGGTGTTTTCACCGAGGCGGTTCGGTTTGCCGTGTTCACCGTGATAGTCGCTTGAACCGGTAACAATCAGGTCGTGCCTTGCAGCAAGCCCCAGCAGCCACTCGCGAGCCACCTGCGGCACCTCACGGTGGTAAACCTCAAAACCAGCAAGTCCGCCGGCAATCAACTTTTCGAAGTGCTCTTGAGGCAGGTCACCGCGATCGAGGTTGTCTGGCGCACCGCCTAGCGGGTGGGCTATCACGGGCACTCCCCCTGCATCCCGAATCAAAGTTATTGCGTCAAACACATCCGCGGTTTCTGCCGGGATGTAGTAGCCGCCGCCCTTAGAAAGAATCGTCTCGAAGGCCTCACTGCGATGCGAGACCACTCCCAGCGCCACCAGCGCATCGGCGAGCGCTGGGCGGCCGATGGTTGCCCCTTCGGTTAGCTGCTCTAAAACCAAATCCCACGTGATGCCATAGTCGGCGGCCAACAACTCCACCATTGCTTTGGCTCGAGTCTCACGGGTGCTTACCGAGTCGCCCAAAACGGCCGCGAGCGCCGAATGATTTGGGTCAGGCAAGTAGGCCAAGAGGTGCACACTTATGAAATGTTCGCGATCGCGCCGCATGACCTTGGCTCTGGTGGTTACCTCGATACCGGGCACAAAACCCAGGCCAAGTCGAATTGCTGCGGCACCAGCTTCCACCCACCCAGATGTGGTGTCGTGGTCAGTCAAGGCCAGGATGTTTACTCCGGCGAGCGCGGCCTGCTCAAACACCTCGGTTGGCGATTCTTTGCCGTCCGAACGGGTTGAGTGTGAGTGCAGGTCGATAATCATCTACCCCAGATTACCTCCGCAGCCGAGTCGCCAACTAAATGGCAGAATGATTCCATGAGCAAAGAAGCCACCGCCCCCGCAGCACAGCCCGACCCAGGTGCGACGCGTTCTCGCACACCTACTAGCCCCGAATTTCTCAGCTACATGGGTTCGAGTTGGGCAGAGAATGCGGTAACCGCGGTCAAATCTTCGCCAGTAACCCCTTTTGCAGCAGCGCGTCGCAGCAAAGTCGCCGCGGAATTTGCGGGCGAGGTAATCATCATCGAGGCAGGTCCAGCTTCAACACGATCGAACGACACGGAATACCGCTACCGCCCACACTCGGCCTTTGCGCACCTTACTGGCTGGGGTGCGGATACTGTTCCAGATTCGGTGCTAGCCATTGACTCTAGATCAGAAGAAACTCGCGCCATCCTTTTCCTTCGCGAGACGGCCGGTAAGGGTTCATCCGAGTTTTTTGCCAATTCGGCAATTGGAGAATTTTGGGTTGGTCAACGACCATCCTTGGCCGAGGTGAGCCAACTACTTGACCTAGAAACTCGATCGCTAAGCGATTACGAGTCATTTATTGAATCACTCGATAAGAACTTCATAACCCTAGAGCATTCGGCACTTGCCCAGTTCGTCTCCGAACTTCGACTGGTAAAAGATGTCTATGAGATTTCAGAGATGCGAAAGGCAGTTGACGCCTCAATCAAGGGCTTCGAAAAGGTGGCTGCCGAACTGAGCAATGCCAAAGCGCACCCACGCGGCGAGCGGGTCGTCGAAACCGCGTTCTTTAGCCAGGCACGTGCCGAAGGCAACGATCTGGGATACGAAACAATAGCCGCTGCCGGCGAGCACGCCTGCACACTTCACTGGATCATCAACAACGGCCCCGTCCGCGATGGCGAACTTTTGCTGCTTGATGCTGGCGTCGAGATGGAAAGCCTCTATACCGCCGATGTGACTCGAACCATTCCAATCAACGGCAAGTTCTCGCCGTTGCAGCGTGAAATCTATGAAGCAGTGCTGGCAGCGGCCGACGCGGTGTTCGCCATGGCTAAGCCTGGTGTGCTTTTCAAAGACATGCACGCCACCGCTATGCGAGTCATTGCCGAGAAAACTCACGGCTGGGGATTCCTACCCGGTTCGGTTGAAGACTCGCTAAACCCAGATAACCAACACCACCGTCGATGGATGGTTCACGGCACCGGCCATCACCTTGGCCTAGACGTTCACGACTGTGCTCAGGCAAGACGCGAAATGTCAATGGAGGCCGAACTCAAGCCGGGCATGATTTTCACTATCGAACCGGGCTTATATTTTCACCGGGATGATCTGCTTGTGCCGGCTGAATTCCGGGGAATTGGCGTTCGAATTGAGGACGACGTTTTGGTTACCGCAACGGGAGTCGAAAACTTGACCGCAGCTTTGCCGCGCAAGGTTGAAGAACTAGAAGCCTGGTTGGCTAAGCACACTGCCTAAATGGCGGCCGAGTGCCCTAGTGCGCGTGGTTCTCGTGGTCGCTGATGGCTTTCTCTGCCTGTTCGGCAAGTCCGCTGGGAACCTGCACCTCATACTTGCTGGCAATCACCGTTGACTGACTTACGAAAGCGCGCTTTCCGCGGGCGAACGAGAATCGCAGGATGTTTAGCAACATTCCGATTCCGGCACCAATGAACACGGCTGAGAATGTTGAGCCCATCACCGGATTTCCGCTGCTGTCGGTGGAACCAGCCATGAATAGGCTCGCAATCAAACCAAGCCATGAACCAGTAATGGCACCGCTCAATGCGATGCGCCCATAGGTCATCTTGCCGCGCACACGCTCAACCGTCCTAAGGTCCTTGCCTACGATGGCAACCGCGCCGGCAGGAAATCCATGATTGATAAGAACGTCCACGAACGCCACTGCCTCGACATACTCGGTGAATTTGCCAACCACCTGTCCCTTTGGCAGTGAAGCGGGAATTCGACGTGGAGTTCTCTGAGGTTTGATCACAAATCCATTCTGGCACGGTCTCGGTCACTCGTCTAAGGTTGAAGGGTGAGCGCAACGAGAGTATTTGTAGCCAGATTGGCTGGCTGTGGCGTCTTTGACCCAGCGGGAGACCGTGTCGGTAAGGTCATCGACGTCCTTGTCTCGTACCGTAAATCCGGCGCCCCGAAGGCCACCGGCATGCTTGTGGAAATTAGTGGTCGCCGCCGCGTCTTTGTGCCAATCGCTCGCGTCACCTCAATTTCGGCCGGCCAGGTAATCACCACAGGCCTGATTGATCTTCGCCGATTCACCCAGCGCGGGCAAGAAGTTCGTGTGGTTGCCGAAATTCTTGGCAGAAAAGTTCGCCTACTTGATGGCTCGGGCAGCGCAAGCATCGATGACCTAGCGATTGAACTCGGAAAGAACAGCGACTGGGTGGTTTCCGAGCTGTTCTTGCGCCGACCAAAGACTTCTGCATCGCCATTCGCGCGCGGTGCAACACTTTTTGCTGCCTGGGAGCAGGTTGTTGAAGAAGGCAAGACCGAAGAGGGTCAAAGCGCCCAGCAGTTGATTGCAACTTATTCAGAACTTCGCCCGGCAGACCTCGCAAGCGCACTTCTTGATTTGCCAGATGAGCGAATGATCGAGGTTGCCGAAGAACTCGACGATGAACGTCTTGCCGACGTGCTTGAAGAACTTCCAGAGGACGAACAGATCGACATCATTGCAGAGCTTGATGATGAGCGCGCTGCCGAGGTTCTAGACCTTATGGAGCCAGATGACGCCGCCGACTTGATGGCCAACCTGCCTGAAGAGCGCACCGAAGCCATCCTTGAATTGATGGATGAAGAAGAAGCTGACGACATTCGCATGTTGATGCAGTTCGACGAGTTCACCGCAGGTGGTTTGATGACCACCGAACCAATCATTTGCGCGGCCGACGCGACCGTTGCCGAAGCCATGGCATTGATTCGCCGCAAGGATGTGGCACCGGTGCTTGCCGCTTCGGTGTTCGTGACCTTGCCGCCTTACGAGGTCGCCACCGGTCGCTATCTCGGAGTTGTCCACTTCCAACGTCTACTCCGCTACCCACCGCACGAGCGTCTGGGAAGTCTGCTCGACACCGAACTTGAGCCGGTCAAGCCGGACACGCACATCTCGGTTATTCACCGAACCTTCGCAAACTACAACTTGGTGGCTTTGCCGGTCGTAGACGATGAAAATCGCCTAATTGGCGTGGTCACCGTTGATGACGTTCTCGACCACCTGCTTCCCGACGACTGGCGAGAGGAGGGCCGCTAATGGCTAAGTCAAACGGGCGCCTCGATGCCCCTATCGGTCAGCGTCGCCGCCTCCTTCCAAAGATTTCCATCGACCAGGAGAACTTCGGTCGCGCATCCGAGGCCTTCGCGCGCGCAATGGGAACGGGCTCATTCCTAATTTGGATGACCGTAATCGTTGCAATTTGGCTGACCTGGAACACGCTGATGCCGTCTGGTAGCCAGTTCGACCCTAGAGCGACCAACTTCACCCTGTTGACCTTGATTCTCTCCATGCAGGCTTCTTATGCGGCCCCACTCATCCTCTTGGCTCAGAATCGCCAGGATGACCGAGATCGAGTTCAATTCGAACAAGACCGCCAGCGTGCGGAGCGAAATCTTGCCGACACTGAGTATCTTGCACGCGAAGTTGTCGCACTGCGTCTTGCCATGGAAGAAATGGCTACCAAAGATTTCGTTCGCGACGAGCTGCGAGACCTTCTGAAAGAAATTCTGGATGATCGTCGCCGCGATTAATCGCGCGCTTGCCACCGTAATAGACCCGGAACTTCGGCTGCCACTTACCGAACTGGACATGATCGGTGAAGTGAGCTTCGCCAACGGCCTTGCAAGTGTTGAAGTGAAACTCACGGTTGTGGGCTGCCCAGCGTCTGCAAAGATTGAGCGAGAGACTCGTGAGGCGGTTCTCTCAGTCGAAGAAGTGACCTCGGCGGAGGTTCGCCTCGGCGTGATGACCCAGGTTGAACGTGATGCCCTGAAAGCCAAGCTGCGCAATGGCAAGCCGCCGAGATTCAACCCATTTGGCTCGGAAACGCTTACTCGCGTTTTCCTTATCGGTTCCGGCAAGGGCGGCGTTGGCAAATCATCCGTGACTGCGAACCTTGCGGCCACTTTGTCTGAATTAGGTCACCGGGTAGGTCTTGTCGATGCAGACATTTTCGGATTTTCAATCCCTGGGCAACTAGGTCTGACAGACAAACCCACCCGAGTCGACGAGATGATACTTCCGCCGGTTTCTAAAAGCGGTGTCAAGGTGATTTCCATCGGAATGTTCCTTGAAGACAGTAAACCGGTTGCTTGGCGTGGACCAATGTTGCACCGAGCGATTGAGCAATTCTTGTGCGATGTGTATTGGGGCGACCTCGATTTCTTGCTAGTCGACTTGCCACCGGGCACGGGAGATGTTGCCATTAGCCTCGGGCAGCTGCTTCCCACGGCGCAAACCATCGTTGTTACCACACCACAGGTTGCTGCGGCCGAAGTCGCCGAACGTTCTGGTTCCGTAGGTCTACAAACTGGGCAAGCCGTATTTGGAGTGATTGAAAACATGGCCTGGTTGGCGCAGTCGGACGGTTCTAAATTTGAACTTTTTGGTAAAGGAGGCGGTGAAGCAGTTGCTCAAAGACTGACCCGCATATCCGGAGCGCCTGTTTCATTACTAGGGCAAATACCAATTTCTTTGGCACTGCGAGAGGGGTCAGATGCGGGCGCACCCGTAACCCTAACCAATAAAGATGATTCGGCAGCAGCAGCAATTATCGATATCGCAAAAAAGATGGCGACAACCAAACGCGGATTAGCTGGGAAACGTCTGGGGATATCCCCAGTCAAGTCTTGATGTCGACCGCCGTTCACCTAGGTTAGAAATATGTCAGAAATGTCGAGACGCGTCCTCGTAGTCGAGGACGAACCGCTGGTTTCAGCACTGCTTGAGCAAACCTTGCAGTCGGTGGATTTCGTAACAAGTAGAGCCCAGAATGCGGTCGAGGCCAAGCGCCAAATCAGCACTTTCGACCCAGACATTGCGCTGCTCGACATTGACCTTGGCCCAGGCGCCAATGGCATTGACATCGCCCACATCCTCGCCAAGAAACACCCTGGCATTGCGATCCTGTTTTTGACCAAATTTCCTGACCTTCGTTCTGCCGGCTTGAAGATGGAAGACTTACCGCCAGGATGTGGATTCCTTCGTAAAGAACTTGTCGGAAACACCGAATATCTCGTGTCTGCGATTGACAACGTTCTGGGTGAGCGCCCGGAGGTTAGAGATGACCTGCTACCCGACCGCCCCCTATCGGCATTGACCAAGAATCAGGTTGAAGCATTGAGATTGTTGGCGAGCGGATTCACAAACGCCGAAATTGCCCGCCGCCGCGACACTTCCGTTTCATCAGTTGAACAACTTCTAAATTCAACCTTCCGCAACCTCGGCATCCTTCCTTCAGACGAAATAAACCCCCGCATCGAGGCGGTCAGAATTTTCATCCATGCAGCCGGAATACCTAATCGCGAGAAATAGTGGACTTCAAGCTCGCGTTTGAACGCCTAACCGGGCGCCATGTGATTGGCCCCGGTGTCTTCTGGTCGACACTCGGGATCGGCATCGTGGCTCACGCTCTAGGCTCAAGCGATCTCGGTGACGGAAACATCGGCACAAGATTAGTCAGCGTGATAATCGCGCACGTTGCGATGATGACTTTCGTTTACCTAACGCGGCTGGCCACCTGGCGCCTGCGGCCTGGATTCGCGACAGTGACTCTGGTAGTTGCCGGCTATGTTTTGGCTGGGGCTGTGCGCGGTCTGACTCTTCAAATTGCGCTCTTCGACTTTCATGTGGTGAACTCGGGGTTCTCCATTTATCGACTGGTGGGTGGGGTCGTTGTGATGACCACCGGGTTGATTTGGTCTGCCTTCGTCTTTGGATTGAAATCAGAATGGGGCGGGAAACGCGCCAATCTAAGAGCGCGGAAACAGCAGCTCGAATCGCTGCTAAAAGCAAGTGAATCACGCCTGGAAAACGAAGCAAGCGACACGATGTCAACAATCGAATCAATGCTCCAAACCGCGCTACTTCCCGAACTCGCGGTATCACCACAAAGCGTTCTAACTAGACTCCAATCACTTATAAATGACACGCTTCGGCCACTAAGCACAGCTCTTGCCGACAACCAAGACAAACTTCAAATTGACCCCCTAGATCAAGTTGCAGCTCGACTCAGGTGGTCCACACTTCTTGCTCAAGTGAAACTCAAGACTTCCAGTAGCCCACTTATGTTGGCCACAATTCTTGCAGTCCTTGCGGTCAACGGTTTCGTGAAGTTCATCCCGGATGTCAATCCACTTGTGTTGCTGGTTGGCTCTTTCTTCTTGCTCACTCTTTGTCTCACCGCGGCCAAGTACCTCGTGTCCATTTGGATCGACCGAATTCCGGTTCAAGTTCGTGTTCCGCTCGTGCTCATCATTCTTTTTGGAGTCGGGTTTGGCTGCGGAACTATGGTTATGTCGCTCGCACACAACGACATTGCGGCTTATGCACTTTCTGTAAATGGCGGCCTGGCCGCGGCGCTCCTCGGTTCGCTAATTGGGGTAAACCATGCGGCAACTCAGGAAATCAAATCACTCGAGCAGCAACTTAAAAACTACGAATACCGGCTGCGTTGGACCATTGCCGCTTTGAACTGCCAGCACTGGCTGCAAAAGAAACAGTTCGCTCGAAAAATACACGGCCCAATTCAATCTGAAGTTGCCGCTGCAGCTATTCGCATAGAGCGCAGCCTTAGCGCGGGACAGGTTTCGGAATCTGGAGAGCAAGCTTTAGCGAATCTCAGAGATCGTCTTCACAAGATTTTGGCCGACACCAAGGGAACGGCAGAGATGCGGCCGGTGCTAGCCGAAATTGCCGAGACTTGGCATGGTCTCTGCCAAATCACCTTTGATCTTGGCGAGGAAGTTGAAGCCGCGCTTCGAGACGACTCGGTCTGCGTTGAAACAGTTCTCGAAATTGCTCGAGAGGCTTGCTCTAATGCCATCAGGCACGGTTCGGCACAAAACATAGCCTTGACCATCGACTTTGAAAACCAGGATTTGATCAAAATTGCCGTGAGCAATGATGGTGCAGGCGTTGGCTCAACATCAAGACCTGGTCTCGGAAGCGCTTATCTTGACGACTGCACATTTCAACATGAACTTATCCAGTCTGAAAGTGGCACGAAGTTGACTGCCACGGTTCCGTTTCGCGTGAAATAGTTGGCTCGAAGTCTTAGAGTTAGGGCATGAGCGAAACAAGCATCCAGACCCTGCTTAGCCACCTCCCAGAGGGCCATTCGAGTGTTCCTATCGTGAACCCAACCAGCGGAAAACGAATCTATGACCTTCCGCAACTTTCAGGCTCGGATGTCGTTTCCGCGGTTGAAAGGGCCCGTGCAGCCCAAGCGAATTGGCAAACGCTAACACCGACTCAGCGAGCACAGGTTTTGTTGCGAACTCATGACCTCTTGATGGCAAATCAAGAGCGACTCATCGAATTGCTTCAGCTCGAAACCGGCAAGGCTAAATCGCACGCTTTTGAAGAAGTGGCCGGTGCCTATGGCGCCGCAAGATACTTCGGCAAGATTGCCGCAAGGGCCCTGAAATCGAAACGAACTAAGGCTGGCGTGCCAGTTCTAACCAAAACTTGGGTTGAACACACACCCGTCGGAGTTGTCGGGGTAATCACTCCATGGAACTATCCGCTGGCACTCACCATGCTGGATGTCTTGCCGGCGTTAGCCGCGGGGAACTCGGTGGTGCAGAAGGCAGACAATCAGACCGCATTGACGGTGCTCTTCGCCAGGCACTTGGCAATCGAAGCCGGTGTACCAGATGGCGTCTGGACCGTTGTGGTCGGTGGTGGGGCCGAAGTCGGTAACGCAATCACTGACAACACCGATTACGTGGCATTCACAGGTTCAACTGCGACTGGTCGATTGGTGGCGGAGCGAGCAGCCAAGAGACTAATTGGTTATTCACTCGAACTTGGCGGCAAGAATCCGATGATCATCCTTGAAGGGGCGAACATGAAACGCGCCGCCGAACTCGCGCTTGCTGGCGCATTTGGTTCAGCCGGGCAGCTCTGCGTTTCGCTTGAGCGGGTCTATGTTCCGCAACACCTCAAAGACTCCTTCGTTAGCGAATTGGCTGCGAGAGCTAGGTCACTTGCGGTAGGTCACTCAAAAGACTTCAGTATGGACATGGGGACGCTGACGGGTCAGGCACAACTTGATCGTGTTTCTGGTTTCGTCGATCAAGCCGTGGCAGCTGGGGCAACCCTGGTTTCGGGTGGTCACAAGCTACCTGATTTGGGCCCTTATTTCTATGCACCAACGGTGTTCACCGACGTTACCGAGACTTCTGAACTATATCGCACTGAGGTTTTCGGCCCAGTTCTCGATGTTGAAGGTTACAGTTCCGTCGCAGAGGCCATCGAGTTGGCCAACGACACCGAGTATGGGCTAAACGCATCCGTGGTTGGGCCAAAGCGCGCTGCCCTAGGGGTGGCATCTCAGCTCATGGCAGGAAGCGTGAACATCAACGAAGGTTTCCGGGCCACGTTTGCCTCCATGGAGTCACCTATGGGCGGTATGAAGCACTCTGGCAAGGGACGCCGAAACGGCGTCGAGGGTTTGCTGCGCTTTACCGAAGCCCGAACCATCGGGGTGGCCTCAGGTTGGCTTCGCTTGCCATTGCGCGGTAAAGACTACAACCGAATGGCACCTCTAATGGTTACCTTGATGAAGGTTCTACGTCGCCTCTGAATCAAACGGAGCTTGTTCTCCGGCCATGAGATTTTGGGTTGGCATCGCCTTTACCTGATTCAATTCGGCTCCGAACGGGGAGGTTCCAGACGGATTCAAATCTTCAACCAAGGCCTCACGGATGATTCGCCGCGGGTCGTACTGCCGCGGGTCCAACTTCTTCCAGTCAAGGTCCTGATATTCCGGGCCTAGTTCACTGGCCAGCTGATCCTTTGCACCCTCTGCCATGCGTCGCACCGACTTGATCAGGTTTGCGAGCTGCTTTGCATACTGAGGCAAGCGCTCTGGACCAAGGACAAACGCAGCAATAATCACCAGGATTATTAGCTTCTCGCCACTTAGACCAAACACCCTTCCAGATTACAGCTTTGCTACAGACTAAAGAGCCTCGAGCGACTTATGCTTTGACCAAGGAGTGCCAAATGGTAGACAAGATCAGTAGCTGGAAATTTGCAGAAGACTTCGTTGAAGAATCAGAGACTCTGCGCGCAGCACGAGGCCGCGCCGAAGAACTCGGTATCGAATGCATCACACCGTCCGTCGGCGCACACCTTGCCTTAATCGCATCCGCTCTTGGGGCAAAGGCAATAGTTGAGGCCGGCACAGGCACAGGCGTCTCGGGGCTTTGGCTATTAAGCGGTTCCGCGCAGGCAGTGCTAGCAACAATTGACACCGAAACCGAGATTCAATCGGCCGCCAAACGCGCTTTCAGTGATGGCAAGATTGCCCCGAACCGCACACGAGTGATAACGGGCAAGGCCTTGGATGTCATGTCGAACATGGCGGATGCGGCTTATGACCTTGTATTTTTGGATGCCGACCGGGAAAGCCTCGAAGCTCAACTTCACGAAGCATCCAGACTCTTGCGTCCCGGCGGCGTCGTCGCAATTGCGCACGCGCTCTGGCGCGACCGGGTTCCTGACCCTGCAATGCGTGACGAAGCAACCTCGATCTATCGAGACGTGCTTCGTTTCTTCAGCAGCCAGGATGACTTTGTATCGGTTCTGTCACCGGTGGGCGATGGGCTTCTGCTAGCCAGCAAGCGCGTTTCCTAAGACAGTTGACTTAAATAAAAAACCGGTCATCACTGACCGGTTTTTTTTTGAAACTACCTATGCTTTGACGACTCCAGCTAAAACCTGGTGCAGGTTCTTCGCTTCTTCTTCGTTGACCGAAACAACTAGTCGACCGCCGCCTTCTAGAGGCACACGAAGGATGATTAGTCCGCGTGGTTCGCGTTCGGCCTCCATTGGCCCGTCGCCGGTGCGTGGCTTCATTGCTGCCATTTAAAACTCCTTGAAATGCTTTGGCGTTTGCGCCGAACTTCTATTATCTCACGGGGTTTTAGAGCAAAAACCGAATCCTTTATTAACAGTTATCGAATATGTAACGTTACGGTGGCGAGAAGTCAGGTGCTTGATAGCGCCAGCAAGTTAAGAGCCAACCCAGTTGCAAAATAATCAAGAATGCCAACACTATCCAACGCCAGGTTTTTGGGAACCGGACGAATCCCTGGGAGGCAGCGCCAAATAAAACGAAGGTAGGCATCAGAATTCGAACGATGCTCGACTGAGGAAAAAAGAAGATCAAAAGGTAGGCAAAGTAACTCGCAACAAAGGCGTTGAGCTCGAGACCCATCGCCTTCACGTTGGGTAAGAAGAATAGAGCCACGGCTGCCGCGATGGCGAGGATTACAATCACCTGACCCGCGAAGCCGCCAATGAAGTATTCAGCTGAAGAGAACCAGGGCACGATCGGATTCAAGCCACCTCCGCCGTATGGATAACCTGCCCGCCACGCCAACTCGGTAGCCACATAGGCATCGTGCCGCCCGGTGACCAGCGCTGCGGTAAGCGGCCAGGCGAAATTCAGCACCAACGCAGACACTGCCAGAGTGCCTAGTCTCGCGGCTTCGATCACCCCAAATGCACGCTTCCTCTGCCATGCCTGGACGAAACGGTAAATCCAAACCACTGCAAAGGCCAAGGCAAAGGTTGCCAAGCCCGGCCTTGTGAAGGCCAGTGCAGCCAAAGCTAAGAGAGTGAGCAACAACCGGTCGCTTAGCCAGAAATAAATGACCAGCGCCATCAGCAGCAGACCTAAGCTTTCGGCATAGCCGGTTTGAAGAATTGGCGCCGCTGGAGAGAGACTAAAGAGAACAACTGCCCAAAGCGCCTGATGATCATTGAGTTTGGCGGCAAAAATTCGATAGGCAACTAGCGCGAAACAGGCACCTAGCGCCGTAGCTAGAATCGGGGCAAGAAATTTCCATTCGATGCCCGTGAATGCAAATGACTTGACCAGCGCCGGAAAGCCCGGGAGAAACGCCCATTCGTTTTGCTGAACTGCTCCAGTGGAATCAACTGGCAAAACGGTTGGATAACCGTGGCTAAAAATTTTCCCGTACCACTCAACATCCCAGATGTTGAGAAAGTCAAAGTATGACGGGTTGGCCCTGGTCCAGTAGTTATCCCCCTGAGTCGCGGCCGCAATCAGAAATAGAACAAAACTTATTACACGCGTTGCCGCATAAGCGAGCAGCACGCGAAGCCAAGGTTTTGATGTTAGGCGGTCAACCATTGGCGGAGTGCGGCTACGCAGGCATAGATCTGGCTTACCGGAACATTTTCGTCGTCCGCATGCGCCTTGCTCGGGTCACCGGGGCCGAAGTTGATTGCCGGAATTCCAAGTGCACTGAACCGAGCAACGTCAGTCCAGCCATACTTCGGGCGTGGAGTGGTTTTTGTAGCCTCAAGGAATGCGATTGCCTCGGGCCGATCCAGGCCAGGGCGCGCCCCTTCAGCAGAATCGGTAATAACCACTTCGAAACCGGCAAAAACCTCGCGCAAGTGGGCCTCTGCTTCGAGAGCAGACTTACTCGGGGCAAAGCGGTAGTTCACGGTCACCTTGACCTCATCGGGAATCACATTGGTTGCAATGCCTCCGCTGATTAGAACGGCATTTAGACTCTCGCGGTAAACCAAACCATCCACTTCAATCTCATCCGTGACATGCTCGTCGAGAATTGTGAGCAACTTGGCGGCGCCATGAATTGCGTTCTTTCCCATCCATGGTCGAGCAGAGTGGGCCTTTACCCCACGCAAGGTGATGTCGGCTCGCATGGTGCCGTTGCAACCGCCTTCAACCATTGCCCCCGTAGGTTCGCAGAGAACTGCGAAGTTTGCCTCGAGTAAATCTGGGCGGTTTCGAGAAATACGACCAAGGCCGTTTAGGCTCGCATCCACCTCTTCGTGGTCATAAAAGATCCAGGTGAGGTCAACGTTTGGCTCGGCGAGTTCTGCTGCTAGCTTCAGCTGCACAGCTACACCAGCCTTCATGTCTACCGTGCCGCGGCCCCAGAGAACTTGCTCTCTCTCCATCGGCAAGAATTTCACAGGAAGGTTGTTTGCCACCGGCACGGTATCGATATGACCGGCGATAACTACCCGCGAAGCACGGCCAAGGTTGGTGCGTGCAACAATCGCATCGGCATCACGGATGACCTCGAGGTGAGGGTAATTTCGAAGAGCAGACTCGATTGCATCCGCCAGCGTCTTCTCGTTGCCAGACACAGACTCGATGTCACAGATATCGCGGGTGAGTTCGACCACGTCGGCGGTCAGATTTAGGGTTACGGGGGCCATACATCGAGCCTAACTTGTAACCTTATAGCTATGACTCAGGCAAGCTTTCTAGATTCACACGCGTGGGGTCTCGGCCTCGCAACCATCGCAAACGACGGCACCGTTCTAGACGTTTGGTTCCCAGCCCCAGCGTTAGGAACCTGTCCCGCTGACGCAAAATTGAGCGTCGAACAAGAGGTCCTAGCCGGCAAGGATGACCGTCGCCGCGTTTCTATCGAGATCATCAAGACCGAAATAGACCTGACCAAACCAGTAACCGGCACGGCCGACGCCTACCTTCGCTTGCACCTGCTCTCCCACTTGATTGTGAAACCAAACAGCATCAACTTGGATGGCCTTATTCCGAACCTACCAATCGTGGCCTTCACTAATGTCGGCCCGGTTGCCCTTGACGACCTTGAGGAGCTGCGTCCGGCTTTGACTCGACAGGGAATCAGCGTTTATGCAATCGACAAATTTCCGCGACTGGTCGATTACGTGACGCCTGCAAAGGTTCGAATTGCCGACGCATCAAGGGTTCGCCTGGGCGCCCACCTAAGCCCGGGAACCACGATAATGCACGAAGGCTTTGTGAACTTTAACGCCGGAACTCTCGGCTCATCCATGGTCGAAGGCCGCATCTCGCAGGGCGTTGTCGTCGGCGACGGAGCTGACATCGGCGGCGGAGCCTCGATCATGGGAACTCTCTCCGGTGGCGGCAAAGAACGAGTTGCCATCGGTGCGCGTGCGTTACTCGGCGCTAACGCCGGCGTTGGTATTTCAATCGGCGACGACACTGTTGTCGAAGCTGGTCTGTATGTGACCGCGGGCACAAAAGTGACAATCATTGATGGAGCCGAAGAACGCATCGTCAAGGCTGCCGAACTTTCTGGTCAACCGAGCCTGCTCTTCCGACGCAACTCTCTGACCGGGCGGGTCGAAGTGGTTGGCCGCAAAGGCGAAGGAATCAAGCTAAATAGTTTGCTGCACGGCTAGAGTCCCAACCGCGCTCGGGTAAAGGTTGAGCTCCGAGCATCACCGGGGATGGCCCCTGCGGTAGAACCACACCAATTGGCTTGAAGGATCTTGGCAAGACGGCGTCATGTGGGAAGGTAGCCAGAAGCGAATGGTCTTCTCCCCCGCCGATCACCCACTCACCCGGATTTGAGTCTATGGCGCGAGCAGCCTCTTCGACAACCGCTTCAAAGCCCTGAAGGTGCTTGGGGTCAATTTCAAACGTCACCTTTGATGCCTTCGCAATTCGAGCCGCGTCTCGAGCAAGTCCATCCGAGAGGTCAAGCATGGATGTCGCTCCTGCTGAGGCGGCAGCAACGCCAGCCTGGATCGGTGGTTTTGGTCGTCGCTGAACATTAACCAAGTCGTCGTAGGCCGAAATGGCGTCCTGGTTGCCACTTTCGAGCAGCGCCAAACCTGCGGCCGCACGCCCTAGAGTGCCCGCCACCGCAATAACGTCGCCAACCTGCGCTCCGGAACGAAGAACGGGTTCGCGGCCCTCTAACGATCCGTGGGCGGTGACGGAAACCATTACCCGATCACTCGACGCTAGGTCTCCACCGACCACACCACATCCCGGGGCAAGGCTCACACAGGCAGCCTTTAAACCATCAGCAAAATGTTCAAGCCAACTAACCAAGGTTGAACCAGGGACGGCTAAGGCAACCACCAAGGCGGTCGGCACAGCTCCCATTGCGGCGACATCGGCGATGTTGCTTGCCACAGCCTTCCAGCCCAGGTCATACGCGCTTGACCAGTCGAGGCGAAAGTCCTGCCCCTCGATCAACGTGTCGGTCGTGACGGTGAACCTGCCATCGGGAGCGGTAATGACAGCCGAATCGTCACCCGGACCGACCAGGGCAAACTCCGAAACGTTCAGTCGAGCAATCGTGCGCTTCAGCGCCTCGTTTTCGCCTACCTGGGCAACAGTTTCTAGATTCGACACACTGTTAGCCTATTCTCGATGAACATTTCACGCACCGCTCTAGCCACATTCGCTGCCATTGCCTTGGCGGGTTCGCTCTCAGCCTGCACCGCGACCATCAGTCTCGAAGCCGCTCCAGACTCGAATAACCCAGCCTGTGCCGAAATTTCCGTGCGGCTGCCAGAGCAAGTTGCCGATCAAAGCAAACGAACCACCGACGCTCAGGCAACCGGAGCTTGGGGAAACCCAACCAGCGTGATTCTGCGATGCGGCCTGCCGCCTGTCGACGTAAGCGCTTTCCCCTGCGTCACCGCTAGCGGAGTCGACTGGCTGGTTGATGACAGCAAAAAACCTTCGTATCGCTTCATAACCTTTGGTCGAAAACCAGCTACTGAGGTAATAGTCGACTCAAGAAAGGTCGCCGGAGTGACTGCGCTGAGCGATTTGAGTGCCGCAATTCAAAGCATCCAAGCCACCAAGCATTGCTCGACGGTTTCAAACTAGACGTTCGTAGCTCTAGTTTTTGTTTAGAGCCAGGTAAATCAATTCATCAATCAGGTCGGAATAGGCGATTCCCGTTGCCTGCCAAAGCGATGGAAACATCGATAGCGGCGTAAAGCCAGGCATTGTGTTGATCTCATTCACAAAAAAACCATCGGCAGTCAAGAAAAAGTCGACTCTCGCCAACCCCTCGCAGCCTAGCGACTTGAATGCCTTACGAGCGATGCCCTGCATTTCGTTTAGTTCGGCATCGGTTAGCTTGGCTGGAATGATGAGATCGACCGAGTCCTCATCTTGGTATTTTGCTTCGAAATCATAGAAGTCTCGCCCAGTGACCACAATTTCGCCGGCGATGGAAACCCGAGGTTCGCTAGCGCCGCGGCCAGAAATAACCGCACATTCAACCTCGCGACCAACCAAACCCTTTTCAACAACCAGTTTGCTGTCGTTCTCGAAAGCGAGCTTGGCTGCCGCTTTGAATTCGGCCATCTCTTTTACCTTTGAAACACCCACGGATGAGCCTGCTCGCGCAGGCTTAACAAACAGCGGAAGTTCGCCAAGCTTCGCCACCTGATCTAGTGATGCGCCGGGATTTGACAGCCAGTCGCGCTGATGAATCACGACGTGAGGAGTAACCGGAACTTCAGCTGACTCGAAAAGTGCCTTGGTGAATTCTTTGTCCATTCCGGCGGCCGATGCCAAAACCCCGTTGCCAACATAAGGCAAGCCCAACAACTCTAAGTAACCTTGAAGTGTGCCATCCTCCCCGAACGGGCCGTGTAGCACTGGAAAAACCACATCAATCTGACCTAGCGAGCTTCGCGCACCTGTAATGTCAAGGCGAGTTATTTCTCTACTTCCGTCCATCGCGAATTCAATTCGCGACCCCTCATCGGTAACGGTGGCAAGGTTGCCTTTTCGAAGTGCCCACTTTGCGGCGTCGTCGGCAGCGGGTACAAAAACACCTTGCTTGGTGATTCCAACCGGGATGACGTTGTACTTGCTGCGGTCGATGGCGCCAAGCACGCCGGCGGCAGTCGCACATGAGATTGAGTGCTCGCTTGAGCGACCTCCGAAGAGTAGAACCAGATTCAACTTGGCCATAATTATTCGCCCTGCGGGCCGTCGGTTTCGGTGGTTAGGTGCGGAGCGATATCCTTAGGGTCCATCTTGCCCTCAAGCACCAGCTGGACCTGTTCGACAATCGGCATCGAGACATCCTTGGCTTTAGCCAGCTGCAAGATTGGGGCAACCGAAGAGAGGCCCTCTGCGGTCTGAGACATGCGGCGGAGCACCTCGCGAAGGGTATAGCCCTTGCCGAGCATTTCACCGGCCTTGTGATTTCGTGACAGCGGTGATTCCGAGGTTGCAATCAGGTCACCCAAACCGGCCAGGCCGACCATGGTCGTTGCCTTTGCACCGTAGGCAACGGCAAAACGTGAAATTTCAGCAAGCCCTCGCGTCATAATCGAGGCCTTGGTGTTCTCTCCATAGCCAACGCCATTGACGATTCCGATGGCCACCGCGATTAGGTTCTTAAGGATGCCGCCGAATTCGGTGCCGATCACATCCTTGTTGATGAAGGTGGTGAAATAGTCGTTGCTTGCCGCCTTGGCAACGGTTTCGGCCGCCGCTTTGTTGGTTGATGCGGCAACGGAAGCCGCTGGCTGGCCCTGCGCGATTTCCAAGGCCAAGTTCGGTCCCGAAACTACCGCGATTTGCGATTCGGAAAATCCAGTAACCGATGCGATCACTTCGCTCATGCGAAGCCCGGTTTCCTTTTCGACACCCTTCATCAAGCTGACCAGGATCGCGCCAGCCGGCAACAATGGCCCCCAGTCTTGGAGGTTCCCTCTGAGCGACTGCGAAGGAACCGAGAGGAACACGAGCTCTGCGCCAGCCAACACGGTTGCGACATCAGTGTGTGCCTTCAAAGTCTTTGGCAGGTGGATCCCTGGTAGGTAGTCGCCGTTGCGGTGATCTTGATTGATTTCATCGGCAACATCTGAACGTCGAGCCCAAAGAACAACTTCGTTCTCCGGGTTGTCGGCAAGCACCTTGGCGAAGGTGGTGCCCCAACTTCCTGCACCCATCACGGCAATTTTCGCCATTAGTTCTTCGCTTTCTTGTTGTGCTTCTCTGCTTTTCTAAAGTTTCCGGTCTGTGTTTGACCGTGATTGGCCGGGTCCCAAAGCTCTTGCGGAGGCACGGTTCCTCGGAGTTGCGAAACCAACTCGGTGATGCGATGCATGACGAGCTCAGTCGCTTCATGAACCTCTGCTGGCGTTAGTTTCTTGCCTCGGTAAAGAGTTAGGTCGATTTCATCCCCGACCACCATTCGCACCGGCTTCCAAAAACCAGGTCGGAACTTGGCTCCATACTGTGGCAATACTTTCTCGCTGCCCCAGTGCGCCACCGGATAAACCGGCACGTTGGTCTCAAGGGCCAATCGAACCGCACCGGTCTTGCCGCGCATAGGCCATAGGTCGGGGTCGCGGGTTAGGGTGCCCTCTGGGAATATCGAGATGCAGTGGCCAGCATCTAAGTATGCGTGGGCCGCACGCAGAGGTTCGTCGTTTCGCTGGCCACCACGATAGACGGGAATCTGCCCTGCGGCACGCAGGGCTGAACCAATAATCGGAAGCTTGAACAAGCTGCCCTTGGCCAAAAAGTGCGGAGCGCGCTTCAACGTGACATATACAAAGTAGGCCATTGCGAAAGCATCAACGTTAGTTACGTGATTCGAAACCAATACAAAGGCACCTTTTTTAGGCAGTTTCTCTTGGCCGGTTGGAACCAATTTGAACAAGGTGCGAACCAATGGAATCAATATTGATGCAACCAGCATCAAAACAAAGTGACGCTCAGCCGGATTTATCTTCGGCATTCGAAGATATTCGCGATTGGTCTTCTTGGCCACGCTTTGACCTATTCGGTATAGCTAAAGTCGGCGCCAAGGTCGGTGAGCTTCTGCAAGAAGTGCTCATAACCACGCGAGATTAACTGAACGTTCGTTACGTGTGAGGTTCCCTTGGCAGCAAGCGCCGCAACCATGTGACTGAATCCACCTCGCAAATCAGGAACGCGGATGTCGGCGGCGTGAAGTGGCGTCGGGCCAGAGATAACAGCTGAGTGGTTGAAGTTGCGCTGCCCGAATCGGCAAGCGGTGCCTCCCAAACACTCTTTATAGATCTGAATCTGCGCGCCCATTTGAACCAGGGCATCGGTGAATCCAAATCGGTTTTCATAAACGGTCTCGTGGATGATCGATAGGCCTTTTGCCTGAGTTAGAGCGACGACCAATGGTTGCTGCCAGTCAGTCATAAAGCCAGGGTGCACATCGGTCTCGAGAACCACCGGCTTCAGGTCACCACCCGGGTGCCAGAAGCGAATTCCATCATCCTCGATTTCGAACGCTCCGCCAACCTTGCGATAAACGTTGAGGAATGTGGTCATGTCTTGCTGGCGGGCGCCACCGACGAAGATGTCGCCATTGGTTGCCAGAGCAGCACATGCCCATGAAGCTGCTTCGTTGCGGTCAAAAATTGCTCGGTGAGAGTAACCCTTGAGCTCCTTGACGCCTTCGATGCGAATCACGCGGTCTGTGTCAACCGAGATGATTGCACCCATCTTCTGCAAGATCGCAATTAGATCCATGATTTCGGGTTCAATAGCAGCACCTGAAAGTTCGGTGAGACCCTCGGCACGCACTGCGGTCAAGAGCACCTGCTCGGTTGCGCCAACTGATGGGTATGGCAACTTAATCTTGGCTCCGTGAAGACCCTTAGGGGCCGACAGGCGGGTTCCATTCTCAAGCTCTTCAATGACCGCGCCAAAGTTGCGCAGAACCTCGAAGTGGAAGTCGATTGGGCGGTCGCCGATGTGGCAACCACCAAGACCAGGGATGAAAGCCTCGCCGAGACGGTGCAGCAAAGGACCACAGAACAGAATTGGAATTCTCGATGAACCTGCGTGAGCATCGATGTCGGCCATCCGTGCCGAGGCGACCTTGGTCGGGTCGAGAGTCATCACACCGTCGGCGCCGTGCTCGATTACGACGCCGTGAAGCTGAAGAAGTCGCGAAACAATCTCGACGTCGCTGATGAATGGAACATCCTTGAGAACGCTGGCCGATTCGCCTAGCAGAGCGGCAACCATGGCCTTGGTGACCAGGTTCTTAGCGCCCTTTACGTCAACTCGACCGATAAGTGGCTTGCCACCGTGAACGGTGATCTGACTCATGGGTCTCCTTAGTGTTTCGCTGGCAAGGTTTTAGGCATCCAGTTAGGACGCTTGGCTTCAAAATCAGTAATGGCTTGTTCGTCTCTCAAGGTGAGCCCGATGTCATCCAAGCCCTCTAACAGACGCCATTTAGTGTATTCGTCAATCTCGAAGTGGACGACTAGGTCACCAATCGTGGCGGTCTGCTCGACCAAGTTGATGGTTATCGAGGCTCCAGGATTTGCCTCCAGCGCAGCCCAGAGCTTCTCGGTGTCAGCATCGGTGATTTCGCCGGCGATGAGACCTTGCTTGCCCGAGTTGCCTCGGAAGATGTCGGCGAACTTAGAAGATAGAACACACTTGAAGCCGTAGTCTCGAAGCGCCCAAACCGCGTGCTCGCGGCTTGAACCGGTTCCAAAATCTGGACCAGCAACCAAAACCTGCGCGTGCTTATAGGCATCCTGGTTCAGCACGAACTCAGGGTCGTTGCGCCAGGCGGCGAAGAGAGCATCTTCAAAGCCGGTCTTGGTGATGCGCTTCAGATACACCGCCGGGATGATCTGGTCGGTGTCAACGTTGCTTCGGCGAAGTGGTGCGCCGACGCCTGTGAAAACTTCAAACTTTTCCATTAGTTGGCCTCCGCTGAGTCGATTAGATCTGCCGGTGCCGAAAGGGTTCCGCGAATGGCTGTGGCTGCGGCAACCAAAGGTGACACGAGGTGGGTGCGAGCGCCCTTGCCCTGGCGACCTTCGAAGTTTCGGTTTGAGGTTGAAGCCGAACGCTCCCCCGGAGCCAGCTGGTCTGGGTTCATTCCTAGACACATCGAGCAACCAGCAAAACGCCACTCGGCACCGAAGTCTTTGAAGATCTTGTCCAGCCCCTCGGCCTCAGCCTGTAGGCGAACCTTGGCTGAGCCAGGCACGACCATGAAACGAACGCCTTCGGCCTTGGTCTTGCCCTCGATGATTGCCGCCGCTGCGCGCAGATCTTCGATTCGGCTGTTGGTGCAAGAACCTAGGAATACGGTGTTTACTGCGATGTCCTTCATTTTGGTACCCGGGGTTAGGTCCATGTATTCAAGGGCGCGAACGGCAGCAGCCTTGTCGTTCGGATCGACGAAGTCATCTGGGCTAGGCACGGAATCGTTCAGGCTGACGCCTTGACCAGGGTTTGTTCCCCAGGTTACGAAAGGGTCAAGCGTGTTTGCGTCGAGAAAAACCTCGGCGTCGAACTTGGCACCCTCATCGGTCGGCAGGGTGTTCCAGTAAGCGATCGCTTCATCCCAGTCGGCGCCCTGTGGAGCATGCGGGCGCCCCTCGAGGTAGTCATAGGTGATCTGGTCAGGCGCAACCATTCCGGCGCGCGCACCGGCCTCGATGGACATGTTGCAGATGGTCATGCGGGCTTCCATCGAAAGGGCACGGATGGCGCTGCCGCGGTATTCGAGCACATAACCCTGACCGCCGCCGGTTCCAATCTTGGCAATCACGGCAAGGATGATGTCCTTGGCGGTGACTCCTGGGCGTAGGGTTCCTTCAACGTTGATCGCCATGGTCTTGAACGGCTGAAGCGGAAGAGTCGAGGTGGCGAGCACGTGCTCAACCTCCGAGGTGCCGATGCCCATTGCCAGCGCTCCGAATGCGCCGTGGGTCGAGGTGTGTGAATCGCCACAGACAACTGTGATGCCCGGCATGGTCAAGCCAAGCTGCGGGCCAACCACATGAACAATGCCCTGCTCAGCATCACCCAGCGAGTGGATGCGAACACCGAACTCCTTGGCATTCTCGCGAAGTGCATTGATCTGGGTGCGGCTGGTTACGTCGGCAATTGGCTTGTCGATGTCCCAGGTAGGAGTGTTGTGGTCTTCGGTGGCGATGGTTTGGTCGAGCCGACGAACCGGGCGGCCGGCGAGGCGGAGGCCGTCGAAAGCTTGCGGGCTCGTGACCTCGTGAACTAGGTGCAGGTCGATGTAGAGCAGGTCGGGCGAACCATTTTCACCCTTGGCGACCAAGTGGTCGTTCCACACCTTTTCGGCCAGAGTTAACGGCTTATTTGTCATACAAACACCTCAAAACGATTGAACTAAAAGTTTACCTCGCGAGCGGGCAGAATGCTTCGGTATAGGCTGGCCAGATGAGCGATAACGGCCTGGATTTTCTCCAGAAAAAGACCATCCGAGTTTTGACCGCAGGGCAGGTGCTCTCAGGCTTCGGTTTAGGTTCGACGCTCTCAATCGGCTCTCTGCTCGCAGCGCATCTATCCGGGTCACCAAGTTGGGCCGGTTCTGCAGCCACCTTCAGCACTTTAGGCGCGGCCACCTGGGCTATCCCCCTAGCCAGATTGGCATTCAAGCGCGGCCGCCGCGTCTCGCTGGCCACGGGAGCAGCCCTCGCGATCACGGGCGCATCGCTGGTGATCACTGCGGCCGCAGTTCAAGTTTTCCCACTGCTATTGCTAGCACTGTTTTTGTTGGGCGCCGGTTCGGCCGTTGGCTTGCAGGCTCGCTTTGCCGCCACCGACCTCCCATCCAGCCGCTCCACCGGCCGTGACCTATCGGTTGTGGTTTGGGCAACGACCTTTGGCGCGGTAATCGGCCCAAACATGTTCGGCCCCGGTGAAATCATTGGACATGCACTTGGCCTTCCGTCGATGACCGGGCCGTTCCTATTCACCATCGTTTCCCAAATTGCCGCAACTTCGGTCTTCTGGTTTGGCCTGCGCCCTGACCCACTATTGGTCGCCAAGCAGTTGAACGCGGCGAAAACCAAGGGCAAAACCTCTTTTGCGACCGCAATTGCAACGCTAAAGAAATACCCGAGGGCGGCATTCGCCATTAGTGCGATCGCTCTGAGCCACATGATCATGGTTTCGGTCATGTCGATGACTCCGATTCACATGAAGGCCATGGGCTTTGACCTTGTCATCGTTGGCTTCACCATCAGCCTTCACATCGCGGGCATGTATGCATTCTCGCCGGTGTTTGGTTGGCTTTCAGACAAGCTCGGTCGCGTTCAAACCGTGATACTTGGCCAAGCGATTTATGTCGCCGCCTTGGCTGTTGCCGGATTCGGTCAGAATGATCGCACCCTCGTGACAATAGGTTTGTTCCTTTTGGGTCTCGGATGGTCGGCTTCCACAGTTGGTGGCGCCGCCCTTTTGACAGCCACACTTCCGGTTGAAGAAAAGACCAACGTCCAGGGTCTGAGCGATTCCCTAATGAATCTTTCGGGTGCCTTTGGTGGGGCCGTCGCCGGTACCATCGTGACCGCGTTCATGTTCTTGGGGCTAAACCTAGCCGCACTCATCCCGGTGTTTTTGATTGTGATTTTTGCGGGTGTCACGCGCCTGCGCCTGACTAAATAAGAGTGGTCAAATAAACGGTTCTACTAAACCGGATAAAGGAAAACCTCTCCCGAGACTAAGCATCGAGAGAGGTAATCGTGATCCCAAGGGGATTTGAACCCCTGCTGCCGCCGTGAGAGGGCGGTGTCCTAGGCCGCTAAACGATGGGACCGTTTTTTGCAACCTGTCGATTATGCCACATCCGCCGAGTAACTGCCAGTCGAGGAGTTTTTAGATTCTCAGCATTCTCACAGCGGTTTTGTCAACCACACGCAACTTGGCAGGTAGATAGTTAATCCAGAAATCAACTCCAGCCAAAGGGGCCTCATGTTCTTCACCTATCTGCGTCGGGAACTAACTAAGCGATTCAAACAATCACTTTTGATCGCCAGTGGTTTAGCTGTTGCGATCGCTCTCGTAGTCGTCGTGAACTCAGTTTCGGCAGGCATTCACACTGCCCAAGATAAGGTTCTGAGCAGCATGTATGGAATTGGCACGGACATAAGCGTGACAAAGAGCGCGGACATGACTGCAGGTTTCGGGCAACGATTCAACGTGGGCGCTGGCCCAGGGGCCGCTTCTGGCAAGAGCCAATCATTCAACCTTTCTCGTCTGCGTGTCTCACCTGGCAGTGCGACACTCACGACTGATCAAGCGGCCAAAGTTGCCTCAATTCCTGGGGTTTCGAAATCCACTTCAACTTTGAAACTTACAAGCATCACGTTCTCCGGCAAACTTCCTTCGTTCAGCCAAACCGGTCAAGGTGCTGGTCAGGGTGCAGGTCAAGGCACGGGTCAGCCAGGTCAGAACGGCACATCCGGCAGACCTAGCTTCGGTGGCGGTTTCCGTCAGAGCGGCAGTTCTTTTGGCGTCGACACATTCTCTGTTGAAGGCATCGATGGTGCGGTTAGCAAGGTTGGACCGCTGACCTCTACGAAATTGAGCTCCGGACGCTTGCTTGCTGCATCAGATTCAAACTCAAATGTTGCAGTGATTGATGCAGCTTATGCAAAGACTGCCAAACTTTCGGTGAATGGAACTCTAAAAATCGCCGCTACCAATTTCACGGTAGTTGGAATCGTTTCGTCATCGTCATCACAGGCCACGACGGATTCAAACGTCTACATTCCTATCGCGGTTGCTCAGAAGCTATCAACCAATCCAAATGCCGTCACGAACATCTATGTTTCCGCCAAATCGGCCGACCAAATTCCTGCAGTCAAATCCTCGATAAGTCAGGCTCTTCCCGGCGCTACAGTAAACACCTCGGCAGACTTGGCTTCAACCGTAAGCGGTTCTCTAGCCACCGCATCAAGCCTCATCGGCAACCTAGGCGCGTGGCTTTCAATCATTGTGCTTTTGGTCGCATTCGCGAGCTCGATCCTGTTCACCACCTCGGGAGTGACGCGACGAACGCGTGAATTCGGAACCCTTAAGGCAATCGGATGGCGTTCAGGCCGAATCGTTCGCCAGGTGGTTGGTGAATCTCTCGTAACCGGTCTCTTGGGTGGTGTGCTCGGCGTCCTTCTCGGCCTCGCGGGAATATGGGGAATCAACAGTGCCGCTCCAAGCCTTTCGGCATCTCTCTCTCAGCCGAATAGTTTTGCTAGCCGTTTCGCTGGCGGTGGCGGTTTCGGCGGCCCTGGTGGCGGCCCTGGTGGCGGCGGTTTCGGTGGCGGTTTCGGACGTGGTGCAGCCCAAGCTGGAGTCAACGTGGCACTCAACGCTTCGGTGTCTCTTCAAATCATCGCAATTGCAATTGCGTTTGCAGTGCTCGGCGGGTTACTTGCAGGTGCATTCGGTGGCCTTCGCGCCTCAAAACTTAGCCCATCTGAAGCACTAAGGAGCGTTGCCTAACATGAGCAATTCAGAACAAGCACCGATCTACAAGCTCGTAGCGGTTAGCAAGACTTACAAGCAAAAGCGCGGTGTTGTTAAGGCGCTAGATGACGTAACGATCGAAATTAGCTCTGGTGATATGGTTTCGATTCAGGGTCCAACAGGTGGCGGCAAATCAACCTTGCTTCAACTCCTGGGTGCATTGGATCGCCCGAGTGCGGGAGTCGTTGAAATCGACGGAGTTGCACTCGAAAATCTTGGCGATAACGAGTTGGCCGACCTTAGAGCCGAAAAAATCGGATTTGTATTTCAAGGATTCAATCTGATTCCAACGCTTTCGGCAGCGGAAAACGTTGAGACGGCGCTAGTTCCATCCGGGCTATCAGCATCGATTCGGGCCGAGAAAGTTCAAGCTGCATTGGAATCCGTTGGTTTAGGTGATCGCGGCAGCCACCTCCCTAGCGAACTTTCCGGTGGTCAACAGCAACGAGTGGCGATTGCCCGAGCAATCGTCAAGTCGCCGACAGTTTTACTGGCCGATGAACCGACAGGCAACCTTGACGAGCAGACTCGCGATGAAATCGTCTCAGTTTTGGAATCACTTTGGCGCGAACAGGGCATCACATTGATTATGGTCACTCACGACTCTGCCGTTGCGAAGCGAGCTAAGACCCATTTGAAGATTGCCGGCGGCAAAGTTTCAGTGAGCAATAGCTCAAAATAAACTAAGACTCTGCCAGGTTCGCTAAGCGAAGACCGAGAGCGCGCCGGGCACAACTGTGGCCGTCAGGGGCGAATGGCCGCGCGCTTCGCCATCGCTATAAACCGGCATGTTTCCCGATGAAAGTTTGATTGACTTTGCTCGGACTATTTCCACCGCAGGATGAGTGACGTGCCCACCGGTGTAGACCTTCGGGAAAACCTTTAGAAGTTCGACGCGACTCATCGCGTGCACTATGAAGAGGTCGAGCAATCCATCCTCTACGTTTGCTTGTGGTGCAATCATCATGCCGCCACCGAACGCAGGGCCATTAGCCACCGCGCAGAGCATTGCATCGAATGACCGATGTTCGCCATCGATTGTTGCCTCGTAGTGAATCGGCTTGAACTTAGCCAACTCGAGCACCATGGCGATGTCATAGCGGCGCTGACCCTTTGGCCAACTCATCTCGTTGGCACGTTGGTTGCAGAGAGCATCGAAGCCTGCTGAGGCAGTGCCAAAGAACCAAAACTCGCCGGTCGAAGTGTGAGCCTTGATGGCGTCCACCTTTCGAGGCGCGTGAAGTTTTTCGAGCACCGCGTGGGTCCCCGCAATCACATCATTCTCGGGCATACCAATGCTTCGAGCAAGGTCATTACCAGTGCCGGCAGCGATGATGCCCAGGGAGATTCCGGTGTCGCACGCGATGTTTACGCCAAGATGTGCAATTCCGTCGCCGCCAACTACGACCAAGCCGCTAATTAGACCGTCATTGATGGCGTGCCTTGCATTTGAATTTGCCTCGTCGATAGTCTGACCTGACAGGTCGACGAAGTCTTGACCAGAAGCCTCAAATGTACTCAAAACCAACTGACCGCGAGCGGCACCCTTACCTCGACCGGAACTTGGGTTAATGATGAGACCGATTCGAGTCGTCATGCCTAGCCCCTTTTCAGACTACGAGTGTTAATGAGCACTCCTGCAGACATAGCTAACGAAAGACCCGCGGCGACGGCCGGTGAGATGATCAGGCCAAAGCTACCCAGGGCTCCGGCAGCAAGAGGTAACGTGACCGCGCTGAAGACCGCGGTCCAGACTAGGTTTTGTCTCCCCTTCTTAGCGGCTCGCTTGGACAAAATGAGTGAGCGGGCGAATAGAACCGGATCCGTAGACGCGATAGTTATTCCCGAAGAATCAATCGGGTCTGAACCTTCAACACCGAAAGCTACGCCAACGTTTGCCTGGGTTAGCGCCTGGGCATCGTTGACGCCGTCACCAACCATCGCAACCTTCGAGGTGTCTGCCTGAAGGCGGCTAACCACATCTGCTTTCTGATGAGGCAGGATCTCGGCAAATGTCTCGGTGATGCCAAGTTCATTGCCCACGGCCGTCGCGACTCCCTGGGCGTCACCAGTCAACAAGCCGATACGCTTTCGCTCATACTGAAGGGCCAGGACAGCATTCTTTGAAGTTGCACGGATGTGGTCGCCCAACTCTAGCCAACCAAGCAGCTCGGTGTCTCGAATGACAAAAAGCACGGTGTGCCCCGAGTGATTCGAAGCATCGCATTTGACCAGGTCACCGACATATAGAGTCATGTTTCTTGAAGTCAGGATGATTGGCCCACCGACGACGATTGTCTGCGCCTCGTAAGTTCCAGCCGCGCCTTGGCCTGGGATTTGGCGAAAATCGCGCACTTCAAGTGGCTCAATTGCACGCCGCTTCGCTTCCTCAAAGATTGCTACGGCAATTGGGTGTTCAGAATGCGATTCAACACCGGCGGCAATTGCCAACAGCTCATCCGTGCTTGAAAGTGGCGAACCGTGGGTCAGATGTGCGCCTATAAAACGCCGTTCGGCTGTGGTCAATGTGCCAGTCTTATCGAACAAGACCATGTCAACCGCGCCAAGTGCATCAAATTGCGCGCGATTCGCATAATAAATCTGGTTGAAAGCGGCGATGGCGGTTGCCAATCGCGAAACGGTGGGCAGCGCGAGCAAGAGCGCCTGAGGTGAGGCAACGAAGAGAATCGACATAAAGCGTTCGACAGCCGATTGGGGGGTCAGGCCGCCCACTGACCAGCCGAGAATCGAAATTAAAGCGGCAAGTGCAAGGACGCCGAGCACCGACCAATTGGTGACTTTTTCAATCCTCACCTCAAAAGCAGGGCGCTGTTTTTGCGCTTGCTTCATGTAGCCAAGTTCGCTAGCTAGGGTAGCCTCAAAATTTAGTCGGCGCTCTAAGAAAATAGTGGCGAAGCGGCCGGCGATCAGCACAGGAACAAACCAGACGAACTCCCACCAAAAACTCAAGTCGGTGCCTTGCGAACCGGCCAGATGAAGAATGGTGAGCGTGATCGCAAAAATTAGCCCGGCAAGCAGAGCAAGGCCCGGCAGAAATACCCAACCGGGGTTGAAGCCGCGAGGCTTTGCCCGATGTTGGTGCTGCTCGTCCATGAGTTCTCCGTATAGCTTTTGTGCTGCAAAGGTTTGCCTTCAAATCCTATGCGCGAGGGCGTCAAAACCTTGACAGAATGAAGCCATGAAGATTACAAAGTTTGGCCACGCCTGCCTCGAGATCGAAGAGAACGGTCAACTTCTGATTCTTGATCCTGGCGTGTATACCCAGCCTATTGACAACCACACCAATGTGCAGGCGGTTGTGATCACTCACATTCATGATGACCACTGCTATGAAGAGCAGCTCGACAGAATCATCAGGACGAACCCGGGAATAACCATTTACGGCACCGATGAGGTCTGCAAACGGCTCGAAATTTCTCGCCCAGATTTCAAACTAAACCCGGTTCACCACGGTGACTTCTACGAGGTTGGAAACTTCACTCTCGAGTTTTTCGGCGACGTGCACGCCGAGATCCACCGTTCGATTCCACTGGTGCAGAACTGCGGAGTAATGGTCAACGGCAAGCTCTACTATCCAGGCGACAGCTTCACCCAAGCAGACCGCGAAGTAGAGATTCTGGCATGCCCTGCATCGGCTCCGTGGCTCAAGATTTCAGAGGTCATGGACTTCATCGCAGCCGTCAAACCCAACCGTTGCTTCCCTACCCACAACATTCACCTGAGCGAGTTTGGCAACCAGCTAAATAATGGCCGGATTCAGGCTGTTACCGAGCAAAATGGCGGCAAGTATGAGTGGTTAGAAGTAGGCGAAACCACCGAGGTTTAGGTTCTTGGTCATCTGAGGAATTGCCTACTTAAAGCGAAATCGCTTCCCGAAGGAAGCGATTTTCAAAGCTGGGGTACCTGGACTCGAACCAAGAACAAAGGTACCAGAAACCTCCGTGTTGCCAATTACACCATACCCCAAGGTACTGCTCGAGCCCGAGGGCTCGATTTACCATCTTAGCCGTTTTTAGGCGACACTGGCAAACGAGCTAAGACGTGCAATCGTCTCGGCCTTGCCGAGAATTTCCATCGATTCGAATAGCGGTGGTGAGATGCGGCGGCCCGAAATTCCGGTGCGCAGCGGGCCAAATGCGACGCGCGGCTTGAGACCAAGTCCGTCGATAAGTGCGGCCTGAAGTGCAGCCTGAACGGTTTCGGTCTTGAAGTCCGAATCGGCGATCGGCTCTAGCGCAGCGACTGCAGTGTGAAGCACCTCGGCGGTGTTTTCCGGAAGGCCAGCTTTAGCGTCATCCTCGATAACGATCTGGTCTGCGGTCTTGAACAAGAAGCTGACTAGGTCTGGTGCTTCACTCAAGACCACGAGACGTTCCTGAATCAGTGGGGCGACGGCGGTGAGAATCGCGTCATCCTGAGCCGAAAGCGTTGCACCCACGATGCCGGCGCTCTGCAGGTATGGCATCAGGCGCGACTTGAAGTCATCCAAGGTGAGCAGTCGGATGTGTGCAGCGTTGATTGCGTCAGCCTTCTTCTGGTCGAAGCGAGCCGGGTTTGGGTTCACGTTCTTGACGTCAAACGCGGCAACCAGCTCTTCCATCGTGAAGATGTCCTGGTCTGCGCTGAGACCCCATCCGAGCAATGAAAGGTAGTTGAGCAGACCCTCGGGGATGAAACCGCGGTCGCGGTGGTGGAACAGGTTGGCTTCAGGGTCGCGCTTTGAAAGCTTCTTGGTGCCCTCGCCCATCACGTATGGAAGGTGCCCGAACTGCGGGATGAACTTGGTGATGCCGGCCTCATACATGGCGTTGTAAAGAGCGATCTGACGAGGGGTCGATGACAACAGGTCTTCGCCGCGAAGCACGTGGGTGACACCCATCAACGCATCGTCAACCGGGTTGACCAGGGTGTAAAGCGGCTGGCCGTTAGGGCGAACCACCACGAAGTCAGGGAACGAACCGGCAGGGAACTTGATCTCGCCGCGAACTAGATCGGTGAAGACGATGTCGGTCTCCGGCACGCGCAGGCGAAGCGCTGGGCTGCGGCCTTCGGCACGGTATGCAGCCTTCTGCTCTTCGCTTAGATCGCGCTCTGAGTTGTCGTAGCCAAGCTGAACAGCACGTCCGGCAGCCTTGTTACGTTCGTCGATCTCTTCGCCGGTTAGGTAACTCTCATAGATGTGGCCAGATGCCTTGAGCTTCTCGATTACCTCTTGGTAAATGTGGGTTCGTTCGCTCTGGCGGTATGGTTCAGCCGGGCCGCCGACGTTTACGCCTTCATCCCACGTCAAACCGAGCCAACCGAGTGCATCGAGAATCATTTCGAAAGACTCTTCGCTGTCACGCTCGGCGTCGGTGTCTTCAATGCGGAACAGGAAGGTTCCACCGGTGTGACGCGCGTATGCCCAGTTGAATAGGGCGGTGCGGATCAAGCCAACGTGTGGCAAACCGGTCGGCGAAGGGCAAAAACGAACCTTGACGTCGGCTCCGGTGGCGGTTGAAAAAGGTGCTGTGATTAGCGAAGACATAATGCCTTCAAGTCTAAAGCACGCGGATGAAGTGGGCCTAGATGACGACTAGCGAACCGGATTGACCAGGGTGCCGATGCCCTCGATCTCACACTCGACCACGTCGCCCGAAAAAATCTGGGTGATGCCAGCCGGGGTTCCGGTCAAGATCACGTCGCCAGGCAGCAGGGTCATGTTGTGAGAGATGTATGAAATCAACTTCGGCACGTTGTGCAACATGTGATCGATTGATGACGACTGCTTGGTCTCACCGTTGATGCGAGAGCTGAGCTCCTGGCCGTCTGGCACGAACTCGGTTTCGATCCACGGGCCGATTGGGCAGAAGCTGTCGAACGATTTCGAACGTGCCCACTGCTGGTCTGTGTGCTGCAGGTCGCGTGCGGTGACGTCATTGGCGACAGTGAAACCCCAAACATAGTTGAGGGCATCCTTCTCGCTGACATTCTTGGCGATCTGACCCATCACGATGGTTAGCTCGACTTCGAGGTCGACCTTCTCACTCTGAGCGGGAAGGACGATTGCGTCGCCAGGACCAACGATTGCGCTCGAGGGCTTTAGAAACAATGTTGGCTCTGCAGCGATGGTCGCACCGTCGATTTCGCCCACGTGATCGGCATAGTTCAAACCGACACAAACCACCTTGGATGGGATGGTTGGCGCGAGCAGCTTCACATCTTTGATCGGCACGCGCTCGCCGGTAGTGTCGTAGCCAGCGACCAGGGGGTGTCCGTTAAGCACGACAAGTTCAGGTCCGTCGACGATGCCGAACTTCGGCTCGCCGTTCAAGCTGAAACGAGCAATGCGCATTAGTCGCTGAGCTTGACTAGCCAGTTGTGGCGGTCGGCGACCTTGCCATACTGGATGCCGGTGAGCTCTTCGCGAAGGCTTGCGGTAAGGGTGCCAGGCTCGGCATCTGCCGAACCGATGGTCTCTTCGCGGCTCTTGAACTGACCGATTGGAGTGATTACCGCTGCGGTTCCACATGCAAACACCTCGACGATTTCGCCTGAGTTGATGCCGTCGCGAACCTCGGCCAAGGTGATCTTTCGCTCTTCGAGCTTCAAGCCACGGTCCTTGATCAGCGTGACAACCGAGTCGCGAGTGATTCCTCGGAGGATGGTTCCGTCTAGTGAAGGGGTAGCCACGTGGCCATCCTTGTAGACGAAGAATAGGTTCATCCCGCCAAGTTCTTC
>CANGDL010000014.1 GCA_947452675.1 Microbacteriaceae bacterium | reverse complement strand
GGCGTGATCGACGACGTTGCTCGACGCATTCCATCGGGTTGGCAAGACGAGGGTCACAACATCTACCTTCTTGGTGTCACCAAGGATGAACTCGATGGCTCAGTTTGGTCAGAGGTAATCCACGGCCACCTGGGTGGTCGCCCACCAGTGGTTGACTTGAAGTTCGAGAAGCAGCTTGCCGAGGCAATCGCCGCCGGTAGCGAGCAGGGTCTAATCGCCTCGGCTCATGACCTATCTGAGGCCGGTTTGGCTCAGGCTGTCGTCGAGTGTTCACTTCGCTTTGGCATGGGTGCCCGCATCTGGCTTGGTGAGATCTGCGAACGCGATGGCGTTGACCGCACCGCTGCACTGTTCTCAGAGTCAACCGGTCGCGTACTCGTTTCTGTTGGTCGCGAGGATGACGTGAAGTTCGTCGGCCTCTGCGAAGCCCGCGGAATTCCAGTGCTCCGCATCGGTGTCACCGACAACTCAGGCCACCTAGAAATTCAGGACATCGCAAACTGGAACCTTGGCGACCTAGGTGCTGCACACAAGGGAACTTTGGCTGAGTTGTTTGCAAACTAGGCGTTGCGCCCAAAGAGACTGAGAAGTTATCTCAGTTTCGGGCGAAGCGCCAAGTGACGCCACGCCAGTCGTAGCAAAACTTATAAAACCAGCCAAGCCTTAGGGCTTGGCTGGTTTTCGTTATACTTCAGCCTTATCTGGCACAATCATGAAGCATTCGAATCATTTTGGTAGAACCAGATTCTCGAGCGAATCCTCTAGGAAACCAAGCATCGAAGCCAATAGTCGCGTGTCTTCGTCCGTCTTTAGTGTGAGCACCTGGTCGGTGTAAAGTGTGAGATCGACTGACCCGTCTTCTAGGCTCTCCAAGCGCAACGCCCCTATCGCTTGGGGCCTTTGACCTGCAGCCACTCCTAATAAGTCGACAGTCATCTGCGGGAAGTTTGCCACATGTAAATCGAGCGACAAGACCATTGTTGTCTCGTCCGATGGAACAAGAGTTCCGTATGTTGCTCGCAGACCTCCCCATTCGATAAAGGCCATGTCGCTTTGCAAGTCGAAGCCAACTTCCAATCCCCCGCCCACGAGCCTAAATAGACCTAGCAAATAAGCGTTTTCGTCAAACATCTTGCCCCACCATTCTCCAAAGTTTTTCTAATACTAGAGCAAGGGACGAAATCACGAGCATAACAGCCGTATTGGGTCCATTTCTAGTGAAGATAAGTGCAGTTAGTCGGCCTATGCGAAGCCTGCGGAATTCAAGTGCTTCGCATCGGCGTCACCAACAACTCAGACCACCTAGAAATTCAAGACATCGCGAGCTGGAACCTGGGTGAGCGAGGTGCTGCGCTCAAGGGAACTTTGGCTGAGTTGTCTGGCTAAGTACTTCGGTGAGTCTTAGAAACCATCTCAGCCTCAATGATTGGGGGGGCTTCTGCATAGGTCGAGGATCAACGCTGGCAATAAGGTTCTAAGTAGTTGTAGACTCTTGGCAACATTTTAGGGGGCAGTTTGTCAAGTTCAAGACCGTTTCGGGCTGCCGGAAGAATAATTCATCTCGCAAGAGTTCAGGAAGAGAATTACTGCTTTTCTGATAGCGACTTGCTCACTGTCTTGATTCGCCTCACCGAAGCCATTGAAGCCGGCCAAGACCCAGTGATTTCTTCGCTAGCAGGTGACGTGAAAATAGGAAACCTTGCCCGAAACATGGATGAGTTGCGATTGCTTTGCGCAGAGGCGGACTCTGCAAACCCTGCAGAAGTAAAAGACAGCCGAATACTCGGCTACATCCGAGATAACCTGCCAAACCAAAGCTGCCCAGGCCAACGACAGGTCGTAGAAGAAGGTTCACGCGTCCACACTGTCGATGCACACCAAAAAGTAAGACAGTTCTTTTTGACCCCTGGTTTTCGCACCAGCAAAATACCCCCGATCAGAGGCGTAATCATGACACCCATCTACGGGCCTATTGGGACTGCGCTTCGTGATCTGCACACGGGAGATAGCGCTTGGATTCATCTCGAAGGTGCCGATCTACTTGTCACGATTCGATTGATCGAATGATCTGAAAATGCAGACCCTGGGCGATTCCAACCAATCGCTGTCCGGGCTCCCGGTCTAGGCGACGCATAACAAGAGCAGCATGCTCCCGATTGGTGGGCGAATCGTCGGTGCCGCAATTGATCGAATAGATGGGTCGAATCAAAAATAATTACTCGAAACCCGCAGACTCTAGAACCACGTCAACCTCTTGAAGCCTACTTCTCGAATGTAATCACGGATTTGTAAAATTTTCGCAAATCCTCGAGTTGCCCTCCATCCAGCAACGCGTCGAAGAAGGCAAGTTTTTCTGCGTAGTTTCGCTTCTCAAAATCACCTTTAGTGTAAAGATCTAGTTTTGGCATAAAAACCGAATACAGCATGCTGCCTGCAGAAAGTATCGTTATCGCATCTTTCATTCGCTGTTGAGCCGCTGCCCCCGTCAAAGGTTTTCTGGAAATTGCCAAGCGCGACTCCTCTGCTAAATCGCATAGTCTTTCGATCTCTTCCTTTTCTGCAGCCTCAATCCACGACGTATCCGGTTTCGTTACTGCCAGTAATTTTGCGAGAACAGCTGCCGGGATCGAATATCCTTTAGCAACTAGGGTCAGCGACGTTTCGATTCTCGTGCTCTTTTCTTGAGATTTCAGTTCGAGATGCACCTTTTGGGCTATCTTCTCCTGCGATGCCCTGATGCTCTCTCGATATTGCTGCTGGTGCCAGGTTCTAAAGCGTTGGGGGTTCATAAACTCCTTGACACTCGAATCAACTGGAACCAGTTGGTCAGGCGTAAAGCGTTTCTCCAGGTAGAGGCCCGCTAGTGTTCGAACCCGGCTCAGAGCAACATACGCCTGCCCAGATGCGAACGTGCCCGAACCAAAATTGACCGACACTGCGTCATAAGTAGCCCCCTGGGCTTTGTGAATCGTCGCCGCCCATGAAAGCTTGAGGGGAACTTGAGTGAAACTACCTACGATCTCTTGTTCAATCTGAGTTCGAATGTCGCCATTGGCGCTCTTGTATGACGTCACAACGGGTTTTTGCTCTAGCCAAGTAGATTTTTCTATGGAATCTGTCCGGGCTCTTCCAGCTGAATCCACATAAGTAACTTTTACCTCGCCGGAGCGACTAAGCGATGCGACGGTCCCTAGAGTTCCATTCGCCCAGCGGAGAACCGGCAATCCGTCAGCATCGACTGCATTATTCTGGTCATCGTTTTTTATGAACATCACCTTTGCTCCGACTTTTAAGGTGAGCACGTCAGCCGTTGGGCCCTCTGGTCTCGGCTTCCCTTCAAAACCCAGAAAAGAGCCAGATCGCGAAGCTAAGAACACTGCACTTTCGGTAGCAAGTTGACTCAATTTGAGTTGATTATGCCTGTCGACCGCATCATTCTTAGAGAAAAGCCTGAGGGCATCTTCGGGGGCATTCGAATCGACGCGGCTATTGAGTAGATTGAAGTCCTCCCCAGTCTCATCGCCCTTGCGAATGTTATTCAACGCTCTGATGAAACCTGGTTCAGCTTGCCTATGGGTTTCCTCGAGAAGAAAATTTACCGTCTGAATATTACTAAACACATGAGCGCTGAAAAAGAAAGGTGACTCGTAGTCCCGACCAGCATCTGAGATAGTCCAGGTTTGTGTCACTACTGGAGGAAGCTGGTAGGGGTCGCCAAACATGACTACCTTGATTCCGCCAAACGGCGAATCGCTATCCTTGGCATTTCGCAGTGCTCTATCGATTGCATCCATCACGTCGGCTCTAACCATCGAGACTTCATCTATTACAAGCAACTCTAGATTCTTTAGTAAAGTCTTTCGAAGTGTCGGGTTATACCCACCAAGACGAGAGCCAGCCTCCTTGGGGCGAAGTGGCCATTTGGAGACTGTTAAACCGACAATTCGGTGCAGAGTGCTCCCTCCGACATTTAATGCTGCTGGTCCGGTCGGCGCTCCAACAACTAACTTCCCTTTATGCAGCGTGTTTGAAACAAAGAAACGAAGAAGGGTTGATTTGCCCGTCCCAGCGTTTCCGGTGATGAATGTTGGTTTATCTGACGCCTCTATTGTGAGAAAGGCTTCGTACTGCTCCATGCTTATATTCTCGGGTTTCCTATCGAAGGGAAAGATGCCCGATGAGATGTCATCTAGGGATAGCCTCGCCTCGCGCCTTTTCATGCGGACCCACTGTGCTCTTTGTTGGGCAGTGCGCTCATCTCGAGTCAGATATTTAGGAAGCGACTTCAACTTTTGATGCTTTTTAGGGCCGCCTTTTTTAGCCACGCTACTAACTCCGATTACCTAGTTGATCGCCCGCGGATTCAGTTGGTTCGGTTGAAACCTTTTCATCTAGGAGCCAGAACGTGCCCATACAGCATTTGGATACATGGGCCGCAAAATTTGTGATTGTGATTGCCATGTTTAGCGGATTGAATCGATCTTCGGCCAGTGGCCCATATGGGATAAATGCAGTCATGCGAGGCCCGAGCTCGCCAATGTAGTTCTTACTCAAAAAAGCTCCGAATTGTGATGCCCTTCCGAGCTCTGAACTCACAAAGTTGAGTGTGTTCGTCTCTTGGGGGCCAAGTGGCATCTGGTAGCCCATGTCATTGGCATACACGAAAATACCTGGCCCATATTTTGCATTTTCGGGGTCACTTGGCCGAACTCCCATGCCAACGGAGGCGTTGCCTTTCAGGAAGAAGTTAACTTCATCGTTGGAGAAACCTGGCGCCCAGCCCTGATTGGCCATGAGTTGGGGAATTACCGCTCGAGCCTCCGCGAGGGCTTGCGAGAAGTCGGGCATAATTTCGCCGCCCGAGTATGTGTCACCCCAAAAAACACCTAGAAGGTCATCAGGGTTGTCCCTCGGGCCACTCTCTGGGTGGTTTGAATGGGAAAACTCAATACCTTCAATCTCGACCCACTTGATCGCGAATTCGTGTGCCAAGGTTGCCTGGGCGAGTATTTGTTCGTGAAAAATCTTCAGCAGGGCGCGATTGAGTGGGTTGAATGCGAAGGAAGTTCGGAGTGTCAGCGCACCCTCGTCATAGATTGCCGCACCATGAACAAATTCACTATTCACTTCGTCGGCAAGAGCTAGACCAAGTTCCTCGCTCATTCGCCCTACTTCGGTCTCTGCAACGATTTGCATCCAATTGTCGGGGCTTTCGTCGTTGAAACGACCTTCGTCTTCTTTGTATACGTGTTGGCATAGGAACGCCGGCCACCAAAAATACTCCTCTTCGCCATGAAGGATGGATTCGTCGTCTATCAATAGGCGTTTAACGAGGTGGTCGCGAACTTCATCCCAGGTGACATTCGGGAAATCTCGCGAATAGTTATCTGTGTCTACGTGGCAATTTGCGCAGTACTCACCCGAGTAAAGGCGTCCGCATTTATCGCAAGTTTCCAAAGCTCCCCCTAGCTATTAGTGAAAAGTATAAACCTCGTCGTTGAAGCGCAAATTGGCCCAGCTAGCGCATCGATATTTCGATATCTAGTGATATGTGAAGGCCTGTAAAGATCGCGCCGAATACTTCAAAGGTCTCGCTGGTCAACTTGAAATAAGCATTCTGCTGGTATTTGATGGCGAGTTTGTGAACTTGCTCTTGAATCGCAGTCGAGTCTTCGTCGTCGCCTACCGGAACGGCAAATGAGGCCTCGGCCCAAGTACCGTCGACGCTCGCACCCTCTGCCCTGCAAACTTGAAGCCCCAACGCTTGGAGGTCACGGAGAAGATTTCCATTTGACTGATTGTTGGCTTCTGCCGACGAGAGCTCACTCCTCGGATTCCAGGCAGTGATCACATAAAGTTCGGAAACTCCGAGCGTACCAACCAAGTCTGGCTGATTACCCCAGCGAGAGCCCTGATGCCCACGCGCAGTGATCGTGGTCTCGCCATCCCAAACGGTAACTTTTGAGCTTGAATAAGCATCCGCTAGATCGGTTTGCATGAGCACTCTCTTCCTTTGCGTCAATCCGCCCCCATAAAGAACGAAGGTAAGGACACACCTCAAAAGAATATTGCACATTAACTTGACAGACTGAAACCCATGTGTGATTCTGGTCTACTGCCTTTCGGACGGGAGGCAGGTAGAAAGAGGCCGGAAGGCCAACTGAACAAGGAGAAACAATGACAAACAACACCATCCTCGCCCTAAAGTTTGAACACGTCGCTGAGCAGCAGGCAGGCTTCGTTACTCGAATTACAGGTCTCGTAAAGATCAAACACCTCATCCCCTTGATCGATGAGATGAACCTGGATGCAAACCCTCGCGACTCGAAAGTCGGCCAGGTCACATCCGACATCCGTGAGTCACTTACACTCACCCCAGAAATCTTTGCCTTTAAGTCGAAGGGTTTGCTTCTAGCTGCAGCAGAATTCAAGCGTCTGGATCGTGGGCGCTACGCACTGAACTTTGTTAGCCCAGAACTCGAAGGAATTCTTGATGGCGGACACAACACTCTTGCCATTGGTTTGCACATTCTCGAGCTCGCCTATGGTGACGACGCTGAGGCAAAACTCAAGCCGGTGAAACTGTGGCACGACTTCAAGACTCTCTGGGACGCGTCTAAGGATGTCGTTTCGACCTACCGCGCTTCACTTGCCGATGACGACAATGAAATGAATGTCCTGGTGCCTGTCGAACTGCTTGTTCCTAGTGACCCTGACGACCAGGTAATCCTCGACGAGTTCAACAAGTCACTCTTAGATATTTGTTCAGCCCGAAACAACAACGTTCAGCTTCGCGCTGAAACCAAGGCAAACGCTCAGGGTCTCTTTGACGACTTGAAGAACAAGCTGCCAAAGGGCATCGCGGATCTAGTTGAGTGGCGTACCAACGACGGCGGAGAAATAAAGGTGACCGACGTTGTTGCCTTGAGTTGGATCCCACTGCGCAAAGCGCTTGAAGGTCTCACGATCGAGGACGAGACCGGCAAGAAGGTCGAGGCGATCTCGCCCACAGCCATTTACAGCTCGAAGGGCGAATGTATGTCTCGCTTCGAGAAGTTGATGAGTTCACCAGCGGTCACCACAGATGGCGCTCGTCGCGAACTGCGCAACCCGCAGATTTTGGCAGCCCTAGAACTGGCTGGACAAATGCCCGAACTCTATGACCTCGTATACGAGTTGTTCCCTGATTCCTACAACAAGAACGATGGCAAGTTCGGCCGAATCATCCCTGTGAAGAAGATGAATTCATCCAAGGTAAAGCAGACAAAGTTCGGTAAGAAGGGAATCGGCTGGAAGTACCCAGACGGCTACATCGTCCCTCTCGTAGCGGGACTCGAAGCTCTGATCCAGATTGACCCCGAGGGCAAGGTCTCTTGGAAGACCGACCCAAAGAAGTTCGTCAAGGACCACATCGACAAGATTGTAGACAACTACAAGGGCATGATCGAGATGGTTGGCTATGACCCTCAGAAGGTCGGCAAGGCTAGCGCAAGCTACAAGACCGCTTACAACGCCATCGACCTGGTTTATCTTAACAACAAGTAAGTGGACTTGTGGGCGGCGGAAGGCCGCCGCCCACAAATTTCACTGCAAATTGGTACGCTCAGACCAGACACCAATAGGGGGGAACGATGTCCAGAATCATCGACAATGAAGACTTGCAGCTCCTTGAAGTGCTCAAGGAACACCTACCAAATAGCCGCCAACTAGACGCTTCCGTTGGTTACTTTAACTTGCGTGGCTGGCAGCGATTGCGCGCCGAGCTACACGCGATGGAAAACCACGCAGATCTGGGCGATTCCCAAGAGCGCGTTCGCCTATTGGTCGGTATGGCTCTTTCTGGCGCTTCGCAGACCAAATCCGAACTTTCAATTCTTTCGGCTGACGACACCCATGAGATGGTTCTTTCTAAGGCAGTCATGCTGGCCAAGGATGCTGTCCGAGAATTTTCGCAGCAACTCACCTGGGGTGCACCGAACGAGAATGATCGCAACGGTATTCGAGACCTGCTGGAAGACCTGCGCTCTGGATTCCTTAAGATCAAATTTGCAGCTAGAAGCCCTCTCCACGCAAAACTTTACGTATGCCACCTCGCTGGTCCTGTCCAAAATTTCAGAGCCATTGTTGGCTCCTCCAACTTCACAGCTTCAGGCCTTCACCACCAAGGAGAACTAAACCTCGAGGAGTCTGATGTCCAACAAGGACAAAAGCTCTACAAGTGGTTTACGGATAAGTGGGCTGACAACTTCAGTATTGACATAACTGAGCTGCTGATTGAGGTTCTTGAAGAAAGCTGGGCAGCTATTGAGCAACCTAGTCCGCGGCTCGTGCACTTAAAAATGGCTTACGAATTGTCTCGTGACGCGCGCGCCGGAAAGAACCTTGACATTCCTTCCATCGTCGCTGCGGACCTAACCCCGTGGCAAGAATCAGCGGTTCGGGTCGCCACAAGAATGTTGAAACAACGCGGACTTGCGGTGATCGGAGACGTGGTTGGTTTAGGTAAGACCCTTACCGGCACCGCTATCGCAGCAACATACGGCGAGCGGGTACTTGTCATTTGCCCAAAAAACCTAGTCAAGATGTGGGAAACATACCTTGAAACCTACGAGGTGCATGGAAAAGTTATGAGCTTGAGCATGGTCAAGAAGGACCTTCCGGACCTAGCGCCTTACAGGCTCGTTTTGATTGACGAATCGCACAATATTCGTCACACCACCCGCAATGACTGGCAAATAATTCACGACTACATCCAAACTTGGAACTCCAACGTGGTGCTTATGACCGCGACAATGTTCAACGCTGACCATTTCGACATCAGCGGACAACTGAAGCTCAAGCTGCCAACCGACCTTGACCTGGGGATTCGCCCGGAAGAGCATATCGCCAGCCTCGGCCCAGACGGAGAATTCCAGCTCGCTCAAAAGACGAACGGGCGCTTGTCCACGCTAGAAGCCTTTGAACAATCTGGCTTTGCAAAGGATTGGCAACGACTCCTAGGGCAATATCTCGTACGAAGAACGCGCCGTTACCTGGAAGAGACCTACGGAGAAAAAGACCCCGACACCTCAAGAATATTCTTCAAATTCAACGACGGTACCCGGTTTAGTTTTCCTAAACGAATTTCAATGCCATTAAAGTACCAAGGTGGGCCTAACGACCCTGGTGACCGTTTAGCTTCACTAGAAAATTTTGATGCACTTGACGGTATGAACTACGCACGCTATCAGCCAGGGCGTTATCTTGTCTCGGACATTCAACATGAGAACTCGGCTGAAAAGACACTCATAGACGACATGTTGCGCGCTAATGCGACCAATGGCTTCATCAAGACAACGGTTCTTAAGCGCCTTGCCTCTTCGCCGATGGCTTTCTTCATCACAGTTGAAAAGATGCTGCATCGCTCACACGTGCTGAAGTATGCTCTCGACAACGGCCTGGATGTGCCGATCGGAACACTCGATGATCGCGCCTACGCCCTCACGGACAGCGACAAGGGCATCGAAGGTGACATCGTACTCGAAGGTGAAACATCGGCGAGCAATCTTGCTTCATCTTGGGTCAAAGGCCTAGACGATAAAGCCTGGACCGACTTAGCCGAAAAATCCTACGCGAAGCTAAAGAATGGAACTCCTAGAGGCTTACGTTGGGCCCGGCATGAACTTTTCAATTCAAGAGAGTTTTCGAAGGCCGTTGCCCAAGATAACGAAGTGCTTCAGTCGATCGTGGACGAGTTTGGCGACTGGGATCCCGCTCACGATAGCAAATTAATCGCCCTGGCCGAACGCATCAACAACCTCGGAACATCCGAAAAACTATTAGTATTCAGCGAGTACAAGGACACCATCGACTACGTCACCAAGTATTTGAAACCACGTTGCCCTGGCGTTGAAATCGGCTCTGTCTCAGGCGACTCTGACAACCCAACTACCCTCGCACGTCGGTTCTCCCCTGAATCCAATAAGAGCCTCGGTGGGTTGCCGAAGGACTCCACTGAAATTCAGGTGTTGTTGGCCACCGACGTCCTATCCGAAGGTCAAAACCTCCAAGACAGCGCCTTGGTACTGAATTGGGATTTGCCTTGGACCATCATCAAAGTCATTCAGCGAGCGGGTCGAGTTGACCGAATTGGGCAGAAGGCGGATGTCATTCGCGCACTCTCATTCATGCCTCATGAGAGCGTTGATGATCGGATCACTCTCATCAAACGACTGGCCAAGAGACTGCAGACCAACCAGGATATTTTTGGCGGTGGAGAGGACATTCTCAGCCAAGATTTTGGCGATGATGACTTCGATCTAGAGGGGATGTTCGATGGCAAACACGAACTCGCTGCCTACGAAGGCGAAGTTGACTACGGTTCTTATGCCTTGGGAATCTGGGATGGCGCTACCCAAGCGGAGCGTGACAAGGTCATAAGGCTCCCGCTCGGAGTTAGCACAACTAGGGCTGTAACGGACTCGGGCTACACGACCTTGGTTCATGCAAAAGTAATTCAGCGAGGAAGTGCACCAGTCGACTTAATCGCTGTCAGGCTTACCAACGGTCAAACTAGTACCTTCACGCAATTGGAGGCCCTGAAACTAACGGCTTCGGAATCTGAAGAACCTGCCGCACCGGAGCGCCCCGATCACTTTTCGTTCACAGACGTTTTGCTCAAAACCGTTATCGCGCCTCAGGCTGGAAAAAATCGAGTTTTACTCAACCACGGTATCCGAAAGCAAATTTATCGACTTCTTACTGATAGCGAAGACTATTGGCTCCTGGCCGAGGATGAACGTGGTGAAATAGATCAGCTCGCCACTGACATCTTGAAATTTCCAATCTATAGAACTGCGGAAGATCAAGCTCGGGAGATTTACCGCGCCCGCCTGAAAACGGGTGATCTATTAGCTATCAGAGCCATTCGGGACCTACAGGCAAATGGAGAGCTATTGGATCAACAGGGCGGAGAGCAGATGGAGCTAGAGACGGTGCTGAGTTTCGGATTCGGGAGTGACAACTAGATGAAGGTCTCTAACCATAAGCAAGTCCAGATGGCTTTTGAAAAAGGAGGCCTTCAGTCTGTATTTAGAGATGTCCTCGGGTGGGATACGAAGTCAGATGATTTTGAAGACTTTCGGTACTACGCAGATGCCGCTCGAGGCAAAAAGCTAGCAAGCCTCTTGAACGGTGCCGCTATTTTCGAGTTTGATTTTTCGAGTTCACAACGGATAACTCCAAGTTTTCAACGAAACATTTCAAAGGCTGTCGGACAGAAGTACCCCGAACGCATTCTTCTTTTCAAGACTAGGCAAACAACTACCTGGATGTGGCCCAAGCAAACCGCCAGTGGCGCCTCTACGCATGAGAAGCTTGTCATTGCCAATGAGACCCTTCCCCTATTCTTGGCGCAGCGGCTGTCAGGGCTACTGTTCGACGCAAAAGACATGCTTTCGGGCATCAACATCAACCAATTGCGTAAGCGGCTTCAAGGCGCATTCGAGACGTCCTCTGTCACGAAGAAATTCTATGAGAGTTTTAGACGCCAACAGCAGGCTCTAGCAACCGCAATCCGTGGTCTCGATAAAGAAGACGCTCACTCGTACGCAGTGCTCTTGCTCAATAGATTGATGTTTATCTACTTTTTGCAGAAGAAGGAATTTCTCAATGCAGATGCCGACTACCTGAAGACCTGCCTAGGCAAGTTGAAGGCCATTGATGTACATGACGGCTTCTACAGTTTCTATAGAGACCTGCTGCTTGAGTTGTTCTTTGAAGGCCTGAACAGCCAGGACCGCAATTTCAAGGACGCCCGCATCGCCCAGATCCTAGGCGAGGTGCCATACATAAACGGAGGGATATTTGGGGCTTCCGACCTAGAAAAGTCCAATGAAATCTCCATTCCTGATTCGGTTTTTATCGAAATTTTCGATTTTTTCGATTCTTTTACCTGGCACTTAGACACGCGCCCGAGCGGAAACCCGAATGAAATAAACCCGGAAGTTATTGGTTACATCTTCGAGCAGTACATCAACTTTAATGCGAGTGGCAAAAAGGAAAATGGGGCTTACTACACTAAACATGACGTGACTGGATACATGGTCAGTCAGACGCTCATTCCAAAGCTGTTGGACGAGCTAGTAAATATTGGTCTTAAGCCAACGATGCTCCTGATCGGCTCAGGGACGAGATACATACAAGGCCCGCTACTGCAAGGCTTTGACCCCGAGGCGGCCGCGTGGCGCCAAGCTCCGCCGAAACTTGAGAGCCTATGGAAGCAAGATCCTTCTCTTTGGAGCGAGCTGGATAAAGCTTTACCCGATCCTGACATTTGCCTTGCGGGTGAGAGCTGGGTAGAGATGTTCCATAGACGCGAACGCGTGGAGTCCCTGAAGGCACTTCTAGAAAACGGGGCCTTGCGAGAGATCGACGACTTGATTACATACAACCTAAACAGTCAGTTGCTCATAGAAGACTGCATTCTCACCATAGATAACGATTCAGATCTGCAGAAATTCTGGACAGCTCTAACGGACCTCTCCGTTCTAGACCCGACGTGCGGCTCAGGCGCATTTCTTTTCGCCGCCTTGGAAATTCTTGAGGATGTATATGCCCGAACTCTCGAGGCCGCAGAAGAGCTCCCTGGAAACTCGATTTTTGCAAAGTCAATTTTGGAGGATGCAACTAGCCACCCGAACCGTAGATACTACATCCGGAAAAAGGCGGCGTTAGTCAACTTATTTGGTACTGATTTGATGCCAGATGCAATCGAGACCGCGAAACTCAGGGTGTTTTTGTCGCTCGCCTCCTGTCTCGATGAAGTTGAGGACATCGAGCCTCTGCCGGACCTGGATTTTAACTTGAAGTCTGGAAATTTGATCGTGGGCATACTCGACCCAGCCGATGCGGAACGCCTCAGCGATAGAGATGTATTCGCATCTCAGGCGATCGAAAATTTGGCGCCCCGAATTTCGGATTTCGTTGCGCGCTATGGAAACTTTGTTTCGTCATCATTTGACAAGACGGTGAACCTAGAGCGGTCCAAGATCGAGCTTCAAGAGTTAACGAACTCACTCAGGTCAGAGTGCAACTTAGTCATGGGGCAAATGCTGCTGTTATCCGAATCTGAAACCGAAAGTTGGGTGCAGAGAAATCACCCTTTGCATTGGTTTGTGGAGTTTCCTCAAGTTATTGCCAGAGGCGGCTTCGACGTCATTGTAGGGAACCCCCCGTACGTCAGGCTTGCTGCAAAAGATCATAAAACCATGTTCAGGGAAGGCACCAGAGGATATGAGGTTGCAAACGCCCGTGATTTGTATGCCTATTGCTACGAGCGTGCCTTACATTTGCTACATAAGGAAGGCCGACACGCGTTCATAGTCCCTATCAATCTTGGATTCAGCGACGACTTCGCCCCACTTAGGGGACTACTATTTCGAACGACATCTCAACAATGGTGGTCAACATACGATCAACTCCCTCAAGGCCTTTTCGAGGGTGCCGCCGTGCGTAACACGATTCATATCGGCTCAAATTTTGGTGAGAAGCGCGCGTTCAGCTCCCACCACCAAGTGTTCACTGTGGCCACAAGGACCTGGCTCTTTGAGTCTCTTGTGTATTCGGAGACCACCGTTACTGGTTCCTTGGCACCCGGAAGAGGAGGTGTCTGCAATACCCTCATAAACAGGATCCGGGCAGTGCAGGGTTCACTCGGGAAAACCAGTACTGGTCTCCTAACTCTCAAATCCACTGCCAACTACTGGGTGCCCGTTCATCCTATGCGCCCACCTATCCTGGACTTGGACCTGCAAGTGACCCAGATTCACGACAAGAAAGTCAAAGAATTGGAGATTAGCTCGAGTGAGAGTGAGCGCACTTTACTAGCCCTGCTCAGCGGGAAAGTGGGATTCATCTGGTGGCAAGCCATGGGAGATGGATTTGACACCATCGAGTCCTCGTTTACACAACTCAGGGTCGCATTCAAGGAAATTTCAGGTGAAGCAATTCAGGCAGCAGAGAGCGCTGTTCTCAACGCTGGCCTTGATAACACCGTGGTTAACATGTACAAGGACTTGAACTACGTCTCTATTCGATGGGCGGGCATCCGAGAGGTTTCAGATGTGTTCGACCGTCTGGCCCTAGACGCTGCGGGCTATGGGAACGAGTGGAGGAATTTGAATATTCTGTACCGTCAGATCATGCGGGCTAACGAGTCAAGGCAGATGAATCAAGATCTGAAAGAGAATCGAAAGCTGTGGGTTGACCTTTAGTAAACCGTAAAATTCAGCCCGGCAGATGCCCTTTGAACCAGATATTCTTGTGTGCGACAGTGACGATTTCAGCCTGAGCTGATTCGTTTTGCTTCAAAATTTCTCCGTAAGGAGTGATTGCTAGGAAGTCGCCTTCCGAGAGCACCGATTTCAGCGATTCGAGGAGCGCGGTGATTGGTTCTGTGGCGTCGATTGAAAGAAGCTTGCCTGAAACGATGTCTCGGACATCACTGCCAGTGAAAATGTACTCGTAGGGCAACGCGAATCCTTTGACTTCATTAGAAGTCTCGTTGTTCTCGACGTTGAGCCAACCGATTAGGTAAGCCTGGCCCATGCTGTAGCCCATTACAGCCCCGTCATCAGCGACTTTGGCCTCGCCGCCCTTTGGGTAGTAGCGCAACCATGAAGTGACTACTTCGTCTGGATCTGGGCCTAGCTGAGACTTTATCGAGACGCCGTTTTCGGTGACATCTCGTAGCACCTTTGAGATCACTATTTTGCGAGTGCCCTTCGAACCCAACCATTCGGAACCGATTGGCGGGCGCTTAATGATTTCCTCTTTTTTCGCCTTGAGCCGTTCGGCAAATTCTTGATCGTCCGGCGTGACTTCGGGCACAGGAGCGGCTTTGCCTGCAACATAATCACCGGCTTGGATCGCTCTAGCGCGATTCACATTTGCCATCAAATCGTTGGCAATTGGAAGCTTCGAGCGGTCCGCCAAGAAGCGAAGGCCCTCCACAAGTTGTATGAAAGTAGCCAAATTGGGCTCTAGGCTGCCATGGAACCATGCGTTCAGCTTGCGCCTAAGCGTTGCCGCAACAACCTTCCACTCCTGGTCAAAGTTTTCGATTCCGTAATGAACAATCCCCTCATCATCGAGGGCTTCCTTCAACAGAAAGCGAGGGTCGCGGTAGTCATCGTAGGCGACAAGATTCGCCGCCTTACGGTCTTGCCTGAGAGTTGCGAACCAGGATGGAGAAGCCTTGGCGCTCAAAATTGAATTGACCTGTTCGCCCAGCTGCGCGCCAAAAATTCGCGAGTAAGCGTGGATTGTTCCGGCGATCAAGACTTCATCAGGCACTTCTAACAGCGCAGGATTAGGCATCGTCCAGCCCCAGCTCATACATAATCGCCATTACTCGAGTGACGGCAAAGGCTGCCGCGATTGCTTTTACGTCACCTTCGCTTACCAAGAGAGAGGGAGAATTTCGTTGCCTTGTTTGATCGCCTACTAGCTCTTCACGAGTGCCTACCTTTAGAGCACCCACATGCAGAAGCAAGGTCTCAGCATCGCCACCAGCTAGCTGGTTCAGCTCATCAGAAGTTGGCCGACAGAGGGTTGGTCGCTCTTTCCCGTTATACTTCATGATGTTTAGTTCGCCAAGCCATTGGCCGTTGCCAACAGGGATAAACGACCAACGGCCAGCACCTTCGAGTCGCTTGTATTTGGAAAGCCCATCAACGAATTCGACACTGCGGACTTCTGGTCGGGCATTTGGCCAGGTTACTAAGCCGAAAACATGATCCAGGTCGTCCGTGGTAGTCACTCGAAATTTCTGCAAGGAGCCAACTTGCTCCTCGAGATGACCGCCATCTGGGCTCATGGGTTTGTCTGCAATCGGGACAAGACCCTCAAGAATCTCGATTTCGCAGCGGTTTATCTTCAAATCAAATTCCCCTCAATTTAGTTTCAGTCTACTAACCAGCCCCTGACTTGTGAGCCTACGCCTCCAGTTCTTGCTGGCTGGTGGCTGATTCAAGCGCTTCAGGTTCGAGTGCTCGACTGATTGCTGACTGGGCGACGCCCAGGTTGCTGCCAATGCTGGTGCGAATGGAATTCGCTTCCTTGATGATTGAGTCAGCCGAGTTCTTCACGGCAGCGGCACTCTTGGTGATCGAGTCAAACTTGTCGAGGGCCTTTAGTGCGTCATCGAGGGCACGGTTTACCTCAGCGATGTTCACTTCGTCAAGCTGGCCACTACTGCTTAGCGTTGCCATGCGCACCATTTGATAGACCAGGCCTAGTAGGTTTGGGTCGTCGATTTCTGGGTCGAAAGCAATGACAATCGACTGCTCATCGAGAATCAACACACGACTTCCGTTTGGCATGTCATTTAGGTTCTTGCACATGCCCAGGAAGCCAGTGGCAGCACGGTTTTCCTTGCTGCCGGAAGCTTCCTTCTCCCAGTCGGACTTCGTCAAAGCCTTGTTCTTGGCTTCAACCACAATGCGGCTAAATACCTTCGCGCCAACCTTGACGTCAACAACACCATCGCCCATCTTGCTGCGCGGCACGCGCCCGGTCACATTACCGGTGTGTTCACAATCGTCCTGTGCAAGTCCCGCGAGGATTTGAACTGAGCGCACGGCAACCTCTTCGTATTCGAAGCCCTTAGAGGTGCCGATGGCGACGACTTCTTCAATAGCCTTCTTGTTCGTCACTTCTTGCTGCACTTCTGTGATTACACGAGTAATCCCATCAATCTTGTCGCTCAGGCTGCGCAATGGCGATGTTGGATCTGAAGGGTCCAGCAACTCGGCTATTTCCTTCTTTTGCTTTGCGACTTGACCTTGGATGTCTTCGCGAATGGACTTTTGCGCTGTTGTGAGGCTGTTTAGCATCGCCAGGCGGAAAGGAGAGTCTTCACCGGCGGTCATTTCTTCGACTTCGTCACGCACTGAGTCAAGCACTGCATCGATTGCCTTGACTAGTGCGCCATCATCAGCTGCGAGTTCGCCGACCTGCTTCTTAATGGACGCTTCGACTTTTCCCACCACGTCCTCGATAGTGGTTTTGGCGTGGCCGACGGTAGCCTCAAGCTTCTCGGCGCCAGCGCTGTTCGAGCCGAACGCCGCAACTGATATACCAGCTTCAAGCAAGCGCTCTAGGTGGGCGAGCGGATCAACGCCTGCCTCGACCGCGACATTAAAGCTAGCTACGATTCGAGGGTTTAGCGTGGAAACCTTGGTGAACGAAACCGCTCGGTCGAGCAGGTCGATGGCACCGGTGAAGGCTGAGGACTTGTCTGACATAACTTCTCTTTTCTCTAATTTGGAAAGTTGATTAGTTTGACACAGCGGTCGGACATTTCGACTCGCGTTCGCAATCGGCGAAACCGGCTAAGGTTTGTTGACGAATGAGCTGGCTACGTAGCCTCGAATCCGGATCGATAAAACTGAGCATCCGCCTCGCTGAAGCAGCAAATCGTTAGCTTTTCGGTCGAGGGGTTGGACGATAGACCAGCGCGAATGCCGTCCAATGCATAAACAGGCGCTGCTCCGACAGGAAAGCCGAAGATGCCTGTCCCAAGGCTTGGGAACACGATTGACCTAGCCCCAACTTCCGCAGCTTCGTCGATTGCTCGCCAGTAGGCCATCGACAGTTGCACGTGGCAGCTTGGGCCGAGCTCCTTATATCGAGGCGCAACTGCGTGAACGACGAACTTGGCATGTAGGTTATAGGCCTGGGTGATTGCAACCTGGCCGGCTTCTAGCCATCCACGGGTTTCGACAATTTCGGCACACTCAGCCGCTAGGCCTGGGCCGGCGGCTTTGTGAATCGCACCTGAGACTCCACCGCCTGGCGCAAGAGACTCGTGGGCCGAGTTGACGATGACGTCGGCAGCGAATTTGGTGATGTCGCCGACGACTACTTCGATTACCGGCTGACGTACGTGGTTACTCATCTTCGTCTCCATCTTCCACTTCAACATTTATTGGTTCGCGCGGGGCGCCGGTTAGTTCATTCGGGGTAGTCCAGATTGGAACAAAGATAACTTCACCATCGGCAGGATCATCATCTTCAAATAGACTCGCTCGGGTGCGTTCGATTTCTTCTGGCCAGCAATAGCCATAGTCTCCCCACCGGGTTCCCTCTGTTTTGTTGGCTTCGCTCTCGCGAATGAAGTCATAGGCATAGGCAGCTGGCTCGCCTGTGATGCGATCAACTTTCTCGATGTCTCGCCAACTAATGCCTTCGAGAATGTCAACAGAACAATCGTCTGGCACGTGGAGGGCCCACTTGTGGTTCTGGTTATGCAGCTCAACCGGTTCGGCCATGGTTCCAGACTTGCTGGTCATGGAGGCCAACAGCTCGGCATTGTTTGAGCAGAAAGTCAGAACTGACTTATAGACATTTTCGCGAATGACTTCGACGAACTCGCCTTCATAAAAGAACAACATGTGGACCCCTCTCGTTAGGCTTTCAGATTAGTTATTGCCACCGACATTTATTGATGAGTCGACCCAAACGGGTTGATTGGTGCGGGCATCTTCATCCTCGGTGTCGAGCATTGCCGCCCACACGTTATGCAGGCTGCGGGTGTAGTCATAGCCGCGGGTCTTGTGAACTCGAGACTTGAAGTTGCTGTAGGTGATCTTCATCGCCTGGGCAGCAACCCACTGGGCGAACACGGCATCTTCCACGAAGATGCGGTATGGGTAGTCACCCTTAGGAGACTGGGCAATTTCTGCCCCGGCTAGCTCGGCAAGTTCGACCAGTGAGCGACGGTCACGTGCTCGAACGGTCAGGGTGGTTTCGTGCTCCGGTTTTAGCACTGCACTTACGAATCCGGTGTCTGTAAAAATCCACATATTTATCGGCCCTTTCTTCCATCGGTCTTTGAGCGTCGGCCGCGGTTCACGCTTTCGACACCTCGTTTCACGAACTCCTCTGGTGCCATGGCCTGCATGACTATGAGTTCGTCGTATGAACCACCCAGTCGAGCACGCTGGCGCTCACTCAGGTTGAGATAGTCACTCATCATCTCTTCAAAGTCACGGCCAAGCGCCTCGATGATTCGGCGAGCACCTTCTGTGTCTCCACGTCGCATGAGCTCGACTGCCTCTTCTTTGCGATCTTCGGCACGAAGGGCGACCAGTTCGGCAAGGATGTCTTCGTCGCGAGCTGGCTCGGTGTATTCAGCAGCCGAAAGCACGTCGACATAGAAGGTCTTCTCGAGTAGCTCGGTTGTTCCGGCCACAAGGTCTCGGTAGCTAACGATTGCGGTGAAAGCTAGGCGATTTTTGTCTCCCGCCTCGGTCTGAGCTTCAAGGTTCAGATCGAACACGAAGTTCTTCTCTTCACCTGAAGTTAGGTTGCCGAGTGAGGCAATTGCCTGCCCAGTGCCTGCTTCAAAGTGATCGGAAAAGGTAGCCGGGCGAATCTTGGTTTCACCGACAAACGTTGCCCCACACTTGATGACTAGCTTCACGTCTTCCATCGTGCGAGCAAGTAGCCCGTCAAACTCGGCCTCGAGACCTGCAACGGCTTCGGCCAAGCGAACGGCCGCGAAGTGGTTACCTTGGCCTGAGATTGAAAGTGCGTCGAGAATCTTCTCGTCATAACCCTCACCGATGCCAAGTGTTGACGTGCTGATCAGGTGTTCGGTTGCGGCAGCTGCTAGTTGTGCCAGCTGCTCTGGGTCGGCAACTCCCGAATTGGCCTGACCATCTGAGAGCAAGATGACAGTGCTCTCGATGCCTTCTGGCAACTTCGCAGCCTCGGCGATTGCGTGACGATAGCCACGCTCGAGGTTTGTGTTACCACCTAGGCTGATGTGCTGGATGGCCTTGCGGGTTTCATCCGGGTTCAGGTCAGCGAGCTTGCCGACCGGAACTTCTATGGTCACATTGCCATCGAAGCCGACCACACCGAAGTAATCTTCGCGGTTTAGCCGTGCAAGGAGGTCGAGCACCGACTTCTTGACGAGGTCGAGGCGACCACCTCCCATCGAGCCTGACTTGTCGATGCAAAAGATGACGCCCTTTGGACTGCGCTGAGTTGCCTGGGTTGCTGGAGCAACTGGGGCGGTGAGTTCGATCATTAGGCCTAGCGAGGTTTTCTCACCGACCTTCACTGTGCCGTGTTCGGCCTTGATGTTTACGTTCATGGTTTCTCCTTACAGAGCGGTGAAGTTTTAGGTGTTGCTGGAGCGTATGGTGTGTTGCTCGTGTGTTTTGGTGCGATTCCTGTGACCGGGGCGCCTCGTCGGCTTCGGCATTATGCGGCCAACACCAACTCGTGCATGGCGTTCAGCGTTGAGATGTGCAGCAAACGGTTCTTGTGCACTTTTGCCTGGGTTGCGATCAGGGCATCTGGGCGGTTGCTCGCCGTGGAGCTCTGCTCATTGACCTGAAGCTTCTTGGCAACGGCCTTTTGGACGAATGCTCGAACGCGATACCCGGGCGTTGCCTGGTAAGTGCTGGTCGCGCTGTCTGGAAGGTAACCAGCAACGATTGAGTCGAGGCGCTCGGCGAGTGTCTTCGGGTGGTCGAACACCTCGATTGCAATCGGGTGCCCTCCAATAGCGATCAATACGCCAATCTGCCCGGCAAGAGCTCGAACCTTCGGAAGTTTGACTTCGGCGTCCAGACCTTTGCGCATCTCGACCAGCGACTCGGTTCGGTTGTCACGGTTTAGGTCGCGGCCGTATTCGGCAACTCGTGACCAAACCTCCCCTTGATCAACTGAACCTTGAGTCGCCCCGCGGTCGCCGCTTCGAAGACCACGGATGGCGCTTCGTACCTTTGCTGGAGCTCGTCGGTTGCCGAGTTGCTGCCCATAAGCGCCACCCCAACGACCGCGCTCGATGCAGACGACCGCCACCTGCTGCGTTTCGCCTGCGGCAATGACCACGGTCTTGATGAGTGCTCGGTGTTGGAAACCTGCCTCGATGAAGGTTCCCTCGAGAATGGCAAGGTCTTTCGCTCCAGTATTGGTTACTTCTAGCCAGCCGACATTTGGTTGGGCAAGCTCTGAGATGCGAATGGTGTCGCCGGCAGCCTCGGTGATGTAGTCACGCTTCGAGGTCTCTGCGTCGCTCCATATTGGATACCAGTCAAGGTTTCCATAGCGGTAACCGCGGCCGACGTGAAGGTTGGGCATTTCGAAGGTTTCGCGTGGGGACTGGGTTGCAGTTTGGTGTACCGCTGAGGTGGTGGCTCGGGTGACGGCAGGAGTGCCGGTGACAACATCGGCCAGTGGCAGGTTACTAGTTAGGGCGGAGATCCATCCCTGGTTGTTATTTGCGTCCATATTCATTCTCCCCTGTTTTATGTGCGATTTCGCTCTTATTAGAATAGCATAAGGGCAACCGTCGACATTTTATTCCGATGTTTTGTGAAATAGTCCTAAAATCAAGTTAGAAAGAGGTTATTGGCCATGTCAGACAATGAGATTCGCCCGACGCTAAACGTCGATGTCGTGCTCTTCACTGTGGTTGATGAGCGCACACTCAAGAGTGGTTTCTGGAATGACTCGTTGGTTGAGCCGGCATCCTTGCTGCGAAGCGACGAAACTGGCCTCTCGCTATTGGTTGTTACCAAAGCAAGCGAATTCGGGCGTTCTTTGCCTGGGTCGGCAATCGGCCCAAACGAGCGAGTAGAAGAAGCAGCTCAACGAATCGTTCGCGAAGATTTGGGTATTCGTGCTCGGGTTCGCCTGCGCGATGCCGGTTTCTATGACCAGCCGGGCCGCAACCCGAATGAACGCGCACTCTCATTCAGCTATTGGGGTTTCGTGGCCTTCAACGATCTTCGCAAGGTCTTGGGTGGCCGCGATGAGGTTGGGCTTGAACTGGTTAACTCGAAAGCCTTCATGACTGCCTACGCAGAAGAGCATGGTGGCATGCAGGAGTTCGACGGAATCTCCCGATTCGGCCTCCGTTTGATGCCTAATCGAACCCGAGGTCACAAGCGCCTTTCAAGTGTCGAGGTTTCTGGACGCAGCATTCTCGGCCTTGATCACGATGACATGGTCTTTTATGCCTGGCGCAAGCTTCGCTATGCGTTCAAGGGCCAGCTTGACCCTTTCCGCTTCTTGGGAGTGAAGGCTCTGGGTGAAGAGTTCCGACTAAGCGACCTACAGGAATTCCAGGATGTTGCCCGCGGTTCTGTTACGCCTCGCGATGCCTTCCGCCGCGAAATGCTTGGCGATGACAGCTTTCTCGAGCCGATTGGCAAGGTTGACTCAAGCCGCCCGGGCAAGCCGGCAGCCCTCTACACTCTCAACAGCACCCTGAACCTAGACGAACAAGACTGATTCGTCCGGCACCTTCGCAACCTCGCCGGATGCTGGGTTGAGGTGCGCAACAGCCTTGTTCTTGATGGTGGCAACGATCTCGGCGACGCCTTCGAAATCATCTAGGTTTTCTAGCGCTAGCAGTTCGTTGGCCAAGAAAATACACTCGCTGAAACGGCCACGGTCTTCATAGTTGTCAAGCAGAGCGAGCGCGTGCTGCATCCAATCATCAGATCCGACCTCGAACACAGAGCGAGGCAAGGCCTCGAGAATCTGCAGCCCTCGAGTGGTGTCATGAGTGCCAGTGAGAATGACGCCCAAATGCAGTTTTAGCTGGTTGCTCAGCGCGGTGTTCTCGAGTGCTTCAGGAATCTCAAAGATCTGATTGATTACCTGCTCTTGCTCGAGCACGTTTTCTTGTTTCTCGCAGCACTTGAGAAGTTTCAGCAGGGCGTCGAGCGAGGTAATCGGGCTCTTAGTACCTTTGAGGGCGAGAGCAAGATTGCGGAATGTCTTTGCAGCCGGCTCATATTGCCCGAGTTCAAGTTGCGAAAGGGCTCGGCCAAAAGCTGCCTTGGTGCTGAAATCTGGATTGTTGAGCGCCATCGCCGCTTCGTACCGTTCTTGGAATGCCTCAACAGCCAGGGCGTGTTTACCTTCTAGAGCCAATAAACGGGCTCGCGAATATTTGATCTTTTCGGCGACTTCAAGATCCAAGACGAATTCGAGGCAAGCTTCAGCGCGATCGAGAACTTGGCGAGCCTTCGGCGCGTCTCCGATTGCCAGATAAACCTTGGCCAGAAGGCGAGAGGCATCGGCCAGCTTAGTCATCGAGCCTTCTTCTTCGAAGATCTTGATGGCGTCGAGCATGCATCCGAGCGCCTCGTCGAAGTTGTCGATGGCGGCAAAGTTCTTGCCCGCCCAGATTCCGGCCCGGCCAGCCGCGATCCGTTCATCGGCGGCCATAAAGAACTGCACGGATTTCAGGCAAAATTCGGCGCCAGTTTGGAACTCCTCGAGATTGAACGAGCAGCCACCGGCGTTGTAATAAAGCTTGGCGGCGGCTGAGTCGTTGAGAGTTTCGACGGCGAGTTCGGCGGCTTCGATGCTTATTGTGCGCGCCTCTTCGAAGCGTTTCAACGAGTAGAGCGGGTCGGCCACGGCCCAAAGAGCCTCGACTAGGTCAGGCTTGCTTTTGAGGTTGCGGAAAATCTCGGTCGCAGCTTCGGCGTAAGTTAGCGCCTCTTGCTGGCGCTCGTCGTCGTTGCCGATTCGGCGAGACTTGCAGTGCAGCGCCTCGCCGCGCTTCTGTAGGTCTGACCCCGCGATTAGAGCCTCGTCGCGCTCCTCGTGCTCCTTTAGTTCTTCGTCTTCATCGTCTAAGTGTGACATCCTCGCCCCTCTCTGCTGAGTAGAAAATCATCTCAGAGGGGTCGGACATTTATGTTGCGAGTATCGTTGAAAGTTAGGGGGGAGTCACAATGTCGAATGAGGTCAAACTCGATTGGGTTTTTAGAAATAGAAAAGACCAAAGTCAGGAATCGAAAGAGGGGTTCTGGGGTGATTACTCACCCTGGACATCGATGCTCGCACTGGCTTGGGCAACGGTCGACATGCGAGACTTCACTGTTCGCCCAAGAGCCGCGCAGGTTCAAAGCAATGGCATTCACTTTCACGCGATCGCAACTTGGGGAGCGGTTGTTCATCTTCTTGGGCTGGGCTTGGGTTGGACTGACTTGCGTGCCGGCCTCGAAAAGTGGCGGCTTGAAAATTACGCACTCGGCCTCCACCCAATTCTTGATTCGGTCAAACGACTAGTCGGCGATGACATCGAAGCGCTCGAAATATACATAGGCGTCGCGCCTAGATCAATAATTCAAGCCGTCAGGGAAATTCAAGCCGCTGTGTCAGGCGTGCCAGCCCTCGAACCGCTCCAGGATTTCTCGCAAGGCGACTACGCCGAGAAGAAACAGAGCTGGCTTAGGCGACACCCTCTTCAACAAAATGGCCTTGGCTCTGCGCTGCTGAACAGCGGTGACGGACTCCATCTAGATGGCCACATGCACTCCACTCTGCTCGAACGTGGCAATGACTTCGAACGCACACAGGTTAGACAAGATTTCGGCACTCATTCGATAATCACCATTACCAAATATCACGGATGGGGATATCGTCTAGCCGTGCAAACCGCAACTCTTTTGGAGAGCCCGCTCGGTAACTATTCAAATAAATCCGTCGAGGTTAAAGTTCAACAAATCGGTTCGCTCGGCACTTTTGTCTTCGACCCGCAAACCTCCCGCTGGTTCCGCTATTCATCGGATTACATAACTGCCGATTTCACCAGACAAATAAATATTCATCGCTGGGGAGCGAACAAATGAAATTAGTCTTCGATTCAGACCGCTCGGAGTTCATTGAGGCCCTAATCTACGATGAGGAACTTCAGAATCAAACTCTTGTGCCCTTTCTAAAAGAATCCATTCTCAGCGGCAGTTCCATCGATGCACTCATCGACGATGACACTTTCGGCCTAACTCCCGACAATCCCATCCCAGTGAATGGACCTTTGGGCCAACAAACCTACCTCTCCAAGCTCAGGACGGCCGCTGGTGTTGGTTTCTTTTTCCACCGCCTTGGATCTCTGGGGCGCATAGACATTTACCAAGCAGTCAGCTTTGATGGCCAAGTCGAGCTTGAACTCTTCCTCGACATGTATCACCCTCGGCGATCACGCAAAGCGGTCTCTGGCTATTATCTAGACCTAGAGCAAAGCGCTTTTACGGGTTTCACCTTGACCATGCCTGATTTCCCTCAAGGTTACGAAGTCATCTTGAATGGACTTCCCGAATCTATCCGTCCGGCCTACGCGACTGCGGATCAAGTTCGACCTTACTTACACGGAAGTCCCTGGCGACCTGATGGCGGTTTCGGGAACTGGAAGAACTTAATCCACTCCGACGACTGGGACAGAGCACTGGAACAACGCGGCTACATTGTGCCAACATACAATGACGCGTTCGCGGTTGCTGAATTGCCTGGCTCCAGATTTGGCTGGTCACCCTCTAACGCTTTGAGTAAACGCCGCCAAATGAGTGAAGGCGACTTGTATGACCCGATGTCAGCGATGGTTCTGGACGGCTGGGACAAATTCCAGACAATTTTCGACAAAGAACTATTCGAAGGCTCATCTCTCAGTCCGCACCGGATTTTCATAGATGACCAAGGGCCATTTGCGTCGTTTATTCTGTGCGACGTGACTCCAGGATTTGCTCTAACCGACGCATTCGTCGAATTTTTCGCGACTTTCTACTGTACCTTTCGAAAGTACCCTGTCGAGGGCTGGGTAGCCGATTTCGAACCAAATCCCGGATCGAATTTGCCTGGCCGCACCTCACTTATTTGCTTTCGCTGGACAGCAAACGTTGAAATCCTTGGCCGACCTTTTGCCAAAGACGGCCCATCACTGGGGTCAATTGACGCGTCGGCTCCATACGAAATAAATGACAACAGCACCCTCCGAGAACTTAAATGCATTGAAGTTGGTGACTGCAAACTTTGCGGTTTGGCGTCCGAGATTTGGTGCAACGAGCAGCAGCTGGCGGACATCTCCAGTTATTTCCGAAATGGACCAGACGATCCTTTGCCAACGAGCATTTCCTTCGATGATAGAGAGAAACTAATTACGGGTTCGCATCCTTGGTGCTTGAGCCTTTAGTCATTTACCTGCTAACCAACTCAAGATGTCCCAGGTCTCCCACATACTTTCAAAATCAAGGAAAGTGCAAGGGGATGGAAATGCTACTAATTCTTCTAGGTGAGATTCTGATTGGGGTTTTGGCATACCGAACGGCAAAGAAGAATGGTACCCTGCCTGAGGCCAAGCCGAAAGAGGAGCGAGTGACCTACGTTCAGAGACCATTAGACCCGGACGCAACACGTCTTGAGAAAATAGCTCACTGGCTTGGTTTAGAGGAAACAGAAGAAGATAAGTAAAAAAGCTTGCATCGCGAAAATTTTGAGGTGTAGAGTTTCAAGTGCATCAAGAGTTCAGCACTAAGCCTTCCGGCTAGCTGAACGGCAACCCTCCCATCGGTGGGTGCCCCCGGAAGAAGATGTGGCCTTTGACAAAAGTCAAAGGCAAGATGGGGCACAAAGCCCCGACTTATCGGGGCTTTTTCTTTGCCCCGGAGAGGGGCAACATGCCTAAAAAATTAACCCGCTCAACTGAGCAGTTCACTGTTCTAGAAGGCGACTGGCAATCACGCGTGATTATTCACGTTCCTCATGCCGGCCTGCACATCCCAGAAAAAGAGATGCCGACCTTCACTCTGCAAGGGGCCGAGCTCGAAGCCGAAGCGGTACTCATGGCAGACGTCAGCACTGATGAGTTGGCCCGCAAAGTTTACGAAGACGCAGAGATGAAGCCATGGGTGTTCATAAATAACCTTTCGCGCCTGGTGGTTGACCCAGAAAGGTTCACCGATGCGAGCGAGGAGATGAATGCGGTTGGTATGGGCTTCGCCTACGAGAAGACATCCGACCAGCGCCTATTGCGCACCGTGGACGAAGAGCTATCTAATCGCCTCCTTGAGAGCTACCACCAGCCGTACTCAGATGCGTTTGCCGCCCTAACCAGCGAAATTTTTATTCGAAACAAGTCGGTGACCATCATCGACCTTCACTCTTACGCGGTTGATGCCTTGCCTTATGAATTGCATCAAGAGTCCAGCCGCCCGGGGCTATGTGTTGGCACTGATCGTAGTCACACTTCGAGCAACCTGATTATTGAGGTTGAGTCGCAATTCGAAGACTTTACCTCGGTAGCAAAGAACACTCCATTCAGCGGAAGTTATGTGCCGTTGCCTTTCTATGAGCAAAACTCCAACATTGAGTCGATCATGTTGGAGCTAAGGAAAGACACCTACGGATTTGGTGACCCGACATCTGAAGGATTCGTTCAAACAACGGCCGCCATAACCAACCTTGTCGACCGCCTGTCTCCCCAGCCCACGATTGATCTTTACTTTGATCGAGACCAATTCGAGGTCGAGTGTGATCGTGACTTTCGCAATGACCAGTGGCGAGCCATTTCGAGCGACATGGAAAGCGAACTCTACGATTACTTCGACATCCTGCTGGAAAAATACCGTGCGGCGGTCGAGGCTGGCAAATACGAAGACATCGAACCAGAAGTTATCCCTCAGCGAATTTCTATCTAGCTCATGAGCATTGAGCTGAGCGCGGTCACAGAAAGGACCATCGTGTCGAACACATCTGAAGATTTCGAATACGACGAAACGGTTTTGAACGCTTACGAAACGGCACAGGCCTACCGAAAACGTCTAACCCTGGATGACATCACAGACGAGCAAGTGACCAATAAAGGTTTCGCGGTTGCTTGGAGCAACTACATGAGAATCCGCAGGTCAGGGAGTTTTAGTGACTACCTCGTGCAACAGAAACAAGAGATACACTCGACCGCATTTCTCACGCTGGATGCGGTTGTTTGCTCGTGCGCATTAGTCGCGACTAAACCAAAAGGGCAATCTGATGTAGATGCGATTCTTCTGCAATCAAAAGGTCACATTCAAACCGCTACGCGGACACGGGTAAACGTTTTCGTAGTCAAGGTTTATAGATCTAAGGCTGAGGGTTTGCGCCTACATTATTGGTGCGAGAACTGCGGCGACATCGGAGCGACGATTCCAACTGCCGATGGCAAGGTGTCGCTCATCGGCTTGAAGGCCATTCGCAAGTCGCACAAGTGCTTAGAAGCTCAATAAATGTCTGACCTCAGTCTTACCTTTAGTCCACAACAGTTTCGAGTCGACAGAAAGGGCACCAAATGAACAAGAAAACCATCAAGGGCATCAAAACTAAGCGCAGCATTCACCTAATTGACATCGAGAATCTTTGCCGAACCGGTGACCTGACTTTCGAATTAGTCGCTGAAGTTCGAGCTGCCTATCTCGACCAGATTCAACCTAGTGACGAAGACCTTTTCGTTATCGCCTCTTCACACCACAACATCGAGGCTGTCTCATTTGGATGGCCTGGCGGTTTTCACGGCTTCCGCTCGGGTAAGGATGGTGCTGACATAGTGCTGGCGAAGATGATGGTCGAAGATGATTTGTCTGATCGTTTTGAAAATGTCTACCTTGCGTCGGGTGATGCAGGTCTCGCACCTTTCGCTAGCTCACTGACTTCAAAGGGCGCTCACGTGGTCGCGGTTTCGCGACTTGAATCGGTCTCATACGCGATGCGACTAGCGACCGACGCCATGCATTACTTGCAGGTCAGCCACGCTTTGGCCGCCTAGCCGCTGGGCGACTTCGCACGTTAGTTGATGAAGTAGTCGCCCTCGGGTGTTTTGTAACTGATGTCTTGATCGCTTGGTGCACGGCCATTTTCGGTGCCAAACGGGACTGCCTCGGGGTAGGCCTTTCGAACATGGTAGTAGACGCCGTTCGGGTCGCTCGAAGTAAGTATGAAGCTCGCCATCCCGAGTTGTAAGCCGCCGAGCTTCTCCATGGCCTCTAGAACCTCGTCTGCCCACTTTTCTGATTTTTTATCTCTGGGATGCGTTGCAATGTGGGGAGCGACTGGCGACCAGTAAATAACCATCGACCTACCGATGTGGAAACCCCACTCGCGGGCCAGAAAGGCATCGGTTGGCTCATGCCTTGCGTCGTCGAGTTCCTCAATTTCATCCTTTAAGTCTTGCCAGACGTCAAGTTGCTCTGGAGTTGGGTCTTCAAGATCAAGCATCGAATTGAATTCGCGCTGCATCCATTGAAAAACGTCATCACCAGGCTGAGGTGCATCGTCTGGGTGCCTGCTTATTTCAATGGCGAGTTCGAGATGATATGTAATTTCATTGGAATCAAGATTCTCGAAATCTTGACCCTCGTCTTCCACCATTTCGACACCTCGGTCAGGCTCATCTTCATGTGTGACCCACAGGTATCTCATGATTGCCTCGTAGGGAACGCATTCGTCAATCATCTGCAGTAGCTTTGGCTCGCGCAAGAAATGATCGGCCTCGAAGAACGTTTCGATGTCTTCAATTAACGTGGCTCTGTTTTGCTTCACTTCTTCGAGCTTGCCGGTTGGTTGCATAGTGACTTATCCCCACTGAATAATCTGATCGATGTGTTCGAAATGGAGGCTGAGGAGCCAGTCTCGAAGCAGTTTGGTTGAGAGGCAATCATCCTTGTTGTAATCGGCGATTACCTGCATGATTGTTGCGGCTTCGGTTACATCACCGGCCACCATGGCTTGGCGGAACAGCTCGAACTGAAGCATGGCATCAGCACCACCAGCAACTAGGCCACCTCGGTTTAGCTTGGTGTCGGCATCGTAATAGCGCTCGAGGTCTTTGATGCTGTAGCTGCCAGAGCCTGGAATGAATGAGTCATTTGCGACCGGCTTCAGGTCAAACATGCGCGCAATGAGGGCATCGGCGTCTGCCTTTCGGTGGCCGTTGTAGCGCTCGACCAGCTTATTGACTTTCAGTGGCTCGGGATTGTGAAAGTGGTAGATATGCATCTCGGGGTTGGCGTTTAGCCGAGCGATTCCAAAGTCGAGAAACTCGTCAAAGGCACGCAGTTCATCATCAGGGGAATCAGCGATGAAAACTTCGAACTTCTCATCCGCACCAACGACACCAAACATGAAGATGAACTCACCGATTGCATCAACTGGATTAGTCCACTCGACATCGAAGAACACATCTTGGTCGGTCGGCTCAGGCAGGTCTGGGGTTCCATCGATCTTCGAGATCAGGGCCAGGTGGCCGTCGAACTCAAGCTGCATGACCTTGGCGGCTTTCCAGTAACGATCCGAATACTCGGCCTTGAGGCCCGGCACCTCAGGAGCCGACTCGCAACTTGCCAGCTTGGTAACATCGGTGAAGCCGGCTTCGAGTAGCTTCGGGCTGTGCTTGTAATGCACGCTCGGCAATAGCTCTAAGACGTGGTTTTCCTCAAAGGTGGCCTCGCAAAGTTTTGGATAGTCGCAGTAAACCTTGCCACAGACTGACTCTTTGGCGCACGCCCAACTGCTGACGAAGTCGGCGGTGATGGTGGCTGGAGAAGTTTGGTTCAAAATTGAGACCAGTTTTGCCCGAGCCGTTCGATAAACTTCGAGGGATTCATCCGGGGAGTAACGGACGGTTCCGCGACCGAATCCAAGGACTATGCCGAGATCATGTTCTGAAGCCAAACCAAGTTCTTGAAGTGCCTCTAGGTAAGTCGCTAGCTGAACCTGGTACTTCTCATCACCCTGAGATGAGTTTTTGACATCCCAGGCCATGTATTTCGGCTGATCTGGAATCTGCCCGACCTGCAACGCGGCCACTTTTCCATCATCTCGTTGGCGAATCTCAAAACCTTCGAGCACCAACAAGTCGGCGTAGCCTGACCAGAAGTACCCTCCAAGCTCTCGTTCGAAGTAGCCCTGGGCAACTACAGGCGTCGAGTTTTTCAGAGCCGAGACAGTTTCATCGGCAGTCGCTCGTTCGAATTCGACAAAATCACCAGCGGGCAGGCTCGATTTTATCTGGTCAAAGACCATCCGCTCACGCTGATTACCTTGGATGATCGGAAGTTTCGTGTTGAGATCATCCTCGTAAGGCTTGACCTTTGCGACTACCTCAGGCACATTCGCCTTGATCGCCATCGACAAACGAACACACTGCTCACAGCCGGTTGCCTTGAACAGGTCTCGGCTGGCTATCGCCCAGTTTCCAGTTTTGTCGACGCGCATCTGTTCCCCCTAAGAGCCTCAGTCTACAGACGGGCGCTTGGCGACCGATGGGATGTTTAGAACCGCATCAACCCACTCATTGAAGGCGACTAAGTCGCCATCCTTGATTGCAAAATCTAGCTCGTGCATCTGGGCCTCTCGAAGTTGGTGGGGAGGAATGACCCTGGTTCAAAGGACAAAGAACCAGGGCCACCCTTCGGCATCCCCCGTGCCGGGCCTGCGGGACATGCAGGCTTGCCATCGATGGCGGATGAGTCAGTAAACGACGAAGAAAACTGACTCGAGAAATAACTTACGGATAGGGCCAGACATTTAATGTCTGAGGGGTGTTCTAAAGTCTCATTACATCTAAGGAAGGCAGTTAAATGCAGTCAATGATTCATTGCAAAACATGCTTCGGCCCGGCTGTGCCGGTTACCTATGGTTTGCCAACCGAAGAGGCATCCAACGATCCTGGCTTCTACAGCGGTGGTTGCCTCGTTGAGATCGGCGAGGACGCAAAGTATTTCTGCCGCAACTGCAATCGCGAACTCGGGCTTGATGAGGTCTCTTTCTAAAAAGAGGTAGCTTGAACCGCTGGGTTAGTTCAACCGCTTCCAGGTTCCATCGGGCTGGCTGATGCTTTCAACATAAACGTCGCCATAGAAAGGAGAGTCATAGTCATACCAAACGAAGTCTGGCTTCACGATTGCGTGAACCTGGGCGTCAACTAGAGCTTCGAGACCTAGAGAGACCGCCACTCGAACCGCATCCAAGACGGAGGTCTCTGCCTTCGCACCTAGCGCCTTCACAAACCGCGCGTTGTTTTCGGGTTCAAGAAGGTGGGTGCACTCGCTATCGCTTGAGTCGCAAGTGATCGCGATGCAGGTTTCGCGTTCAACAAACTCGATGTGTTTGGTAGTCGAGATTCCCACCGGAGGTTTTATGACGAATGAGAACTTATAGGTTGCCATGCGAGCCAATCTGCAAGCGGATTTCTTGCCCTTTTGAGGCGCCCGCCTACAGTTTCAAACTATTAGCAACCTGAGACATTTATCCACCCGCAAGGCAAGTGCTAATAGCTGGAACGCCGAACCGCAACCATTTGCTGACGTCCGAAGGTCACGTCATCCTGGGTCAGGTAAATGATGCCCTCAACAAGGCCGATAATCGCCGGGATGGCCGTCCAGCAGAACACCACATACAAGATGCCCAGCCCAATCTTGTTTAGGTAGAACTTGTGCACGCCGATGCCGCCCAGCAAAATGCCAAGGATGCCAGCAGTAATGCGTGACTTGGCACCCGGGGTGTAATCGCGTTCGGTAGGTGCAGGAATCACGTCAGGGCCAACCGGTGCAGCCGCGGCTGAGCTTGTTGCCGCCGTTGACGCGGTCTCGGTGGCCAGTGTCGCGTTGCGCTTGCCGCACTTGGCGCAGAACTGAGCGTCGGCAGGCATAACCTCGCCGCAGCCGGTGCAAAAGATTGTTGACATATTTATGCTTTCTTCTTGTATCCGGCAGGGCACTTTGGAGAAACCCCAGTTGCCTTCTTCGTTAGTTTCTTGTTCTTGACGCTCACACAGGTGATCGTGGTCGTGCTTGCTGCAGCTTCGGCCTGAGACAGCTTCACCGATATGGTCGGGGAGCTGAAGGTAAAGCCATAGGCGGCCAGCTTGAGCCAGCCATCCTTGGTTTCTTTAACCACCGTCGTCGCGACCTTGTTCTCGCCGGTTGATGACGTGACGGAAATCGTCGCCGAGATCGGGGCCTTACTGAACCCATACAGACACCGTGCGGTGTCACCGCGCATCACGAGGTCATAGGTACCTTCAGCCGGGGTTGTTCCATCTGGCAGAAAGTGCATTCCAGATACCTTGTATGAGAGAGTGCCGCCGAGATAGCTTGGAGCAGCACCGTCGTATCCCATTGCATTAGTGGTCACGATGCCTTGAACTTTTGAGTTATCCGATAGGCAATTGCTACCGCCGCCAGGGTTGATTGTGGCAAAGTTCCACATCGAGGTTAGGCCGCTTGCCGAGTCTTTTGTGGTGCTACGGTAACGCTCAATAAATGGCCCAACAGTGGAACCTCCGGCCTCAGTACCAACCTCGATGAAACCAGGACCACCCCACCATCCAAGATTCAACCCCGATGACAGAAGATCATTCTTCTCCGTGTTAGGCATCACGACACCCAGTTGCGGCACTGAAACGGGTTCTGCGGCAACAACGATTCGGTTGGTCACAGCGTTTACGGGCTCAACCGTGACCTCAGGAGTTTTGAGTCGCCCTTTTAGCCACCCTCCGATTGATGTCGGAACCTTTACCGATAACTTTGCCTTTGTGTTTGGCGCCCAGTCCTGCAGAATTCCACAACTACCAGGTTCGACATAGATGCAACCAGCACCTAGGGAATCTCCTGAGCCTGCGATTCCACGCAATCGAGAGTCTGCATTTGTGCGATAGGGATACACGTTTGCCATCAAGGCTTGCGGTGAAAAACTCTTTGTAGCCCTATTCCAATTGAGTCGAAGCGAGACAGTCACAGCATACGTGTCCAACCCGCCAGCCGTTGGCGCGTGAGTTGCAGTGTATAGACCAGTTGAACCACCGCCTGGAAAGTTGATGTCTTTTCTAGCGGCGAACTTAGTCTGGTTGGTAGCCCTTACAAACTTGGCGCTTTCAAAAGAAGTGTCCCCGACGGCCAAACTGAGATTCTCGACACAAAAATCTGAAGCGGTCTCAGAGCAGTCTTCTAAAATCACGCTTCCAACGAAATCTTCGCCATCTCTTGCAAAATCACAGGCCGAGTCGGTGCTGCTGGAGCACCAGTGAATTCCTTCATGGGTTGGGCCCTGTTGATCTAGCGGGATGATCCGTCCAACACCAGTAAAGTCGTTACCAGCCTTGTCGCTGATAACCGCCATTATTTGTGAACCGCCGTTGACGGAGGCGTACTCAATTTGATAAGCATCGCCATTGGCAGCGGAAGCGATACCCGCCGAATTGAGGACGATCGCGCTTAGAAGAATTGCTAACGTGGCAGTCGCCAAACGAGAAAAGTGCTTCATCTACCCCCCCCCTAGATTCTGATACCCAGCCTAGGCTATTGTTCATGGGGGTAAAAATGAAACTTCGCTACGCGGCAATTTCGATGTCAGCCGCTTTGATCCTGACGAGCGCGCTACCAATCAGTGTTTCCGCGACCGAAACACCAAGGTCGAGCCAACTCGACTGGTCGATTCCTGCTCTATACACTCTTGGCCACTGTGTTTCACAAAGCGACCTGGACTGCGTGGGGTCAGTGGGCATCGTGGATGAATCAGGGAAGTATTGGCCAGGCAACTTCAGCTCCGAGTCGTTCAATGACTCACCAAATGATCAAAACGGCAATAAACAAAGTGTTGGCTCGAGCCAATGGACAGTGAAGGTCGGTGACAAAAACATAACAGTTGGCGTAAGCCCGAATGCCGAAACTCCAACCCATGCCTGCTGTAGCCTCGGCGACGGCACACTGAAGCGGTTTGGCGCTATTCGAACTTTCATTAACGTGGATAACCCGCTCACGACGAAAGTCCGCTTCACTCTTCGCACCAGTTGGATTAAACCACTGAACGTACCGTTGTACGCCTCCCAGGCATCTTTTAGCGAATCGAAAATCGCGGGAGGTAGATTATGGACTTTCGAAGGCAAAGGCACTGAGACACACGGTTATTACAGTGACTTTGCGGGAAAACTCGCAGCGAACAAAAACGCCGATTGGGATAACACTGTTTTTTACTTCACCATCGACCATGCGGGCGAAACGGATGCGCTATCTCCGTTCCCCAAGACATGTTCGGAGGTCGGTTACACGGGTGAATCTTCGAATGCCTCTTCCGCCGGTATGCCGTTTTGGGACGAAAAATCTCAGTCTCTAGATTTTGCTATCGCTGCTCCTCACGCTTCTTCGTCAGGTGCGGCTAACATCGGCTTCTTTAATTTTTGGGCTACGGACGCTTACCTCGACTGCAAATGGCCGGGAAACTCAATTTCAAAGTCAAGTAGCGTCACCGTACAGGTCTTCAATGAAGATGGCACAGCTCAAGTCGCGGTCACATCTGTTAATCACAAGGATGGGAAGCTGTTCGTATCTGCTACGGGATTTCATTACTCATCTCCGACCATCAAGGTGACCGCTGGTTCAGATTCCACCGCAAGCACTCCTGAACCGACAGCGACTCCGACACCATCGCCGACAGCTGCACCAAGGAAAGCCAAAACAAGAGTTTGTGTGAGCCTAAAAAACTCGCGTCTGACACGAACGCTACGTTCCACGTCTTTGAAGTGTCCTGCTGGTTTCAAGGCAAAGGGTTGAACGACTCGAAATCCACTTAGCGAGAAGCAATCTATGTGACTATCATTTAGTTAAGTGTCAGTGCTTGGCACGCGGGGGGGTGCTTTCGACCAGCGAAGTGCAACCTTGAGAAATATGGGGGCTTCACTATGAACCGAATCAAAGCAATCTTGGCAGCGGCAATTCTTGTCTTCGCTGCACTTACTCCAGCTCCTGCGGCAAACGCAGCGCCTGCCTTCGCGGTGCCCAAGACTCCATTCCACACCTGCGACTCAACCTGGGTCACCTTTTGTGTTGAATCGGTTTCTGTTCAGTCACTAGGCATGGCTCAGCCTCAAGCTTTAACTTGGGCTCCATCGGGAACCGCCCTTGGCACTGTAACCGCGCAGGTGACACCTGCACCTTCCGTAACAGCAGACCCTAATTCTCTAGTGGCAGCGACTTCAGTTGCAGGCGCCGCGGTCGCGGGTCGCTGGTCTACTCCAACTTGGTCAACTGATGGCCGCAACGCTCTTGGCTATGATGGCTTGTTTGTTGATGTTAAGGCGGCCAACGCATTCACTAACCACCTGTTCTTTGATGTTCGACCAGTTAAGGTCGACCCAACATCAAACGCAACCACGCAGGCAAACCAGACGGACAACCCTAAGTTCGCGGTCGGACTAAGCCCCGACGACATCGTGACAATCAAGGTTCGTGTTGGCGCAGCAATCACAGATGTGACCGTAGGAATCGGCAACTCGATCTCGGTAACCAAGGGCACCGACGCTCAAGGCAATACGTTGACCATCACAGGTTCAGCAGTGCCAGTTGGAGTGGCCAGCAAGACCTCGGACTGTTCGGGTGAAGCTGGTGTTGCAATTGCAAACGTTTCGCAGCTTCAGGCAACCATCATCGTTGCCAACGATGACATGGGCTTCGGTGTCGACGGTGTTTCAGGCAACATGGCTGTGGCAACCAACGGTTCATGTGGCACCTCGACCCCAGTTTGGGATGAAGCATCTAAGTCACTCTCTTGGACAGCTTCGGCACCTCACTTCGCCAAGGATGGCGTCACCGTAAACAAGGGTTTCTACAAGGCTTCGATCCCAGTGAATGACGCCCTTCTTCTTTGGGGTCTTTCCAACCCTAAGGATGCAGCAACTGCTCTAACCGTTCAGATCTCGACTGAGGAAGGCGGCAGCTCAGCTGCTCTAACCAAGATTGCAGTTAAGAACAACAAGATCATCATTGACTCATCGGGCTTCAGCTATTCAAAGCCGACCTTCAAAATCGTCCGCAACGCTTCATACAAAAAGTGGGCAGTGGCGAAGAAGTTGACCTGCGTTGACCTAAAGACTAAGAAGGTTTCAAAGGTCACTGGATTTGCCTGCGGTGAAGGCAAGAAGCAGAAGTAATTGCATGAAGAAATCTCTTTCTTTTCTGGCGATTCTCGGTTTTGCGGCTTCTCTCTCGGGCGGGGTGCCGGCGTTCGCCGATCCATCAAAATATGATTTCTCGGGCTCGGATGAATACCATTTGGTTCAGTGCGAAACCGCATCTGAACTTGATTGCGTAGAGTCCTTTGGGTTCATCGACAGTTCCGGCAAGTACGTCGCTGCTACCGGCACCAGGAAATCGGGCGGAACTTTTTCTGGGCAAAACGGAAATCAGATTCACGGCCAAACTACGAACTGGTCCGCAACTGTTGACGGTAAGACTAAGACTGCCATCCTGGACGTTCCACTGCAGTCTCCGAAGTTTGTAATCTTTAGGAACCCCGACGGTACAGCGCATTATGGTGCATCTCTCAGACCGTGGGTGGATTCGTCCGATCTTCTAAACACGCATGTTCGCTTCAAGATAAGAACCAGTTTCTTGATCCCCCAGAACGTGCAGTTGGTTGCACAGGACTCCGATTTTTCCCAAACCAGTATCCCTGGAGGCAACGCCTGGATGTTCGAAGGCCGTGGAACGCCGGTCTCGAATTACACGTCGAATTTTGACTCGCCGGACAAGAATAATTTCTCAGCCAAGGCTGATGTAGACACCAGCACTTTGCACTTCATTATCCACCACGGAGACAAGGACCTCACAAGAGGCTACTGGCCAGCCGAGTGTGGCGATAAGGGGTATACCGTCCAGGCTTTCAACTCGAACGGCGCCGGGTCTCCAAGCTGGAATTCACAGACTCAGTCATTAGATTTTGCTATCGTGTCACCTCACACAAAGGCCGATGGATCTCCAAATACTGGCTTCTTCAAACTTTGGACATCGGATGCTTTCATCAACTGCAAATGGCCGGGAAACACCCTTTCGTCGGCTCCACGTCTTGAGGTCAGAATCATCAGTGACGACGGTGAGACCCAAACTTCCGTGAACGAAGTGTTGCATAAGGATGGCAAAATATTTGTGTCTGCTTCTGGGTTCCACTATTCGAAGCCCACCATCCAGCTAATACCGGCGACGGACTCGACACCGACTCAGGAATCACCTAAGTTACCATTGCCAATCAAATCGAGAAATCTCACCATCAACTGCCTAAAGGGGAAAACCGTCAAAAAAGTGACCGGCACATCGCCCAAATGCCCGGCTGGCTTCAAAATCATGAAATAGAAAATCAACCTGAAACCTGTCCACGCTAGATTAGTTCTATGCCTGAAACCAAAGCCGAACAAACCGTTCACGCCTGGGAGCGTTGGTCGACCATCCCGTTGGCCATCCTGGCTCTGGTCTATTTGGTGCTTTATTCAATCGAGGTTTTGGGTCACTTCAACAGTGTGATCCTGTTCGACTTTGTGGCAATCTCGGATGTCATCTGGGGCATCTTTGTTGTCGACTTCTTGGGCCGATTCATCCTTAGCCAAAATAAGATCAAGTTTCTAAAGTCGAACGCCATCGAGCTCGTTTCGCTTGTGCTGCCGTTCTTTAGAGCTTTCAGAATGTTTCGCGTGGTCATCGCACTTGGCTTCTTGTCACGCGTTGGCAAGACCCTAAGTGCACGCATCAACATCTATGTGGGGCTCATTTTGCCTTTGCTGCTGTATGTCTGTTCACTGGGAGTTTACGAAGCCGAGCACCTGGCCCCGGGCGCAAACATCAAGCAATTTGGTGACGCCGTTTGGTGGGCGTTTGTGACCATCGCGACCGTTGGCTATGGCGACTATTATCCGGTGACTTTCGAAGGACGCATGATCGCGGTGTTCTTGATGATCGCCGGCCTTGCCTTTGTTTCGGTGATTGCCGTTTCGGTGGCCTCACTGTTCTTGAACCGCCTCGAATATGACCTGACAAAAAAGAAGGCCCCCGCATCGCGGAAGCCCTCTTCTGATAACTAGCGGTTGGCCGCCAGCCGAACCCGATTATTCAGCGACCGGCACAGCACTTGGAGCACCGTGCAACTGAATGCGCTTAGGCAGTGCAAAGACCAGCAAGAACGAAGCTG
>CANGDL010000013.1 GCA_947452675.1 Microbacteriaceae bacterium | reverse complement strand
GCACCAAAGAGCTCCTTGGCCCGGTCACGGGCTAGGTTTTCAGCGACGTCAACGGCCTCGCAGCCACCGTAGTAACGCTTGCCTGGGTAACCCTCGGCATACTTGTTGGTTAGAACCGAACCCTGAGCTTCAAGAACGCCGCGTGAAACAAAGTTCTCACTCGCGATCATCTCAAGCATGTTGCGCTGGCGGTTTAGTTCAGCGGTTAGAACTGCAGCGATTTCTGGATCGGTTTCGCTGAGTGGCAAGTTGAATGAAGAAGACATTACTGGGCTCCTATAGGCCGGTTGCGGTGAGGTAATTCTACCATCGGATAAACTGGCTCTCATGACCTCATCAGCCACAACCCACTGGGTTCTCACCTTTGTTTGCGAAGACAAGCCGGGCATTGTTCACGCCATCTCAGGCGCGATTGTGGCAGCGAACGGCAACATCACCGAATCGCACCAGTACACCTCGCTAGACACCGGTCGTTTCTTTATGCGTTTGCAAATCGAATCCGCCGTGCCACGTGAGATGTTTGAAGCCCAGCTTGCACCGGTTATCGCACGCTATGACATGGATTCTGTGCTCGACGTGGTTGGTCGCCCGATGAAGACTCTGGTTTTGGTCTCAAAGAGCGCGCACTGCCTCAACGACATTCTCTTCCGCCAGCGCAGCGGCCAACTCCCGGTTGAAATCCCTGCGGTTTTCGGAAATCATTCAGACCTCGGCTCCTTGGCCGAGTTCTATTCGGTGCCTTTCGAGGAGCACGCCATCAACGGCGAGGCCGACAAGCGAGCCTTCGAATCGATGCTGCGCACCTTCATCAACTCGGCAGGAATCGAACTAATCGTTCTCGCTCGCTACATGCAGGTGCTTTCCGAAGAATTCTGCAAGGAGTTCGAGGGTCGCATCATCAACATCCACCACTCGTTCTTGCCAGGCTTCAAGGGTGCGAACCCATACGCTCAGGCCCACTCGCGCGGCGTGAAGCTGATCGGTGCCACAGCACACTTCGTCACCGCCGACCTGGATGAAGGTCCGATCATCGAGCAGAACGTGGTTCGTGTCCAGCACTCAGATTCAAAGAAGCGCCTGGTTTCAATTGGCCAGGATGTGGAGTCAAAGACCCTCACGCAGGCGATGCGCTGGTTTGCCGAGCACCGCGTACTGCTAGACGGAGACCGCACCGTCATTTTCAGCTAAATCGCACACTTTATAAAGAAATCCCCCGGAGCATTCTCCGGGGGATTTCTCTTGAAACGTTTTGGATTAGCCGAGGCGAGCCTTCAGGTTTTCAGCCAATGACGACAAGAAGTCGTCTGTGGTCTGGTAACCCTGGTCTTTGCCAACTAGAGCAGCTAGGTCCTTGGTCATTTTGCCCGACTCAACGGTCTTAATGATTACGTCCTCGAGAGTCTCGGCGAATTTGCGAACCTCAGGGGTGCCATCGATGTCGGCACGTGCCATGAGTGCGCGAGTCCAAGCAAAGATTGACGCAATCGGGTTAGTCGAGGTCGGGTTGCCCTTCTGCCACTCGCGGTAGTGGCGAGTCACGGTGCCGTGAGCTGCTTCGGCTAGCGTGGTCTTGCCATCCGGGGTAGTTAGCACAGAGGTCATAAGGCCTAGTGAACCGAAGCCCTGTGCAACGGTGTCTGACTGAACGTCACCGTCATAGTTCTTACAAGCCCAAACATAGCCGCCCTCCCACTTCAGCGCAGCGGCCACCATGTCGTCGATCAAACGGTGCTCATAGGTGATTCCCGCTGCCTTGAAACGGTCGGCATATTCAGCGTCGAAAACTTCCTGGAACGCATCCTTGAAGGCGCCGTCGTAGGCCTTCAGAATGGTGTTCTTGGTTGATAGGTAAACCGGGTAGTTGCGAGCTAGGCCGTAGTTGAATGATGCGCGAGCGAAGTCGCGAATCGAATCCATGTAGTTGTACATGCCCATGGCAACACCGCCAGCCTCTGGGTAGTCGGCAACGGTGTAAGTCACCGGCTCGCCACCCTCTGGGGTCCAGGTCATGGTTACTCGACCCTTGCCCGGCACCTTGAAGTCGGTTGCCTTGTACTGGTCGCCGTGAGCGTGACGGCCAATGATGATCGGCTTGGTCCAACCTGGAACCAGGCGAGGAACGTTAGAGATGATGATTGGTTCGCGGAAAACAACGCCGTCAAGGATGTTTCGGATGGTGCCGTTTGGCGACTTCCACATCTTTTTTAGCTTGAATTCCTCGACACGCTGCTCATCAGGGGTGATGGTTGCACACTTGACACCAACGCCGTGCTTCTTGATGGCGTGCGCCGCATCGATGGTCACCTGGTCGTCGGTGGCATCGCGATTTTCAACCGACAGGTCGTAGTACTCGAGGTCTACGTCTAGGTAAGGGAGGATGAGGTTGTCCTTGATGTTCTGCCAGATGATACGAGTCATCTCGTCGCCGTCTAGATCGACAACCTTGCCTACTACTTTGATTTTTGCCATTCGGCGCTCCTCTTTTTAGGGCCTTTGGGTCGCTTTGCCCAATCACTTCAAGCCTATCGTTTCAAGGCTTGTGTTTTTCGTGTCCATGTCGTTATTCGGGTCGGTTAGAGTTCTGGAATGGCCACAAAATACAAAGTCCAAAGAATCGTGAAAGTCCTTGCGTTTGCGGCCCTCGTGGCGCTCACATCGGGGGTTTATTCGGCGAGCGCTGCAGACACCCAGCCGGTTACCAATCACTCGGTTGGCGTGCAAATGTTTGAGTGGACCTGGAATTCTTTGGCCAAGGAGTGCACTAGCAACCTCGGCCCCGCGGGCTATAACTGGGTTGAGGTCAGCCCGCCGCAGGAGCACATCGTCGGTGACCAGTGGTGGGTTCACTACCAACCAACCAGCTACCAAATTGAATCAAATCTGGGCACACGCGCAGAATTTGCCAAAATGGTCGACACGTGTGGCAAGGCCGGGGTGTCAATCATCGCTGATGCAGTCTTCAACCACATGGCAGCGAGTGACACGATCGGCTGGGCAGGCACAAAGCACACCAAGTATGACTATCCCGGCCTCTACAGCGCGGCCGATTTCCATCACTGCGCGAGCGACACCGGAGGAATCGAAAACTGGGACAGCCTCTACCAGGTTCAGGAATGCGAACTTCTCGGCCTCCCCGACCTTGACACGTCGAAAGCCAACGTTCAGGCAAGCATCATCGCCTATTTGAAGGACCTCCGCTCACTTGGCGTTCGCGGGTTCCGCATTGATGCCGCAAAGCACATCGCACTTGCCGATCTCAAGCCAATAGTCGCCGCGTTGCCGAGTGACACTTCATTCCTTTTTGAGGTTTATGACGGTCCGGCAGACCCTGCTGGTTATCGCAAGATTGGCAACACGTTCGAATTCAATTGGGCTCGATCACTAAAAGGCATGTTCAATGTGCCGGGCATGCTGGGTGGCGCCGCCTCAGCTAATGCTTTGAACGCACTCGACCAGAGCTCTGCGAGTATCAGCCTGGTTGCCAACCACGACACCGAACGCGATGGTTCCACTCTCACCTACCTAAATGGAAAGCGCTTCGAAATGGCCTCGATGTTTATGTTGGCTATCCCCTACGGCAAACCAATGGTCTACTCGGGCTATTCGTTTAGCGACAGAGACGCTGGACCAGGCTCTGATTCCTCGGGAAAAACTATCGACGCAACCTGCCCAGCTAACCCGACGGCGGCAGACCCAATTTTGACCGATGGCGCTTTTGTTTGCCAACACCGCTGGGCTGGAATTACAGGAATGATTCAATGGCGCAAGGCGGTCGGCGACGCCAAGGTAATCCAGGTTTACAACCGAGACAGCGCCTATGGATTCACCCGCGGCAAGTTGGGATTCGCTTTATTCAACACCGGGCTGAATAACTTTGTAAAAGCCGTGAAAACTGGGATGCCAGCGGGCACTTATTGCAACGAGGCAATCACCGGAACTCTGGGACCTAAGGTCACATGCACAGCTAAGGCCCGAATTGTTGTGGCGAAGGACGGCACCACGAGTTTCAAACTTGGGCCCATTTCGGCCGTCGCATTTAGCGTTGCCAGCAAACTCAACTAGGCGCTATTTAGACCAGCGATGCGCGCCAGGCGGCGTGCATTCTCGAGAACTTTCCGGTGCCTGCGATAAGTGCTGCAGGTGTGTCATCCTCGATGATTTCACCGTGTTCCATAACCAGAACTCGATCGGCGATTGACACCGTAGACAAGCGGTGAGCGATGATGATCGAGGTTCTGCCCTTGAGAAGGGTCTGCAATCCCTCCTGAACCAGTCTCTCGCTCGGAATGTCGAGCGAGGCCGTGGCCTCATCCAGGATCAAAACGGCTGGGTCGGCGATGAAGGCACGCGCAAAGGAGATGAGCTGGCGTTGGCCGGCGGAAACACGCCCGCCACGCTTGTTCACGTCGGTGTCATAGCCATCCGGCATGCTCATGATGAATTCGTGCACGCCAACCGCTTTCGCAGCGGCTTGAATTTCGGCAGGGCTGGCATCGGGTTTGCCTAGGGCAATGTTGTCGGCAACGGTGCCTGAGAACAGGTAGGCCTCTTGGGTCACCATCACGATTGCTCGGCGAAGTTGGAGGTTACTTAAGTCTCGAAGGTCAACGCCGTCGAGTTCAAGTTTTCCAACGCTCGGGTCATAAAGCCTAGAGACCAGTTTGGCCAGGGTCGATTTGCCGGCGCCGGTGGTGCCAACGAGGGCAATGGTCTGACCAGCAGGGATGTCTAGGTTGAACCCAGGCAACACGGTCTTGCCATTCGAATAGTGGAACTCAACATCCTTGAATTTGAGGTGTCCCGCTGGATCATCAAGTTTGATTGGGTGCGCTGGTTCAGGAACCGATTCGGCCTCCTCGAGCACACCGGAAATCTTCTCTAGCGCCGACTCAGCTGACTGGAAGGCGTTATAGAACATGGCCATTCCCTCCATCGGGTCAAAGAAACGGCGAGCATAGAGAATCGCTGCAGTCAGAATTCCGATGCCAAGAGAACCATCGATTACTCGGAAACCGCCAAATAGCAATATGAACGAAACGGTTACGGTTCCAATCATGGTCAGACCCGGGTCATAAATTCCAAATAGCTGAATTACCTTGGCGTTGACCGAACGGTAATCCTCGGTCAGGACGGCGTATTCACTCTCGTTGTCTTTCTCCTTGCGGAATGCCTTGACTGCACGGATGCCTGTCATGGTTTCAACGAACTTGACGATCAATCTCGCCGAAGCAACTCGAGTTTGGCGATAACGAAGCTTGGTGTTCTTCTGGAACCATCGAGTCAGGAACCAGAGCGGGATGAAGCTGACAAGGAGAATCGCAAAGCTACCCGCGTCAAGCAAATAGAGCGCGGTTCCGGTGAAGATCATGTAGAGCGCACCGGCGATCATTTCGTTGCCGCCGGTGTCGAGCAACTCCTTAATCGCGTCAAGGTCACTGGTCTGACGGGCGATGACTCGGCCCGAGGTATAGGTCTCGTGGAACTCAAGGCTCAAGCGTTGCGCGTGCACGAACAGGCGCTGGCGAAGATCAAAGAGGACATTCTGGTTCGTTCGCGCCGCAAATTTCAAGAAACTGTAGGTCAAGGATGCGGTAGCCAGGGCTGCGAATAAGTAGCCGCCAACGACCAAGAACAATGGCGTCATCTGGCTGTGAATCGCCTCAGGCAGAGCCTTGTCGATTCCGAACGCGATAAGGGCAGGCCCAACTGCACGAAAGGCCTGGCTGAAAACCACGAGGGTGAAGCTAACGGCCAAACGCAAACGAATCGGTCGAATAAGCGACATCAATAGCTTGCGAGATCGAAGCTTCATGATCTTGGTTTCATCCTTGTTCAGCTCGATGCGATCTTCATCGGCTACACCTTGCATGCTCATGCCATCACCTCTCCCGCTGCATCAAGACTTGAAATCACATATCGATAATGGTCATTCGTCGCCAACAATTCGCTGTGTTTTCCTACGGCTGCGATTCGGCCATCTTGCATTAGGGCAACCCGGTCGGCTAGCTGCACCGTTGAAGGTCGGTGGGCCACAATCAAAGCAGTGGTGGTGGTTAGGACGGTGCGCAAGGCATCCTCGACAAGCGCCTCGGTGTCGACGTCAAGTGCAGATAGTGGGTCGTCGAGAACCAAGATGGCCGGCTTGGCTGCAACGGCACGAGCCAACGCAAGACGCTGACGCTGGCCACCAGAGAGGCTCATTCCCTCTTCACCGATTTTGGTGTCAAGCCCGTCGGGCAGGTCGAAAACGAACTGCGCCTGGGCAATCTCGAGAGCCTGCTTTAGGTCGGCTTCAGTTGCATCCGGACGGCCAAGCAAAACGTTGTCTCGGACACTGGCAGAGAATAGCGTTGCGTCTTCAAAGGCCATTGAAATGTGGCTGCGCAGTTCTTCACGAGTGAGGTCGCGAACGTCGACTCCGTCCAACAGAACCTGACCACTGGTTACGTCGTAAAGGCGAGTGGTGAGCGCGGTCAAGCTCGTCTTGCCACAACCGGTTATACCAATCAGCGCCACCGATTCTCCGGGTTCCAAAACTAGATCGACACCGTTCAGGAGATCAGGCTGACCATCCGGTGCGTCGGCATAACGGAAATGCACATCCTTGAACTCAAGGCGGCCGTGTGGTTCGCCAATAGTTTTTGGGTGTTCCGGATCTGCAATGTCAACCGGCGCATCGATGACTTCAAAGAATCGCTGGATTGCAGTCTTGGCATCCAAGGTCATCGATAGCAGGAAGCCTACCGATTCGGTTGGCCAACGCAAGGCGGTGGTGGTTGCCAGGAACGCGACCAAGCCTCCGACGGTAAGTTGGCCGATTGAAACCAGCCAGACTCCAGCAAGCAGCGAAAGGCCCACAGCGAACTCGGGGGCCAAAATCAGGTAGATCCAGATTCCGGCGATGAGGCCGGCCTTCTTAATCTCAGTGCTTCGGAGAGTGTTTGCTTCGAGTGCAAACTTGTCGGCGATGAAATCTCCGCGACCGAAGGCCTTCAAAACGCGAATACCGTGAACGGACTCCTCGACCGATGTGGCTAGGTCTCCGGCCTGGTCCTGACTTAGACGCGCGACCGAATGATATTCACGCTCAAACTTGAAGCCCTTGATCCAAATCGGCACCGAGCAAACAAAAAAGATCAGACCCAAAATCCAGTGAAATGTGAAGAGGATGCCAAGGCCCACGATGATGGTGAGCCCGTTGGCAACGAAAAGCACCAAACCAAACGAAAGCCAGCGACGAATAAGGCTTAGGTCACCGGTGGCTCTGCTAAGCAATTGACCGCTTGGCCATTTGTCGTGGAAGCCCACCGGAAGGTCTTGCAACTTGGAATAAATCTTTGCGCGAAGGCCAGCTTCAACGTGGGTTCCCGGGGTGAGGACGAGCCAACGACGAAGCAGAACCGAAGCACCCTCGAGCAATCCAAGCGCCAAGACTGCTAGAACAGCAGATATCAGGGTTGCCGTGGTGCCGTGGTCTTTGAGCGAGTTGACCAGATCGCGAAGAAGTTGAGGGATGCTTAGCGCAAACATATGAGCGGCGACGGCAGCCACCGTGCCGAGGATGACTCGAGGAAGTGCACTTTTCGCGTATGGGAAAATACGCAACAACGTTGCCACAGTCCCTTGTTCGCTCATCATTATGTCCAAGCCCTTGGGCTAGAAAGTTATTCCAGAATTAGTGGAAAAAGTGACGCTCGCCAGTGAAATACATGGTGATTCCAGCGGCTTCGGCTGCGGCAATGACTTCTTCATCACGAACCGAACCACCGGGCTGAACCACGGCCTTGACTCCGGCGTCGATCAAGATTTGAAGGCCGTCGGCAAATGGGAAGAAGGCATCCGAGGCGGCAACTGCGCCGTTCGAGCGTGATTCTGCGCGCGAGACGGCGAGCTTGCAAGAGTCAACACGGTTAACCTGACCCATTCCAACTCCGACAGAAGCACCTTCGCGTGCCAATAGGATTCCGTTCGACTTCACCGCACGACAGGCGCGCCAAGCAAACTCGAGATCCGCCATTGTCGCTGCATCCGCCTTCTTACCGGTAACCAGCTTCCAGCCTTGAGAGTTGAACTTGCTGAACTCGTCTGGCTGTTGAACCAGGATGCCTCCTGAAATCTGTCGGACTTCAAGAGCCTCGCGCGAGTAGTTGGCAGGCAACTCTAGAACTCGAAGGTTCTTCTTTTCCAGCAGAATGCCGAGAGCCTCAATCTCATAACCCGGGGCGATGATGACCTCGGTGAAGATGCTGGCAACCTGCTTAGCCATGGTCACAGTGACGATTCTGTTCGAAGCGATTACTCCACCGAAAGCCGAAACCGAGTCACACATGTGCGCTTTGGCATGTGCATCAGCAATAACATCGGGGGCATCAGCGGCGCCAACTGCAATGCCGCACGGATTAGCGTGCTTGATAATGGCAACGGCCGGCTCTGTGAAGTCGAAGGCTGCTCGCAGAGCGGCGTCGGCATCAACGTAGTTGTTGTAAGACATCTCTTTGCCGCCATACTGGCGAGCCTGGGCGATCCCAGCTACGGCGCCTTCGCCGGTGGTGCGATAGATTGCAGCAGCCTGGTGAGAATTTTCACCGTATCGAAGCACATTTCCAAGCTGGGCTTTGATCTCGACGGTAGAAGCGAAGCCTGGGTTAGAGTTTTCCGCCTCTCCCTTCACTCCGGCGGCTTTCTTCCAATCCCCCTCGAGCTCGGATGCGAACCACGCCGAAACGGCAGCGTCATAGCGAGCGGTGTGAGAGAAGGCTGCATAAGCAAGCTCGCGACGCTGAGCCAAGGTCGTTCCACCCTGCTGAACAGAGGCCAAGATTTCGCCATACTTGCCCGGGTCGACCACGATTGCCACATTGGCGTGGTTCTTGGCAGAAGCACGAACCATCGCTGGCCCGCCGATGTCGATCTGCTCGACAACGGCGTCACCCTTTGCCCCGGATTGCACGGTTTGAACAAATGGGTAAAGGTTTACCACTACGAGTTCAAACGGCGAAACGCCTAAAACATCTAGTTGAGTCTCGTGCGCGATCAAGCGCATGTCTGCGAGCAAGCCAGCATGGATGGTTGGGTGCAGGGTCTTCACGCGACCATCCAAAGTCTCTGGGAAGCCGGTGATCTGAGAAACCTCGGTAACCGGAATTCCAGCAGCTTGAAGGGTGGAGAAGGTGCCTCCCGTCGAGATGATGTCAACGCCTTCGTTGGCTAGGCCTCGAGCAAAGTCGACAACGCCGGTCTTGTCTGAAACCGAGATCAGTGCCCGACGAACAATAACGCGGTCGCGGTGTCGATAGTCGGCTGGCTGGTGGTCGTTGTGAGCTGCCATGATGGTGCCTTTCGAAGGTGAAGCTCGGTAAACGGAGTGCCGAGCCGATTGCGGCCTAAGCCAGGGTTAGGGTCTTCGCGGCGATCTTCTTAACGGTGTCAACTAGCAGCTCGCGCTCAACAATTTTGATGCGCTCGTGCAGGTCATACTCGTTATCGTCGCTTAAGACCTCGACTTCGCGCTGGGCGATGTGAGGCCCGGTATCGACACCTTCGTCGACAACGTGGATGGTCACGCCGGTAATCTTCGCGCCGGCACCAAGTGCGTCGCGAACCGCGTGAGCGCCAGGGAATGCTGGCAATAAGGATGGGTGGGTGTTGATTAGGTTTGGGCTTAGTGCGCCAACGAAACTTGCCGGCAGAATCTTCATAAAACCGGCAAGCACGACCAAGTCAGGGTTGAAGTGCATGACGTTGTCATAGAGCACCTCGGCCCACTTTTCTCTATTTTCAAAGGCACCCGGGGTCACAACGAAAGTCGGCACTCCAAATAGTTCTGCATGAGCTAGGCCATCCGCTGCGTTGTCTGAACCGACAGCGATTATCTTAAAACCATTGAGTGGGTTATTGGCTGCTTCCAAAAGCGCGCGCAGGTTCGAACCGGAACCGGAAATGAGGGCGACGACTGAGAGCATGCCTATAGCTTAGCCGCGAAGCAGCGGGTGATCCGCTCGATCCGGGCGAGCGCTGAAGAACGCGGCGAGAATCGAAACCACCGAAGTTTCGACAAATACGACAGCCATTAGAGTTAGTGGATTCACCCCGATGGTATCGAGACGACCCGGGCCACCTGCCCCCGACGCAAGCGCAGCTAAAGCACCCATTTCTAATGCAGAAATCAATCCAACAGCTAGCCCTAAACTGATCGCAGCCGACCAGGCGGAGGCAAATTCGAAGCGAATCTCATCCGCGTGCTTTTTGATTGCAAGTGTCGCGACGAAGGCGGCAACTAAGGGCACGATTATCGCGGCAAAGCCAAGGCCGATCACCCCAGCTGGAACTGCTCCTAGAAACGGAATGCCAGGCATTGGCCCAACGGCCGAACCGAGTGGGCTTATTGAACTGCCGGTGCCGATTGAGAAACCTAGGCCCGTGAACCAGGCTGCGCCGAAGATAATCAGATTCGGCAAGAGTGCAAGCTCGCCAATAGTAACCGTGGAGCCACCCAAGAAGCTCACATGGAGCGATTCATAGAGGCGCGTTACTGTGATCCAGTTGGCAGCCAAAAGGAGTGCAAACGAGATCGCAGAAAGCCCATGTAGCATTGCCACGACGGCGGTTCCGCCACGAAGTGCGGGAGCGGCTAAGGCTCGGATTGCCCAGCCGAGGTTATTCCACTTCGCTTCGAGCCAAACTACCAAAGCCGCGCGCTCGCGCGACTCTCGACCGTTCTTGAGTGGGCCGGTAAGTGAACCAATCGCAAGGAAGAAAAGGAAAAAGAGTGGTGGCAGCATCGTGCCCTGCCAGGTGATTGGATAGATAGCTTTGTCATAGGCTGCAGTGCTCAGGCCAAGGGAAATTGCCCCGTACGTCGCAGTGGCTCCGAGCCAGCCGGGCCAAAGTTCTGACGACGAAGACATCCGGCGGCCAAGTCTGAAACTCAAGAACGCGAGGAACGAAGTGAACCCGAGTGGAAGGATGGAGATAACAAAAGCGGGAATCTGAGAGCTACCTAGGGCTCCCGCGGACACGTTTAGGTGAGCGCCCTGAGCCAGCATCCACACGTCAGCTGAAGTGCGGAAGGCCACAAACCAATCGATGGTTGGGTCATTTTCGACCAGCCAAATCACAGTCATCGGAGCGAGCAAAATGCCCACTCCGATGGCGGCAACCATGACAGCCTCAAAGGCTGCCATTAGAAATGTTTGACGGCGATTCAAAACGAGGTTCTCCCCCAAAAACCCGGGTTAGAGGTTCTTGTAAACCTCACGCATTAGGGCGGCAGTCTCGCTAGGAGTCTTGCCAACCTTCACACCGGCAGCTTCGAATGCTTCCTTCTTAGCCTGAGCGGTGCCTGCTGAACCAGAAACGATCGCACCAGCGTGACCCATGGTCTTGCCCTCTGGAGCGGTGAAGCCAGCAACATATGCAACAACCGGCTTGGTAACGTGCGCCTTGATGTAAGCAGCGGCCTTCTCTTCAGAGTCGCCACCAATCTCACCAATTAGAACGATTGCCTTGGTCTCAGGGTCAGCCTCGAACGCGGCAAGTGCATCGATGTGGGTGGTTCCGATTACAGGGTCGCCACCGATACCAATTGCAGTTGACATACCGATATCGCGCAGTTCGAACATCATCTGGTAGGTCAGGGTTCCTGACTTTGAAACAAGACCGATTGGTCCAGCTCCACAGATGTCTGAAGGGGTGATGCCGGCGTTCGACTTTCCTGGGCTGATGATGCCAGGGCAGTTAGGGCCGATGAGTCGAGTCTTTAGACCCTTCTCTACGTTGTATGCCCAGGCGACTGCTGAGTCGTGAACAGGGATGCCCTCGGTGATTGCGACAGCCAATGGAATCTCGGCGTCAATAGCCTCGATCATTGCAGCCTTTGCGAAGGCAGGTGGTACGAAGATTACTGAAACGTTTGCGCCAGTAGCTGCCATTGCCTCGGCAACGGTGCCGAAAACAGGAAGCTGCTTGCCCTCAACGTCTACAACTTCGCCAGCCTTGCGTGGGTTCACGCCACCAACAATGTTTGAACCGCCAAGTAGCATGCGGCGGGTGTGCTTCATACCCTCAGCGCCGGTCATACCCTGAACGATGATTCGAGAGTTCTCGTCTAGAAAAATAGCCATTTCTTATTCCTTCTCTCGGGCTTAGCGGTTAGCTAGCTCGGCTGCCTTGTCAGCAGCTTCATCCATGGTGTCGACAACGGTGACTAGCGGGTGAGCGGCCTGCTCAAGAATGTAGCGACCCTCAAGGACGTTGTTACCGTCTAGGCGAACAACCAAAGGCTTGGTTGCTGAATCACCAAGGGTCTTCAACGCACCAACGATGCCGTTTGCAACGGCGTCACAGGCTGTGATTCCACCAAATACGTTTACGAATACGCTCTTGACCTGAGGGTCGTTCAGGATGACGTCTAGGCCAGCAGCCATGACCTCAGCCGAAGCGCCACCACCGATGTCAAGGAAGTTAGCTGGCTTTACGCCACCGTGCCTCTCACCTGCGTATGCAACCACGTCAAGGGTCGACATAACTAGACCGGCACCGTTTCCGATGATTCCGACCTCGCCATCGAGCTTGACATAGTTGAGGTCCATGGCCTTTGCCTTGGCCTCTAGTGGGTCAAGCTGGTCACGTTCCATGCTCTCGCGCTCGTGGCGGAACTCTGCGTTGTCGTCTAGCGAAACCTTGCCATCAAGAGCGATGATGTCGCCGTCGGTGGTTAGAACTAGAGGGTTTACTTCAACAAGGGTTGCGTCTTCCTTAACGAAGACGTCGTATAGTTTCACGAAAACCGGAGCAACCTTGGCGGCGGTCTCGTCGTCGAAACCACCCTGCTTGGCGATGCTCAAGGCTTCGGCTAGGTCGATGCCCTTGGTCGCTGAAACGGCAACCTTGGCGAGAGCCTCTGGGCGCTCCTCGGCCAGCTGCTCGATCTCCATGCCGCCCTCAACGCTGCAAAGCGAGAGGAAGGTGCGGTTTGATCGGTCAAGAAGAACCGAGAAGTAGAACTCTTTGGCAATTGATGCACCCTGTGCAACCATCACGCGCTTGACGATGTGGTCCTTGATGTTAAGACCAAAAATCTTCTCTGAAAGCTCCATGGCTTCCGCTGGAGACTTGGCTACCTTCACGCCGCCAGCCTTACCACGACCACCGGCCTTGACCTGAGCCTTGACGACTACAACGCCACCGATCTTGGCTGCTGCAGCTTCTACTTCTTCTGGGGTGTCTGCGATGAGACCCTGTAGCACTGGAACTCCATGCGCTTCGAACATGTCGCGCGCTTGGTACTCAAATAAATCCACTGTGATTTTCCGTTCAATTTGGAATGGGCAACCCTTTAAGTTTACGCCTAAGTCAAGGGCTGACTTGCCCAGAAATGCCCTACTTGAAGGGTTTTCTCAGTCTTCGATCACAGTGATTGGCGCAACTTTGACCAGGAGCTTTTTAACCCCGATGCTACCGAAGTGAATCTCGGCGGTTTGTCGATTGCCCTCGCCGGCAACGGTCACAACCTTGCCCCGACCAAAGTCTGAGTGCATCACAAACTGCCCCACCGAAAGCTGCAAGCCCTCGTTATTGCGCACGGATGAAATTGCACCCTTCCATTCGGTTTTCGTCTTGGTCGACGGGGTTCCGCCATAACCCGAACCCGAATCTGAACCGTAATCGGACGAAGATTTGCCGTAACCCTGATCGTCCGCGATTGAAGAGCGGTATCGAGAACTCGCCATCGCCCGCGTTGCACCAGATTCGCGCCACTCAATTAGCGCGTTTGGAATCTCACTTAAGAAGCGGCTAGGGGTTGACGCATCCGACTCGCCATAGGTGGTTCGGGTCATCGCCAAGCTCAGGTGGAGTTTCTGTCTTGCTCGCGTAATTCCCACGTAAAAAAGACGACGTTCTTCATTGAGGCCACCGGGTGTGATGAAGGACATTCGGTGCGGCAAGAGAGACTCCTCTAGACCGGTGAGGAAAACCGCGTCATATTCGAGCCCCTTGGCAGTGTGGAGTGTCATAAGTGACACGGTTCCCGACTCATCATCGATTTCATCGGCGGCCGCCACGAGGGCGACTTCGTTCAAGAAATCTGGAAGACGACCTTCTGGATTGTTGCGCTGAAATTCGCGTGCAACCGAGACAAGTTCCTCGAGGTTTTCAACTCGAGCTTCATCCTGGGGATCACGGCTTGTTCGTAGGCTTTCGATCAGACCCGTACGCTCAAGAACCGCGCGCAATACTGCATCCACAGGCTCGGCGCGAGCCATCGCCTCTAGCTCGATTAGCAAGTCGCTCAGCTGTTGAATCGCACCTGTAATTTTCGGCCCAAAGCCCAAATCCCCAACGTGGGCAAGCACCTGTCGCATCGATAATTGATTGCGCTCTGCGTAGTTTGCGAGTTGAGTTTCAGACGCGTCACCGATGCCGCGCTTCGGCACGTTCAGAATGCGTCGAGTGGCGAGGTCATCGAGCTCATTGTTGACGGCAACCAGATAGCCGAAGGCATCCTTGATTTCTGCACGCTCATAGAACTTGGTGCCGCCCACGACGCGGTATGGCAGCGCGGCGCGAATGAAAATTTCTTCGAGAGCACGAGTTTGAGAGTTCGTGCGATACATCACAGCGATGTCGCGGTAGTTCATGCCTTCGTGATGAAGCTTATTGATCTCGTCGGCAATGAACTGAGCTTCGTCATGCGCCGAATAACCGGTGAAACCGACGATTAAATCACCATTTCCGGAGTCGGTCCAGAGGTTTTTGTTTGGCCGATCGAAGTTATTTGAGATGACCGCATTTGCCGCCGAGAGGATGTTCTGAGTCGATCGATAGTTCTGCTCGAGCAGGATGGTTTTAGCGCCAACGAAGTCTTTTTCAAATTCGCTAATGTTGCGAATATCGGCTCCGCGGAAAGCATAAATCGACTGATCTGAGTCGCCAACCACGGTTAGTGATGCTGTCTGAGCGAGTTCGCGCACCAGCGCATACTGAGCGTGGTTGGTGTCTTGATACTCATCAACCAAGATGTGTTTGAACTTGTGCTGGTATTGGGCTAGCACGTCTGGAAAGGCACGGAAAAGGTGAACAGTTTCACCGATCAGGTCATCGAAGTCGAAGGCGTTGTTGCGTCGAAGTTCACCCTGATAGCGAGAGAAAATTTCGGAAATCATTCGAGCCACCGGGTCGGCTTGGTCGATATTGCGAGCATAAGACTCAGCATCGGCCAATTCATTTTTTGCATTCGATATGACCGCAGCAACACCGGCCGGGGTCAGTTTGTGAATGTCGGCGCCCAAGTCTTTAATCAAACGCTTCAAGATTGCGCGGCTATCGCCGGAGTCATAGATGGTGAAGTTTGAGTTGTGACCAAGGCGCTCGCTCTCGCGGCGAAGAATGGCAACGCACGCAGAGTGGAAAGTCTTGATCCACATGCCGTCGGCGCTCTCGCCAAGCAGGTGGCGCACGCGTTCGCGCATTTCGGCTGCGGCCTTATTGGTGAAGGTAATGGCCAGAATCTGTGAAGGCCAGGCCTCCTTTTTGGCAAGCAGATGTGCGATGCGGTGGGTCAGAACCCTGGTCTTGCCGGAACCCGCGCCGGCGACAATCAGCAAGGCCTTGCCGCGGTATTCGACGGCCGCTCGTTGCTGTGGGTTTAGCCCCTCAACGAGTGCGTCGGCATTGGCCCCGCCAACATTCGGGAGGTGAGCAAAAAGGTCGATTTCTGACATAACCAAGTAATCCTAGGACAGCCCTAAGACATGTCTCGGACGCATGCCGCAAGCAGATCGGGTTGGTCGGCAAAGATGCCGTCGGCACCACTGAGGATAAAGCGCGCGTAATGCTCCTCGATGGTGTTTTCAGCTTCCTCGGCCCGAGCTGTCCAGATGAAGACCTTCTGGCCGCGAGCGTGCGCTACCTCAACAAGATCGGTTCCCCAAACTAGTTCACAGTTGAAACTGATGCCGTCAAACACTTCAGCCGCCTGCGCATTAAGGCTCGGGTCACTCCAGGTATCAACCAGATAGACAAAGTCGCCGACCGGCCCGCAAACCCGCTGCAACTGCTCCAAAACCTTGAATTGGAATGCCTCAAGAGTCAGGCTAATTCCCCGGGGGCGCCAATCTATTTCGTTCAATTTGCGCGCCAGAATGGCCGCCACCGGAACGCCCTTGGCCGCGAAATAGTCACCGTGCTTTACCTCAAGGATGAGGTGCTTGCCCGATGTAAACTTGGCCTTCAATAGCTCATCCAGGGTTGGGATTTCGAAAAGCCCATCAAACTTTGCACTTCCCGGGCGGAGCTCTGGAAGTCGCTCGACAGCGCGCAAAGTCTTAAGTTCGGCGAGAGTGAAGTCTTCGCAGAACCAATCCTCGCGTTCCTGCTGCCAGCCCACGGTTCCCAGACGCTTTAGGTGCGCGAACTCGGGGCGTGATGCAACATCCGTGGTGTTCGATAAGTAGTTGTCGTGCCGAATGATCAGTTCGCCATCGGCGGTCGGCAGCAAATCACATTCGATTGCATCTGCCCCTTGCTCGAAGGCGAGCGCAAAAGCCTCGAGGGTGTTTTCCGGGCGATAACCCGAAGCACCTCGATGGCCAAAAACCTGCGGGACTATTCCCATTCGATGGTGCCAGGTGGCTTCGAAGTAACATCGAGCACTACTCGGTTAACACCTTCAACCTCATTGGTGATGCGGTTTGAGATCTTCGCCAGCACGTCATAAGGCACGCGGGTCCAATCGGCGGTCATTGCATCCTCAGATGAAACCGGGCGCAAGACAATCGGGTGCCCATAGGTTCGGCCATCTCCCTGAACACCAACCGAACGAACGTCGGCTAGCAAGACCACAGGGCACTGCCAAATCTCGCCGTCAAGCCCGGCTGCGGTCAACTCGGCGCGAACAATCGCGTCGGCCTTGCGAAGAAGGTCCAGGCGTTCCTTGGTGATTTCACCAACGATGCGAATGCCGAGACCTGGCCCAGGGAAAGGCTGTCGCTGAACAATTTCAGCAGGGAGGCCAAGTTCGGCACCAATCGCACGGACCTCATCCTTGAACAGGGTTCGAAGTGGCTCGACAAGCTCAAACTCGATGTCGTCAGGCAAACCGCCGACATTGTGGTGGCTCTTGATACCGGCAGTCGCGCCACCGCCAGACTCAACAACGTCTGGATACAAGGTGCCCTGGACCAAGAACTTGATTGGGCGGTTATCGGCCTTCGACTCCTCATATAGGGCCGCCTGGGCCTCTTCGAATGTGCGAATGAATTCGCGCCCGATAATTTTGCGCTTGGTCTCTGGGTCGCTTACCCCAGCAAGTGCGTTCAAGAACTTGTCTTCGACGTTCACGGTGACTAGGCGGATTCCGGTGGCAGCAACGTAGTCACGCTCAACCTGCTCGGCTTCATCCTGGCGAAGCAAACCGTGGTTCACGAACACGCAGACGAGCTGGTCACCCACGGCCTTGTGAACGAGGGCTGCGGCAACGGCTGAGTCAACTCCGCCAGAAAGACCACAGATCACACGGGCGTCACCAACCTGGGCACGAATTTTTTCGACCTGCTCAGCAATAACGTTGCCAGAGTTCCAATCGGCCGGGATCCCTGCGGCATTGTGCAAAAAGTTAGCTAGCACGTTTTGGCCGAACTCCGAGTGCTTTACCTCCGGGTGCCACTGCACTCCATAGATCCGCTTGTCGTGGTTTGCAAAAGCGGCCACCGGGGTGATCTGGGTGGTCGCAAGCACTTCGAAACCTTCCGGCGCTTTGGTAACTTGGTCGCCGTGGCTCATCCAGCAAATTTGCTCATCAGGCTGGCCATCCAGAATCTCGCCACCAGATAATACGGTGAGGGCGGTGGCGCCATATTCGCGAATGCCGGTCGGCTCCACGGTGCCGCCAAGCGCGTTGGCAAGAGTCTGGAAACCATAGCAAATTCCAAGAACTGGGATGCCTAGTTCAAGGATTGCCGGGTCGAGCTGCGGTGAACCGGCGTCATAAACCGATGATGGCCCACCGGAAAGGATTATGGCCAATGGGTTTTTTGCGGCTACCTCGGCTGCAGTCACGTTGTGTTGAACGATTTCCGAGTAGACCGATGCTTCACGAACACGGCGAGCAATCAATTGCGCATACTGGGCACCAAAGTCAACGACTAGAACCGGGCGGGCGTTAGTTGATTGGGTCATTAGATAACCTTCTTCAGATCGGCTTCGGCAACCTTGGCGAAGTGGTTTTCGGTAAAGAATGAAAGCAATGGAACGATTCCGCCCAGGGCGATGATCAAGAAACGGAAGAAGCTCCAACGCATAAGTGTCCAAAGGCGGAAATCGCCGAATAGATATGCCACGTAAAGCCAGCCGTGAACAATCAAGACCGCGGTGGAAAGGTTTAGGCCGCTGTCTGGAAGGCCCTGGCCGTTGAGGCCTCGCTCATAGAAGAACAAGAAACCCTGAGGCCCTCCGGCGATTAGGTCGTATCCCAAGACCCAGCGAACGATGACCTCGACCACGAGCAGAAGCAGGAAAGTTCCGGTGATGTAAGAGGTGGCCTTGTAATACTTGAGAACTCCGCGAATGGTCTCAACTTGCGAAGGATGCGGGGCCTGTTGGGTTGGGGTCATTGCTCTAGTTTACCTTTGGTCGATTGGCTCTTCGGCGGTCAGTCGAATCAGTTCGTCCTTAACCAATCGCCACCATAGGAATACAGCAAATCCGGCGAAAAGAGTCCACTCCAAAAAGTAGAAAGCGCTCAACCAGTTGATTCTTTCAGCGTCTCGAAAGGTGACCTGAATCGGCTTCAGGTCTTTGGAGCCGAACTTCACCGAACCCGCCGAGAGCGCCAAGTATTCGGACGCACTGGAGATCGGGGCATCAAGTGAATAAAGATTCACCAATTGGGCTAACGACACCGAGTGCAGCAAATATGGCTTCGCCGAGTCGGCCGGTTCGGGCCCCTCGGGCGGCAGTGGGTAGCCTGCAACCGGTAGGAAAGCCTGGGCTTGAACCAACTGTAAGAAACCGGCTCGCAACTTCTCGGCGGTTTCAAGCTTCTCGACCCAACCCAACGCAATCGTGGTGCTCACCTGTTTGGCATCCTTGGCATTCATCAGAATCCAATAGCCCGAGATTCCATTCTGCATCCGGCGATCAACGATGTATGTGTTTCTCGAATCGAGCATCAACTGCTTCTGAACCAGGGCCAAGGATGAGCTACTCGAGTTGGTCTTTGGGTCATCCTTGGTGAATGCACGATCAAGCTGCCATTGGCCAAGGCCGGCGAAAATAGCGGCAACCAAGAGCGAAAGCAACAAAGCCCCAATCCACTTCGGGCGGGTTGCCACCCTGAAGAAGGTCGGGGCCTTGTTTGACATCTATTTGAACTTTTATGCGTGGTAAGGAGCAACCACGACGTCTACGCGCTGGAACTCCTTGACGTCTGAGTATCCCGTGGTTGCCATTGCTCGGCGAAGCGCACCCATCAGGTTTGTGGTGCCGTCGGCCGAATTTGATGGACCTAGAAGAATCTGCTCTAGCGAAGCAGATGTGCCAACCTCAACCTTGTGCCCGCGAGGCAATTCTGCGTGGAACGCCTCCTGGCCCCAGTGAGAACCGTGACCCGGCGCCTCGGTTGCACGAGCGAGAACAGACCCAAGCATGACCGCGTCAGCACCGCAGGAGATTGCCTTGACGATATCGCCCGAAGTTCCCAAGCCACCATCGGCGATCACGTGAACGTAGCGTCCTCCAGACTCATCCATGTAGTCTCGGCGAGCGCCAGCAACATCGGCAACAGCGGTTGCCATTGGTGCGTGGATGCCCACAACCTTGCGAGTTGTCGAAGCCGCACCGCCACCAAAGCCGACAAGAACACCGGCTGCACCGGTGCGCATCAGGTGAAGCGCAGCGGTATAGGTTGCCGCTCCACCGACTATTACAGGAACGTCCAACTTGTAGATAAATTCTTTTAGGTTGAGTGGCTCGTGGTTGCGAGACACGTGTTCGGCAGAAACGGTTGTTCCGCGAATCACGAATAGGTCTACGCCCGCCTTGATCACGGTGTCGCTGAATTCGGCCGCGCGCTGCGGTGAAAGTGCTCCAGCGACTGTTACGCCTGCCGCGCGAATCTGCGCGATGCGATCACGGATGAGTTCGGGCTTGATTGGCTCCGAATAAATTTCCTGCATGCGACGGGTAGCATCGGCCGGCGCTAGCTTCGCAATCTCGGCTAGCTGCTGGCTTGGGTCTTCATATCGGGTCCAAAGGCCTTCAAGGTCTAAGACGCCCAGACCTCCCAACTTTCCGATCTGGACCGCAGTCTCCGGCGAAACCACCGAGTCCATCGGGGCACCCAGCACCGGCAGCTCGAAGTTGTAGGCGTCAATTTTCCATGCTGTGGAGACGTCTTTCGGGTCGCGGGTGCGACGGCTTGGCACGATGGCGATATCGTCGAATGCCCAGGCGCGATTGCCGCGCTTGCCGCGACCGATTTCGATTTCACTCATTTGTGTTATCCCCTAGCTCGCTCTTAGCGAGTTCCGTAGTTTGGAGCCTCGACAGTCATCTGAATGTCGTGTGGGTGACTCTCTTTTAGACCAGCAGCAGTGATGCGCACGAACTTTCCGCGCTTTTGAAGCTCATCGATGTTTTCGGCGCCGACGTAACCCATCGAGGCACGAAGACCACCAATTAGTTGGTGAGTCACAGAAGCAACCGAACCGCGGTAAGCAACCCGGCCTTCGATGCCCTCTGGCACAAGCTTGTCTTCGCGAAGCACGTCATCCTGGAAGTAGCGGTCTTTTGAATAGCTCTTAGCTTGACCGCGAGACTGCATTGCACCAAGCGAGCCCATGCCGCGGTAGGTCTTGTATTGCTTGCCACCAACGAAGGTGATGTCACCTGGAGCCTCATCGGTTCCGGCTAGAAGTGAACCAAGCATCACCGCGTTGGCGCCGGCAACTAGCGCCTTGGCGATATCGCCTGAATACTGCAAACCACCATCGGCGATAATTGGCACGCCGGCAGGCTTACCCGCAAGTGAGGCTTCATAAACTGCGGTTACCTGTGGCACACCGACACCGGCCACCACGCGAGTTGTGCAGATTGAGCCTGGACCAACGCCAACCTTGACAGCATCGGCACCGGCATCGATTAGTGCTTGAGCACCGGCACGAGTTGCCACGTTGCCGCCCATGATGTCGACGTGTTTGGCAAAAGGTTCTGCCTTTAGCTTCGAGATCATTTCGAGAACCGCGCGGTTGTGACCGTGCGCGGTGTCAACAATAAGAAGGTCTACGCCAGATTCAACGAGAGCCATTGAACGCTCCCACGCATCCTGGCCAACACCCACGGCAGCGGCAACAAGTAGGCGGCCGTTCGCGTCCTTAGATGCAAGTGGGTACTTCTCTGACTTGTCGAAGTCTTTGACAGTGATCAAACCCTTGAGCTTGTTGTTGCCATCGATCAAGGGCAACTTCTCGATGCGGTGCTGGGCGAAAATCGCGATTGCGTCATCTGGGTTGATTCCGTAAGGCGCAGTAATTAGAGGCATAGGGGTCATGACATCTTTGACCAAGGTGGTGGTGCGCTGAACATCGAGCACGAAGCGCATGTCGCGGTTGGTAACGATGCCGAGCAGGCGGCCATCTTCGTCAACAACTGGAAGACCCGAGACACGATAGCGACCGCAGAGGTCGTCAACTTCTTGGATGGTGGCAAACGGGGTGGTCGTGACAGGGTGAGTGATCATGCCGGCTTCTGAACGCTTGACTAGGTCAACCTCGCTCGCCTGGGCCTCTAGCGAAAGGTTGCGGTGCAAAACACCGATGCCGCCCTGACGAGCCATGGCAATCGCCATACGCGCTTCGGTCACGGTGTCCATCGCCGATGACAAGAGCGGAACATTGATCTCAAGGCGCTTGGTGATTTTGGTCTTGGTGGTCACACCAGAAGGCATGATGTCTGATTCGCCTGGAAGCAGCAGGACATCGTCATATGTAAGGCCAACAAAGCCGAATGGGTCGTGTTCAGTCATTTAGTAATTCTACCCTTTAGCCAGCCCTATAAAGAGGGAGTGTTTCGGCCTCATCACGATGGGGTAAAAAATTGAAGATTTGCTGAACCTAGGATGAAAACTGCGGTAATCTCATCTATCGACACTGCAAAGGCGCGATTTACGCGCTGAGCCATAAAACGGAGGTTGGTTTGAGCCAGCTAAACATTAGAGCGGGTCGCAAAGCTGGGGTATTCCTTGGCGTTCTTGCGATGCTGTTCGCCATCCTTTCCGCAGGAGCCCCGGCCAAAGCCGCGGATGATCCTTCGACCTACGCATACACAATCGCGGGAACTCTTCTCAATAACGAGAAGCCTCTGGTTGGTGTGAACGTCACGGCACAGCTGGATGCCTTCAAGGCCTCCGCGAAGTCCGACGATTCTGGTGCTTGGACCATCATGGTTCCGAAAGCAGGCATCTATAACGTCAGCATTGACAAGTCGACACTGCCAGCCGGTGTCAGCTTCACCAAGGCGGATGGCGACAAGCTGCAGGCAGACCTAACCCAGACCGACTTCGCTGCGGTGCTCTTCTCATTCGGAAAATCGACTGTGGTAGCCGAGAACTTTGGCGACCAACTGATTGTTCGAGTCTGGGCGGGCCTAAACTTCGGACTTTTGCTCGCGATGGCAGCGATTGGTATCTCGCTAATCTTTGGCACCACCGGACTGAACAACTTCGCCCACGGTGAGATGGTTACTACCGGTGCACTATTCGTCTGGTTCTTCCACATCGTGGTCAACCTAAACATCCTGGTTTCGGCAGTTATCGCCATCCTGCTCACCACCGTCTTCGGCTGGGTTCAGGATGCTGGCCTCTGGAAGCCGCTCCGCAAGCGTCGTATGGGCCTAAACCAGATGATGATTGTGTCGATCGGCTTCTCGATTGTCGCCCGCTACATCCTGCTCCTGTTCTTCGGTGGAGATACCAAAGACATCGGTGGCGGCGGAAACATCATCAAACTTGGCCCAATTTTCACAAGCGACATCGCGTTGATCAGTTTGGTGATTTGTGTACTTTCACTAGCAGGCGTTGCGCTGTTCCTAACTCGCACTCGCCTCGGTAAGGCAACGCGCGCCGTTAGCGACAACCCTTCATTGGCGGCTGCCACCGGTATTGACGTAGAGCGCATCATTCGAATCGTCTGGATCGTAGCTTCAGCCCTCACCGGTCTTGCCGGAGTGCTTTATGGCCTTCAGTTCCAGGCAACCTGGCTAACCGGCTTCGACATTCTGCTTCTTCTCTTCGCGTCGGTCACCTTGGGTGGTCTTGGCACTGCACTCGGCGCAACCGTCGGTGCACTAATCATCGGCATGATCGTCGAAGTTTCTTCACTGTTCATCGCCAATGAGCTGAAGTATGCAGCCGCGCTTGTGATTCTTATCGTCATCTTGATCGTGCGCCCACAGGGTGTTCTCGGCAAGAAGCAGAGAATCGGTTAAGGAGATAAAACATGGATTGGCTAAATGCTCTTAACCTCACTTTCGGTGAGTTCATCGGCGCCTACACCGCCGCCTACGTGCTCTGTGCTCTCGGCCTAGCCGTTCACTTCGGCTTCACGGGTCTCCTGAACTTCGGTCAAGCGGCTTTTGCGGCGCTTGGTGCATACGGATACTCGATCGCGACGCTGAGTTTCGGCTGGCCTTGGTATTCATCAGTCTTGTTCGGTCTTCTGTGCTCTGCTGCTTTCGCCGTGGTGTTAGGTATTCCTACTCTTCGTTTGCGAGCCGACTACCTCGCGATCGTAACCATTGCTGCAGCCCAGGCGCTGAAGTTTGCCGTTTCGGCCTCGATCTTCGAGAACGTCACCGGTGGTTCGAATGGCCTCAGCCAGTTTGGCGACAGTTTTTACGCACTCAACCCGATTCCAAAGGGCCGCTACGACTTCGGTGTTTTCGCACTGAGCGAGAACGAGCTTTTCATCCGAATCGTTGCTTGGTCACTGATCATCTTGATTGCTGTTTTCTTGTTCTTCCTAACCCGCAGCCCTTGGGGTCGCGTGCTTAAGGGAATTCGTGAAGACGAGGATGCCGTTCGCTCACTTGGCAAGAACGTCTTCTCATACAAGCTTCAGTCGATGATTGTCGGTGGCTCGATTGCCAGCCTCGGTGGCATGGTGTTTGTGATGTCTTCGCAGACCAACCAGCCTTCGAACTGGGGAACCAACTTCACCTTTATGCTTTGGACAATTCTGTTGCTTGGTGGCGCCGCCACCATCCTCGGCCCAATCGTCGGTGGCATGGTGTTCTTCGGTCTCCTCATGTTCCTCCAAAGCGTCATGGAAGGCCTGGTCAACATGGGTTGGCTCCCATTCCTAGACATCGCTCAGGTTGGACAGATTCGATTCCTACTCGTCGGTGTTGCACTGATGTTGCTGGTTATCTTCCGCCCTCAGGGAATCTTCGGAAACAAGAAGGAGCTGCAGTTCAATGGCTAATCAGATTTCAATCGGCGAACCAGCTCCGGGCTGCAAGAAGGTAGACCCGATCCTTGTTGCCAACAAGGTGACCCGCGTCTTCGGAGGTCTAACCGCTGTTGACGTAGAGCACATGGAGATTCCGCGCGGTCTAATCACCGCTCTCATCGGCCCTAACGGTGCCGGTAAGACAACGATGTTCAACCTACTCACTGGCTTCGACAAGCCAAACACCGGTGAATGGACCTTCGATGGCAAGAATCTTGCAAATGTGAGCTCCTACAAGGTTGCTCGCATGGGCATGATTCGCACCTTCCAGCTGACCAAGGCGCTGAGCCTGTTGACTGTGATCGATAACATGCGCTTAGGCGACCAGAAGAACCCTGGCGAAGGTTTCTTCCAGGCATTCCTGCGACCGGTATGGAAGAAGCACGAAGCTAAAATCACTTTGAAGGCTGACGAGTTGCTGAAGCGATTCAAGCTCGACGCAAAGCGCGAAGACTACGCGGCTGCCCTATCAGGAGGTCAGCGGAAGCTTCTAGAGATGGCTAGAGCATTGATGAGCGACCCGAAGCTTGTAATGCTCGATGAGCCAATGGCCGGTGTAAACCCTGCGTTGACCCAGAGCCTACTCGAGCACATCAAGGGCCTAAAAGAAAATGGCACTACCGTGCTTTTCGTTGAGCACGACATGCACATGGTTCGACACATCTCCGACTGGGTGATTGTGATGGCCGAAGGCAAGGTTGTGGCCGAAGGCCCTCCTGCTGACGTTATGAAGAACCCTGCCGTTATCGACGCTTACCTGGGTGCGCACGCAAACAGTGACCTCGGTGATATTGACATCAACTCAGCTGCAAAGGAAACCAACTAATGGCTGACCAGACTCCAGTTGTATACGCTGAGCACCTCGATGCCGGCTACCTCCCAGGCATCAATATCTTGAACGACTGCTCGCTGGTCGCCAACAAGGGTGAGCTAATCGGCATCATTGGCCCTAATGGTGCCGGCAAGTCGACTCTCCTCAAGGCAATCTTTGGTCAGGTAAACGTTCGCTCGGGCAAAGTTTGGCTAAACGGTGAAGAGATCACCAACCTGAAGGCAAACAAGTTGGTTTCAAAAGGCGTAGCATTCGTGCCTCAGACCAACAATGTTTTCCCTAGCCTAACCATCGAAGAAAACCTGCAGATGGGTGTCTTCCAGACACCGAAGCGTTTTGACGAGCGATTCGAGTTTGTGACGAACATCTTCCCTGACCTTGGAAAGCGCCGAGCTCAGAAGGCGGGTTCGCTTTCTGGAGGTGAGCGCCAGATGGTTGCCATGGGTCGCGCTTTGATGATTGACCCATCGGTGCTTCTGCTAGACGAGCCTTCAGCCGGTCTGTCACCGGTTCGCCAGGATGAAGCTTTCCTGCGAGTCAAAGAAGTCAACAAGGCTGGCGTGACCGTGATCATGGTTGAGCAGAACGCACGTCGCTGCCTTCAGATTTGTGACCGCGCATACGTTCTTGACCAGGGTCACGACGCTCACACCGGAACCGGCCGTGAGCTTCTAAACGACCCGAAGATGGTCGAACTTTACCTAGGCAACCTAGCAGAGCTATAAACCGCTCCTAGAGCCATTGAATCCCCGCAGCGAGAGCTGCGGGGATTCTTATTTCCGGGTCTGACCTTTGACCGGCGACGATGTAACCGTGGACAAAGCAAAACCCCCGATCCGTGTGGATCGGGGGTTTCGTCTCACTGACCTAAGTCAGCTTGAAGTTGTTACTTGGTTGAGTTACCAGCAACGGTGCGAACTAGTGAGAAGTTACCAGTTGCGTCGTACTTGTAGATACCAATGTAAGCACCGGTTGGGTCACCGTTTGAGTCGAACTCGATTGGACCTGAAAGGCCATCGTAGTTAACCTTCTTGCCAGCCTTGATTGCCTTTAGGGCAGCTGCAAACGAAGTAACGGTGGTCTTGCCAGAACCTGCAAGTGAGATGTTGGTTAGCTGACCCTTGATTGCCTCGCCGGTAGCCTTACCCGCAGCCTGAGCAGCGATAGCAGTTAGGACAACTGCATCGTAGGTCTCAGCGCCGTATGAGAAGTTGTTTCCAAGAACCTTGCCGGTGTACTTCTTGTAAGAAGCTGCAAGACGTGACTTGAATGAAGCAGATGCGTCCTTACCTGGGGTGGTTCCCTTTGAACCGTTTAGGTATGAAGCGAAGGCTTCCTTCGAGTAGTCGAACAGGTTACCGTCAACTAGGTAGAACTTGCTGCCGTCGAAGCCCTTTGCCTGGAATGCAGGAAGTGCCTTCTTTGACTCGTCGTATGAGATTAGAGCAACTGCGTCTGGCTTAGCCGCAACAACCTTGTCAACGATAGACGCAAAGTTGGTCTCGTTCTCGGTGAATGCGTAAGAAGTAACGGTTGCGCCACCCTTGGTTAGGATGCCTGAGGTTACGCCCTTTAGGCCGTTACCGTATGAGTTGTCTGCATAAACGATTGCAACGTTCTTGCGGCCGTCCTGAAGGATCTGGTTTGCAAGGATGCGACCCTGAAGTAGGTCAGATGGTGCGGTGCGGAAGTAGTAGCCGCCATCCTTCCAGGTTGAAAGGTCAGGAGCAGTGTTTGACATCGAGATCTCAAGCACCTTTGCGCCGGTGATCTTGTTGATGATTGAGCGGGTTACGCCTGAAGCAGCCGCGCCAACAACAACGTCAGCCTTGCTTGCAAGTGCCTTGGTTGCTGACTGGTCGGCAATGCTTAGGGTGTCGCCATCGCCTGAGTCAGAAATGGTTAGCTGAACCTTGTTGCCAAGAACGCCACCAGCTGCGTTGATGTCATCCTGTGCAAGGTGAAGTGCAGCAATTTCTGGTGGTGAAAGGAATGAAAGTGAACCAGTTAGAGGAATGATTCCCTGGATCTTTAGAATCTGGTCGTCGCTTGCCGCCTGCGCTGGCAGGGCAACGCCGAAGGCTAGTGCGCTGGCTGCAACTGCTGCAACGATGCCTAGACCCTTCTTGGTTGAGAATGCGCTCATATGTATAGCTCCTAGTTTGTGTAAAGCACCAGGATGGGATCCATACCTGGTGTCTGGATTAAGTCTAGTTAGAACAAAACTCTATGTAAAAGAGATTTCGCTCTAGGAGCAACGTTGCGTAGCAAGTGGTAAAAAAACGTAATCGAAATAGGGGTCTAAAACTTCATAAAACTGCGATATTCGTTGAGCCCCACGGTATGCACAACTAATTTCGTAGCAAAATGCTTCTTCTAATGCGAATGTAAAGATTATGTTTCGTTATTTGCTTCGGGCACGATTTCGTGTCTGACGCAGCATGTCAGTAGTCAAGAAACCCAAACCGAGCCAGACGACGAAGAATCCAATCCATCTGGCGACTGGCATCTCCTCGCGAAATACGGTGAGCGCCAAAATGAATTGGATGCTTGGAGTCATGTACTGCATTAGGCCAACCACGCTGAGTGGCAGATACTTGGCGGCGGTTCCAAACATAATCAGCGGCACAGCAGTCATGATTCCAAAGAACACCAATCCGGCGGCACCCCAAAAACCGTGATGTGAAAACTGAAGTCCCGATGAACTTGCACCGATGATCGATCCCTGAATCGCAGCAACCGGCAAAAGGATTCCCGACTCCAAGGCATAGCTATTAACAGCCGAAACCTTGCCGCCGAGTTTGCTTTTGGCCAAACCGTAGATTCCAAAAGATCCGGCGAGGCTCAAAGCTATCCACGGCAGTCGGCCATAGTCAATTGTCAAAATTGTGACGGCTGTTGCACCCATGGCAACCGCTGCCCACTGCAATTTCCTGAGGCGTTCGCGAAGGAACACAACAGCTAGCAAAATCGTCACTAGCGGGTTGATGAAGTACCCCAGAGCGCTCTCGACAACATGACCACTGGAAATGCCAATCACATAAACCTGCCAGTTGATCAGTATGAAAACACTCGATGCAACAACCCAGACCATGAGTTTTGGTTGTCGGATTACGGCGGCGATTTCCTTCCAGCCTCTGGTTATCGAAATCAGTAAGGCTGCGACTAAAAAACCAAAGACTATTCGCCAAACCACGATTTCAAACGGTGAGGCGAAGCCAAGCATTGAAATAATTAGCGGAAAGCTACCCCAGATTAGGTAGGCTGACACACCGACGGTCAACCCACGAGTCAACTGCTGGCTCTGACTCAGAACCCTGCCACCAGATAGCAAAGAACCCCGACCGAGGTCGGGGTTCTTCGAAGAATTCATACTTTGGAGTTTAGCGAACTACTACCGCTAGAACGTCGCGTGCTGAAAGCACTAGGTACTCGTGGCCGTTGTACTTTAGCTCGGTGCCTCCGTACTTCGAGAAGATAACCTTGTCGCCGACATTTACGTCGACTGGGATGCGGTTGCCCTTGTCGTCTACGCGACCAGGACCAACTGCAATAACCTCGGCCTCCTGCGGCTTCTCCTTTGCGGTGTCTGGAATAACCAGACCCGAAGCGGTTACCTGCTCTGCCTCGACTGGCAAAACAACGATGCGATCTTCAAGTGGCTTGATTGAAACCGACATGATTCCCTCTTCTTCAAAACTATTGATGGTTAGTAACTCGCGATGCGAGCTGTGATTCGATATTAGCACTCGACCTGACTGAGTGCTAACTGCTGGGGATAGCCCTGAGCGAACACACTTTAGGCTTGTGGTTATGGAACGCGATGACTTCATTCGACTGCTCTCCCCCGAGGGGCAGGAGCTCTTGTCGAAGTCGGCGGAGTATGCCGAAAAAGGCGATGTCGTAAAGCTGGTATCCCAACTGCGTGCACAGGGGCATGACGCCCTCATGGTTGCGGCAGTACTAACCCAGGCTAAGTTGCGCAAGCGCGGTGTCGCCAAGTTTGGCCCATTCGCCTCGCGAATGCTCTTCACCGAACCGGGCCTAGAACAGGCCTCTCGACTATCCGTTGCCGCCCTTCACGCCGGAAGATTCCGCGATGCCAACGTGAAGAATGTGGCAGATCTCGGTTGCGGAATCGGCGCAGAATCACTTGCCTTGGCTAGCCTGGACATCCCGGTCAAAGCTTTCGAGGTTGATGAAGTTACAGCAGCCGTGGCTACCTATAACTTGGCCCCATTCGAGAATGCAACTGTTGAACAGGCTGACGTGACAACACTTGACCTGAATCGATTTGACTCGCTTTTTTTCGACCCGGCTAGACGGGAGCTCGGTGGCCCGGCTCGCGAGCGGGCCACGCGAAAATTTGACCCGTTGGCTTTCTCGCCAAGCTTCGATTTCGTGATGGCCGCCGCAGCGACTAAGCCAACCGGCGTGAAGTTCGGCCCAGGACACCCGCACGAGGGCATCCCGGAGGAAGCCGAGGCGCAGTGGATTTCGGTCAATGGCGATTTGGTTGAACTCAGCCTATGGTTTGGTTCACTCGCGCGCCACGGGATAAAGCGTTCGGCACTTTTGATCGATGGCGCCGGCAAGCACGAAATAGTAAGTGAATCAACCGTGCGCAAGGATGCCCCGCTCGGTGAAATCGAAGAGTTCGTTTATGAACCAGATAACGCGGTGATTCGGTCGCATTTACTTGGGCAGTTGGCCGAGCAGCTCGACGCTCATATTTTTAGCCCGGAAATCGCCTATCTGACCACCGCCAAAGAGTTGCGCTCACCGTGGCTGAAGGGCTACCGTGTGCTCGACAACCTCACTTTCGATCGGAAGAAGCTCAAGGCTTACCTTCGTGAAAAGGGCATCGGAACTCTTGAAATAAAGAAGCGTGGCTCTGACATCGTGCCCGAGCAGCTTCGAAAAGAACTCCAGCCAAAGGGAAAGGGCGCCGCCACTCTGATTGTTACCAGAGTGGGCGACGCCCACAGGGTTCTCGTTTGCGAGCCCCTGAAATAACCAAGGGTTCTCGTTTACAAGATTCTCGTTAGTTAGTCTGCGCAGGCGCCTGGGTTGCAACACCGTTAGGAGTCACCCAACCGTTGCCCATCATTCCGCCGGGGCCATTTCCGTCAACGTCACCGCGACCTCCCATCATGCCGCCGAAGCCGCCCTGGAAGTTCTGCATGTGCTGACCGCCGTTGCCGCCGAGTTCAACGCCATAGCGTTGGCCCACGAAAATTCTGACTAATGCCATTCCAATGCCGCCGAGAATCCAAAGCCCAATTCCCACGTATCCGAGGATCATGCCGGTCAGGGCAAGGCCGCGGCCGGATTCATTGGATTTCTTTAGCTGAGCGAGTGCGATGTGACCGGTGATTACGGCCGCTACTGCGCCGAATCCGGTTGCCGCAGATGCCAGTGAGACAACTGCGAGAGTGTTTAGTTTGGTGAAGTCGAAGTGGGCCTTTGCTTTTGGAGCTTCGGCGGCTTCGATCTTTTCATTCTTGTCTGCCATGGATTCACTTCAACACCGGATGCTGTGAACGGACTGGGAACTGCCTGACAGCCAGCCTTGGGTTTCAACCGAAGGTAGCTTTAGCTGAGTGTTTGAACCGTGGTGACCGGCAGGGTTGAGTCTGCCCCAAAAGAGAGACCGGATGGTCGACGCCCGGCCATCACGAGCTGCGCACCAAGGGCGGCGATCATCGCACCATTGTCGGTGCACAGGCTGAGGGCCGGGATTCGCAGTTCGATGCCGGCCTCGGCACAACGCTCGGTAGCTAACTGGCGAAGGCGGGTGTTGGCAACCACTCCGCCACCAAGCAGTAGGCGCGGCACATTGTGATCGAGGCAAGCCTTTACGGCTTTAGTGACCAAAACGTCGGCAACCGCCTCGCGGAAGCTCGCCGCCACGTCAGCGATATTCAACTCGGCGCCCTCGCCGTTTGCCGCCTTAATTTCGGCTACCTCCACCCACCTGGCAACCGCCGTCTTGAGCCCGGAGAACGAAAAGTCATAGCGATGTTTTTCCATGTCCTTGGCCTGCGTCAATCCACGTGGGAATCTAATCGCATTAGGATTTCCGGTTGCTGCGGCCCGATCAATCTCGGGCCCGCCAGGATATTTCAAGCCGAGCACGCGAGCGACCTTGTCAAAGGCTTCCCCGGCAGCGTCATCGATGGTTTCACCTAGCAGCTCGACATCATCCAAGAGGTCACGAACCAAGAGCAAGGATGTGTGACCACCTGAAACCAGGAGCGCGACGGTGGGTGTTTCAACTTGCCCGCGCTCGAGAATATCAACGCCAACATGCCCCACCAGATGATTCACCGCGTAAACCGGCTTGCCGGTGGCAACCGAAAGAGCCTTTGCTGCGGCAACTCCGACCATCACCGCTCCCCCTAGGCCCGGTCCATTTGCAACGGCAATCGCATCGATTTCAGCGAGACTCAAATTTGCCTCGGCAAGCGCCTTATCCAGAGTTGGCTTAAGGGCCTCGAGGTGTGCGCGAGCAGCAATCTCAGGCACAACGCCGCCGAAGCGAGCATGCGCATCCATGCTTGAAGAAATTACGTTGGCCAGCAGGGTAGTTCCTCTGACGATGCCGATGCCGGTTTCATCACAGGTTGATTCAATTCCGAGGACAACCGGTTCGCGGCCGACCCTGCGCTGTGGCAGTGTCAGACGCATGATCCAGGCGTCGATGCCGGCAGGCTGATAGTAGTTTTTGCGACTGTCAATGTGCTCGAAACCCATCGAAAAATAAAGGCTCTGAGCCACCGGGTTATCGGCACGTACCTCGAGAAAGATTTCGCGAGCATGGAGGCGTCGAGCGGCGGTCAGCAACGCATCCATGAGTGCCCGCCCCAGTCCGAGACCCCGAGCAGTCGGTAGCACCGCGATGGTTTGAACGTCTCCCTGATCGCTGGCTGGCACTTTGCTGAGACCCGCATAGCCGATAACGGATTCTTTGCGGACAGCTACGAAATACTCGGTGTGATGAGCCATGAGCTCAAATTGCATATTGTCTTGCGACCAGGCGTCATCGGGAAAACACTCGTGCTCAATGGCCATGATGGCATTGAGGTCAGCCTCTAGAGCGGGGCGAATTATCCAGTCGCTCATCCGCTCACCCTCTTGCCAAAATCACGCAGGTTCTTAGGCTCGACTGCGTCAGGGTTGCGCAGGTAAAGTGCAGTCACGTCTTGACTCAAAACGCCCGCAGCAGCCTGTGCCTCAAAAAGTTCGCCGATGGCTCGCGCAGAAATCTTCACGGCCGTTATCGCCGGAACAATTCCGCGTTCAGCTAGCGCTGCTTCGATGTCACCTGGGCGATTGACCGCTGGGCCTTCGCTGCAAATTGGAACACCATGGCGGTCTAGGCCGGAATAAAGGGCCCAGTAGTGTTCGCTTCGCCGAGCATCGGAACTAACCAATAAAGACTGTGCCGGATTTCGATTGGACAAAGGATTTGCGGTCAGTTCTTGCCTCGCAATTGCATCGAGGCTAACAATGCCGAATAACTGCGCCCCAACACCTTCGGCAAACATGATTGCCGCTGCAATACCGACTCGAAGCCCGGTGAACGGCGCTGGCCCGCGACCAACCGCCACTGCTTCTATCGATTTCGCTGCAATTCCCGCTTGATCCAATGCGTCTTGGATTGCGTTGCCAATTGATTCGGTGTGGCTGCGGGTGTCGGCAACATCGATTTCGGCGAGCGCGATTCCATCCTTCAGAACCGCCACCGAAGTGCCCGAGGATGTGTCGATTGCAAGCACCAAGCCCATTACAGCGATACCCCCTGCCAACGCGGACCAAAGCCAACGATGGTTACGGTTCGAGGGTCGACGACTTCGTTTTCATCCTCCGCGTGCTCAACTGCACGCTCACGCTCGATAGTAATTTCGAGCCAATTCTCAACCAGATCATCGGTCATTCCTTTGCCCCACTCAACGAGCACAATCGAGTTTTCATAGTCGATATCAAGGTCATCAAGTTCAAGCGGGCCGCCGAGTCGGTAGGCATCCACGTGGACTAGCACGGGCCCGCCATCCTGGCGTTTGTGCGTGCGGGCAATCACGAAGGTAGGGCTCGAAACATTTCCGATTGCGGTCAGACCCTCACCAACACCTCTGGTCAATGTGGTTTTACCCGCACCGAGTGGGCCGGTTAGCACGACTAGGTCGCCGGCACGAAGCAGACGAGAAAGTTCTAGGCCCAGCTCGTGCATTGCTTCAGCGGTTGAAGCTTCGAGCGTGGCGATTGCTTGCTGGTTCAATCTTGCTCACTTTGACCGAGATAGGTGCGCATGAAGCGCCCTCCCATCCGGGTGACAATTTCGTAGTTGATGGTTCCCGAAGCAACCGCGAGGTCATCGGCCGATGGCACACCCGAGGCCGGGTCACCGAAGATAGTTACCAAGTCGCCAGCGCCAACGTCGTCATTGCCAACGTCAATCACAAACTGATCCATCGCTATGCGTGATGAAATCGGATAAATCTTGCCGTGTATGGATACCGACGCCTTGCCACTCGCATCTCGGGGCAAACCCTCGGCATAGCCAACCGGGACGAGTGCCAGCGTTGTCTCGCCAGTTGTGCGATGCATGTAGCCATAGCTCACACCCTCGCCAGCGGGAACGCGCTTGACCTGAGTCACATGAGCAGTCGCGGTCATTGCAGGTCGAAGGCCGTACTCCCTAGCGTGATGGTCAGCGAAAGGTGACAAACCATAGAGAGCCACACCGACGCGCACCATTTCATACTGGGCCTGTGGATAGTTTAGAGAACCGTCTGATGCGGTGAGGTGTCGCAGTTCAAACTGAAGACCCGAATCGCGCGCAACCTTGACCGAGGCATCGAATCGGGCAATCTGCGTGAGATCTTCGGCTTCACCTGTACTCGATAGGTGCGAGAAGATTCCTACTACCTGGATGAAACCCTCGGCGACCAGGGCCCGGGCCTGGCGGAGCACGCCTTCCCATTCGGCCGCACTAGCTCCATTGCGGTTGAGACCAGTGTCTACCTTTAGGTGAACGCGGGCCAAGCGACCGGTAATTTCGGCGGCTGCAGCTACGCGAGCTAGGTGATCTTCATTGGCAAGACCGAGTTCGATGCCTTCGTTCAGGGCTTCAACAAACATCTCGTGTGGGTCGTGCAACCAAGCCAGAATTGGTGCATCGATCCCCGCACGTCGAAGCTCTAGCGCCTCTGCAACGTCGGCAACTCCTAGGTAATCGACACCAGCTTCCTCAAGCTTGCGAGCGACCTCGACCATTCCATGACCATAGGCGTTTGCTTTGACAACACCGCAAACCTTGACTCCGCCGGAACGCTTGCGCATAACGTCGAGGTTGAATGCGATTGCATCGAGGTCGATGATGAGCTCTCTCATGACTCAACTCCCTCGGCAACTACGAATGCGACCGCCGCATCTCCATCGTGAGAGATCGACACGTGAAATTTGCGAATGCCTGCTTGTAATGCGATTTTAGCCGTGGTTCCATGCAACCAGATGACCGGTTTACCAGATGATTCCTTGCCCACCTCGATACCATGCCACTCAATGCCTGGGTCGCCGGCAAGAGCCTTGATGACTGCTTCTTTGGCGGCAAATTTTCCGGCAAGGGTCTGAATGCTCGCGTCTATGGTTTCGACATCCAGAAACAACCGATCTTTCAAACGCGGAGTCTCGGTTAGCTTTGCCTCGAATCGACTTAGCTGAACCGTGTCTACACCGACGCCGATAATCATGGTTTGAGTCAGCGGCTATTCGACGGTTACTGACTTAGCCAGGTTACGCGGCTGGTCCACATCCAAGCCCTTGGCTGTTGAAAGTTCAAGTGCGAAAACCTGCAGCGGAATAACCGTCAGAATCGGAGCAAACATGCTCTCTGACTGAGGCACGAAGATGACGTGCTCGGCGTAGTCAGCAACATGCTTGTCTCCTGCTTCGGCGATTGCAATAACCTTGGCCCCGCGTGCGCGGATCTCCTGAATGTTTGAGATAACTTTCGGGTGCAGGCTCTCTTCATCGCGCTGTGATGGCACGATCACGATTACTGGCTGACCTTCTTCGATGAGAGCGATTGGGCCGTGCTTGAGTTCACCGGCGGCAAAGCCCTCTGCATGGATGTAGGCAAGCTCCTTGAGCTTGAGCGCACCTTCCATGGCGATTGGGAAACCGACGTTGCGGCCGAGGAACAAGACTGACTTAGCGTTGGCCATCTCCTTGCCCAGTTTGCGTGCGAGGTCAAGGTTCTCAATGACCTCGGTGACGTGAGCCGGCATCTTTAGCAGCTCGAGGCCCAGGTTGCGAAGCTCGGAGGTTGCAAGCTGTTCGCGACCAGCGCCCAGGAAAAGCGCCAAGAGGAACCCGGCGGTGATCTGTGCGGTCAACGCCTTGGTCGAAGCGACAGCAACCTCTGGGCCTGCATGGGTGTAGATAACTGCATCTGATTCGCGAGCCAGGGTTGCACCTTGGGTGTTGCAGATGGCCAGAACCTTTGCGCCCTGCTCCTTGGCATAACGGGTGGCCATCAAGGTATCCATTGTTTCGCCAGACTGGCTGACGGCAACAATCAAAGTGTTCTTAGTGACAATCGGGTCGCGGTAACGGAACTCGTGTGAAAGCTCAACCTGCACAGGAATGCGTGAGTACTTCTCGATTGCATACTTGGCAACGTCACAGGCATAGCTCGCGGTGCCGCAGGCAACCATGATGATGCGGTCGATGTCTTTGATGTCTTGAGCCGAAAGGCCGTCGATTTCGCTGAGGCGAACTGAACCATCCGAGCCGAGGCGACCCATCAGGGTGTCGGCCACGGCCTGAGGTTGATCGGCGATCTCTTTGGCCATGAAGCTTGACCAACCACCCTTGCTGGCAGCCGAGGCATCCCAGTCGACGGTGAATTCAACCGGAGTTACGGGTTCTCCATCGAAGGTGCGGACCTCGACCGAGTTGGCGCGCAGGATGACGATTTCATCCTGGCCAACCGAGATTGCCCGCTTGGTGTGCTCGACGAATGCTGCAACGTCTGAGCCTAAGAAGTTCTCGCCATCGCCAAGACCGATGACTAGTGGTGCATTTCGACGGGCGGCAAGAACAACGTCTGGCTGGTCTTCGTGAATAACCAGGATGGTGAAGGCTCCGTGCAGGCGTTTGACCACGTTTGCGAAGGCAATTGGCAGGTCGCCGGTGGTCTCAAACTCGAGAGCGATTAGGTGTGCGGCGACTTCGGAGTCGGTCTCGCTTGCGAACTTGGTTCCGACAGCTGCCAACTCGGCCTTGAGCTCACCGAAGTTTTCGATGATGCCGTTGTGAATCAGTGAAAGCTTTGCGGTTGGGCCACCAAGGTGAGGGTGGGCGTTGCCGTCGGTCGGGGCACCGTGGGTTGCCCAACGGGTGTGTCCGATGCCGATGTTAGACAATGGCAGTGGGTGGGTGGTGATCTCGGCAATGAGGTTGTCCAACTTGCCGGCCTTTTTGCGGGTCTCGAGTTGACCGCCCGGGGCGATGATTGAAACTCCAGCCGAGTCATAGCCTCGGTATTCCAGGCGACGAAGGCCACCTAGAAGCACATCAAGAGTTGACTTCGGGCCTACATAACCCACGATTCCACACATGCTTCTAATTTACGGCAGAATGGCTACTTGTGAGCGCAGAACAGACCGCGAGTAACGAAGATTCAGGCTCAGACCTAAGCCCCTTCGTTGAAATCAAGCGCGCCGACTGGGCCGAACTCGGAAACAACACCGAATTGCCGCTTTCTGAGACAGAAATTTCTCAAATTCGAGGCTTGGGTGACTTCCTCGACCTTAAAGAGGTCACGGATGTCTACCTGCCGCTGAGTCGACTTTTGAACCTTTATGTTGCGGAGACACAGGACCTCCACCGGGTGTCCAGTGCATTCCTAGGCGAACGCTCGAAGCGCGTGCCTTTCATCATAGGTGTCGCGGGTTCGGTAGCGGTTGGCAAATCAACAGTCTCACGCCTTCTAAAAGAACTGTTGTCGAGGTGGGAAGGAACTCCCCGCGTCGAACTAATCACCACCGATGGTTTCCTGTTTCCCAACGCCGAACTCGAACGCCGAGGGCTGATGGCCCGCAAGGGATTTCCGGAGTCCTATGACCGACTAGCGCTTTTGAAGTTCGTCGCGGATGTGAAGTCTGGTGCCGCCGAGGTTTCTGCCCCGGTTTATTCGCACCTCAGTTATGACATCGTTCCGGGTGAACGCGCCGTGGTTCATGCACCTGATGTCCTAATTGTCGAGGGACTTAACGTCTTGCAATCACCGGGCTCAGGTCAAGATCTAGCACTGAGCGACTTCTTTGACTTCAAGATTTACGTGGACGCTTCTACCGAAAACGTTACCCAGTGGTTCCTAAATCGATTCCGCAAACTTCGCGACTCGGCATTCACGAACCCTGCTTCTTATTTCCACCGATATGCCGAAATGGATGAGTCGAAAGCCTTGGCGCGAGCCGAGGAGATTTGGTCGACCATCAACCTTCCAAACCTCACCGAAAACATCGCTCCCACGCGCTCGCGAGCAACTCTGGTTTTAAAAAAGGGTGCCAACCACACGGTTGAGTCGGTTTTGCTCAGAAAATTGTAGGAACCCTCTAATTAATTTGAGATAAATCGTTATAAAAGGTTGCACTATTCTCAGGGTTTTCTCAGTTGACTAAAGGTGAGCCATTCGTATGGGTGTCGCCTGGTGCAAGAAACCATGGCACCGACGATGCAAACGATGACTTTCTAGTTCGTCTATTGAAAGGCTTCAAATGAATACACTCTCAGCGACACTGTCTAACGGACAGTTCACTTTGGTCTACAACATCCTGTCTCTAGGTCTAGCATCGATGCTATTCACCTCGATCTTCTTGTTCGTAGGCCGCGACCGAGTTCTACCTCGCTACCGCATGGCCGTAATGGTTTCTGGCACAGTAACCGCTATTGCCACGTACCACTATTTCCGAATGTTCGACAACTTCAACCACGCATTCGCTGGCACCGCTGCCGGTCTAAACAACCCGGATGCATACAACGTTGGCTACCGCTACGTTGACTGGTTGCTAACTGTTCCACTTCTGCTAGTTGAGCTTGTTGCAGTGCTTGCTCTTGCTCGCGCAGCACAGTCATCAATCCTTAACCGTCTAGTTCCTGCAGCAGCAGCGATGATCATCCTTGGTTACCCTGGCGACGCAAAGCTAGACATCTTTGGAATCGCTCCATCGGTATGGGGACTTCTTTCAACCATCCCATTCCTATACATCCTGTATGTGTTGTTCATCGAACTAGGCAAGAGCCTAAGCAAGCAGTCTGAGGCTGTGGTCAAGAAGGTAAAGCTTCTACGTCTTCTTCTAATCGCAACCTGGGGCGTTTACCCAATCACCTTCATCTTGGCAATGGGCTCAACCGGCTTCGACGCCAGTCGCTTCGTGGCTCGTGAAGTTGGTTACAGCATCGCCGACATCTTGGCTAAGTGTCTATTCGGTCTGATAATCTTCTCGATTGCCCGAATCAAGTCAGCTGAAGAGTCAGCAGAATTCGCAAAGTCAGAATTCAAGGACTAATCAGCACCAAGTAGAACTCCAAAAGAAACGGGGTCACCGCAAGGTGGCCCCGTTTCTTATTGCCTGAATATCCTCTGCTACCGGCGAGCTACAGGTGCGGCTATGGTCATGATCGAGTCTGGACTGCTCATGTCAAATCGCTCATCATAGATCTCGAGATGCAGACCCGGCCTCTGGGTGTAGCCCTCGAGCGAATCTAGGTCACTGTAGAAAACTCGAACGGCATCAACCAGGGTTTCGATGCTTCCCACATGGTCAACGCAAGCGAATCTGCCCGAAGGGATGCTCAACACTTCGAGACCAAAAAGGTCCGCGGGCAAATCTTCAACCACGTAGCCCACAAACTGATTTAGTAGCCCGTCGTCGGCCTTGGCCGCTGCGGCCGGACGAGTGGCACCAATCATGGTGGTTCGCTCCGGAAGACCCAACTTGTCTCGCATGGAGTTCATACTCCCCCAGATTGGGCCTAGCAATTCAGGGCCGTTGAATTTCGGAGACTGCGCGCCATAGAAGTCGGCGCTCTTACCAACAAGGGTGCGAGCGGGAAGCTCAGTAACGACGATTTTCATCATGTGACTATTTTAGGGCTAGACGTTGCTCCACTACGCGGGCAATTCGCTCGGCCCAGCTCTTGGCGGTGCCCTCGTCGGCGGCCTCGACCATAACGCGCACAAGTTGCTCGGTGCCCGATGCGCGAAGCAAAACGCGGCCGGTGCCGTGCAGATCAGCTTCGCACTCGCGAACCAGTGCCTG
>CANGDL010000012.1 GCA_947452675.1 Microbacteriaceae bacterium | reverse complement strand
GCCTCGTCGATGGTCTCAACAACAGCCTTAACTGCGTTCTGAACACCCTTGCCTAGGTAGCGACCCTTGTCGCCATCACGGCTTTCGTGTGCTTCGAATGCACCGGTTGATGCACCTGACGGAACGGCTGCGCGGCCGAAGCTGTCGTCTTCGAGCAGAACCTCAACCTCGACGGTTGGGTTTCCACGTGAGTCTAGGATTTCGCGAGCGCCAATGGCTTCGATGATTGACAAAATATGTCTCCTTGTTTTGGGCGATTTCAGACACGCCAGACGACGTGCAAAACGTCGTTGTATGGGTTTTAGTTTACCGAGTTACGAGCTAGTTAGCGATGTTGCGAAGCGACAAGTCGGTGAAATTCACAAACTCTTCACCCACCGCTGCGAACGAACCAAAGCCCTGTTCGGCCATGCTGTCGAGCAAGAGGTTGAGCTTCTTTGGGCGCTGCTCAAGACGAACTCGGTAGCCTGCGTCGATTGCTTGCTGCTGAACCTTGAGCGCATTGCCGATCACGGATGGACTTGCGCTGTCTAGAACCAGCACGAGTGACTTGCTGTTGTCGGCACTTGACTCAACCAAGTCAACGGCACGTTCGAAACCGATTGAAATTCCAACTGCCGGAGCGTCGGTGCCCAACCAGCGACCGACCATGCCGTCATAGCGTCCGCCACCACCGATTGACGAGCCGGATTCCGGATGCTCGATCTCAAATATGGTTCCGGTGTAGTAGCCCATGCCGCGGACCAAAGTTGGGTCGAAGCGAAGCCGACCGGCACCGAAGCGTGCCTCGATAGCGACGAAAATCTCGGCAAGTTCGTTCGGAATCGGCAGATCTCCGGAGATAGCTTTCAACCAGGCGGCGGCGCGCTCGCCTACACCAGCATCAAACTTCTCGGTCAGCTCGGAAACTACGCCTTCAGCCGCAATCTTGTCGAGCTTGTCGATTGTGATCATCGCCGAACCCTTGCCAGCCTCTGGTACGCCCAACTGCTCAAGCAGGTTGGCGAGCAAGACCCGGTGGTTCACACGGATGGTGGCATCATTCAACCCGATGGCGGTCAAGGCATCAAGCGAGGCGTTCAAAAGTTCAATCTCGGCAAGGATGCTGGCATCGCCGATGATGTCGATGTCGCACTGCACGAACTGGCGATATCGACCCTTTTGCGGGCGCTCGGCACGCCATACCGGCCCGGTTTGGAGGGCTTTGAAAACTGTTGGCAACTTCGCGCGGTTGGTCGCGTAATAACGAGTTAGCGGCACGGTCAGGTCATAGCGCAGCCCGAGGTCGGCGAGGTCATCTTCGCCGTTGTTTGAGGCCAGAGCGTTCTCAAGCTCGGCGCCACGCTTCATGACGCGGAAGGCGAGCTTTTCGTTATCCCCGCCCTGGCCAGAGGTGAGTCGGTCGAGGTCTTCAAGGGCCGGGGTTTCAATCTCCTGGAAACCATGGCCCAGGTAGGTCTCGCGAATAGTGGTCAAAACCTGATCGCGACGAGTCTTCTCGAGGGGAAGAAAATCGCGCATTCCGCGAGGTGGGTGCACGTCTTTAGCCATGACTCAAGTTTGCCACATGAGCACAAGCCACCTTGGAGGTTTTAGTGCGGGTTGTTTGCGCGGAACACGTGAACCAGAGCATTTGCGTGACCCTGCCCCATGTCGTGTTCGGTCTGCAAGAACTTAACCTGCTCCATGTGCTTTTGACCTAAAACCTTCAGAAGTTCGTTCATCCAGAAATCGATTGGCTTGCCATACTTCTTTTCGATCGATGGGAAGTAGGAGGCTGGGCCTTTGACTTTTTCATCCATGCGAAAAATCTAGTCTTTTTTGGGCATCTTGCAAGCAGCGGTTCCACCCGGAAGCCTCTGACGATTTGCCGCTATCAAGTCATAAACTTTCGCACTGATCTGGTCGAGACCCGGCATGACCATGCCGGCGCCTAGCAGCTTGAGAATGGGGTTCGGCTGAATCATAAGCAGCTTTGCCACACAGTGATGGCCAGCATAAATCTTGCCGCCCGAAACGAGTTGAACCTTCTCAGCAGCCTCGACCTCGGTGAGTCCGAAGTCATCGAGTTGCGCCCACTGATATGGCTGAGCATAGATCTTAACCTTTGAATTTTTCACAATCCAGTTGGCGGTTGTGGTGCAAAAACCACAATCGCCATCAAAGATCAGGATATTTGTCATTTGACGTCGCTTAGCCCTGACTCGGAACTGCAATCACACCGGCGTCGAAACCGTCCTCAATTTCAACCTCGCGAATTTCAACCTGAAGTTCGCGAACAGCTTCGCGAAGTGCGCGCTCTGAATCGAAGCCAGCCGAGCGGCCGGATGAAACGATTGCAAGCAGGATGGCCCCCAGTTCTGCCTCGCTGGTCACGGTGAACGGGCCAGGTGCGTCGGCATCAAGCAAACCGATTTTCTCGGCCTTGCCAATGATCTTGTCGGCCAGGGCAAGTGCCGGCATGGCCTGAGGAATACCATCCAAGATGGATTGGCGGTGAGGCTTTTCCTTCTTCTTATGCTCATCCCAGTTGACCATCACGTCGTCGCCGGTCTTGGCCGCGTACTTCTCGAGTTCTTCGGCATTGCCGAAAACGTGTGGGTGGCGGCCCTTCATCTTCGCTGCTGAAACGCGGGCAACTTCTTCGATGTCGAAAGGATCACCGAGTGTGCCGGTGGCGCCGAGGTCGCTGTGGAAGATCACCTGGTAGAGCACGTCGCCAAGCTCTTCGATGACCTCGTCGCGGTCACCAGACTCGATAGCGTCGATCAGCTCGTATGTTTCCTCGAGCAGATACTTGGTTAACGAATTGTGGGTCTGCTCGGCATCCCAAGGGCAACCGCCCGGGGCTCGCAACTGGTGCGCAACGGCAATCAGATCATCAAGTTGGGTCATTTTGCTGCCTTGTCGTTTTCGGTGTTTGGTGGAACCGGCGGGAAGACTCTGGCCAAGAAGGCCCATGCCCAATCGATGATTGGTTTATCTCGCAGTGGTTCGAAGTTAGCATCCCGCGGGGCCGGAACAATTAAGGTTTGGGCCGATTGCAAATAGCGAGTTCCAGGAAAGAGGTGGGTCAACTGCACTTGTTGCGCCTCAGATAGGTCCACCGGCTGCAACTTAACCTGAAGGCCGAGCACATTGAAATCCTTCAGACCCAGGCGGTTAGCCTGCTGACGCAGCTCGGTGACCTCGATTAGGTTGCGGACTGCCTCTGGAGCGGTCCCGTAGCGGTCTTCGAGTTCGGCAAGGATGGCGTCAAGCTGCACACGAGAGCCCTTCTCCCCCGAGGCAGCCGAAAGCTTGTGATAGGCCTCGAGCCGCAGGCGCTCGGAGTCAACGTAGGTGCTCGGAATATGCGCATCAACCGGAAGTTCGAGTTTGAGTTCTGCCGGTGCTTCTACCTTTTCACCCTTGAAATCGGCAACTGCTTCACCAATCATGCGCAAATACAGGTCGAAACCAACGCCGGCAATGTGCCCCGACTGTTCGCCACCAAGGAGGTTTCCGGCACCGCGAATTTCGAGGTCCTTCATCGCAATTTGCATGCCGCCACCGACCTCATTGTTTTGGGCAATCGTCGCCAAACGGTCATGGGCTGTCTCGGTTAGCGGTTTATCCGGGGCATAGAAGAAGTAGGCATATGCGCGTTCGCGGCTGCGGCCGACGCGTCCACGAATCTGGTGCAACTGGCTCAAACCGAAGTTCTCGGCACGGTCGATGATCAAAGTGTTGGCATTCGGAATGTCAATTCCGGTTTCGATGATGGTGGTTGAGACCAAGACGTCAAATTTCTTTTCCCAGAAGTCGACCACCACCTGCTCGAGGGCCGATTCAGACATCTGACCGTGGGCCACTGCGATGCGAGCCTCAGGCACCAATTCGGCGAGCTGATGAGCAACCGCCTCGATTGAACTAACCCGGTTGTGCACGAAGAAAACCTGCCCCTCACGGATGAGTTCACGTCGAATGGCGGCGGCAACCTGCTTCTCGCTGTAGGCACCGATGTAGGTGAGAATCGGGTGACGCTCTTCCGGCGGGGTCGCCAGGGTGGACATTTCCCGGATGCCGGTGATGGCCATTTCGAGCGTTCGCGGAATAGGAGTAGCCGACATCGAGAGAATGTCGACGTTGGTCTTCATCTCCTTCAGCTTTTCCTTGTGCTCAACACCGAAGCGCTGCTCTTCATCGATGATGATTAAACCGAGCTGGCGAAACTTCACCGATTCGGCGAGCAGTCGGTGGGTTCCGATGACCATATCAACCGAACCATCAGCCAAACCGGCAAGCGTTTCCTTGACTTCTTTGGCGGTTTGGAAGCGCGAAAGTGAACGAACCACAACCGGGAAGCCAGCGAATCTGGCTTCGATGGTGTCGGTATGCTGACGTGCAAGCAACGTAGTCGGCACTAGCATTGCCACCTGTTTGCCATCCTGGATGGCCTTGAAGGCCGCACGAACAGCCACCTCGGTCTTGCCATAGCCAACATCACCGGCGAGCAGGCGATCCATTGGAATCTCGCGCTCCATGTCTCGTTTAACCTCGTCGATGGTGGTCAATTGGTCAGGCGTTTCGACGAAAGCGAATGCCTCTTCAAGCTCGTGCTGCCAAGGAGTGTCTGGGCCAAATGCGTGACCGCGAGACTTCATGCGAGCCGAATAAAGCTTGACAAGGTCGATCGCGATCTTGCGAATTGCCTTGCGGGCATTGCCCTTCGCGCGTGCCCAGTCGCCGCCACCCATCTTTGATAGCACTGGCGCCTCGCCGCCAACGTAACGGGTCAGCAGGTCAAGTTGGTCGGTTGGCACGAAAAGGGTGTCGCCCGGGTAGCCGCGCTTCGATGGCGCGTATTCAATCAGCAGGTATTCACGCTGGTGCTGCTGACGGCCAACCCCACTGGCGCGCTGCACAAGTTCAACGAAACGACCGATGCCATGGGTTTCGTGAACGACGTAGTCGCCGGCTTTGAGGCTTAGCGGGTCAACCGCCTGCCCGCGCTTTGCGGCTAGCTTGCGAACCTGCGGGCTTACGTAGGCAGTGCTTTTGCCATAAAACTCACCCTCGGTCAGCACAATCAGCCTGGCATCCGGAGCGGTGAAACCCTTGCGCAAACTGCCCTGCGCGATCTGAGCCTTGATGCCAGCGGCATTAAGTTGCTCGTTCAGACGCTCGACGGTTCCATGGCCTTCCGCGACCAGGATGATTTGTTGCCCATTCTTAGCCTGATCTTCGAGCCACTCGATTGAGGTGGTCTCAAGGCCCTTGAAGTTTGGAACTTCGAACAGTCCCAGGTTGATTAGCGTGTCATCGTCAGCGCCAAACTGAGAAATAGTGAATAGTTGCCGACCATCGAGAGCATCTTTGAACTGCGACATCTCGACGAATCCACCAGAGCTAAGGTCAATCGGAGCCTGCGCGCCCTCGGTAGCCGCATCCCAGGCGGCGTGCAAGAACTCGTCGTTGGTTTCAACAAGGCTGTGAGCTCGGGCGGCAGACTTCTCTGGCGACAGTAACGTCGCCAACGCATCCTTAGGCAAATAATCGGTGAAAGGAATCATTGCGTCCACCAAGACCGGAGCCAGAGACTCCATTCCGTCAACCGGGATGCCTTCGGCAATTTTTGCTAGCATCGTGGAAATGTTCGGGAACTCATGCAACATCTCGCGCGCACGGCTTGCCACTTTTGGCGTGATGATGATTTCACGTGCCGGGTATATCTCAACCGACTTTATATTGGCGATTGTGCCGTCCGGGTTATGAAGCGAACGCTGGTCAGCGACCGAAAATTCTCGGATGTCATCTAACTCGTCGCCAAAAAATTCGAGTCGAAGCGCATGTTCTGCCGTGGTCGGGAAAATGTCGAGGATGCCGCCGCGAACCGCGAACTCGCCGCGCTTGGTGACCATGTCAACCCGGTGGTAGGCCATCTCGATGAGCTTCAACGAAAGCTCGAACAGCAAATAGTCGCGACTTTGCTCGAGGGTAAGCGGAGGATGGTTGGCTAGGCCCGCAACAACTGGTTGCAAGACTGCACGCACTGAAGCCAAAACATAAACAGCGTGGTCAGGCGAAGATTTCATTTGGGACAATTCATTAAGGCGGTGCAGCACCTTGAGGCGTCGACCAACCGTCTCTGGGCTTGGGCTTAGTCGTTCGTGCGGGAGAGTCTCCCAAGATGGAAACTCAAGGATCTCGGCGGTTGGGTCAAGCGAACGCAAGGTAGCGGCTACGTCCTCTGCCTCTCTGCCGGTAGAAACCACGAGGAGCTGCACGGGAGAGAGTTTTGCCTCCGCGCGAAATCTTGAAATCACATCGATTACCGGGGCCATCGCACCCTGCGGAGCTATCAAATCGACGCGTTTGGCTTTGATTTTGGACTGCAGTGCAGCGAAAGGATATCCCTCGGAAATGAGTGCACCAAGGCGCGAAAGGGCCTTGAGATTTTCTTCACTCACAAGGTAAGTCTAAGTTCGATTAGCCGGTGAGTATTCCGAAGACGAGGCGCCTTCATCCCAGCGAGGTGCCTAACTAGCGGTGTTGAACTTGTTCTGAGCCGCGAGAACACCATCAAGGACGATTGCCTCAACGGAATCTGCTGCAATTTCAAGGGTCACGGGAAGACCTTTTCGCTCGGCAGAGGAGAAATCTTTGAGCACAAAATCCGCGGTGTCCATGCGACCTGGTGGCCGACCGATTCCGATTCGCACACGTGAGAACTCGTTCGAACCTGAGGCAGCGATAATGTCCCGGAGCCCGTTGTGACCCCCATGGCCACCGCCGAGTTTTATACGAACATCTTCGGCTGGGATGTCCAACTCGTCATGTAAAACCACCAGATGAGCGACATCAATGTCGTAAAACTTCATCAGCGAAGTGACTGGGCCACCGCTGGTGTTCATGTATGAGCCAGGCTTAGCCAGGATGACCTTTGGGCCACCCGCGCCTAATCGGGCCTCAGCCACGGAGGCGTTTGACTTGTGACTCTTGAACGTTGCCCCGAGGCGGTCGGCTAAAACCGAAAGCGCCATCTGGCCAACATTGTGCCGGTTAGCAGAATAGTCGGGCCCGGGGTTACCGAGCCCGACTATTAGATAAGCCGAGTTAGACAGCTGATTACTCTGCTGCTGCTAGGTCTGCTGCGTGGCCAGCTGCAGTTGCAACAACCGACGCGATTAGTTCGTCAGCGGCCAGCTCAAGCTTTGCACCTGCAGGAACGATTAGGTCCTTCGCAAGAACGTGGAAACCAGCGCCCTGCTTGTCGAAGATTGCCTCTACGAAGTCAGGGATGCTGGTTGCAGCAACCTCTAGCTTCACAGTCTTGTGCTCTAGGTCGATGACGGTGCCTGAAAGCGACTCGCCAACAACGTGAACAGGAACCTCAACGTGCACGCGCTCGCCGACCAAAAGGCCAACTAGGTCAATGTGCTCGATGACTTGGGTTACAGGGTCCTTGGTTGCGCTCTTCACTAGAACTGACTCGACCTTGCCGTCTAGGTTTAGGTCGATAACAGCGTTCTTGTGACGCAAGATCTTTGCAACTTCATGTGCGTCTACAGTGATGTGACGAGCCTCGGCACCGTGGCCGTAAATTACAGCCGGGGTGCGGCCCTTCATGCGGTCCTGGCGTGATGCGCCCTTACCGAACTTGGTGCGAAGAGTTGCGTCTAGCTTTGCAGCAGTGTTCATAAGAATATTTCCAATCGGATGTTTGTTTGGTCTCAACTCAAGCTAAAACGCGAGGATACCGGCTGGAAAACCAGCTAAATGCCCCGTCGATAACGGCTCCGTTTGGAGCCCTCGCCGTTGTCTACTTAAAGTCTAACGGGCTGCCCGCGAATGGGCAACCCGTTAGAACTTCAATGCTTTTATTTATGCGTGACCTGGGAACAGCGAGTTGACCGAGTCATCACCGAAAACGGCGCTGATTGCCGCAGCGATAAGCGGAGCAATCGAAAGCACGGTTAGGTTTGCGAACTGCTTGTCTGGAGTGATTGGCAATGTGTTCGTCACGATAACCTCGTCTACCGCACCGCTAGAAAGACGCTCTACTGCAGGAGGCGAGAAAACGGCGTGGGTAGCGGCAACGATCACGCGTGCCGCCCCGTTGGCCTTTAGCGCTTGGGCTGCGGCGACGATGGTGCCAGCGGTGTCGATCATGTCGTCAACCAATAGACAGGTGCGTCCCTTGACATCACCAACAAGCTCGTGAGCTTCAACCTGGTTTGGACGGTCTGGGTCGCGACGCTTGTGAATGATCGCCAACGGCGCACCTAGACGATCTGCCCAGATGTCGGCCACGCGCACGCGGCCTGAGTCTGGTGAAACCACGGTGATGGCCTCGTGACCAAAGCGCTCCTTGACGTGATCGGCAAGCATTGGCAACGCCCAGAGGTGATCTACCGGGCCATCAAAGAAACCCTGAATCTGTGGGGTGTGGAGGTCTACCGACATCAATCGGTTTGCACCGGACGCCTTGAAAAGGTCAGTCATTAGGCGAGCCGAAATTGGCTCACGTCCCTTGTGCTTCTTGTCCTGGCGGGCATATGGGAAGAATGGGGCCACCACTGTGATGCGTTTTGCGCTGGCGCGCTTTAGAGCATCAACCATGAGCAACTGCTCCATAATCCAGTGGTTGATTGGTGCTGGGTGAGCTTGGATGACGAACGCGTCAACACCTCGAACCGACTCTTCGTAACGAACGAAGGTCTCGCCGTTAGCAAAGTCGTAAGCGGTGGTTGGCAGAAGCTTGGTGCCAAGAATTTCGGCAACCTCTTGTGCGAGTTCTTGATGAGCGCGACCGCTGACCAGGACTAGACGTTTCGAGTTGTTCGTCGTAACTTCCAAGGGGTTGGTCTCCAGTCTTAAGGGGTTTGTTTAGTTTTTTGCCTTGTGGGCAGCTTCTGCTGCAGCTGTTCCAGGTCGCTTGGCGATTACCCAATCGGCGAGATTGCGCTGCGGAGCAACATTCATGGCTAGGTCGCCGGATTCGACATCCTTGCGAACGACGGTTCCGGCAGCTGTGTATGCTCCATCTCCAATCGTAATAGGTGCAACGAAGACGTTATGCGAGCCGGTTCGAACGTGAGAACCGATCACGCTCGAGTGCTTATTTACGCCGTCGTAGTTGGCAAAAATAGTGCCCGCACCGATGTTTGAAGCCTCGCCGATAGTGGCGTCACCAACGTAACTTAGGTGCGGAACCTTACTGCCCGCGCCAATCTTGGCGTTCTTGGTTTCCACGAAAGTTCCAATCTTTCCGTCTGCACCAAGTTCAGTGCCCGGGCGAAGATACGAGAAAGGGCCAACCGAGGCGCCGGCCCCAACTTTTGATCCGGTTGCGTGCGACTTCACAATCTTTGCGCCTTCGCCAACTTGAACATCCATCAAGACCACTTCTGGACCAACAACTGCCCCAGTCTCAACTTTGGTAAAACCTTGAAGGTAGGTGCCAGGCAAAATGGTGACATCCTGAGCAAGCTGAACGGTTACATCAATCCAAGTCGAAGATGGGTCCTGGATGGTTACTCCTGCTAATTGCCAGGCCTCGCAAATTCGAAAGTTCAACTCAGCTGCAACCTCGCCGAGTTGCACCCGATCGTTGATTCCTGCGACCAACCAGTTATCTTCCACGGCGAGCGCCTGAACTCTAAAACCTTCATGGATGAGTTCTGCGGCTGCATCGGTTAGATATTTTTCACCCTGGGCATTGTGTGAGCCTATTTTTGTCAGGGCATTGCGAAGTAGCGCCGCGTCAAAGACGTAAACCCCGGCGTTTACCTCATTGATTGAAAGCTGTTCGGCATCGGCATCTCGGTCTTCAATGATTTGAATGAACTTGCCGTCGTTAGACCGGATGATACGACCATAGCCGGCCGGATCTTCAACGATTGAGGTCAAAATGGTGGCAGAGAAGCCGCCAGCCAGGTGAGCATCGATGAGTGATTCGAGAGTCGCTACATCCAATAGCGGGACATCGCCGCTGGTAACAACCACTGCACCATTAAAATCTTCGGGCAGAGCATTGAGCGCACATTCAACAGCACGCCCGGTGCCTGGAATTTCATCCTGGTCTGCGATTACTGCGTGGGGAAAATAAGTTTCGATATAGTTGGCTATTAAGTCTCGCTGGTGACGAATGACTGGCACGACATGTGCGGCACCAAGCGAGCTCGCGGTGGCTAGAGCATGACCTAGAAGCGGCAGGCCGGCGATCTCGTGCATCACCTTCGGCTTCGAAGACTTCATTCGAGTGCCCGCACCAGCTGCCAAGACAACTACTGCTAGGTGCTGTTCGGTCATTTTTCTCCTAACTGCTCCCCCACCAGGACTCGAACCTAGAAAGCCGCCTCCAAAGGGCGGAGTGTTGCCATTACACCATAGGGGAACGTGAGCTTTCGCCCACCCCTCAAGTCTGCCAGATAATCGACGCTATTGCTGCCCTAACAGCTCAGAAGTCTCAAGCCACTCGAGTTCCATTTCATCTCGCTTGTCATTGAGCTCGGATTGCCTGACAACTAGCTTGGCTAGACCCTCATAGTCACCTTGGTCGTGGGCCGCCATGTCGAGGTGAAGTTTAGCTTCGTCAGCTGAAAGCCTCTCGAGTGCACGTTCGAGGCGGGCCAGATTCTTCTCTGCGTCGCGCAGCGCAGCACCCGACAGACGAGGTGCACCTGGCGAAGAATTCGAAGGCAACGGTTCCGGCGAGGCACCCGTAGCTGTGTCCACACCGTAGCGACTGCTCTCGGCCTGAGCCGCTTTGCCGCTCAACGAGTGTTTGCGCAGTTCTAGGTATTGATCAACACCGCCGGTCAAGTGACGAAGCCTGCCGTCTCCAAGCAGTGCATATTGCTGATCGGTAACTCGCTCGAGCAGATAACGGTCGTGACTGACCACAATCAGGGTGCCCGGCCAACCATCCAAGAGGTCTTCCATGGCAGCCAGGATGTCGGTGTCAAGGTCGTTGGTTGGCTCATCAAGGATGAGCACGTTTGGTTCGCCAAAAAGCAGACGCAAGAACTGCAGGCGACGTCGCTGGCCACCCGAAAGATCCTCGATTGGCGTCTGCAACTGCGACTGGGTGAAACCGAGTTGCTCTACCAATTGGCCGATGCCGACTTCCTTCTTATCGACGACGAAGAATGACTTCTCGCGAGCTATCAGGCTGAAAATGCGCTCGCCGTGGAACTCGTCAAGCTCGCGCACCTCTTGGCTGAGGGTGGCGATGTTTACAGTCTTGCCGCGCTTGATACGACCTGCCGTCGGTTCAAGGCTTCCCTGGATGAGCTTCAAGAGAGTTGTCTTGCCGGCTCCGTTGACGCCGACCAGCCCGACTCGATCACCGGGACCTAGACGCCATGTCACGTCGTGAAGCAGCTCTTTGCCATCGACCGAGTAGCTCATGTCTTCGACGTCGACGACGTCCTTGCCGAGGCGCTGAGTCGCCAGCTTGGATAGCGCGACGCGGTCGCGTGGTTCGGGTTCGTTGGCAATTAGTTCTGCGGCAGCATCCATGCGGAATTTCGGCTTTGTGGTGCGAGCTGGGGCGCCGCGACGAAGCCACGCAAGTTCCTTGCGCATGAGGTTCTGACGACGGGCCTCGGAAGCTGCTGCGCTTCGATCACGCTCGTTGCGCTGCAAGATGTAGGCAGCGTAGCCACCTTCGAACGGTTCGATGACTCCGTCGTGAACTTCCCAGGTCAGATTGCAAACTTCATCGAGGAACCAACGGTCGTGTGTAACCACGATCAGGCCACCCGAAGTGTTTGACCAGCGCGACTTAAGGTGCCGAGCCAGCCATGCGACACCCTCGATGTCTAGGTGGTTGGTGGGTTCATCGAGCATGACGATGTCAAGGTCTTGAACCAATAATTTGGCCAAGGCTACGCGACGTCTTTGCCCACCGGAAAGTGAGCCGACCTGCTGTTGCCAATCCAGGTCGTTTAGCAAGCCGCCGATGACATCGCGGATCTTGGCGTTGCCGGCCCATTCGTGCTCAGGCATGTCGCCAACCACTGCCTGCCCGATGGTCTGACCCGGGTCAATCACGTCGGCCTGATCTAGCAGGCCTATGGTCAGACCATTTCGGTGAGTGATTCGGCCTTCGTCTGGCTCAAGGCGTCGATTGAGCAGCTTCAGAAGCGTCGATTTGCCATCGCCGTTGCGGCCGACGATGCCAATTCGGTCACCCTCGTTAACGCCGATGGTGATGTTGTCAAAAACCTTTTTGGTCGGAAACTCAAGGGTGAGTGATTCGGCACCGAGCAGGTGAGCCATTAGTCCTCTTCTCGGATGAAGGCGCCGCGGGCCGGGCCTGCGGCAGCTAGGGCTCGATAACCCTTTATGTGTAGCTTCTGAGCGAGGGCTTCGGCGCCATCGGCATCGGAAACCAAGAACGCGATGGTCGGGCCAGAACCGGAGACGAAACCAGTTAGCGCTCCTGCCGCAAGCCCATCCTGGATTGTCTGCCCGAGGTCGGGGCGAAGGTCGAGGGCTGCTTCTTGCAAGTCATTGCGCAGCATGGATGCAATTTCGGCTTTATCGCCACTCTGAAGGGCGCGGATTAGCGTTTCAGGCACCAACGCTGCAGGAGCAACGGTTGGGTCAATGCCGCGAGCAGCTCTAAGTTCGTCCAGGCGCTTGTAGACCGCGGGGGTGTTCAGACCTTCGTCATTGGTAACCAGGACAACATGGATAGCGGGAACAGAATCAATTTGGGTCAGCACCTCGCCGCGCCCGAGGCCGACAGCAATTCCACCGGTTAGGGCGAATGGAACATCCGCCCCAAGTGAAACCGAGTTTGAAAGTTGTGATTCAACACCCGTGCACCAAAGCGCGTTTACGGCAACCAGCGCGGCCGCGGCGTCTGCTGAACCACCGCCCATACCCCCGGCAACTGGAACGTGCTTGTCGATTGAGAATGCGGTCGGCTGGGGTGAGACTTTCGCGAGATCTGCCACGTGTTTTGCGGCACTCACTACGAGGTTTTCCTCGCCGGTTGGCACCATAGCGATTTGTTCGACCGAGATGTTCCCCGAAACCGACACCGACCAAGAATCGGCCGCCGAAACACTAACCTCCTCCCGCAAATCTAAAGCTAGATAGACACTGGCAACGTCATGGAAACCGTCTTCTCGCAGTGGGCCGACCGCGAAAAACAGGTTGGTCTTACCCGGCGCCGAGGCGGTGACAGAATGCATCGCTGGCACTAGACCTCGAGTCTGCGTTGAACGCCGTTGAGAACTTCGCGCCAATAGAGGTCGCGAGGTTTGATGCCCGCCTCGGATGGAATCAATTCGTGCTGAATCTGAAGAACGATGGACCCGCTGTCCTTAACCACGAACTGAACGTGCGCCCGAGTCTTATCGTCAAAAGCCAGTGAAATCTTGCCACCCTTGGCCGTCAACACGCGCGGACGATCAAAGACTGCCCATGACTGTACGTCGTTGAGCACAGTAAACAGGCGCGACATTTCAACTTCAAACTCACGCTTCATGGTGAAGGTGAAGCGGCCGGTTGGTTGCTGTGAAGTCTTCGCTAAACCACGCGCCTCTACGTAGGCAACACCGATAGATTCGGCCCACCAGTCATTCAATTTGGTGCGCTTTTTCAACCACGCGATGATTTGCTTGGTAGTCCAGATGAAGGCCTGCTGCTCATCGAGCAATTTGAACCACTCTTCGCGCTGGTGGCCGGTCTCTTTGACCACCTTGTCGGCCTCAATGTGTGGATCGATAGGTGGTAAACCGCGACGGAACAGAGCCATTATTTTGCCTTCGCTATCCCTACAAATTGGTGCACGTCTAGTTCTTCGCCGCGGGCTTGTGGACTTACGCCGGCGGCGATCAGAATGCGCTCGGCGTCTGCTGGCGAACCGGCCCAAACCGCGAGTGCCTGTCGAAGGGTCTTGCGGCGCTGCCCGAAGGCCGCGTCGGCAACTTCAAAGGTGGCCAAGCGAAGTGCTTCATCGCCAAGTGGAACCGCGCGCTTTGAGAAATAAACCAGCGCCGAGTCAACATTTGGGACCGGCCAAAAAATGTTGCGACCTACGTTTCCGGCGAGCGCCGAATCTGCATACCAGGCGAGCTTCACGCTAGGCACGCCGTAAATCTTCGAACCAGGAGCAGCGGCCAAGCGGTGAGCAACCTCGGCTTGAACCAGCACTAGCCCGGTTTGGAGGCTTGAGAAGTGCTCGAGAAAGTGCAGGAGCACCGGAACCGAGATGTTGTAAGGCAAATTGGCCACCAAGGCATCCGGGTTTGCCGGAAGTTCGGTGACCTTCAGGGCGTCGTTGCGAACCAGCGTGAAGTCGGTTCCAGGTGCGCGCTTGGCAATAGTCGATTCGAGTTCAGCTGCCATCTTCGGGTCAATTTCAACCGCGATTACCTTCTTGGCAACCTCGAGTAGACCTAGGGTCAGCGAGCCAAGACCGGGGCCAATCTCGACGACTGTCTCGGCACCGGTCAGCTTGGCCGCGGTGACAATTCTCCGAATGGTGTTTGGGTCGGTGACAAAGTTTTGGCCAAGCTTCTTGGTTGGCGTAACGTCGAGACGCGAGGCTAGTTCACGGATATCTACACCGCCGAGCAACTGCACATCGGCCATTAGAACCCCTCATCCCATGAGCCATAAACGCGCTCCGTGTTCAAGGCTAACTGAGCTGCCAGCTCGTTCACGTCGACCCCACGCTGCTCGGCCATGAAGCGGACGGTGATGGGCACCAGATATGGAGCGTTCGGGCGACCCCGGAATGGCTCCGGGGCAAGGAATGGGGCATCTGTCTCAACAAGGATGAGTTCCTTCGGCGCCATGATTAGCGAGTCACGAAGGTGTTGGTTTCGCTTGATTGTGATGTTTCCGGCGAATGACATGTACCAGCCATTTTCGATGCAGATCTGAGCCAGGTCGGTCTCGCCGGAGTAACAGTGGAAGACAACCTTCTCGGGCGCACCAAGGCGAAGCAGAGTTTCGACAACCTCATCATGAGCATCACGGTCGTGAATCATCAACGCGATGTTGTTTTGCTTGGCGATTCGAATGTGTTCTTCAAATGAGTGCTGTTGAAGCTCTAGGGAGTTCTCACCCTCGGTTCTGAAGAAATCCAAACCGGTTTCGCCGATGGCACGAACGCGAGGCTGTGTTGCAAGCGCTTCAATCTCCGCGATTGCGGCATCCAAGTTTTCACGGGTTTTATAGAGGGGGGCTTCATTGGGGTGCAGTGCAACGGCGGCCAGAACGCGCTTGTCTTTGGTTGCCAACTCGGCGCACCACTTAGAGCTCTCGAGCGTCACGCCGACTTGAACTACACCCTTGATGCCGACTGACTGCGCTCGCTCTAGATTCTCGCGCCAAGGCATTACTCCGAGTTCGTCATCAAACTCAAACTCTAGGTGGCAGTGGTTGTCATAAACGGCCACGTCGAGCGGCTCAGGGTTTGGCGGAAAGCTAGGTGCCTTCTTTTCCTTGGCTGGATTCTGGGCGGCTTTGGCCCCCACGTCTTCGCCAGCCTTTGAACTTCGCACAAACTGCTCTGCAGTCATGTGTTACTTCGCTTCGGTTGCGTCGGTTTCGATGCGCGGGAACAGTGGCTCAAGCTCGCCGATGGCCTGGCCAGCCTTTAGCTGACCCCAGTTTGCGGCTGCCGAAAGCGGCTGCATGGCTAGATCTCCGAGAGAGCCCTGACCAACAGTCGACCAAAGCTTCTCAGCGACCTTTGGAGTAACCGGCGCCATCAGTGTGGCCAAAATGCGAAGACCTTCTGCGGCTGTGTAAAGCACGGTGCCTAGACGCTCGCGTTTGGCTTCGTCCTTTGCCAGAACCCAAGGCTCCTGCACGGTGATGTAGTTGTTCAGCTCGTCAACCAAGGTCCAAATTGCTATCAAGGCATCCTGGATGGCGACTTCGTCGATCGCGCTATCTGCGTTTGAGACTCCGGCGGCAGCGACGGCCTGAACCTTTAGGTCATCTTCTGAGGGTGCGCCCGGGGTTGGCAAGACTCCATCAAAATAGCGGTGAATCATTGCGACAACTCGCGAAGCAAGGTTACCGAAACCATTGGCAAGCTCAGCCTGGTAACGAGCCGAAAGGTCTTCCCAAGAGAACGAGCCATCCTGGCCGAAAGCGATTGCCTTCATGAAGTAATAACGGAATGCGTCAGAGCCGAAGGTGTCGGTGATCTGGCTAGGGGCGATTCCGGTGAGCTTTGACTTTGACATCTTTTCGCCGCCCACGAGAAGCCAGCCATGACCGAATACCTGCTTGGCTGGAGGCAACTCGGCGGCCATCAGCATTGCCGGCCAAATAACCGCATGGAATCTAAGGATGTCCTTGCCCACCACCTGAACGGTCGCAGGCCAAAGTGAATCAAACTTTGCCTTCGCTTCGGCAGTGTCTTCGCCGTAGCCGATTGCGGTTATGTAGTTCAACAACGCGTCAAACCAGACGTAGGTGATGTGGCTGTCATCCCAAGGGATGTCGATGCCCCAGTCGAACTTTTCCTTAGAGCGCGAGATCGACAAATCGGTAAGGCCGCGTCGGACAAACGAAACAACCTCGTTGCGAGCCGATTCAGGCTGAATGAACTTAGGGTTCGCCGCATAGAAGTCGAGCAGTGGCTGCTCAAACTCACTCAGCTTGAAGAAGTAGTTGGTTTCGGCCAGCTTCTCAACCGGCTTCGAGTGAATCGCACATACCGGCTGGCCGGCGAATGCGCCCTCGCCAGGCATGAGGTCTGCTTCTGTCTTGTATTCCTCACAACCAACACAGTAGTTACCTTCGAATTCACCACGATAAATGAATCCGGTGTCATAAAGCTTTTGCAAGAACTTCTGAACGTTCTTTTCGTGACGCGGTTCGGTGGTTCGGATAAAGTCTTGGTTGTCGATGTCAATCGTCTCGAGCAATGGCAACCAAGCCTCAGAAACAAGCTTGTCTGCCCACTCCTGCGGAGAAACAGAATTGGCAGATGCAGTGCGCAAAATCTTCTCGCCGTGCTCATCCGTGCCGGTGAGCAAGAAACTCTGCTCTCCGCGCTGACGGTGCCATCGCGCCAATACGTCAGAAGCTACCTCGGTATAGGCGTGGCCGATGTGAGGTGCGTCGTTGACATAGAAGATAGGGGTCGTGACATAGAACGACTGACCTTTGGAGTTTGGCATTCTTCTATCTTAAAGCTTTACGGGCCTCTAGAACCGACTGGTAGAGCTCGCTTTTGCCGGCACCTGCGGCACCGGCGATTTCAGCCACCGCCTGCTTTAGACCGATGCCATCCTCGATCAGCGCTAAAACCTGTTGCACTAGGTCCTCGCTCTTAACCTCAAGCGCCTCTGCGCCAGAGAGCACAAAAACCATCTCACCCTTAGGCTCGCTTCTGGCCCACTCGACCAGCTCTGGCAAAGTGCCGCGCTGGGTGTGCTCGAATTTCTTAGTCAACTCACGAGAAACACTGGCCTGACGCTCTTTGCCGAACACAAACACGGCATCCTCTAAAGATTCAAGGATGCGGTGCGGCGATTCAAAGAAAACCATCGTGCGGGGTTCTCGAGAAAGCGCCTCGAATGTCTTTTTGCGGTCGCCAGTTTTGCGGGGCAAGAAACCCTCGAAAGTAAAACGGTCGGTGGGTAGCCCTGACACGGCGAGCGCCGAAAGCACGGCCGAAGGTCCGGGGATTATTGTCACTGCGACCTTGGCCTTCACCGCAGCCCGAACCAACAGAAACCCTGGGTCACTCACAGTGGGCATTCCGGCATCGCTGACAACAAGAACATCGTCCTCGCCAGCAATTTCAAGAATTTGCTCGATTCGATCCATTTCATTGTGCTCGTGAAGGCTAAACAGGCGAGCGTTCAGCTTGATGCCCAGCGCATTAGCAAGTTTCAAAAGGCTGCGAGTGTCTTCCGCCGCAATGAACTTTGAAGAAACAAGGTGTTCCACAAGGCGCGGGGATGCGTCTGAAAGGTTTCCGATGGGAGTCGCAGCGAGGATGAGCACGCTCTATTGTCTAGCATTAGGGCGTGATTGCATTACTTAATCAAATCTTCGCTGACGAAAAAAGTCGTCGCAGATTTAACTCGACCGCCCCTTGGTTGATAATCGCGCTCGCAGCATTCCTGCGGTTATGGAACCTCGGTTACCCAAAAAAATTGGTATTCGACGAAACCTATTACGTGAAGGACGCCTGGACCCTTTGGAATACGGGGGTCGAAAAGGCCTGGCCGCAGAATGCGAACACTGCATTCGAAGCAGGTCACGTAAATGGCTATCTAGTTGACCCCAGCTTTGTCGTGCACCCACCTCTCGGCAAATGGATTATCGGATTCGGGATGTGGCTTTTCGGCCCAAGCAACAGTTTTTCTTGGCGAATAAGCGTGGCAATCTTGGGAATTGCCGCGGTCGGGCTGATTATGCTCATCGCAAGAATCCTGTTTCAAACTCGAGTTTGGGCCCTAGTGTCTGGTTTGCTTTTCGCAATTGATGGTCACGCAATCGTTTTGGCTCGAACCGGCTTACTTGACGGAATCTTGATGTTCTTCGCCCTGCTGGCTTTTTACTTCTTGCTACGACATTTGCAAACCAGAAGCCTGGCAACCCCGACTTGGCGACAGCCTTGGCTAATAGCAGTGGGGATAGCTCTCGGCGCGGCAAGCGCTGTGAAATGGTCTGGCGTCTATTTCTTGGCAGCCTTTGGTCTCTACGTAGCACTGAGTGACGCTATCGAACGTCGAAAGCAAGCCATCTCAAACCTGAAGCCGGATGAAATTCTGAGAGCCGAGGCTTGGCTGCTGCCCAGCGGTGCCCAAGCTTTGATTAGCTTTATTTTGATGATTCCGATTGCCTTGGCAACCTATCTAGCGAGCTGGGCGGGCTGGCTAGTGACTTCGGGCGGTTATGACCGAGATGCCAACGCAAACCCGCTCCTGGCCCTCTTGAAATATCACCAGGATGCGTTCAACTTTCACGTCAACTTACACACGCCGCACGCCTACGCCTCTAACCCAATCACTTGGTTGCTGGCAATCCGCCCGACGAGTTTCTTCTATGAAGGTCTCTCCGCCGGACAAGATGGTTGCACCTCTACTTCTGGTTGCTCGAGTGCCATAACGGCCTTGGGTAATCCGCTGATCTGGCTGCCCGCTGCCGCATCCGTGTTGTTCTTGGCTTACCTATTTGCAACCCGCAAAAGTAAGGTTGGTGGGTTAATTTTGCTTGGCATCGCCGGGGGTTATTTGCCGTGGCTCGCTTTTATGAACCGCACGGTTTTCCAGTTTTACGCAATCGCATTTTTGCCTTGGATGATTTTGGCTTTGGTTTATGTCTTGCGAATGTATGTGCACACCAGGACTAGCGAGGAGCAACCCCGAGCCATCAGATTCGTCGGCGGTTATTTGGGCCTCACGTTTGCGGTTAGCCTATTCTTCTTACCAATCTGGATTGGCACGTGGACTCCTTATTGGTACTGGCACCTCCATATGTGGCTTCCGAGTTGGATCTAATAAATGAGTAGTTACGGAACCTTGTTCCGAGCCCCGGGCTTTCTTAGGGTGATTGGCTCACAGCTCTACGCGCGTTTTCCATTTGGCATGATGACTCTGGCCTTCGTAATGCACATCCAACACGTTCATCACTCCTATGCTGTGGCAGGTCTTGCGCTAGGCGCCGACACAATTGGAGCAGCAATATCAGGCCCGGTTCTGGGGCGCCTCTTGGGCGTCTACGGCACGAGTCGAGTGCTGATCACTACGGCGTCAATTGGCGCGGCAGCAATGGCCGGCATCGGCCTGCTAAACGCAGCCCCTGTTGTGATGATCGGACTCGCCCTAATTGTCGGACTAACTTCACCTCCGATTCAAACGGCTGCTCGAACCATCTATCCAAGCCTTGTGAAGAAAAAGGATTTGCCTGCGGTCTATTCTCTCGATGCGACCTCACAGGAATTGATCTGGGTCATTGGACCAGTGCTTGCCACGGTGCTTGCCGCACAGGTGAACACCGCTTTCGTGGTTTTGCTAATGGCCATTGTTCAAGTTACGGGTGCAATTTGGTTCTGTTCGAACAAAGAAGTTAGCCAGATGGTCATCCCTAGCTCGAACCGCAGGATGGGTGGTGTGCTGACAAACAAGATTGTCTTGACCACCGCCGTTCTCGGCTTACTCCTGATCGGGGGCTTTAGCGGTGTAGAAGTGGGCACAGTGGCAATTGTTCCCAAAGCACTTGCCGGCGTCGTGATTGGCGCACTTTCGCTCGGGTCTATTGTTGGTGGAATCTTCTTGGGCAACCGCGTCAAGTCGCGCTGGTCACTCACTCTCTTGCTGCTACTGGTCTTCGTCGGCTATGCGATGCTTTGGTTCTCACCGAGTAACCCGATTTGGATTTCCGTCTGCCTGTTTATTGCCGGACTCGGCGTTGCACCTTCGCTCGGAATTCTCGGTGCGGCAATCGCCGGAAATCTAAAAGCTGGAGACGCCGCCGAAGCAAATGGCTGGGCAAGCACCGGGCAGCTGATGGGATATTCGGCAGGCGCAGCCCTATCCGGAATCGCGATCGACTCCGTATCAAACACATCGGCTTTTCTCGTATCAATAGTTTTCGGTGTCGGAGCCATCCTGGTTGCGATCATGGCCGTCGACATCATGTCACCATCTGGAAAGCGGGACTAATGAACACCTATGCGGTCAACTATTTTTATGTAGCTGATGATGAGACCATGGCCGAAGTACGGCCGATTCATCGTGTCTGGCTCAAGGGGCTGCTCGATGCCGGAATCATGCTGGCAAGCGGACCCCTAGTTGATAACCCGGGAGCACTTTTAATCTTCAAAGCGGAATCAGTTGAAGCGCTAGCTGGTTTATTAGACCAAGACCCATTTGATCAAGCCGGTTGCATTGGTGAACGAGTGATCAACCAGTGGAACCCCGTATTCGGACCTTGGAGCAACTAATGTCATTCGACCCAAAGCACATGCCCTTGATTCAGCTCAATAACGGTCAGCGAATCCCTCAACTTGGTCTCGGCGTTTACAAACTGGAAGCCGCAGGAGCAGCAGACCTTGTTGCTGCTGCCCTAGACACCGGTTACCGCCGAATCGACACGGCAGCGATATATCAGAACGAAACCGAAGTTGGGCAAGGAATTAGGCAAAGCTCCGTTCCGCGCGAAGACATTTATGTAACCACCAAAATTTGGAACGATCGCCAGGGCTACGAAAGCACTTTTGATGCAGTTGAAGAGAGCCTCGAGCGCCTAAACATCGAATATGTTGACATGCTGCTTATTCACTGGCCGGCCCCAGCTCAAGACAAATTTGTCGACACCTGGGCAGCCTTTGAGGAAGTTATTAAAACCGGCAAGGTTCGTGGCATTGGAGTTTCTAACTTTCACCCGATGCACCTTCACCGGCTCCTCGAGGCCGGTGGCACGGTTCCGGCTCTAAACCAGGTGGAACTGCACCCAGCTCTTCAGCAACCAGAATTGCGTGCTTACAACAGCTCGCACGGCATCGCGACCGAGGCTTGGTCACCATTGGCTCGAGGTCGGTTCCACAACGAAGCACTGATCGTGAAGATTGCCCAAAAGCACGGCAAGACTCCAACCCAGGTGATCATCCGCTGGCACGTCCAACTAGGAAACCTTGTGATTCCAAAGACCGCTCACCGCGAGAGACTTTTGGAGAACATCTCAGTCTTCGATTTCAATTTGGACGAGCCCGACATGGCAGCAATTTCAACCTTGGACTCGGGCTTTCGTACCGGACCAAATCCAGAGGAGTTTAACTAGTCATGCGAGTTTTAGTTTCTGGCGCCAGCGGCCTGGTGGGCTCCGAGGTAATCCGACAACTTAAGGTCGAGGGCCACGAGCCGCTAAGACTCGTCCGGCGCGAAGCAAGAGCAGCTGACGAAGTTCAGTGGGATCCAGCAAGCGGCTACTTGCAAGAAGGCATCATGGAAACGGTCGATGCCGTAGTCAATATGGCAGGAGCCACTACGGGAAAGATTCCTTGGACCTCAAGGTACAAGGATGAGATTGTGAACTCGCGCCTAGACTCAACTCGAACCCTGGTGGCAGCGATGACTGCGGCAAAGAAGAAGCCAAATGTTCTGGTTAGCGGCTCGGCTTCGGGTTTCTATGGAGACAGCGGCGAAAAGATTTTATCCGAGTCCTCACCAAAGGGCACCGGATTCCTGAGCGACCTGGCTCACGCCTGGGAGCAGGAAGCCCTGAAGGCTCCGACCGAAGTTCGCGTTGTGCTCGCCCGGACCACGATGGTCATGTCACGCAAGCTTGGCGCATTGGGCAGGTTGTTGCCACTGATCAAACTAGGCATTGGCGGCCCACTTGGTACGGGAAAACAGTGGTGGGCTTGGATTTCGCTTCCGGATGAGGCTGCTGCAATTATTCACCTAATCAAAACCTCGAGCGCCAAGGGTGCCTACAACCTCACGGCACCCGAGCCGGCAACTTGCGGTCAAATAGTAAAAGCCTTGGCAAAAAACCTTAAACGCCCGAGCCTCCTTGCCGTTCCGACATTTGCCTTGAAACTCTTTATCGGCGAAGCAGCTGTTGAGTTGCTTCTTTGCAGCCAAAACATGACGGCAGACCGGCTTCTCAAGACTGGGTTCAAATTTCAACACCCCACCCTGCGGGAAGCCTCCGCCTGGGTAACGCAGAAGTAAATAAAAAACCCGCCACCAATTGGTAGCGGGTTTTTTATTAGTTTCAGTTACTTAGCAGCAGGCTTCTTGGCGGCAGGCTTAGCGGCAGGCTTAGCGGCAGGCTTAGCGGCAGCCTTAACAACGGCCTTCACAACCGGCTTGGCGGCAGGCTTAGCAGCAGCCTTAACAACGGCCTTCACAACCGGCTTAGCAGCAGGCTTAGCAGCAGCCTTCACAGCCGCCTTCACAACCGGCTTAGCAGCAGGCTTAGCGGCAGCCTTAACAGCCGCCTTCACAACCGGCTTAGCAGCAGGCTTCTTAGCTGCTGGCTTCTTAGCTGCTGGCTTTGGAGCAGCTGCCTTTGCGGTGGTCTTTGCAGCAGTCTTAGCAACCTTCTTTACTGCGGTGCCCGCAGTCTTGGTTGCGGTCTGAGTTGCCTTTGAAGCAGTCTTTGCAGTTGCGTTGACCTTCTTCTCGACGGTCTTAGCCGCGGCGGCAACCTTTTTCTCAGCAGTTGCAACGGTCTTTTCGACCTTCTTCTCCAGATCGGCCGTAACCTTTGCTGCTTCGTCCACTACCTCTGCGGCAAGTTTGCCTGCGTCCTTTGCAATGTTCTTTGCGTTCTTAGCAAAAAGCTTCTTTGCGCTGTCGAAAATGCCCATTATGTATTTCCTTAAATTTGTGGGATTGTGAAATCTTTCCAAGTCTAGCCATATTGGCTAGTCAAGCACTAGCCGTTGGCGCGCCGGCGACGAAGAATTTCGTCGAGTTCGTGCTGCTCCAGCTTTCGAGAAACCTGATTTTCTCTGGCACTCTCCAGTGAAGTCACTTCCGCTAGCGAAACAACTTCGAGAGTTCCTTCGAAGGATCTAGGAGCTGGAAGCGCATTTCGCTGCCACGCTCGCGGATCAACTGCCTCGCTGGTAACTTCCTCTGCAACACCGGCATACTCCCTCGCAAGTGCCACGAAGTTGTCGACCGAAGGTCGGCGCGCAGGGGTCTTTGCCGACTTATTTTTTTTACGCGTTGGGCGATTCACATCGATTCCGCGTTCTCGGTCTTGAGCTCGCTTAAACCAAGAGGGAACGAAGACCATCAGCCATAAGCCCGCCACTACCGCTAGGGCCAATCCGCCGAATCCATCGAAGTTCATAGTTCAAAGATATGAGTTAGCTACCCAACTCATCGGCATTTAATTCGGTGTGTTTAATTCGATAGTGAGATTTATCGTTCCAGGGGTAAACGAGCGCAGGAACTTGGCCCTTAACCCAGCGATTCAAAACACCGCTGAAAACCTCGTCCTGGGTCAAAGCGAAAACAAAATGATCGCGCCAAGCACCATTTATGTGAATGTAACGCTCTTTCAATCCTTCGTAACGAAAGCCGAGTTTTTCAACCACTCGCAGTGAAGCAAGGTTCTCCGGTCGAATATCGATTTCGGCTCGATGAAGGCCGACGACGTTGAAGAGATAATCGGTGATCAATGCAACAGACGTTGGGGTCACCCCTTTGCCGGCAACTTCCGGAACCACCCAATATCCGAGGACAGCACTTGACACCGATCCATACAGGATGTTTGCAACATTCAGTTGACCCACCACCTGCCCCTTATGTTCGATTACACAGGGCAAGCCGCTTTGGTCATCGAGTTGCCGAATCAGCCCCTTGACCATGGCTTTGATGTCGAACGAATTGGGCCCGAAGGGATTCGTGGCCTCCCAGGGTCTAAGCCACTCGCGATTGCCTAGTATGAGACGCTCGAGCGTTTTTGCATCACGTTGGCGCAACAATCTCAGCGTCACGTCCTCGTGGGTGAGAGAAAAAGTCAGGGGCACGATGGCAAGATTAGTCCCATGAACGCCGTCAACCAGCAAAAACGCGATTTGCGTGCAAAATTGAAGCAAAATCGGGCCTCTCGCGAATATGACCCTGAGCTTGCTGGAGCTCTATGCGTTCACATGGCCGAACTCTGTATCAGCAACGGTGCGACAAAAGTTGCCTGCTACTTGGCATATGCTGACGAACCGGATACCGAGCTTTTCATCGACTGGGCGATTGAGAATGACATTGAAGTTCTCCTGCCGGTGTCAAAAACCGACGGAAACCTTGACTGGATAATTTTTGAGGGAGAAACAGAGGAAGGTATTTTCGGTTTTGCCGAACCCGTCGGACACACCGCTGATCTAGCTGGAGCAAACCTAATCTTTATCCCCGCCCTTGCTGCCGATAAGAAGGGGCAACGCCTTGGAAAGGGGAAAGGCTATTACGATCGAGCGCTTGCAAACCTCGAGGATGTCGCGCCAGTTATTGCGGTCATTTTCGATGATGAGTTGCTTGAATACTTACCGACTGAAGATCACGACCATCCCCTCGATGCGGTAATCACGCCTTCAAGTACGACCTTCTTCAGCAAAAGGTTAAACTAGAACAATGCCCCTTTATTCATATGCCTGCAAGCAGTGCGAACACACATTTGACGTGCAACAGTCATTTGCCGAAGCCGCATTGACGAAGTGCCCTGAATGCGGCGGAGAGCTTCGCAAGGTTTTTGGCAAGGTTGGAGTCACGTTCAAGGGAAGCGGCTTTTACCGCAACGACTCTGGTTCCACTAGTAAAAAGAGCGACTAGTAACGCTTTGTCAAACTAGCCCCAGTGCGGCGGCTTATCTCCACGCAACCGGGCGTCGTTGGAATCGGCCCGATCACCCCAGGCAGCATCGGAATCTTCAAAAGCTCGATCCGAAGGTTCGAAGAGCGGTGTCGGTCGCTTAGAAATTTGCATTCCAAGTTGCTCTGCAATTCGCTGGGCTACCGCCTGCGGATCCGAGAACAGTTCGAAGCTGTGAACTCTGATGTACTCCCAGCCAAGAGCGCGAAGCAGCCCCGGCCGGATTCTGAACTTTTCATTACGATTTTCTGCGCGAAGAGCCCAATCCGGCTCGATAACTGCAGCCTTTTTGGCATAGCTAACCACAAGCGGCAGGCTCGCCGAAAGACTTTCGTCTACTCGCGCACCGATTTTTTTCAGGCGCAGACTCAAATCGTTTAACATAGGGTCCGGCGCCGCATCACCAGATTCCGGCGCAGCATCGGCCGCGCTAAGCAAGTCTCGCAACAGCATGGCCCCATTACTCAGTCGGTCATTTGGGATGTCACTGGCAGAAAAGCAAGAGATTACTGTGATTTCCTTGCGTGCACTAACCAGCAAGTTGGCAAGCGAACGCCGCCCTTCCTGATCGCTAAGTTGCCCAAAGTTAGAGAGCACGGCTCCGTGAGAAGTTCGACCATAACCGATTGAGAAAATCACTCGATCGGCGTTTCGATGCGTCAGCTCCGAGATCGACAAAACCTCAAACTTCTCGCGTCCGTGGCTGTGGAAGAACTCTGCCAATTCAGAGCGGTCCTTTAGTCCCTGGCGAATTCCGACGCGAACCCGCTCCGCGTGCACAGCGGATGCGCTTGCCAAAAGTAGTGAATCTTCTGGGTGCCAAGCTGCGTGGTGAAAGACCTGCTCAACCGCACGGGTAACCTCAGCATCTAAGCTTTCGGTGGCTCCTTCAATAGTGCTCGATGCACGGTTCTCACTAAGGACGAGGTCAAGGTGATAATACCTATCCCCAAGGTACTCCGCGGCACTAGGTTCGAACTCGATGCGGTTTTGGTAGAACTCGCGATTAATCAGTGCCGCGAGTGCCTGGCTGGTGGTCCGATAACTGCGACGAAGAACTTCGGAACCAAAGATTCGCCGAACCTCACCAAACACCGAATGCCCGTCGATCTCGTGACCCAGTGGAAGCGCCCTGGGTTCAATTTCGAAGCCAATCGGTGTGGAGATTGCATCGTCGCCAAAGGCAATTATTTGACTTGATCGACTGATCGCACCAAAGTTCTCGGCAATTGTTGAGCCAGCAGCGTCGAGCACAAGAACTACGTCAGACCGGTCGGTCACATTTACCGAGATTTCGTATGGCGAGAGGAGCTGGACCGGTGCAATTACAGGCCAAATGGATGGGGCTGCTTTTCTAAGCGCCTGGAAAGTTGAGGCTCCGGTTTTTAGCAGAGCTTTCAGTTCCTGAGCTTCATTTGGGTGAGCATTGAGCGAAGCATGCCAGTTATCGGCAAGGTGCTTTGCCAAATATTTGGCACCTAATGCGATTTGAGTTTCGTAGGCCTTTTGGAAATTCTCTTCGTTTGCGTTAATTCGCTCAGCCGAATACGTGAGGATTGTGGAATCTTGAGCCAGGGCATATTCGAGAGCTGATTGCCACCACGCCAGATCAAGTTCGACTGCTAAACGATCCTTGGGTGTGTGAAGCCGCCCTAGGTCGCGTGCAAGGTCTCCTAGCCCCGAAGCGCGAAGTTGGCTGGCAAGCATTGCGCGGTCACCGAGGTTGGCAAGAGCGTCTGTGTCCTCTGCCAATGAGTGGAGTTTTAGCTGCAACTTAGGCAGCTCGAGTTGCATTAAAGTCACCTCGGTTGATTGAGGATCCAAGTGTCGCTGGATCGCTTCTAGGTCCGCTACAAACGATTGGTATGCGACCAAGGCATCGTTAATCCCCGATGGCACTTGCGGGCTAACTGGTGAAAGTGAGAGCCGCTGCCAGTTTTCACGCTGCTTTTGAATCTCCAGCAGGGAGACATGAAGGTCCGCAACATGCATTCCTGGGCGCAGATATTCTTTCGCTAACTTCTTAAGTCTTCGTCGGTTGACGCCAGACATCTTGATGCGGTCAGCTTTTTCAACACCCTTTCGGGGTGCGGTTGCTGCAATTAGCTCGGTGAGTGGTCGATCAAACACATCTGCTATGAAACGATCATTAGTTTCACGAACCCCCATGAACAACCTGAGGTAGGTACCGAAATCCTCGACGGTCTTCGCTGGTTTGAAATTGACACTCGCGATAAATTCTGAAAGCTGCTTAGAAAGGTTTGGGAAAGATTCGTCTCTCAGTTTCTTAGCCAATTCAATTGCCTGCGAAACTTCACCCGGCGAACTGAATTGGGCCTGGTACCAGGCACTATCCTGAGGGCCAAATTTGAACTCACCGAGCTCCTCGGCTTCGGCCAAAAGAGCCAACGCCGTCGAGCGATCGAGGTGATCTGTTAGGTGCTTAGTCGGAATTCGTGCATTCGTCACCGGGGGATGAGGCATTGCGCTCAACGCTGAAAGCTGGCGCAGAATATCGGCGACTGAAACTCCGAGGGATTCGACCTTACGATCAAGCGACTTGAAATAGGCATCCAACTCTTGCTCAGCGACCAGCCTCCGCCCTCGAGCAGCTGCGAGATCAACTGTTTGCGCCTTTTCGGATCGAGAAATTCCGGCTAGAACATCGACCCACGTTGCATGTGCGCGCACACCTAGACCAGCTAGTCCGGTCGAAGCCAAGCGGTCGGCCAATTCATTCAGCGTTTGACGGCGTGGAGCAACTACGACCACAGACTTTCCGGCAAGGACCAAAACACCCAAGGTGTTTATGACCGTCTGCAGATAACCACAACCAGGCAAAGTTTCCACTGCGAAGCTCTGACCTGCGAGCGCGCGTGCAGCGATGCGAACCTGGGTGGAGTCAGCATCAGCAACAAAAAGCATCTCAGCAGGTTCAATCTCAGCTAAGCCATCCTGAGGTTCACCGGCCAGCGTTCGCAATAACGGTGTTTCAATTCGCTTGAAATCTCGCAACATTTCGGTTGGAGCAGTCGTGAAATTTGCGATCACCAGGATGCGTCTCAAGTCAAGCTTGGCTTTTGACGAGGTGAGATTTGCGAGGTAATTCAAGACCGTTACCGGTACAAGGTCGGAACTTTCGTTTTGCCGGGCAAGAAGTTCACCCTCATTTAGGCGAATGCCATAGCAGACCTCGAGCGAGTCGACGAAAGCGGGGTTGACCAAAGGTGCGCCTGCCTTTTGAAGTTCATAATCGTCACCCTTTTTTTCGAGAGTGATAGGCCATAGCAAGATTGGTGTCTTTAGGTCGAAACCGTCGCCCTCGAAGTCAGCCAACCCTCCGGCTAAAAAGAGCGTTGGCAATCCGAAGTGATTGCTGAGCTTATCGGCCTTCGCGTTTATACGGCGAGCTGAAGATAGCGCTCGAGAATAGGCCAGTGGGTCACGCACCAGGTTCGAGAGCAAGGTGGCTCGACCAGTCACAAATTGTGAAAACCCACCTGGATGACTGCGTTCAAGGTCGATTTGCCCAAAGGTGTTGGTTTCAAAGTTTGTAAGAGGGTTGGTTACCCCAATCGCAGAAATCTCTTCCTGCCAGTCATCCCACTGTGAACTTGAGATGGTCCCGCTTGCTTCTGCTCGATCAACCATGTTTAAACACTAACTTTTTGTCATTCACATTCGACTTAGGCTTGCCAGAAAGGATCACCCGAATGCGCGTATATTTGGTAGTCACGCCTTCGTAGCTCAGTGGATAGAGCAGTGGTTTCCTAAACCATGTGCGGAAGTTCGATTCTTCTCGGGGGCACCGTGTGCGAAAGTGCGAAAACAATCCCCTTTAGGCTGCTTGAAGGTAAGGATTCCAATCAGGTTCGAGTCTCTCAGTGCCGCGAACGCTCCATACCGTGCCGCTTGGCATCCTCGGCGTGAAAACCAATTTCCACCCGATTTCGGACAGTGTCTTATCGCCCTTGCGGTTATTGCAAGCAAAGCAGCATGCCACCAAGTTTTCCCAGGTATCTCTACCACCCTTAGATTTCGGCTGTACATGGTCGATAGTGTTTGCCGGGCGTGAGCAATAGGCGCACGCATGGCCGTCGCGGCGAAGCACGCCCCTTCTAGAAACCGGAACGTTTCTGCTGCCAGGAATTCGAACGTATCGAGATAAAAGAATGACCGAGGGCAACTCATACTCGTCGTTTGCTGAATGCACAGTCGTCTCGGGTGCGCCGGCCAAAACAGTCGCTTTTTTGTTTAGAACAAGAATCAACGCTCGCTTGAATGACACCACGGCGAGTGGCTCATAGCCCGCATTTAGTACGAGTGTCCGCATCAAATACCTCTCAAAAAAAACGCGCCGCCATAAATGGCGACGCGATTAGCTATCCGGTTGTTGTTGGTCAGGGTTTATGGATTGACAAGGGCACTTAAGGCGCACAGCAACTCCAATCCAAAAACCGCTCATAGTTCATTAGTGAAAGATTAGAGCCGTCGAATCACAAAAGTCCTCGCATTTGCGTCGTGTTTTATGAAGGTTTAGCGAAGCGTTATGAAACGCCACTTTAACTTTTACTTGGTTGCTAGACGCACAAAGTGAATATTGCTGGTGAAAATTGGAGCCAATTTGACAGAGTCACCCGGGCGCGGAGAGTGATAGAAATTGCCATTTCCAGCATAGATTCCGTCGTGGCTGAGGTCGTCAAAGACAACTAGGTCACCTGGCACTGCATCCTCGGGTTTGATCATGATGCCAAGTCGATTTTGTCCATGCACGGAGTGAGGTAGCTCAACGCCGAATTGAGAGAACACGAATGCTACAAATCCTGAACAGTCAAAACCGGCAGGAGTCTCGCCACCGAAAACGTATGGCGTACCAACATATTTTGAGGCAACTTGCAGGATGGTTCCGCCATCGAGTTTGCTATATGGCGGGTTGAGAATGTAGTCGGCGGCCGTCGGACCACTATAGGTGCGATACGCGTTTAGCGTTTCCTGACGGGCGATCTCGCTGGCACTTGCTGACTCGTAGGTACCTCGCACATACTTCACGGTGTTGACCGCAGCAACGGTCAGGTTTTGGGTGTCCGCGGCAGATGCAACTGCCTGTGCATCGGTAGTTGTGAATCGTGACATAGCCGCAATATCTGGGTTATAGGCATATGCGGGCAATGCAAACGTTGCGAATAGTCCTGACGCGACGGTCATTGTGACAATGTTTCGCACCGGGCGGCGTTGATAAAACTTGATTTTGGCTTGAGCGCGAACCAGGTACCTACCAGATGAAACAGCTTGAAGTCGCTCCGGATTCGCCGCCCGCTCCGCTGCCTGTTTTTTAGCAAGTTTCTTGGCCTGCTTTCGGGCGAGGCGCGACAGGCGAGCCCTCTCCGATTCGCGAATCGATCGACGGCTGCGCAACTCGAAAGATTCGAGGACGTTGATTTCAACATCTGCGCGGTGTCTACCGGTGGCTTTGGTCGCCAAGACTAAACCTCCAGGGCTTACTTTGTGCAGAACTCGAGTTTACCCGAGGATGCCTGATAGTGCACTGTGAGCGGCCGGCAAAAGATGGATCAAGCCTCAACGAAGATGTGTCTGGCGAGGCCATTGCTTAGCTCAAGACCTTCGGCCTCCCCTGCCGCAGAGACCAAAACAGCGTTGGTTTTGAATTCAAGCTGGATTCTGGATTCCGGTAGAAGGCCGAGTTTTCGCATCTGGGCCAAAAATTCAACATCCAATTGAGCTGGTTCACCTATTCGTTTCAAAACGAACGTGCTCTGTTCGGCAATGGCTTTAGGCAAGTCAAGAATTGAAACAACACCATCTTTGAAACTTGCGTTCGTTTTGAAACCTAGTTCGGCCAGACCCGGGATGGGGTTTCCGTATGGGGAAACATCCGGGGTGTCGAGCATCGACAAAATCTTGCGTTCGACCGTTTCGCTCATCACGTGCTCCCAGCGACACGCTTCTTCGTGAACCAGTTCCCACTCGAGCCCAATAATATCGGCTAGTAGCCGCTCGGCAATTCGATGCTTTCGCATGACAGAGATTGCCTCGTGCCTGCCTAGGTGTGTGAGTTCGAGGTGGCGGTCACCGCTAACCACAACTAGGCCGTCGCGTTCCATTCTTGCAACCGTCTGAGATACAGTTGGCCCCGACTGGTCGAGGCGTTCTGCGATGCGGGCTCGCATCGGAACCTGGCCCTCTTCTTCGAGTTCCAGGATGGTTCGGAGGTACATCTCAGTGGTGTCGATGAGATCGGTCAAAATGCCCTCCATTCCTTTTATTGCTGTCAAGATTACCGCGGACTACGGCTGTGTCTGGTCAGGTAAACTTGACCCATGCCTGAAATCATCATCCCTGCCGAGTTTTTACCTGTAGACGGTCGCTTCGGTTGCGGCCCTTCACGAGTTCGAGACGAACAAATCGCCGCCTTCTCAACCGAAGGTGCGCGTCTGATGGGCACATCACACCGCCAAGCGCCAGTAAAGAATCTTGTGAAGCGTGTTCAGGAGGGTTTGATGGAACTTTTCCACAATCCCGACGGATACGAAATTGTTCTTGGAAATGGTGGCTCAACCGCATTCTGGGATGCTGCAGCTTTCTCACTAGTCGACAACAAAGCCCAGAACTTAGTTCACGGTGAATTTGGCGCCAAGTTTGCCTCCGCACTTACCAATCCTTGGCTCCAGAAGCCAACCGTGATCAATGGCGAACCTGGTTCTCGACTCGATCTACACGCGGAGTCTGGCGTAGACACCTACGCATATGCACAAAACGAGACTTCTACCGGCGTGGTCACCCCGGTCAAGCGAGTCGCTGGTGCAGACTCTGGCGCACTCTTCTTTACCGATGCCACTTCGGCGGCTGGCGGCATTGATTTCGACCCACTACAAACGGATGTCTATTACTTCGCCCCGCAGAAGAACTTCGCATCAGATGGCGGACTTTGGATTTCGCTGATGTCTCCGGCCGCCGTTGAACGCGCTGAAAAGATCGCAGCAACGGACCGATACATCCCTGAATTTCTGAGCGTTAAAACCGCAATTGACAACTCGCGTTTGAACCAGACCTTGAACACTCCAGCGATTTCAACCCTTTTCTTCTTAGCTGAGCAAATTGACTGGATGAATTCCAATGGTGGTTTGGCCTGGGCAGATTCACGGACTAAGGCAGCTTCGTCTCACCTTTATGAATGGGCTGAAGCCTCGAACTTTGCTACGCCTTTTGTCAGCAATCCAGAACACCGTTCACAGGTGGTTGTGACCATCGACTTCGACGAATCTGTTGATGCAGCCGCCGTCGCTAAGACGCTTCGAGCGAATGGAATTGTTGACACCGAGCCTTATCGCAAACTCGGACGCAACCAGCTTCGAGTTGCCACCTTTACGGCAACCGAACTGGCCGACGTGCGGAAACTGACCAAGGCAATCGATTATGTAGTGGGTCAGCTGGCTTAGGCTAGCGACATGAAGTTCTACATCAAGGATTCTGAGCGAAAGCCAGACCCGCAACCTGTAAAGACCAATGCGAAGTTGGCGATTTCGGTTGGCCTAGGTATGTGGACCCTAGCTCTCGTCGTTCTTCTTTTTGCCGGCTCCGCGATTCCGGCGGCGCAAGAATCTTGGACGTTTACGTGTCTTGCCGGAATCGGCCTCGGGCTCTACGCCCTCTTCCACGTTCGCAACCGCTAGTTCAGATTCGCTAGCCACCAGCTCTTCGACTTCGTCTTCGACCTCAACTTCGAGGTCGCTCACTTCTTCATCAGCGTCTTCGGAATCCTCCAAATCCTCAGAATCCTCTGCCTCTTCAGCATCGAGCGCAGCCTGTGCCTCTAGCTCCGCTTGCAAGGCCTTATAGTCGGCAAGACGCTCAGACCAAGGAACCCAGTCAGGAGCAACCAAAGACTCAGGGCCTGGCACAAGTAGAACTTCAGAAATGGTCGCCTGAGCATGCTCTTCAACCTGATAAACGCTTACCGACCAACGCCAGCCGACATAGCCCTTGAGTTTGCTGTCAAAAAGGTAAGTGACAATGCCCTCGTCCTCAGCCAAAGACTCAATAAAGAAGCCCACCGCTGATCGCGAAGAAGCCTCAACAGCGGCGTTGTAGGCGAAAGTTTTGTTGTCGAAAGTCTTAGGCATCCAGCTCGTCAGCCAACTTGCGAAGCAGGCTCGCAATCTTCTTGCCATTTGATGACTCTGGATACTTGCCGTGCTTCAAACCCCCACCAAGGTGATCAAGAAGTCGAATCAAGTCTTCAACAATTACTGCCATCTCATCGGCAGGCTTCCTGCTTAGCTTTGCAAGGCTCGGTGGTGCATCAAGCACTCGAACAGAAAGCGCCTGTGCTCCGCGCTTGCCATCCACGATGCCAAATTCAACGCGGCTACCTGGGCGAATTGAGGTCGTTCCAGCTGGAAGAGCGCTGATGTGCAAAAAGACTTCACTGCCATCGTCAGATGCGATGAAGCCGAAACCCTTGTCTTCGTCGAAGAACTTGACTTTGCCGGTTGGCATGTGGACCTCTTTCGTTATAGCAAACCTTTATTTTACAAGGCAGAATGCTTCTTTAGCCAAGGTATCCTAGAAGGATGGCTAAACAGACTAAAACTTCCCACAAAACCGAGACACCTCGCTTAGAAAACATCTTCGCTTTCATGGCGGTTGGGTTGATTGGAACCTCAATCATTGTGATGGTAATCACTTTGCTTCTGTCACTATCGACTCACAATCTATGGCCAATCATGGTGTTCTATCCACAAATTGGACTGATTGCCGGGGCAGCCTGCATCATTGCCCTTCTGATCACAAGCCTACGCAGACGGTCACGCGAGAACGGCTCAAAGTAAAACAATGAGTGAATTGCTTCGCATTGCATCGGCCTTGCGCCGGGCAAGCGATGATGACCTGAAGGCGGTCATTTCACAGCGCATGGTGAACAGTTCGGGTCTGCGTGATTTTTTTGACCTTGCCGAAAGTCTCAGCCAACCGAAATCGGTGGCAAGCACAGTCGCAGGCCTGCCGAAACAGCAAATTTCGACTTTGATCGACATCCTGGATGGAAAACAGCCAGAAGCAAAATCAGCCGAGGCTCTTTGCCGCCTAATGCTGATTGACTTCTCAGAAGGCCATTATTCACTTTTCGAATCGACCGCGATTTGCTTGCAGTCATTGGCTCCGTTTGAAGAAGCGGAATCATTCTTGGCCTCGGCGACCATCCCGACTCAAGTTGAAGTTGACCGAGATTCTGGCATTGCCACCTTTGAGACGATGCAGGCGCTAACCGAATTGGTTTTCGATGCCGAACAACGTTACATCCGTGAAGTTGGGAAAAAGAACGTTGGCCTTCCAGACATCAAGCGCCTCGCTCAGCACGTTCGACAAAGCAACGACTTCGCACGAGAGATCTTTGAACTTGCAAGCTTTTCAGATCTAATCTGGCTAACCAACGGTCGTTGGCAGCTTGGACCACAGGCCTTGAGCTGGCTCGAATGGAGCCCAGAGAATCGCCACCTTCACCTAATGGGGGTTTGGCGCGATCTTATTGGCGAGGCTTCGGCACTGGATTTGCTAGGTAACATCAAGGATTCGGCTGCTAATGGAGCCGTTTCGCTCACAAGTCAGCTTCGAGAAAATTATCCCTACGCCGACAGCGCGGTTAGTTCTCGCATCGCAAAAGTTGTTTCAATTGCCGAAAGAATCGGCCTCTCTCACGGAGGTTGGCTTAGCAGTTGGGCATCCGACGCGATGGGTGGCCGATTTGACTTAGCGGCAAATGCCGCGAGCGCTTTCTTGCCGACGCCACAGCGGAAATTAATTTGCCAAGCCGACTTGTCATTGATTGCCCCGGGGCCATTGCCCACCGACTTGGAGATTGCCGTTCGCAGATTTGCAGATACCGAGCAAATAGGCATGGCTTCCACCTATCGAATGTCCGCGCTAAGTATCAGTCACGGCTTAGAGACCGGAATGACCGAAGACGAGATCCGAGGTTGGCTTTTGGAACTGACTGGTAAGGCTTTGCCTCAGCCGGTTGACTACCTAATTCGAGAAGCAGCCCAACGTTTCGGACGACTAACGGTTGGTTCCGGTGAACTTGAAACCAAGAGCCTGATTAAATCGCTGGATTCGATTCTCTTGGCCCAAATTTTGAATGAAACAAAACTCAAGCCGTTTGCTTTCTATGCGATGCCAGATGGATCAATTGGGTGCCGCTTCGAACCCGAGATGGTCTATTTCGGTCTGCGCGAAGCAGGTTTCAGTGCCGTTCGCATCGATGCAACAGGAAAAGTGATTTCGCCACGCACACCACTTAGCACCCACGAAATCTCGGAAACCGTAAGCACAGTCCTCGCCGACATAAAGCGCCTTCGCGAACAGGAAGAGAAGCTCGGCACCGAGCCAGACGGGGATGACCTGGCTCGATCGATTCAACTTGCAATCAAGAACAAATCCATCATCGTTATTGGAGTCACAACTAACACCGGCGAAGAGCTCGAATTCACACTCGAACCAATTGGCTTTGCGAATGGTCGTCTCCGCGCTAAAGATAAAAAGGCTGACATCGAGCGGACCCTGCCATTATCGAGCATCACTCGAGTTTCGCTGGGCTAATAGGCTAGAAGGATGACTATGGGACCACTTATCGTTCAAAGCGACAAGACCGCTCTTCTCGAGGTTGATCACCCCGACGCTAGCGATGCGCGTCATGACCTTGCAATTTTCGCCGAACTCGAGCGCGCTCCCGAACACATTCACACTTATCGAATCACCCGGTTAGGCCTTTGGAACGCGCGCGCCGCCGGACACGATTCTGACTTTGTTATCGGCGTCCTAGACAAGTATGCGAAGTTCCCTATCCCGTCGACCGTGCGACAAGATATCGCTGAAACAATGTCTCGTTACGGGCGACTTTCGATTCGTCGCGGCGAAGGGGATCAACTCGAGCTCTTCTCGACTGATCGTGCTGTACTGCTCGAGGCAAGTCGCAACAAGAAAATCTCACTTCTACTCGATGGACCAGTTGGAATCGAAGCTTTTAAGATTCAAGACTGGGCTCGTGGCCAGGTCAAGCAAGAGCTTCTGAAGTTGGGTTGGCCAGCCGAAGATTTTGCCGGCTACGCTGAGGGAACTCCTCACGAAATTGAACTATCAACCGCGGACGACTGGAAAATCAGAGATTACCAATCGCAGGCAGTCGAGAAATTCTGGGCCGGTGGCTCGGGTGTGGTTGTTCTTCCCTGTGGCGCTGGTAAGACAATCGTCGGTGCTGCCGCAATGGCCACGGCAAAAACCAACACCCTCATCTTGGTAACCAACACCGTTTCAGCTCGCCAATGGAAGAACGAGCTCTTGCGGCGCACCACACTCACCGAGGATGAAATTGGTGAATATTCAGGCTCCGTAAAGGAGATCAAGCCGGTCACAATTGCGACTTACCAAATTTTGACCACCAAGCGTAAAAATGAATACGCTCACCTCGCTCTGCTCAACGCGAACGATTGGGGCTTGATCGTCTACGACGAAGTGCACCTTTTGCCGGCTCCGATTTTCAAAATGAGCGCCGACCTCCAAGCACGGCGACGACTTGGCCTAACCGCCACGCTGGTCCGAGAGGATGGCAAGGAGGGCGACGTTTTCTCACTAATTGGCCCGAAGCGGTTCGATGCTCCATGGAAGGAAATCGAAGCGCAGGGATACATCGCGCCGGCGGCCTGCTACGAGGTTCGCATCGACATGGAAGAGGAAGAGCGTTTCAACTACGCAATCTCAAACCAGGATGAGAAGTACCGACTCGCTGCAACGTCAGCGGTCAAAATTCCGGTCATTCAAAAACTGCTAAAGAAGCATCTGGGAGAGCCAACCCTAATCATTGGGCAGTATCTCGACCAGATTCATGCGATTTCAGGAGCACTAAGAGTGCCCGAAATAACCGGCGAAACACCGGTGGATGAGCGCGAACGTCTGTTTGAACAGTTCCGCAGCGGTGAAATAACCACTCTCGTGGTCTCCAAAGTTGCCAACTTCTCGGTCGACCTTCCCGAAGCATCGGTGGCCTTGCAAATTTCTGGCTCATACGGCTCTCGACAAGAGGAAGCTCAGAGACTAGGACGACTGCTCAGGCCTAAGGCTGACGGCCGAGCCGCGAATTTCTATACCTTGATAACTCGGGACACAGTAGATCAGGACTTCGCTCAGAACCGCCAGCGCTTCTTAGCCGAACAGGGTTACAGCTACGAAATCATTGATGCTCACGACTTGGTCTAGTCGAGACAGAGTCATTTTTTTCTCGTATAACTTCCAGTAAGCGTTCAGCCCATTCTCAGGAATGGGTGCCACACTGGCGTTATGGAAAACGTGAAGGTACTGATCGTCGACGACGAGCCAAACATCCGCGATTTGCTCTCAACGAGCCTGCGCTTTGCGGGTTTCAGTGTTCATGCCGTCGGCAACGGTGCAGATGCAGTGAATGCGGCAGAGAAGGGCGCTCCAGACATCATCCTTCTTGATGTGATGCTGCCAGACATGAACGGCTTCAGCGTCACGAAGAAAATTCGATCGATGGGCATTAATGCCCCCGTTCTGTTCCTAACCGCGCGCGATGAAACCGCTGACAAGGTCACCGGTCTTACGGTTGGTGGGGACGACTACATGACCAAGCCATTCAGCCTGGACGAGATTGTCGCTCGCATCAACGCCATTCTTAGGCGCACCAAGCAGGTTGAGACGGAAGACTCGATTCTTGAGGTCGGTGAAATAAAGATCAACCAAGATGCTCACGAGGTATTTGCCAACGGGCAACCGGTCGACCTAAGTCCGACCGAATACAAACTCTTGCGATTCCTAATGTCAAACCCAAACCGCGTGTTGACCAAAGCGCAGATCCTCGACCATGTTTGGGAATATGACTTCAACGGTGAGATGGGAATCGTGGAATCCTACGTTTCCTATTTGCGCAAGAAGCTGGACCCGATTACCTCCGAACCGCTGATCCAAACCAAGCGCGGAGTCGGATACATGTATAAATCGAGCAAGAGCAGCAACTGATGCAGAGCCGAGCCTCGAAGATTTGGGAACGAATTTCACTACGCGCCAAGCTGACCAGCCTTTCGGTTGCCCTTATTGGAATTCTCCTAATCGTTTCAAGCCTCGGAACTATTTCACTTCTTCGCACCTACCTTCAGCAGAATGTCGACACAATGCTGACTTCAACCGCTGCAACCCTGAGTCATGAGGATCCAGCTCTGGTTGAGGCCCGCCTCGCCAACCGTCAGCTAACTTTGCCTCGCCTGCCGAGCGACTTCTACGTGGCATACCTTAGCCCTACTGGGAACCTGTTGATTGGTTTGGTGTCTTCCACCAACGACAGCAAAAATGTGCCGAACCTTTCAACCTTCACAATTGCAGCTGTTTTGGCGACCCAGGGGCAGCCTTTTGATGCCAACGAGTCGGGGGCTGTGAACCTAACAGATCCGAAACTAGCTGATTGGCGAATTGTGGCACTGCCCCTTCAAGACACACCTGGGTCCGTTGTCGTGGCATTGCCTACCTCAGGCAACCGAGAGATTTTGAATCAGTACGGACTCATTGGGGCCGGATTCGGATTTTTCCTCTTGCTGATTAGCGGAATGAGTATTTGGCTCACCATTGCATCAGCGCTAAGGCCTTTGAACGAAGTGGAGCGCACAGCCCGAGCCGTTGCCGATGGCGACATTTCACAACGATTGATTGAGCGACCAGGTAACACTGAAATTGCTCGACTAAACCACTCTTTGAACACCATGTTGGGCAGCGTTGAGAATGCCATGGCGTCGCGAAACAAGACACTGGAACAGATGCGCCGCTTCGTTGCCGATGCAAGTCACGAGCTTCGTACTCCCCTGGTTTCAGTGCGAGGCTATGCCGAGCTCTATCGAATGGGCGCCCTAAAAAAGAAGGCCGATGTCGCCGAAGCGATGGGTCGCATCGAAAGTGAAGCGATCAGAATGACAAGCCTGGTCGAAAGCCTGCTTGCCCTTGCCCGACTTGATGATGGCGCAAAGTTGAAAACAACTAAGACTGATTTGGTTAGCCTCGCTGCCGAAGTAGCCCAGGACTACTCAGTGACTGACGGCCATAGAGATGTGGAGATAATCGACCTAGATGGCGGAGCCTTAGCCAAAGACGCGAAGACATTCGCAAGCGTCGACGCAAACTCAATTCGCCAGGTCTTCACCAATCTTCTAAACAACGCAGGTCGATTCTCGCCTGTTGGAAGCAAAATCGAAATCGCTTTCGGAAGCCTGAGGAACGACGAGGTAATCTTCGAGGTGCGCGACCATGGCGAAGGAATCCCGAAGGAGCTGCGCTCAAAGGTGTTCGAGCGCTTCTATCGGGCCGACAACTCACGGAACCGCGAAACCGGCGGGTCTGGCCTTGGTCTAGCCATAGTTAGCACCATCATTGAGCGACACGAAGGCGAGATTGAAGCCGTTGAAACCGCCGGCGGTGGCGCGACTTTTAGAGTTACTCTGCCAATCGATTAGTTCTCCACAATTCCAGAAGACCAAACGTTTGGCATGGAAGTTTCCCCCAAAACTTGAGACATGACCCAATTCACCGTCGACAGCGAACAAGTATGGGCTGCCAACGCGGCCATCCAAGCCACTATTGCGCGGATAAATCACGAGGTTGATTTATTGCACGCACAACTCCTAGGTTTGCAAAATAGCTGGACAGGGCTCGCTGCCAATGGATTTCAGGAGCTTGCCCAAAGGTGGCGGGCAACTGAGGCGACAGTGCAAAGCCAGCTCGAGTCTCTCGGTTCGGCCCTGGCGATTGCAGCAAACCATTACTCAGAAATCGAACTGGCGAACCAACGTCTCTTTTTGTAGTGTGACGTTTAAACAAAAGCGGCGACCACCGAAGTGATCGCCGCCCTTGAATTTTGACTTTAGAAGTCCATACCGCCCTGTGGAGCTGCAGCTGGAGCGTGTGGCTCAGGCTTCTCTGCAACCACGGCTTCGGTGGTTAGGAACAATCCTGCAATCGAAGCTGCGTTCTGCAGTGCCGAGCGGGTTACCTTCACTGGGTCGTTGATGCCAGCGCCAAGCATGTCAACATACTCGCCAGTCGCAGCGTTTAGGCCGTGACCAACAGGCAGGTGAGCAACCTTGTCAGCAACAACTCCTGGCTCTAGGCCTGCGTTGATGGCAATCTGCTTTAGTGGCGCTGAGATTGCGACGCGCACGATGTTCGCGCCGGTTGCCTCGTCACCAGTCAGGTTTAGCTTGCCGAACGCAGTGGTTCCAGCCTGGATTAGCGCCACGCCACCACCGGCGACGATACCCTCTTCAACCGCAGCCTTTGCATTTCGAACTGCGTCCTCGATGCGGTGCTTACGCTCCTTGAGCTCAACCTCAGTAGCCGCACCAGCCTTGATGACTGCTACACCTCCGGCAAGCTTTGCAAGGCGCTCCTGAAGCTTCTCGCGGTCGTAGTCGCTGTCGGTGTTTTCCATCTCGCGACGGATCTGCTCAACGCGACCAGCAATCTGCTCGGCGTTGCCTGCACCCTCAACGATGGTGGTTTCATCCTTGGTGATTACAACCTTGCGAACACGGCCTAGAAGATCAAGGGTGGTGTTCTCTAGCTTGAGGCCAACCTCTTCTGAGATGACCTGGCCGCCGGTCAGGATCGCGATGTCCTGAAGCATTGCCTTGCGGCGGTCGCCAAAGCCTGGAGCCTTAACAGCAACAGACTTGAAGATGCCGCGGATCTTGTTGACAATCAGAGTTGCTAGTGCTTCGCCATCCACGTCCTCAGCAATGATCAAAAGTGGCTTGTTGGCCTGGATAACCTTGTCGACGATTGGCAGAACATCCTTGATGTTTGAGATCTTGCCGTTGACGATTAGAACATAAGCATCCTCAAGGATGGCTTCCTGGCGCTCCGGGTCAGTGACCATGTATGCCGAGATGTAGCCCTTGTCGAAACGCATACCCTCAGTTAGCTCTAGGTTGATGCCGAAGGTGTTCGACTCCTCAACGGTGACAACGCCCTCCTTGCCGACCTTCTCGATAGCCTCGGCGATTAGCTCACCGATTTGGGTGTCGCCGGCAGAGATCGACGCGGTTGCAGCGATCTGAGCCTGAGTTTCAACTGGCTTTGCGTTTGCAACTAGCTCAGCGATGACAGCAGCAACGGCCTTCTCAATGCCCTTCTTTAGGCTGATTGGGTCGGCTCCAGCTGCAACGTTGCGAAGACCTTCGCGAACCAATGCCTGGGCAAGAACGGTTGCAGTGGTGGTTCCGTCACCGGCTACGTCGTCAGTCTTCTTAGCGACCTCCTTGACTAGCTCGGCGCCGATGCGCTCGAATGGGTCGTCCAGTTCGATTTCCTTGGCAATCGAAACACCATCGTTTGTGATGGTCGGGGCGCCCCACTTCTTTTCTAGAACTACGTTGCGGCCACGCGGGCCAAGGGTTACCTTGACGGTGTCTGCAAGGATGTTGAGGCCGCGTTCCATGCCGCGACGTGCCTCTTCATTGAAGTGAATGATTTTTGCCATTTTGGTTTCAATCTCCTGTAAGTGATTAGCACTCTTTGTGTATGAGTGCTAACTCTATTTTGGCACTCTCAGTGCTCGACTGCCAAATCCATTTGGTCATCTGTGAGCGAACATCCACAGGAATGCGTTCAGGCGAAGATTCGATCGCAACCGGAGAAAGAAAAACACCCTCCCCGAAGGGAGGGTGTTTTTGAAATCTAGGCGGTCGCTTAGATTACGTGTACGTTGTCTGCCTGAGGACCCTTGTCGCCGTTCTTAACTTCGAACTCTACGCGCTGGTTTTCCTTAAGCTCCTTGTAACCCTCTGACTGGATTGCTGAGAAGTGTACGAATACATCTGCTCCGCCATCCTGAGTGATGAAGCCGAAACCCTTTTCAGCGTTAAACCACTTGACGGTACCTTGTGCCATTGCTTTACT
>CANGDL010000011.1 GCA_947452675.1 Microbacteriaceae bacterium | reverse complement strand
GGATCCACTGAATCACGTGGCCTCCTGGTTTCAGAAAGATTGGCTCCCCGGCTTGGACTCGAACCAAGAACCTATCGGTTAACAGCCGATTGCTCTGCCAATTGAGCTACCGAGGAATGTTGCTTTCGCGACTAGACAACATTACCAAAGATTTTGGTCGAAGGTGACACTAACTGCTATTTAGTAACCAAGTTTTAGATCTACGAGACCTACCAAGGGGTTGTTTTCGATTTTGGCTTCAACGTTTTGGGCAATTCGACTAGCAAGGAGAGAAACGCACATCTCCGGAGTGTCAGCGCTGTGTGGGGTGATGATTAGATTTGGCGCATCCCACAAGTAATGCCCATCAGGAAGCGGCTCGGGGTCGGTTACGTCGATTCCCGCACCAGCAATCGTTTTGGATCTAAGTGCCGAGGCGAGATCCTCCGACACCACGATTGGCCCACGTGCGATGTTGATGAAATACGAAGTCTCTTTCATGAGTAAGAATCGCTGGGCATCAAAAAGACCACGAGTTTCAGGCGTAAGTGCAGAAGCAAGAAAGACAAAATCAGCATCCGGTAAAACACGGTTCAAGTCACTTAGGGTCGTGATCTCATCAGCTCCGTCGATTGCCATCGGAGTGCGCCGGACCACTGTTATCTTGGTGCGGAAGGGTCGAAGAAGACGAATCAACTCCTCTGTAATTCCGCCTCCGCCAATAATCACAGCATTCGCATCGTATAAAGTCGCGGCAAATTTGCGTCCCCATGACTTAGCTTCTAAACGCTCCGGAATCGCTCTCGCTAGAGCTAAAGCCAACATTAGAGCGTGTTCAGCAACCGGTTCACGATAAGCGCCTTTTGCCGATGTGAAGCGGATTTCAAGGCCGTTTTCTACGGCCCATTCAAAAACCAGAGCAAAATTATCAACGCCTGCGAAAGGCAACTGTACCCATTCGACTCCCGGGTGCGATTTCAAAAGGCTAAGCAACTTTTCAGGAGCCTGACTATCTGTCCACACCAAACCCGTTGTAGAACTCGATAGATCAGCAGCCACGCCTCCGCCAAGCGCGATTGCCGCAAGATATTCTTTCTGAAGACCCGGTTGAACTGCAACTAACGGTCGCGAAGCCATTAAAGTGCCCTGCGTTCAGCTTCGAGTGCCATGAGTTTGCGTTGCACCTCTGCTGATTCAACCGAACCTGGCTCTACCCTTCGCAACTCCGCCAAAAGGTCTGCCTTCTCCCCCGAAATCGCGTTCGTGATAGCTCGAGCCACGACGCCCTGGCCATATCGGGCCAACCCGTCGGTGTCAGAGGCTGGCAAAGATTGAGCTGCAATTTCACGTAAGGTCTGATGTAGAGCCGGGTCAGTGTTAGAGGCTATGGAGTTTAGAAACGTAGGCTGCAAGCGATCATTGGCCGAAACCTCGATAGCTCTGAGAATACTGTTATGGTTCGGGTGACTCATACCTGTGTGACATAGCTTCAGAAGTTGTTCGTTCGAGTAAGCGGCGGGCAACTGAACCAATACCTCTAACGTCTGCCTTTCGAAGCGAGTAATTGGGTCGTTGAGATTCATTGGAACCAGCGTGGAAGTCTCTGGCGCATCGACCGGGGGCACATCCTGGTCTACAAGAGCATCTTTCGCTGTATCCCTGCGCATCTCGGCAACCGCTTGCTGCCTTCCGACCTTGGCAGCCGTCTCGACCATCGCAGCAACGTCGTTTCCATCTAGATTCACCCAACCAGCCAGTTCGCGGGTGTAGGCCGGCCGCATTGCCGAATCTTGAATTCCAGCAACTATCGGAGCTGCCGAGCGAGCGGCTGCGACACGACCCTCGATGGTCGCGAGATCAAATTTTGCTATTTTTTGCTTAATCGCAAATTCGAAAAGCGGCTTCTTCACCTCAATCATGCCCCTGACCGCCTCGTCACCCTTTGCAGTCCTAAGATCGCATGGATCTAGCCCGTCAGGACCAACGGCTACGAAAGTTTGGGCGGTAAATTTTCCTGAATCGGCGAAGGCTCGCATCGCTGCCTTTTGGCCGGCGGCATCTGGGTCAAAGGTGAAAATAACCTCGGCGGGGATATCTTTATCGGCAGACAACATCCTATTGATGATGCGAATGTGCTCATCGCCAAATGCCGTCCCGCATGTTGCCACGGCCGTCGTGACTCCCGCCAAATGACAAGCCATCACATCGGTATAACCTTCAACAACTACTACGCGCTGTTGCTTAGAAATAGCCTTCCTGGCCAAATCAATGCCATAGAGCACTTGCGATTTGTGATAGACCAAAGTGTCACTTGTGTTCAAGTATTTCGGACCCTGGTCATCATCAAAAAGTTTTCGAGCTCCAAATCCGATTACTTGCCCGGTAGTGTCTCTAATCGGCCAAATGAGTCGGCCACGAAATTTGTCGTAGGCACCGCGATCACTCTTTGTGACCAGTCCAGCAGAGACCAACTCATCGATAGTGAAACCCTTACTGGTTAAATGGTCGAAGAGCCCATTCCAACCTTTGGGGGCAAACCCGATACCAAACTCGTCGGCTGCCGCCTTATCAAACCCTCGGCCTTTTAGAAACTCTCTTCCGGGAATCGCAGCGTCTGTCATTAACTGTTCCTGGTAAAAAATTGCGGCGGCATTATTCGCCTCGAGTATGCGCGACTTCTGTCCGAGTTCCGGACTACTTCCGCCCTCTTCGTAACTGAGTTCAAAGCCGATTCGCGCAGCCAATTTTTCAACGGCTTCGGAGAAACTTAATTGCTCCAACTGCTGCACGAATTTGTAGACATCGCCACCCTCGCCACAACCGAAGCAATGGTAAAAACCTTGGGCGGGCCGAACATTGAAAGATGGAGATTTTTCATCGTGGAAAGGACAAAGACCCTTTAGTGAACCGGCTGAGGCTGGCCGCAACGACACATACTCGCCGATGATATCGGCGATGTTGACACGAGTCTTTACTTCCTCGATGTCACGAGCTTTGATTTTGCCAGCCATTTCCTAATCCTATTTTGGAATCGAACCGACGAGGCGATGGTGCAGCGTCAGTGCGCTCTGGTCTGTCAGGCAGGCGATCTGATCGACAATAACGCGATGCTTTTGAATCTCATCGTGGGCCACTGCCCAAGCTTGAGAACTGTAGCCATCCAGGTTTTCACCGTTCGAGGCCAGTAACGCATCAGCTAATTCGGTAAGCAAACTTCGTTGCCATTCATAGAATGGCCGACGAGATTCACTTGACATCAGGAAAGCCGAAACAATCCCCTTCAGAACCGAGATCTCTGCCTGCACCTCAAATGGGATAACCAAGATAGCTCCGAAGCGCGCGAGCGACTCGGTTGGCGATGCTTCAAGAATTGCATCCACAGTGCGGCTAACGAGCGAGCCGATCAAAGCGGAAGTTAAGTTCTTGAGTGTGCCAAGGCCCATTGGCGAGTTGTCAAAGGTTGTCAACCAGTACTGATGAGCCCTCAGACGTTGAAGTGCAGCAGCCAAAGCCTCCTTTGAGATCGCTCCACCGTTCCACTGGCTGATTTTTGAAAGCAAGTCATCCTCACTTGCGGTGTCGGCAAGTGCCTTTACGTCGATGAATTTTGAAACAATCGCATCCTCAAAGTCATGGACTGAATAAGCAACATCGTCCGCGAAGTCCATGACCTGTGCTTCGACACTTTTCACTCGAACAGGTGCCCCGAATCGAAGCCACTCGAAGACCTCGAGATCATCATCGTATGCACCGAACTTTATGGCCTTATCTGCTCCCTTTTCAGGGACTGCATCCACGCGACGCCACGGGTACTTGCACGTTGCATCCAAACTCGCTCGGGTTAGGTTCAATCCGTATGACCGACCCTCGGTGGTGATGACCTTAGGTTCAATTCGAGTCAAAAGCCTGAGCGTCTGAGCGTTACCCTCGAAACCACCAAAATCTCTAGACCATGAGTCCAGCGCCTTCTCGCCGTTGTGGCCGAAAGGCGGGTGCCCAAGATCGTGCGCCAGGCACGCCATGTCAACCATATCTGCATTCAACCCGAGATCGATGGCCATCTCACGACCGATCTGAGCCACCTCAAGGGAGTGAGTTAGTCGGGTTCTAGCAAAGTCTCCTCCTGAAGGGCTAAGCACTTGAGTCTTGGCGCCAAGTCGACGTAACGCTGAGGAGTGAACCACTCGGGCCCGATCTCGAGCAAACTCACCCCGTCGAGCACCACTAGACCGATCCTCGGGCAGAAAGCGCTCGCGATCGAAATCGGTGTATCCAACCTCTGAGGAATGACGGTTGTCCATTTAGCCTCCCGAGACAGAAAGTTCTGCCTCTTGCAACATTCTGCGTTGATCGCCGACAAGTTCTCGCGAGTCTAACCAATTCTCAGGAAGTGCGGTCTGTTTTGCGCCACCCAAACGGCCTCGAGGCCCTTCTGCCTCTTCACCCGGATAAGGTAATGCACGATCCAGGGTTCCGAGGATCTGATCCATGTGATTTAGCGATTCAACCTGAGCCAGGGCGGCACGAAATTCGCCGCCAACCGGGTAACCCTTGAAATACCAAGCAACGTGCTTGCGGATGTCGCGGCAGGCCTTTGCCTCATCCTCAAAGAAATCGACCAGAAGTTCGCCATGTCGCTTGAACGCCTCTGCAACTTCCCCAAGGTTTGGTTGGATCGGATCAATCGCAGCGTTTGAATTTGGATCTCTCTGATACTCATCGAAGGCGGCCTGAAGATCTCCAAAAAGCCAAGGTCTGCCAAGGCAACCACGACCGACAACAACCCCATCTACGCCCGTTTCACGCATCATTCGAATCGCGTCAGCGGCTGACCAGATGTCGCCATTGCCAAGCACCTGAACGTCGGGAAGGGCTTCTCGCAGATTTGCGATTGCACTCCAGTCTGCCTGGCCTGAGTAGTATTCGGATGCGGTTCGGCCATGCAGCGCAATTGCAGTCACACCAGCGTCACGAGCTGCCTTTCCGGCATCCAAGTAGGTCAGGTGATTGTCGTCAATGCCCTTGCGCATTTTAACGGTGAGCGGTACCTCTCCCGCTGCCTTCACAGCAGCATTGACTATTGATGCGAATAGATCTTGCTTCCATGGAAGAGCGGCGCCACCACCCTTTCGGGTCACCTTCGGCACCGGACAACCGAAATTTAGATCAATATGGTCGGCCCTATTTTCGGCAACCAAAATTGTCACCGCTTCAGCAATCGTTTTAGGGTCGACGCCATAGAGCTGAACTGAGCGAATTTCCTCCGAAGGATGATGGCCAACTAGACGAAGAGACTCTTCGTTTCGTTCAACAAGCGCACGTGAAGTGACCATTTCGGCAACGTAAAGCCCTCCACCGAATTCACGGCAAAGCAGACGAAACGCGGTGTTTGTGATGCCAGCCATCGGCGCCAAAACCACCGGGGTCTTGATCGCGATTTTGCCGTACTGAAGAGCCGGCTCTGAAATCTGCTGAGTCATTCGTTTAGAAAACTAGCTTGGCGCCTAGATATTCACGAAGCTTCGACAGAGACACGCGCTCCTGCTGCATGGTATCACGCTCTCGAACCGTAACTGCTTGGTCATCCAAGGTTTCGAAATCAACCGTTACACAGAATGGTGTGCCAATTTCGTCCTGACGGCGATAACGACGCCCAATTGCGCCGGCATCGTCGAACTCGATGTTCCAATAGCCACGAAGTTCCTGAGCCAAGTTGCGAGCAACAGGAGAGAGTTCTTCATTTCGCGAAAGTGGCAAGATTGCCGCTTTAACGGGCGCCAGACGGTAATCCAAACGCAGTACGGTTCGAACATCGACGCCGCCCTTGGTATTCGGAGCCTCATCTTCGTGATATGCGTCAACCAAGAAGGCCATCAGCGACCGGGTCAAACCAGCGGCTGGTTCAATGACGTATGGTGTCCATCGCTCACCCTTGGCCTGATCGAAGTAGCTCAAATCAACGCCGGATTCTCTTGAGTGAGTGGTTAGGTCAAAGTCCGTACGGTTAGCGATACCTTCAAGTTCACCAAACTCGCTCCCCTGAAAACCGAAACGATACTCAATGTCAACAGTTCGCTTTGAATAGTGCGAAAGCTTTTCCTTAGCGTGTTCAAAAAGACGCAAGTTTTCTGGGTTAATACCTAGATCGGTATACCAATTCATGCGCTGCTCGATCCAGTAATCATGCCATTCTTCATCAGTGCCCGGCTCAACAAAGAACTCCATTTCCATCTGCTCGAATTCACGAGTACGGAAAATAAAGTTTCCCGGGGTTATCTCATTTCGGAAAGATTTTCCAATCTGTCCGATACCAAATGGTGGTTTCATGCGCGCCGCGCCAAGAACGTTGGCAAAATTCACGAAAATACCCTGAGCGGTCTCTGGTCGAAGGTAGTGCAAACCTTCCTCGGCGGCGACTGGCCCCAAGAAAGTTTGGAGTAGACCGTTGAACGCCTTTGGCTCAGTCCAAATGTTTTTACCACCGCAGTTAGGGCAGGCGATGTCGTTCATGCTCTCTGGAGCGCGACCCTTCTTTTCTTCGAAGGCTTCCTCTAAGTGATCCTGACGGAAACGCTTGTGGCACGCGGTGCACTCGATAAGTGGGTCAGAAAATTCACGAACATGGCCCGAGGCTTCCCAAACTTTGCGAGGAAGAATGACCGATGAATCGAGGCCGACGATGTCGTCGCGGCTCTGCACAACGGTGCGCCACCACTGCTTCTTAATGTTCTCCTTGAGTTCTACACCCAAAGGTCCGTAATCCCATGCAGAACGGCTACCGCCATATATTTCGCCGGCCTGGAAAACGAATCCGCGACGCTTTGCGAGAGAAATTACTGAATCTAGACGATTTGGGGTAGCCACTTAAACTCCTTGCCCAAGCTGGATGCCTGGCACTTGTTCGAAGTTCTAAGTCTACTTTGACTCTAGGCTTTTGGCTTGTCTATTGCGGAACCAAAGCGACGATCGCGACTCACATACTGCTCAATTGCCGACCAAAGCGAACGCCTATCGAAATCCGGCCATAGCGTGTCCATGAAGACGAACTCGGCATATGCGGACTGCCAAAGCAAAAAGTTGGATGTGCGTTGCTCACCCGAACTCCTAAGGAAAAGGTCCACGTCAGGCAAATAACTCGAGTTCAGGTATCGGGCCAGGGTCTTTTCGCTTACGGAACCCGGCTTGATCTTTCCAGACGCTACTTCTTGGGTAATCGCATTGATTGCGTCGGTGATTTCAACCCTAGAACCATAGTTCACACACATAGTAAGCGTGAGAGTCTCATTCTTCTCGGTCAATTTCTCGGCTGCCTCTAGTTCACTGATGACCGAAAGCCAGAGCCTTGGGCGTCGACCTGCCCAGCGAATTCTCACGCCCCATGCGTTCAATTGATCACGACGGCGTCGCAGGACCTCACGATTGAATCCCATGAGAAATCTAACCTCATCAGGCGAACGCTTCCAGTTTTCGGTTGAAAAGGCGTAAACGGTAAGATTCTTGACTCCCACTTCGATGGCTCCTGCCACTACGTCGAGCAGCGCAGCTTCACCGGCTTTGTGGCCCTCGATTCTGGTGAGCCCTCGCTCGTTCGCCCACCTACCGTTGCCATCCATCACTATAGCGATGTGCCTTGGAACCGAACCCTTCGGGAAAACCGGTATGGAGAAGCCATGCTTTGCTACCGGGACGAACTCATTCATTGACGCTCCATGTGCTGAAGAGATTTAAGCCCGCGTTCGATATGCCACTGGCTATAAGCAGAAACAATACCCGAAGCGGCACCGCGAATACTCTCTGATGACGCATCCGCAACAACCCAGTCGCCGGCAAGGAGAGCGCCCAGAAGTTCGCCAGTCAACGGGTCGATCACCGCTGCTCCCGCAGGTCGACAATCTCGACAAACCACTCCACCTAACTGCATCACAAATGCCTGATGCGGCCCAATGGCTCCACAACGCGCGCAATCCACAAAGTTTGGAGCCCAACCAGCAATCGATAGGGCTCGCAGCAGGTAGGAGTCGAGAATGAGGGAGGCATCATGTTCCTTGTTCGATAGGGAGCGCAAAGCACCGACCAGGAGCAGATATTGTTGTGGAGTTGAGTCGTCACCGGTCAGCTTCTCGGCTGTCTCGACCATGACGGTTGCGGCAGTGTAAGTTCGGTAGTCCTCAATAATTTCGCGACCATAAGCGCCTATGGTTTCAACCTGGTTGACAACATCAAGAGTGCGTCCCTCATAAAACTGAGCTTCAACCACCATAAATGGCTCGAGTCGAGAGCCGAATTTCGAACCAGTTCTTCGAACACCTTTAGCCACAGCCCGAATTTGCCCGTTGTAACGAGAAAGAAGTGTGACGATTCGGTCTGCTTCACCCAGTTTGTGGGTGCGCAAAACTACAGCTTCATCCTTGTATGTAGGCACTACATAAGTATCCCCCGACAGCATCGACTATCGGGGGAACTTAGTTGCTTGGTGCTAGCTGCGGAGCGCTCGATTGACCGCGGAAATTACGGCCTTGAGCGATGCAGTTGAAATGTCGCCATCGATACCGACACCCCAAAGTGTTTGCCCACCAACTTCGAGCTCGACATAGGCGGCAGCTTGTGCATCGCCGCCTTCGCTAAGTGTGTGTTCAACATAGTCGAGGAGGCGAACGTTGACGCCCTGCTTTTCTAGAACGTTCAGGAATGCCGAGATTGGGCCGTTTCCAACGCCTGTCTCTTCGAGTTCTCCGGCGCCGTCACGCAGAACGATGTTTAGTTCAACGCGACCGTCCATGTTGCTTTCGGTTCGCATCTTCTTAAGCTCGAAGCGGCCCCACTTTAGATCGATTCGATCTGACGGAGCAGGCAAGTATTCGTCGATGAAGATATCCCAGAGCTTGGCAGATGAAACTTCTCCGCCATCCTGGTCGGTCTTATTCTGAACCACTCGAGAGAATTCGATTTGCAACTTTCGAGGCAGATCGAGACTGTGGTCATTTTTCAAAAGGTATGCAACGCCACCCTTACCCGACTGAGAATTAACCCGGATGACAGCTTCGTATGAACGACCGACGTCCTTAGGGTCAATCGGCAGGTAAGGGACAGCCCAAATCAGTTCATCCACCGAAACACCCTTATCGGCTGCCTCTTTGTGCATTAACTCAAAGCCCTTCTTGATCGCATCCTGATGGGAACCCGAGAATGCGGTGTAAACAAGGTCTCCGCCATAAGGAGCACGTTCTGGAACTGGAAGTTGGTTGCAATATTCAACCGTGCGCTTGATTTCGTCTAGCTGGCTGAAATCGATGTGCGGGTCGATGCCCTGACTGAAAAGGTTCAAACCGAGCGTGATTAGGTCTACGTTTCCGGTTCGTTCACCATTGCCAAATAGGCAACCCTCTATACGGTCGGCTCCGGCAAGGTAGCCAAGTTCAGCGGCAGCCACCGCGGTTCCACGGTCATTGTGCGGATGAAGTGAAATAAGGATGCTCTCACGACGGTCGATGTTGCGATGCATCCACTCGATTGAATCGGCATAAACGTTCGGTGTGGCCATCTCAACCGTTGCTGGGAGGTTTATGACCATCTGGTGATCTGGCTTAGGGTCGATAATCTTGATTACCGCGTTACAAACTTCAACGGCATATTCCAGTTCGGTGCCCGTGTATGACTCAGGCGAATATTCATAGAAGACTTCGGTGTCAGGAATTAGAGATTCCATCGAGCGGCATTTACGTGCACCAGCGAGAGCAATCTCCATGATGCCATTTTTATCCTGATTGAAAACAACGCGTCGTTGAAGCACGGAGGTCGAATTGTAAAAATGAACAATTGCCTTCTTGGCTCCCTTAAGTGATTCATATGTGCGTTCGATCAGAGCATCTCGCGCCTGTGTTAGAACCTGAATAGTCACATCCTCAGGGATGTGCCCATCTTCAATGAGGATGCGCACGAAGTCGAAGTCCGTCTGGCTAGCTGAAGGGAAGCCGACCTCGATCTCCTTGTAGCCCATTTCAACTAATAGCTTGAACATCTTGAGCTTTCGCTCTGGGCTCATCGGATCAATTAGAGCCTGGTTGCCATCGCGAAGATCCACCGCACACCAACGAGGCGCCTCAGTGATTCGCTTCGAAGGCCAGGTGCGATCTGGTAGATCCACGGCGATTTGCTCGTGAAACGGAACATATTTATGAACCGGCATGCCCGATGGGCGTTGGGTGTTTTCCATGAGAAGTTCTTCCTTGATGAGTGTTGGGTCAGCCAGCAGAAGACCCCGCGACGAGGAAGGCCGGTTTAGGCCTCGTCGCGGCCACTAAGTAGTAGACCGAAGAACACGATTTAAGGTTAGCACTAGAAGCCGAGCTTGCCCAGCTGTTTAGGGTCTCGTTGCCATTCAGAGGCAACCTTTACTCTCAAACCAAGGAATACCTTGTGGCCGATGAGTTTCTCGATCTCGAGTCGAGAGCGCTTTCCAACGTCGATGAGACGAGATCCCTTGTGGCCAATAATGATGCCCTTTTGGCTGTCTCGCTCGACAAATATGTTCGCATGAATGTCGGTCAAATTTTGACCCTTGCGTTGAGACATCTCATCGATAGTTACGGCTATGGAGTGCGGAAGTTCATCACGCACGCCCTCAAGTGCTGCCTCGCGGATTAACTCACAGATGCGATTCTCCAGAGTTTCATCGGTCACAGCCTCCGGCGGATACAACGCAGGCGATTCAGGAAGTAGGTCAATTAAAACTTTGGTCAATACTTCGAGTTGGTCTTGCCCGACTGCCGAAACCGGAACGATTGCTCTCCAGTCACGCAACTGAGAAACCGCAACCAATTGTTCTGCAAGTTGTTCAGGTGACACCAGTTCACTCTTGGTAATAACCGCTACCAACTTGGCCCTTCGGAACTCGCTCAGCTGGTCATTGATGAAATTGTCACCAGGGCCAATCTTTTCGTTCGCCGGAATGCAGAAGCCAATGACATCAACATCACCTAGGGTCTGCTCGACCAAGTCATTAAGGCGCTGACCGAGAAGCGTTCTAGGGCGGTGCAGCCCAGGCGTGTCGACGAGAATAAGCTGCCCAAATTCGCGATGAACAATTCCGCGAATTGCGCGACGCGTTGTCTGAGGTTTTGCGCTCGTGATGGCAATTTTTTCGCCCACCAGAGCGTTAGTTAACGTGGACTTACCTACGTTTGGGCGCCCAACAAATGACGCAAATCCTGATCTATGCTCAGCCATTATTTCTCCTGCTCGATTGAATCGAAGGCAGACTGAATGTCGGCCAAGTCTTGTTCCTTATGAACCAAAACGGTTAATAAGCGTTTGCGTCGGCCCTCAATGCGGTCGGCAGTCAAACTCAACCCACTAATAGTTACACGGTCTCCGCGCTTAGGGAGCTTACCAAGTTCCTTGGTGAGTAAGCCGCCAACACTATCGACATCTTCATCTTCAAGTTCAAGCTCGAAAAGCTCACCTAATTCGAAAAGTGAGAATCTCGCGTTTACCCGTAATGAACCATCTTCAATAGTTTCGACATCCGGGATGTCTCGATCATATTCATCCGAAATCTCGCCGACGATTTCTTCGATTACGTCTTCCATGGTCGCGAGGCCAGCGACGCCTCCATACTCATCGATGATGATTGCAATGTGACGTGAACTCTGCTGCATTTCTCTGAGCAGATCATCGACCGGTTTCGATTCGGGAACGAATATCGCCTGGCGTGCCACCTGAGACACCTGCATTCCATCCATGCTCGAAGGATTTTCGTGAAGCAACCTTGCGACATCCTTGATGTAAAGAACACCCCGAACGTCATCGATATCATCCCCGATAACAGGGAGCCTGGAGTAGCCGCGTGCTAAGAAGGTTGACATCGCTGTCGTCAAGTTGACCTCAGCCGAAACCGTTGCCATGTCGATTCGGGGAACCATAATTTCTCGAACAATCGTTTCGCCGAACTCTTCAACCGAGTCAAGTAGCTCTTGTTCGAATTCCTCCGGCTGATCCATCTTCGGGAGGGACAGCGGAGTGAATAGTAGATGGATCGAATTCACAAGGGGCAACAAACCCTTCGTCAATTTGCCACCGAATTTCCTGTGGCCCAGCTTTCTACTTGCTAGTTGCGATCCAAGAAGCAGTGAAAACATGAGAGCCACCGCAATAGAAGCGGACCACCACCAAGAAAGCTTTAGTGGGGTGAATGCCTCACCTACGACGACCCCGAAAATTCCCGTGAGAGTCAAACGAACAAAGCTCAAAGATTCGGCCTTACTTGCCTCTTCAGGTATGGCTTCGAGAGCAGCTTTGACCACGGCGGTGAGAAGTGTCAGCACCGCAACCGACAGTGCGATCCAGAGCGCGAGTTGCAACAACTAGGCTCCGAGTTCGCTGGCGTAATAGGCTTCCAGAATTTCGCGTTGAAGGCCAAACATTTCCTTCTCTTCATCGGGCTCCGCATGATCGAAACCTAGAAGGTGGAGCACTCCGTGTGTGGTCAGCAACAAAATTTCGTTGATAGTTTCGTGACCCGCAACTTCTGCTTGAGCGGCTGCAACAGGCGGGCAGACGACAATGTCACCTAGCAACCCAGCTGGGGTCAACTGCCCTTCGGATCCGGGGCGCAATTCATCCATAGGAAAACTCAAAACATCGGTGGGCCCAGGCTCATCCATCCATTGAATGTGCAGAACCTCCATGGCTGGCTCATCTACGAAAACAATCGCAAGATCTGTGTCCGGATGAAGGTGCATGTAGTCCAGAGCGAAAGTTGCAAGAGCGAGAACACGAACCTCGTCTACGGCCATGGCCGATTCATTGTTTATCTCAATGCTCATTTTTCACCCGTTTTCTTGGCGATGCGATTTTGCGCAGCTTCGTTATTTGCAACCTTTTTAGCAATTTTCGCATCATCATGCTTGGAATATGCCTCGACAATTTTTGCAACCAAGCTGTGACGCACAACATCCTCAGCGGTGAGAAGCGAAAAGTGCATGTCGTCAACATCTCTAAGCACGTCAGAAGCTAGCTTCAAACCTGAGGTGCCATTGGGAAGATCAATCTGCGTTACGTCGCCGGTCACAATCATTTTTGAGTTGAATCCGAGTCGCGTCAGAAACATTTTCATTTGTTCTGGGGTGGTGTTTTGAGCTTCATCAAGGATGATAAAAGCATCGTTCAGAGTTCGACCGCGCATATACGCCAAAGGGGCCACTTCAATGGTGCCCGAGGCCATTAACTTCGGAATCGACTCTGGGTCGAGCATGTCGTGAAGCGCATCGAATAGTGGACGCAAATATGGGTCAATCTTGTCGTTGAGCGTGCCTGGTAGGAATCCCAGCTTCTCCCCTGCTTCAACCGCAGGCCTGGTGAGAATGATGCGACTGATCTCCTTGCGCTGAAGGGCCTGCACAGCCTTGGCCATAGCCAAATAAGTCTTGCCCGTTCCTGCTGGGCCAATGCCAAAAACAATCGTGTTGTTGTCTATAGCATCGACATAAGTCTTTTGACCTAGAGTCTTTGGACGAATCGTTTTGCCACGAGAACTGATGATGCTCTGACTCAAAACCTCAGCGGGCTTGAGGTTTCCGTTTTCAATCATTTTTGCAGAGCGAGTTAAATCTTGTGGAAATAGGTCTTGGCCCGCGCGAATTAGTTCAATCATTTCGAGCACCAGGTTCTTCGTAGCCTGCACCTGGGATGCCGGACCCTTTAACAGCACAGAATTACCACGCGCGTGAACTTCAACATCCGGGTAGGTGGATTCGAGAGTCTTTAAAAGTCGATCTTCCGTACCAAAAAGCGCAACCGTAAGTACGCCTTCGACAGATATTCGTTCGCTAACGAAATTGTCGCCTGATTCCTTAGGCACTTTCGCTCCGAGGCGTTTGGGAAGTTAAATGAGCATGAGCGTGGAAGACCGTCTGACCAGCACCAGCTCCGGTGTTGAATGAGAACCTGAAACTCTCCTCGGCGTGTTCAAGGGCAAGTTCACTTGCTAGTTTCATTACAGAAACAAGCGACTTCTCATCATTCAAGGTCAACTCCGCGACGTTCGCGTAGTGCAATTTAGGAATTACGAGAATGTGCAGCGGTTGGCGTGGTGAGACGTCCCAGAAAGCTAAGGCAAGATCATTCTCGCCTACTAACTTTGCCGGAATCTCTTTACGGGCAATCCTGCAGAAAATGCAGCCGTTCTCAGTCATCGTTGCCTCCAACATCAGGCTAACCCCAGAGTCCGAGTTTCGCTTGTAAAACCGCGATAGCGGCTACACCTGCGGTGGAGGTTCTGAGGATTGGCGCTCCCAGATGCACCCTCACAGCACCTGAATCTTCGAGAGCCTCGAGTTCAAGTTCACTGATTCCGCCTTCTGGGCCAACAATGATTGCGACAGTTTTCTGATTCTCGGATAAATCAATGTTTCCTAGCCCAATGTCAGAGGTCGGATCAAGCACCAAAACTAAGTCATAGTTCTTTACGTTCGCGACAAGCTGCTTAGTACCCACCGGCTGTGCTACGACTGGTTCGAAGACTCTGAGTGACTGCTTTGCTGCTTCGCTGACGATGGTTTGCCATCGTTCAACGCTCTTGGCTATTTTTGCCCCCTCCCATTTCGAGATTGAGCGTTCAGCCTGCCAAGGAACAACGGCCCAGCAACCCAATTCCGTGGCAGCCTGTATCGAAAGTTCGTCACGGTCACCTTTTGCAAGTGCTTGCACGATGGTCAATGTCATATCAGGTTTTGTTTCGTGAACTACCGAGTCGATAGATACCGTGAGTGAACTGTTGCCGAGGGAGGAAACTTCTCCTCGCACTCTCATGCCTTTGCCGTCAGAAAGCTGGATTCCTTCGCCGACGCGCATTCGGCGTACATTTACGGCGTGCTTACCCTCAGAGCCACCGAGGGTGACCGCCTCACCTGGCGCAGGTGGAGTCACGAAATCACTTCTGAATAGGGGTTCAACCATTAGCGACGCTTTCCGGAGAAGAAGCCCTGGTGGTGTTTAACCAGCTTGATTGAATCAGCCTTCCGAAGCTTCGCCAAGCTGCGGAATATTTCCTTCTGTTTGGAATCGAGTTTGGTAGGTGTAACGACCTGGAATGCAATCTTCAAGTCACCTCGACCCGAAGAACGAAGGCGGCTCACACCCTTGCCCTTGATTGTAAGAACGTCACCAGTTTGCTGCCCAGAGGCGATTTCAATTTCGATTTCACCATCAAAAGTTTCGATTCTTGCGAAACCACCCAATACGGCATCATGAAGCGGAACTTCGACCGTTGCAGTCAAATCATCGCCCGCGCGACCGAAAATATCGTGCGTTTGAACTGCGATGTCAACGTAAAGATCACCGTTTGGTCCACCAGCAAAACCAACCTCGCCTTGGCCGCTGAGTTGAAGGCGAAGCCCGTCTTCCACACCTGCCGGAACTGCAAGGTCGATGTTGCGACGTGCGCGCACCCGACCCTGACCCCGACAATCGACACATGGATCTTGGATGACTTGACCAAAGCCTCTGCAGGCGCCGCAAGGCTGGGAGGTGACCACGTTGCCGAGCAACGAGCGCACCTGACGTTGAATCTGACCAGCTCCACGGCAAACATCGCAAACGCTCATCCCCGTTCCCGGTCGGCAGCATGAACCTTCACAGGTAGAACAAAGAATTGCGGTGTCGACTTCAATGCTCTTTTCGGCACCAAAAACAACTTCCTCAAGGGTCATTTCAACTCTCAGAAGCGCATCTTGACCACGTTCGGCTCGCGAACGAGGCCCATGTTGACCGCCACCGCCAAAGAACGTGTCGAAAATATCTCCAAAACCGCCGAAACCAGAACCCCCAAATGGATCTTGTCCCCCCATGTCGTACTGACGACGAGAATCAGAATCGCTCAACACTTCATAGGCGTGGGTAACCGCTTTGAATCGTTCTTCGGAATCAGCACCGGGGTTTACATCCGGGTGCAATTCTCGAGCTAGTTTTCGGTATGCTTTTTTAATTTGGTCTGCGCTCGCGTCTCGTTCAACGCCCAAAACTTCATAGTGGTCAGCCATGTGTGCCTCAGTTCCCTAGTGCTTTTGTCAGATAGCGAGCAACAGCCCGTACTGCCGAAATATTTGATGAGTAATCCATGCGAGTGGGGCCGATGACCCCGAGTTTGGCGATTTCGCTGCCCTGGTTTTCATAACCAGAAACTACGACTGAGGCATTTGAGAGGCCTTCGAAGGCGTTCTCCCGGCCGATGCGAAGACTGACACCATGTTGTTCGGCCTGCATCTCGGTGATTAGCTTGAGCAACACAACTTGCTCCTCGATCGCCTCAAGAACAGGCGAAATACTGCCTGGGAAGTCTTCCTCGCGCCTTGCGAGATTTGCCGTGCCAGCTAGGATAATTTTCTCCTGACGATTGGCGTCCACCTGATCCAGCAAACTCTCCGTAATTAGTGAGACCTGGGCGCGACTTGACGAAGCAAAACTAGAGTCAAAATCAATGAGTTTCTTCGAAACATCTGATAACCCTGAACCGGCAAGAAGCTCGTTCAATTTGAACCTAATCTCGCCGATCAACTGAACATCAAGTAGCTCGACAAGTTCAATGACGTGCTGTTGAATACGACCACTGTCCGTTATAAGAATTAGTAGAACGCGCGTGTCAGCAGCCGGAATCAACTCGATGTTTCTAATTCGGGCTCGGCCCAAAGTTGGATACTGAACCATGGCAACTTGGTTAGTGAGCTGCGACAATAATCGCACTGTGCGTCCGAGGGTCTCATCCAAGTCTGCACTGCCGACCATAAAGTTCGAGATAGCAGCCTTCTCGGAAGTGCTCAGCGGTTTTACTTCACCCAAACGATCGACAAAAAGTCGGTATCCCTTGTCGGTTGGAACTCGACCGGCAGAAGTGTGAGGGGCATGAATCAGCTCTTCTTCTTCGAGCATGGCCATTTCATTACGAATTGTGGCCGAAGATACACCAAAGTGATGGCGTTCAACTAGAGACTTTGAACCCACAGGCTCCTTGGTCTGAATGTAATCCTGGACGATGGCACGAAGCACCTCTAGACTCCGGTCTGGAATCATGGGCACCTCCTAGATCATCACGTTTGAAAGCATTTAGCACTCGAACTACCTGAGTGCCAATATTACCTTGACCAAGCCCCTTGACTAGGCTAAACAGCAACAAAGGAGAGCCTTGGCGATTATTATCGCTACCCAATCAGCCTTCGGTTGGTGAAATAACTTCGCCTAGGACAGTAGCTGGCGCACAAGGGAATCGGCTAGAAGCCTTCCCTTCAAAGTCAACTTCAATGTGCCCGTTAGTGCAGCGCGAGGTTCAACCAAATCGTCAGCGATGAAGCCTGCGACAAGGTTAGAAGCATTTGATGAGACCTGTTTAGCTAACTCCACCGACAGTCCGTCAGAAACTCGAATTTCCAGCAAGATTCTCTCTTCGAGGCGAGTTCGTTGGTCAAGAGTTTCGCGACCCGCCGCAGGTGAAATGGCGCTTTCAAGTTTTCCGGCATAAGCGCTCGGATGCTTGACGTTCCACCAGCGAACTCCTCCCATGTGACTATGAGCTCCCGGCCCGAAGCCCCACCAGTCCTGCGACTTCCAATAGGAAATGTTGTGCGCTGATCGGTTATCAACGCCAACATTTTTTTTACTCCAGTTGCTAACTTCGTACCATTCGTAGCCCGCATCGGCGAGTAACTTGTCAGCCAATTCATACTTGTCTGCCTGGAGATCCTCGTCCGGTTCGGTTAAGAGCCCAGCTTTTATTTGCCGAGCTAGTTTGGTGCCTTCCTCGACAATTAGTGAATAAGCCGAAATGTGTTCTGGATTGAGAGCAATTGCCTCCTCTAGGCTTCTTTGCCAGTCAGCCAAGGTCTCCCCCGGTGCTCCATAGATCAAATCGACTGAGGTTGCTAACCCAGCCGCGCGAGCGGCAGATACAACGATTGGAAGATTCTCGGGATTATGTGTGCGTTCAAGAGTTTTCAACACGGAAGGTACTGCCGACTGCATTCCAAATGAGATGCGGTTGAATCCACCATCGGCAAGTGTTTTTAAATAATCAAAGTCGACCGTGTCAGGGTTAGCTTCAGTGGTTATTTCGGACCCTTCAGCGAAACCAAAAGCGCTTCTGAGAGTGCCGAGCATTCGAACCAGATCAGCCGCTGGCAACTGAGTTGGTGTGCCGCCTCCAAAAAAGACGCTCTTTAGTTGACGGGAAGGAATGCCAGAATCCCGGATGATTTTGACACTTAGTTCAATTTCGCGAATTAGAGTGCTTGCGTATTCGTTCTGCGGAGCCCCATCAAGCTCGGTTGCCGTGTAGGTGTTAAAGTCACAATAGCCGCAGCGAACGCGGCAGAATGGCACATGAACATAGGCGTGAAATGTTCTATTTTCAGCATCGTCGGCTGCCTGACTAGGAAGCATCCCGTCCGCCGGAGCAGGATCGGCTATTGGCAGAAGGCCAGCCAATTACTTACCCTTCTTTTCGCCCTTTTTCTCAGCGTCAGTCGACAGCGCTGCGATGAAAGCCTCTTGCGGAACCTCTACTCGGCCGATAGTTTTCATGCGCTTCTTTCCCTCTTTTTGCTTTTCAAGAAGCTTTCGCTTTCGGCTGATGTCACCGCCGTAACATTTCGCCAAAACATCCTTGCGCATAGCGCGGATAGACTCGCGGGCGATAATTCGGGCTCCAATTGCGGCCTGAATTGGCACTTCGAATTGCTGCCGAGGAATCAATTCACGGAGCTTTCCGGTGATCATGACACCGTAGGCGTACGCTTTGTCCTTGTGAACAATGGCGCTGAATGCGTCAACCTGTTCGCCTTGCAGTAACAGGTCTACCTTTACTAGGTCACCCTGTGCCATTCCAATTTCCTCGTAGTCAAGCGAGCCATAACCAGCTGTTTTGCTTTTGAGTTGATCGAAGAAGTCGAACACGATTTCGGCCAATGGCAGCTCGTAGCGAAGTTGCACTCGGTCTTCACCAAGATATTGCATGTCTAGCATCGTTCCGCGACGTGACTGGCAAAGTTCCATGATGGTGCCGACGTAATCTTTGGGGCTCAAAATAGTAGCCCGAACCAACGGCTCCATGATTTTCTTTATTTTGCCGCCAGGAAACTCGCTTGGATTGGTGACGACAATTTCGTCTCCATTTTCGAGAGTAACCTCGTAGACCACAGATGGTGCGGTGGCAATAAGGTCAAGACCAAACTCGCGCTCTAGTCGTTCAGTCACGATTTCAAGGTGAAGCAGCCCCAGGAAACCGATACGGAAACCAAAGCCCAGCGCTACCGAAGTTTCGGGTTCATAGACAAGCGCGGCGTCGGAAAGCTTCAGCTTGTCAAGTGCCTCACGCAGAACCGGGTAATCACTGCCGTCTATAGGATAAACACCAGAGAAAACCATCGGCTTTGGGTCCGCATAACCCTTAAGAGGTTCAGTTGCTGGGTTTAACTTGGTTGTGACAGTGTCGCCAACCTTGGACTGACGAACGTCCTTCACTCCCGTGATCAGATAGCCGACTTCGCCGACACCTAAACCCTTAGTTGGTTCCGGCTCGGGAGACGAAACACCAATTTCTAAAGCTTCGTGAACAGCCTTGGTTGACATCATGGTGATCTGTTCGCGTGGCTTCAGGTGGCCGTCGATCATTCTCACGTATGTGACAACACCTCGATACGAGTCATAGACGGAGTCAAAAATCATAGCGCGGGCAGGCGCGTTAGGGTCACCGACAGGGTTAGGAATCGTGCCGACAATCTTGTCAAGAAGAGCATCTACGCCAATTCCTGTTTTGCCAGACACTCGCAGGCAATCCTCGGGGTTTCCGCCTATCAGATTTGCCAATTCCTCGGCATATTTTTCTGGCTGCGCTGCTGGAAGGTCAATTTTATTCAATACTGGGATGATTTCGAGATCGTTTTCCATAGCGAGGTATAGATTCGCCAGTGTTTGAGCCTCGATGCCTTGAGCTGCATCAACCAGGAGCACAGCCCCTTCGCATGCAGCTAAAGAACGGGAAACTTCGTACGTGAAGTCAACGTGACCTGGCGTGTCGATCATGTTTAGTGCATAGGTTTTGCCATCGACTTCCCACGGCATACGCACCGCCTGGGACTTGATGGTGATTCCGCGCTCACGCTCGATATCCATTCGATCAAGGTATTGCGCGCGCATCGATCGATCATCCACCACGCCAGTTAGTTGAAGCATGCGGTCTGCGAGGGTCGACTTGCCGTGGTCAATGTGAGCGATGATGCAGAAGTTACGGATGAACGCCGGATCGGTCTTCGCCGGTTCAAGGCGGCGGGTTGCGCGTGGCGACAAAATAAACCTCTGTTGTTCAGGGAAAGGGACCGTAATGACGGTAGTTCTATTCTCGCACACTGGGTGGGGCTCACCGCGGGATTTGCTTGCTCAAAACGCAATCCAACTGATAGAGTTAGAGGCTGATACGAATGAATCTTTCATTCACAATCCCAAAGTTTTGAATATGTTCCGCGCGACTGCAAGAGCAGCGTGCAAACCAAGAAAGTGAAACATGGCAAACATCAAGTCACAGATCAAGCGCATTGGCACCAACCTAAAGGCTGCTGAGCGCAACAAGGCTGTTCGCAGCGAGGTAAAGACCGCAATCCGCGCATCTCGCGAGGCAACTGCTTCTGGCGACAAGGCCGCTGCAGCTGCAGCTCTAGCACTTGCAGGCAAGAAGCTTGACAAGGCAGTTTCTAAGGGTGTTCTTCACAAGAACAACGCAGCTAATCGCAAGTCAGCGCTTGCCAAGAAGGTTGCAGCTCTCTAAAGAGAACTTTAAAAAACCCGCTGCCTTCCGGTAGCGGGTTTTTTATTTGATTATTTCGCGGGTATAACTCCTGGTCGACCGGAGTAAAAGCCCACAGCAATCTGAATTGCAGTAAGAAGCGCCAAAAGAATTACACTCGGCGCCCATGATCCCGTGGCGCTTGCGAGGACACCGACCACAAACGTACCGAGGGCTGCCATAAGGTAACCCCACCCCTGAGCCATTGCTGACAGCTGTGTTGTCTGTGCTCTGGTCGAAGCCCGAGTGCCAATAATGGAAAGTGACATCGGGAACGTCGATGCCTGTCCTAGTCCTATAAATACGCACGCAGGAACAATAAGCACGGTTTGGGTGAGGCTTACTAAAAGCAGCACATACCCCAATAGGGTGCTTGCACTGGCGCCAGCAGCCCACCACGCTAAACTTCGGAACTTGCCGATAACACCGGAAAGTATTAAACCAGCGGGAATTCCGATTGCTGTCGCCAATCCGAGATAACTCCCAGCCGAAGCGGGGCTTTGACCGCTAGCAATGAGCAAAGTGGGTAACCATCCAAGAATCGAGTAAAAGCCAAGAGATTGAAGCCCGAAAAACCCTACGATGGCCCAGGAGATTGGCGAACGCAAAACGGCAGATCGCTCCTCAGCAGCGGCATCAGCCGCTTGTGCCACATGCTCTTCTTGCTTAAGGGCCTTAGGTGCCCAAAAAATTGCCGCAAGCAATGCCGGTAGCAGCCAAACACCCAATGCGAGTCTCCAACCTCCGAGAAGTTGACTCGTCGGAACAGCCACCGAAGCCGCGAAACTTGCCGAGAAGGCAAGGAGAGTCGTGTACGCACCGGTAACCAAAGGAACACGATTAGGAAATTCGATTCGAACAATCGTCGGCAGAAGGACATTCGCGACGGCAATGGACAATCCTGCAGCAATCGTGCCCACGAGCAACCCCGGGTAGCCGAAGAACAAGCGGCAAAAGGCAGCAAGTGCAAGCAGACTGAGCACGATGAACATTGAATGATTAACGCCGAAGCGGCGCACCAGGGCAGGGCTTGCAAACGCACCAAGGCCGAAACAAAGCACGGGCGCGGAAGCCAATAGGCCCATTTCAGTTGCGTTTAGGCCAAGATCGGAAACTATTTCATTTAGCAGGGGTCCGATTGAAGCAACCGGCGGACGAAGCACCAGTGAGATAAAAAATAAAGCTAGGAATCCAAAGAATCCGAAACTCTTGGTTTTCGTCAACTTAGAGCAACCCCCTTTTGAGAAATCAATGTGATGAGTTTTTCCAATGTAAACACCGGGTCTCGCTCTGCGCCTTTTGCGGCAGCATCGGCATCGGCTAGACGCTGAATCACCAAAGCAAGGCCATCCTCAGTCCAACCAGATAGATCCTTATTAGCTCTATCCATTTGCCAAGGCGCCATTCCAACACTCGCTGCCGAAGCGTTTCGGTTGCCATAGATTTTCGCCAACTGGCGCATTTTCATTGAAATGGCTGCTACTAACGGAACCGGGTCAGCCCCGGTTGAAATTGCGTGTCGAAGCAAGCCGAGCGCCGTGCCACTTTGGCCGGCAAGTGCCGCGTCAATAACCTTAAACGCATTGGTTTCGACTCGGCCGCCATAGTAGCGCTCTACGATTTGTTCGGTAATAGCCTCAGCGCTATCTTGAAGAAGTTGCTGGCAAGCGCCCGCCAATTCAGCTAAATCATCTGCAAAAGCATCAAGAAGTGCTTTTGCTGCGCTCTGATTAATTTTTCTCCCAGCATGTGCGAATTCAGCCTGCACGAAGGCTAATTTCTCTCCATCGCCCTTGATTGGAAGACAGGCAACTTCGGCACAATTCGAATTCAACCGGATTGCATCGACTAATTTTTTTCCACGCACACTAGAACTGGTGTGACGAAGAATAACAGTCGTGTCGGATGTCGGGTTTTCGATGTATGCCAACCCATCCGAAATAAGTTCATCGCTACATCGCTCGAAACCGGTGATGATGACCAATCGTGGCTCAGAGAAAAGTGAAGGGCTAGTAATGTTGAGCAATTGTCCAGACGCGTAGTCAGCAGCGTCAACTTCGTGAATCTCAAGGGCTGAATCAAGTTCTCTGAGTTGTTCGCGCAGAGACCTTATTGCCCTTCCAGCTAAATATTCTTCTGGCCCAGAGACGAAAACAACCGGGTGCGGCAGAACGCCTCGCCAGTCCATTTGCTTCGCCTTACTCACAGGGCAAGCCTATCCGTGACCTTCAAGATTGACTCGCAGACCCTCGGGAGCCGCGCTAACCGCAATCGCCCCATCCAAGTCAGTTCGATAGGTGCTGGCCCCGATGTAATTCAGAAGCTTCAGAGTTCGAGCCGTTGGATGTCCGTAGTGATTGCCCGCACCAACGGAAATCAGAGCAACACTGGGGTGAAGGGATTCATAAAGTTCTGGATACTGATCTGCAGATCCATGGTGGGAAACCTTGACTACCAAGGGCACCCCGCCAAACCCCGTGCCCAACCAACCGGAAGATTCAGCAGCCAGCCTCATTTGCCCCTTCTCTCCTAAATCAGCCAATGTGAGCACGTCAACATTCCTACTTTCAAAAAGCATCGTCACGCTGCCATCATTTGAATCCTCTGCTTCCGGAGCCCCTCGGTGCGGCGACAATACCTTCCATCTAAAGTTCCCCAAGCTACCCTCCATATTTGTTTCCGCGGAATAGAGGACCTTGGCATGGCTCGAGAGTTTTCGCCAAGTTATGGCGGCCGCTGGTCGTTCATCATGAAAGCTGGTAATCATTGCTGACTCTACGGAGGTGCCGGCAAGTGCGCCGTCGAGTCCCCCTACATGGTCCAGATCAAAATGGGTCAGAACCAGCAGGTCAATGTGCTTTATGTTGAGATGATTTAAGCAATTTCTGATTGGAGTTGGTTTTCGCCCTACATCGATTAGAGCAATGTGCCCGGCAGATCTGATTAGTGTGGCGTCACCTTGGCCTACGTCGCAGGAAATGATGGCCCAATCTGAGGCAGGCCAATCATTGCCTCGAAGGAATTTCACTCCAAAATTTCCCAGAGCAATTGCAATAATTGCAACCAAAAGTATCGTGACTTGATTGCGAACGCGTGCGCGATCGGTTCGCACAAGAATCACACAGAGAACTACTAACACTGCTGCCATGAGGGAGCCCGCCAGGCCAGCCGGCCAGGAGAGAGTGGCCGCAGGTGAATTTGCGAAGAAATCCGCGAGCCTAATGATTAGCCATGCGCCTATCGACGCTAGCCAAGTGAGTAACGAAGCAAACGATGGCAAGATTGGCGCAAACACGCATGCGAGTATGCCCAAAACGGTTATAGGTGCAACTAGCGGCTCAGCTAATAGGTTCGCGGGTAGAGAGTATGTTGAAATGCCTGACTGAAGTTCAAGTAGAACCGGGAGGCAAAGCAGCTGCGCCGAAACTGACACGGAGACAGCGACTGCTAACCAGCTAGGCACTCGATTACTAATTCGTTGAGCAAGCCGAGGAGCCAACTCTAGGATTCCAAACGTAGCCAAAACAGACAATTGGAAGCCGAAGTTAGTGGCCAGCCATGGATCAGCAATGAGCAAAATAATTACCGAAAGGGCCAGCACCTGATTTCCTGAACTTGATCTGCCAAGCAAGTTGGAGAACAAAATCAGTGCTGCCATCAAGGCCGCCCTCAAAACACTCGGCTGAGGACCAACCAGCAATACGTAAAGGCTGAGCGCCGCAAGCGAAAACACAACACGCGCCCAACGCTCAATGGGAGCCCTACCAAGAACTAGATAAAGCACGCCAATGACGATTGCACAGTTGGCTCCCGAGACAGCGGTGAGATGCGTTAGCGAAACGACTTTCATGTTGTCAGTCAGGTCGCTGGGCAGCATTGACTTGTCACCAATGGCTAAGCCGGCGACTAGTCCCTTGGCCTCGAGGGTGACCCCACTCAAATTCGCGAGAAATTGAGTGCGAAAGAAATTCAGCGGGCCCGTGTATTCGACATCGGTCCAATTATTCAGGGTATGTTGTGGCCTCTGTACCCACCAAGAAAAGACCGAAAGACCTAAAGCCGTAAGCGCAAGCGATAGAAACCGTTTCAATGGGCACTACCGACCAATACAAGCAGCGTCATCCACTCGAGAATGGCAACCACCCAGAGAATCAAATGGAGACCAGTTTCGATAGACCCGCGAATAATTTACTCCCGATACCACCCACATTTAGGAGGTCTTCTTTCTTTTTGAAGCCACCGTTTGCAAGGCGCCAGTCGATGATCCGTCCAGCTAGTGCTGGTCCAACCCCAGGTAAACTCTCAAGTTCTGCTTCTGTAGCCCTATTTAGTGAAATTACAGATCCCGAAGCGCCTGAATGTGAATCGTCAGGTGATGGAATCTCGCCAATCTTGAGAACCGAAATCTGCTCTCCATCTGAAAGTTGTCTGGCGAGATTTACGCTTGATTGATCGGCGCCGATAAGGAATCCACCAGCTGCCGCAATAGCATCAAATAGGCGCGCACCAACAGTTAGGGAGTAGACACCCGGGCTCTTCACTTGACCGACGACATGGACAAAGAAACTCGGAGCCTGAACGGTCTGGGTAGTTTGCGCGGAATGTGAACTTGTCACGAGCGAAGTGCGGTTTGTTTTGCCACTCAGAGAATTTAGTAAAACGACCACCACAATTGAAAGCCCTAGCAGCATGAGCAATAATTTTCGATTCGGACCGGGCTCGACAATGAACGCTCTTAGTCGCGAAAACACTTGATTCATGGATGAAAACTAAAACACCCCGGAAAGTCGGGGTGTTTCAGATAGAACTCTGTTGAAAGCTCGTCTACTTAGTGGCTATGTTGACAAGCTTTGGCGCGCGCACGATGACATTTGCCACTTCCTTGTCGCCGATTGCCTTCTTCACGGCATCTGAAGCCAAGGCAAGCTCGCGAAGTGCATCCTCGGTGATGTCGACAGGAACCTCGAACTTGTCGCGAACCTTGCCGTCGACCTGAGCAATAGCCACGATCGAACTCTCGACCAGCAGCGAAAGATCTGCCTCTGCAAGCTTTGCAAGAGCAACGCCAGGCTGGTGACCCAGCTTCTGCCACATGTCCTCTGCGGTGTATGGAGCAAACAAAGACAGCGCCTTCGCAACGGTCTCGGCGGCTTCTCGAACGGCAGGATCAGCGCCACCGGCGGCTCCGTCGATTGCCTTTCGAAGTGCGTTGACCAATTCCATGATCTTTGCGACGCCGACGTTGAATTTGAAGTTTTCAATTAGCGGTCCGAAATCACGCAGGAATGAGTGAGTCGCCTTGCGAAGCTCCGCATTTCCTCCAACTGGTGAAAGCCCAGGGGCGGATTTCACGTCGTTTGCTGCACGCCAAGCGCGAGCCAAGAACTTGGCCGAGCCTGCAGGCGATACGTCCGCCCAGTCGATATCTTCTTCTGGCGGGCCGGCGAAGGACATGGTCAAACGCACAGCGTCAACACCGTGTTCATCAAGCTGCTCGCTCAGCGCAACCAAATTTCCGCGAGACTTTGACATCGCGCTGCCGCCCATCAAAACCATTCCCTGGTTCAGCAGGCGCGTAAATGGCTCTTCGAAGTCAAGGTAACCGAGGTCGTGAAGAACTTTGGTTACGAAGCGTGCGTAAAGCAGGTGGAGAATTGCGTGGGTGACTCCGCCGACATACTGGTCGACAGGAGCCCAGGCCTTGGCCTCACCAACCGGGAAAGCCACCTCGGTCGAGTTCGGTGAAAGGAAGCGCAAGAAATACCAGGATGAGTCCACGAAGGTGTCCATGGTGTCTGTGTCGCGCTTGGCAGGAATGCCACACTTTGGGCAATCAACGTTTACCCAGTCGGTTGCACCACCCAGTGGTGAAGTTCCCTTTGGCTTTAGATCTAGACCCTCGGCAGAAGGCAATAGAACTGGAAGCTGATCTGCAGGAACTGGAACCTCACCGCAGTTGTTGCAGTGAATGATCGGAATTGGAGTTCCCCAGTAGCGCTGGCGCGAGATTAGCCAGTCGCGCAGGCGGAAGTTCTTGGTCTTATTGCCCTTGCCATCCGCTTCAAGGATGGTGGCAATCTTGTCGATTGCTTCCAACTTGCCAAGGCCATTCAATGGGCCCGAGTTAATCAAAGTTCCAGCTGCGGTAGTCGGAGCGTCTCCGGTAGCTGGGTCAATCGATATGCCTGCTTCATCCTTGACATCAACGACCGTGCGAATTGGCAGATTCATTGCCTTAGCGAATTCGAAGTCACGCTGGTCGTGTGCCGGAACGGCCATGATGGCCCCGTGGCCATAATCAGCGAGAACGTAGTCAGATGCCCAGATTGGGAGCTTTTCTCCGTTCACCGGGTTGATAGCGAATCGACCAAGGTCAACGCCAGTCTTTGGGCGATCGGTAGCCAGGCGCTCGATGTCGTTCGACTGCTTGACCATCTCTAGGTAGTTAGTGAAAGCCTTCTGAACCTCAGGGTTCGAGTCTGCGGCTAGCTCCGCAGCCAGCGCACTGTCTGCGGCAACAACCATGAAAGTCGCTCCGAAAAGAGTGTCGGGGCGCGTGGTGAATACGGTTACCGGCTCGGTCCGGCCTTCGATCTCAAACTGCACATCGGCACCGTGTGATCGACCAATCCAGTTGCGCTGCATCGAAAGCACCTTGGATGGCCAGTTGCCTTCAAGAGTGTCTAGATCATCAAGCAGACGGTCGGCATAGTCGGTGACCTTGAAGTACCACTGAGTCAGCGCCTTCTTCGTGACAACGCTGTCGCAGCGCTCACACAAACCCTGAACAACCTGCTCGTTTGCAAGCACGGTCTGGCAACTTGGACACCAGTTAACATTTGAGTTTTTGCGATAAGCAAGACCTTTGTTGTAGAACTCGAGGAAAAGCCACTGGTTCCAGCGGTAGTAGATCGGGTCAGAGGTGACCAGAACGCGATCCCAATCGAAGGAACAGGCATAGCGACGCATCGATGACTTCTGCTGGGCAATGTTGTCGTATGTCCAGCCTTTAGGGTCCAGGCCGCGCTTGATTGCTGCGTTCTCAGCAGGGAGGCCGAAGCTGTCCCAACCGATTGGGTGCATGACGTTAAAGCCTTTTTGCACCCAGTAGCGAGAGATAACGTCACCAAGCGCGTAAGCCTCTGCGTGACCCATGTGCAAGTCACCCGATGGGTAAGGAAACATGTCGAGAACATACTTCTTAGGGCGGGTATCGCCGGCTTTACCAGAATCAAATGGTCGCAGCTCATCCCAGACCGGCAGCCACTTCTCTTGGATGGCGGCTACGTCGTATTCGTTCTCGGCCATTTCGGGCGCGTTTTGCTCAGTCATTTACTCGCTTTTCGTGAAATCTCTGGGTATAAAAACCCTTAGATAAAGGTTACCAATCAAGCCCAGGGGTCCGCTGCGTTTAGCGAAGCAAGAAGCACTCTCGCTTTTAGTTTTGTTTCCTCTAATTCGGCGTTTGGTTCCGAGTCGATAGTGATTCCACCACCGACTCCGACTGTCGCTTTTCCATCCTGGAAAGTGATGCTTCGGATTACCATTGCAAGTTCGGCGGCGCCTTGCCCAGTCAGATAACCAACACAGCCTGAGTAGATGCCTCTTGGTCCTCTCTCAAATTCACGGATGAGTTCCATGGCTCTAATTTTTGGCGCTCCGGTCATCGAACCACCGGGGAATGCTGCGGAGATTGCCGACCAGGCGTTTTCCCCATCGGCAAGTTGCCCGGTGACCGTGCTGACCAATTGGTGGACCGTTGCATAGGTCTCGATGTCGAAAAGTTTTGGAACTGAGACGGAGCCAATCGCAGAAACTTTGCCAATGTCGTTTCGCATGAGGTCGACGATCATCAAATTTTCGGCTCGCTCTTTTAGGTCGGAACGCAGCGATTCTGCGATGCTTGCATCGAGTTCGGCGTCGGAACCCCGAGGGCGAGTGCCCTTGATTGGTTTGGTACTGACCTGTCCAGTTGAGTCAATCTGAAGAAATTGCTCTGGCGATGATGACACCAAGGAGGTTGATCCGATTCGCAAGAACGCCGAGTATGGCGCTGGGTTGCTTGCGCGCAGGCGAAGGAATACCGCCAAGGGATTTGCATCCGTGCTCACTGTGATCTGATTTGTTAGGCAAATCTGATAGACATCACCGGCTTCGATGTGTTTTTGAGCCCTTGTAATCATGTCGAGGTACGAGCTCGAGTCATGACGCAGGGTTGCCTCGCTCGCTGCTCCAAGAGCAATCTGATCATGGAGAAAAGTGGCAATTTGCCCGCCGGAAAGGCCTAACCTCAACAAGGCTGCGTGGTGCCAAAAATCGAAATCTTGCTCGGATTCAAAATCGCCAACGAAATAGAGACCTTGTTTATCGTGGTCGAAAACTATTGCTCTTTCTGCTCGGATGAATCGCGGCTGGCCTTCATATGTGATCCAGCCAACGAGCCCCGGACGCCACTTGAACCGAAGTTCAGCGGTTTCCTCGACGTTTAGTGCCGCCAGCTCCGCCTCAATCGACTGTTCTGCACCGATTTCGAAACCTGCCCCAAGGACAGAAAAGCGATCACTAGGTGAAAATTCCCCATCCAACCAAAAGGCGTTTGGTTCATCTGCATAGAACTGTGCGAACACATCGGCCGGTTGCACCCAACCACCAAGGAAAGCGCTGCGCAACGGCATCTTGGCTCCTTGTGATTAGCGATTGGGACGAGATTGATTCTTCATCTAGATTAGACGCATCACATGATGAATCAGGAGGCGAAGAATGGATGAAAATACCCAGTTCTATCGCTTTCGTGATGGGGGCTTCGAACTAATAACCGAGGCGCAGCAAAACGATGTTCAACTCGAAGTAGCAGATTCTTGGCTAGTCGAGGATGGTCGAGCCAGAAACATGGACGCACACTTCGAACGATTCGGTCGCTGGGTTACTGAAATCAGCCCTGAATGCTCGCTTACGCTTCCCAACTTCTTTGCGGCGGTCAGAAATCTGATTCCAAAACATGGACGCATTTTTCCACGCATCGAGTACCACGCTGAAGCCGACGCTCCGCACCATTTATTCCTTCGGCTACGTGAGGCGCCGGAACAACTTGGTGACGTTGTGCTCTGGACTTTGCCTGAACCAGACCCAAGACAGAACCCAACGACTAAGGGCCCCGATTTGAGCCTGGGAATGCAGATGCGGCGAAACGCCAAGATGCACGGCGCCGATGAAGCGGTGATCACCGACGCAAATGGGTTCGTTCTCGAAGGAGCATTAAGCTCTCTCGTTTGGTGGCGTGGCGATCGCCTCTATTCGTCGTCGGCTGACCTTCCTTGGTTACCGAGCATCACTCGCGATGAAATATTTGCCATTGCACACCAGATGGGCTTTGAAACCGGTACTGAAAGAATCAAACCTGCCGACCTGGTTGGCCTCGAAATTTGGGCTCTAAGCTCTCTGCAGGGCATCCGTGTTGTATCGGGCTGGGTTGACCTTGGTGGCCCGGTTGGCAAGGGTGTTCATGCAGAATCATTTGCGAAGCGTCTTCGAATGTTGTCTTCCGCTATCGCTTAGCGACTTCAACCGTACGTTCGACCATTGCTTTGAAACGCTTTTCGTGACTTATGAGCAAGACTGTCCGCCGCTCTGGCCCTCTAGCAATTTCTAACAACTCCTCCAGAAGTTTTTCGGCGGTAGCGCTATCAACGTTGGCCGTGGGTTCATCCAAAATTAGAACTTTGAAGTCAGCCAGGATGGCCCGCGCAAGCGCAAGACGCTGCGCTTCTCCGCCAGAAATCAAAACACCTCGGTCACCAAGTTGAGTGTTCAGCCCTTCGCGATTCTCGAACATTGGCCACAAGCCCACCCGGACCAGCACCTCTTCAAATTCTTGGTCGGTTGCACTCGGTTTAGCTAACCTGAGATTCGCTCGCACATCACCTAGAAATACCATTGGGTTCTGCTCAACCAATCCGACAATCCGGCGCACTTCAGCAGTATCGAAATCGTTTGCCGGCTCTCCGTTTATAAGAAACTCTCCCGAACTTGGTTGAATTAGCCTGGTTAGCAGCAGAGCGAGAGTGCTCTTTCCGACTCCACTTTCGCCAAAAATCAGGATGCTTTCACCCTGTTTGAAAGATAAATCGAAGTCGACTAAAGCTGGCTCGACCATTGATGGGTATGTGATCGAAACTTTACGCAGATTGATTGAATCGAAGCTACTCAGCGTTCGTTTACCGAATTCGAAATATAGAGCTGCTGGAACTTCGCGATCCAGCATTTCGGCTACCCGTTCGGCGCTCACTTTGAATCTTCTAAATGCTGAAACCGCCGGTTGTGCATTCTGCAAAACCTCAAAAATCGCTAGGGGCAACAGGATGAAAACGGCAAGACTTGCGCCTGGGAGCATCTGATTGATGACCGCGGTTCCCCCAAACCACGCCCCCGAAAGAACTGCAATGGTGGAAAGTAAGGTGAACACACCAGCACCTAGGCCATTCGAAACAGCAGATTTCGCGATTGACTTTCGAAGTTCTCTTTCAAGGTTTGCGATTTCGGCAAGCTTTGCACCCACCCAGCCATAGGCCGTGTAGACATCCAGGTTTTCAAACAAGTCAAGACTCGCATTCGCCAATTCGGCTTTCAACGGCCCTTCACACAGGTCGCTGGTCCGAGCCAGTTTTGCACTCACCGGCACTGCAATTAGAAAGGCCGACAACAGCACAAGTAGCAGTGCGAGGCCGGCAGTCGGCAGCAGCAGCCAAATGAAAATCACAGAGGCAGCGGCGACGGCGATTGACTGGACTAATGGGGCGATCACGCGGAGTGAAAGATTTTGAAGTTCGTCAACATCGTTTACGATTCTCGACATAGTTTGACCGCGACCAACATGCGTCATACCCGAGGGTATAAATGGAACCAGTTTTTCAAAGACTTGTGGTCGTCTCGCAGCAAGCATGCGAAAAGCTGACTCGTGAAGCAGCAACCTTTCAAAGTATCTAAATGTCGCCCTTCCAACTGCGAACCCTCTGACGCCGACTATCGCGATGCCTAGGTAGACGATTGACGTTACTTCCGCAGCCCGAGAAATTAACCATGCAGATGTGGCCAGCAACGCAACTGCAGACAGGCCTTGGAGCGATGAAGAAATGAGGCCCAACTTGAAGAACCCGTCCCGAGGCAGCCCAAGCTCAATGTACCTCCTTAGCTTTCTAGTCATTTTTGACCTCAATTAGCCGGTTTGCGGCATCCAGCAAGAGTTTTTGATGTGAGATAACGGCTACCGAAAGGCCACCGGCAGCCAACTCTTGAAGTGACCTAACAATCACTTCGGCACGTTCGAAATCTACGGCAGAAATCGGTTCATCCAAGAGCAACAGGGAACACCTTTGATCAATCGCGCGATAAAAAGCCCGCGCAAGACAAATTCTTTGGGCTTGCCCGCCAGATACCGAAGCGCCGCCCGCACCGACATCATGGTTAGTTTTCAGGTCATCCAGCGCCGCGAGTTTGCAAGCCGAAAGCAAAATGGATTCATTAACCACTGCGCTTGGTCCAACTATGTTGAATTCCACGGTGCCAGCAAATAGCTTTGACGTTTGAGGCATCCAAGCAACTTCTTCACGATTTAGCCCAGTTTCTGAGTTGTCAAAACCGAGTAAGTTCCGAAATACGCTTGACTTGCCCACGCCAGATGGGCCAATGAGGACAGACAGCTCCCCTGGACGGAAACGGAGGTTGTCAATTTCCGTCGCCACACTTGATTTCGCTGCTACTGAAGACTCTTCGATGATGTCTAGGGTCCCAGATGCGGCTTCGACGCCTTCTGACGAAGCGTGAAATTGAGCTCCCACTTGCCTAAGAGGTAAGAATGCCTCTGGAGCTAGCAATAGGACGAACAAACCATCCATGAGACTAAGTTCGCCACTTAGCAACCGCAAGCCAATAGAAACTGCGATCAATGCAACGGCCAGGCTTGCAATCAGCTCGAGAGCGAAACCAGATAAAAAAGAAACACGCAAGACTTTCATCGTGCGTACACGGTGTTCTTTGCTCACCCTCTCGAGTGTCTGCACCTGTGCGCCAACTCTGCCGAAGACTTTAAGCGTGGTCAAGCCGCGCAATACCTCGAGGAAATGCTGAGAAAGTCGAGTCAGCGAGTCCAATTGCCTCTGTTGAACAGACTTAGTAGCCCAACCAATGAGAATCATAAAAATGGGTATCAGAGGCAATGTAAATAGGAGTGTTAGTCCACTTGTCAAATCTGTAAGCCAGATGATGATCAGAAAAGTCGGGGTGACAATCGCGGTATAAACCAGTTGAGGCAAAAACTTCGCGAAATATGGCTCCAACGCATCAATTCCGGTGTTTGCGAGAAGGTGCACTTGAGCAATGCTGTGTTTCGCCAACCAATTTGGTCCAAGGCTTTCGATTGAAGTAAATAATTTCTGCCTCAACTCAACCTTTACAGCGGCAGCAGCCTTGGTTGCTGAAAACCCTTGAAGCCAAATTACTAAGGCCTTGGTAAAACCGCCGATGGCAAGCCAGATGAAACAGAAAGTAACCGAATCTAACGTCGCGTGTTCGATGAAGATTTGACTAATGAGATAAGCCAGCGACCATGAAAACGTCACTGTCGCCGCGGATCCAAGCAGGGCAAGGGCGACCACGCCGGCTATGAACCAGCGGGCCGCCCCTGCCTCCCGAAGGAGTCTTGAATCTAATGGTTTGATTTTGTCCCTATTGCCTTAGTGTGAGCCAGCGGGAATCGATTTGCGGCTCACGCGCTTGCGGAATACCCAGTAAGTCCAACCTTGATAGATAAGGACTAGAGGAATCATAACGACCGCGACCCAAGTCATCACAGTGAGCGTGTACTCACTTGACGACGCATTATCAATCGTCAAACTGAAAGCCGGGTTCGTGCTTGATGGGAATACGTTCGGGAACAAAGCAGCAAAAAGCGATCCGACCGCGGTGATAATCGTGACGACCAGAAGCGAGAAAGAGATTCCTTCGCGCTTGAGGTGGTTTGCAAGCAAAGCCGCAATCAGCGAGAGCGCTGCGAGGGCAGTAAGGATGAAACCGAGCACGCTGAAGTGCGCGATAAGGGTCCAAACCAAGAACACTGCCGCCAATACAGTTGTGATCACGCCGACCTTGGTTGCTAGAGCTCGCGCTCGGTCTTTGATGTCACCATCGGTCTTAAGAGTGATGAAAATTAAACCGTGTGTGAAGAACAACGTTAAGGTCACCAATCCACCTAGGAGACCATACGGGTTCAATAGCGTAAACAAGGTTCCGGTGTAAACGTGTTCTTTATTGAGCGGCACACCTTGAACTATGTTGGCAAAAGCGACACCCCAGAGAAGCGCCGGCAAAGCTGAACCGACAACAATCATCAAATCGAAGCGAGACTTCCACTTTTTCTCGTCGGCACCAATGGTGTGCCCCTTACCGCGGTATTCAAAGGCAACACCACGCATGATTAACGCCGCCAGAATGAGCAGCAAGGGTAGGTAAAATCCACTGAATAGGGAGGCGTACCATTCAGGAAACGCTGCGAATAGGCTCGCACCGGCGACGATTACCCAGGTCTCATTTAGATCCCAGACCGGGCCAATTGCGTTAATGAGAACTCGGCGGTCGGTGTCATCTTTACCTAGGAAAGGCAAAGCCATACCGACACCAAAGTCGAACCCATCGAGTACGAAGTAGCCAATGAAAAGGAATCCGACTATGAGGAACCAAATTTCGTTGAGTTGCATGTTGTTTTCTCCTATCGGTTTCTAGTAGGCAACGGCCATTTTGTCGGAATCTTCTGAAACAGCTTGTTCTTCGACACCCTTTTGGGCTGCTGCAACTAGAAGTTTGAACTCGACCACGGCAAGGACACCGTAGATGAGGGTGAAGACAATGAGTGAGATAAGCACATCTACACCATTGATTCCCGGGGAAACCGCATTAGCGGTCTTCATCAACTTGAAAACAATCCAAGGCTGGCGACCCATCTCAGTGAACATCCAACCAACAGAGATGCCTAGTAGAGGCAACGGAACAGCCCAAATCGCAACGTTCCAAACCCAGTTGGGTAGGTTGTACTTCCACTTGCGTGTGATCAACAGCCCAGTGACTGCAACTAGCGCTGAGAGCATGCCCAGGCCAATCATCCAGCGGAAAGCCCAGTAGGTGATCCAAAGTACGGGCATATAGTTACCTGGGCCGTAAAGCTGCACGTACTGAGCCTGCAAATTATTCAATCCTTCAACCGTGCCATTCAAGGTGTGGGTCGATAAGAATGAAAGTAGGTAAGGGATACGAACCGAGAAGAGCTCACTAACGCCATCTGGAGTTCCCAGGGTGAAAATCGAGAACGACGCGTCTGCACCGGATGCCGTGTTGTAAAGAGCCTCCGCAGCAGCCATTTTCATGGGTTGTGTTTGCACCATTGCAAGCCCTAGCCCGTCACCGGTGATCACTGTTCCTATTCCACCGAGCAAAACGGTCCAGAGGCCAAAACGTGTTGCTGTACGCATAGGCTCAACGAACTGCTTGCGCTTGAGATGATAAGCGCCAACTGCCACGATCACTGCACCGGCAAACATGAACGATGCGGTTACGGTGTGCGGGAACTGGTTCATGGCAACAATGTTGGTTAGCACTGCTCCGATGTCGACTAGCTCTGCACGGTTCTTCACTTCGTTGATTTGATAGCCAACCGGGTTCTGCATGAAGGCGTTAGCCGCAAGGATGAAATACGCCGAAAGCCAAACACCGAGAACAGTCATCCAAATTGTTGCCAGGTGCACCTTTTTAGGTAGGCGGTCCCAACCGAAGATCCAAAGCCCGATGAAGGTAGCTTCGAAGAAGAATGCAAGCAGACCTTCCATGGCTAGTGGCGCACCGAATACGTCACCAACGAACCTTGAATAGTCTGACCAGTTCATTCCGAACTGGAATTCCTGCACGATTCCCGTAACCACTCCCATGGCGAAGTTAATTAGAAAAATCTTGCCAAAGAGTTTTGTGAGTTTAAGGAACTTCTCGTCATTGGTTCGAACCCAGACTGTCTGCAGAATCGCCACTAGGACTACCATGCCGATTGTCAGTGGCACAAACAGGAAGTGATAAACGGTGGTCAAACCAAACTGCCAGCGCGATAAGTCAAGCGCGCTTAGTTCGGTTAGCACTGCTGGGATAGCGGAGTGCATTTCCTTCTCTCTTTCTGAAGAGGAAATTCTGCCTCTTCAACTTAGGTCTACTCCTTTTATAACGTTTCTGCAACTTTGGGATTATTTTTTAAGGTATAGAACGTTTTTCTAGGAAGTTACAATTTCACACTACTCCTATCACAAGCGTTTCGCGCTTAAGATTGAGCCGTGAACGACATCCTGAATTGGCTCATTGACACCGTGCAGAGTGTTTCGCCGCTATTGCGCGATTTTCTTGCTGGGCTTGCCATTCTTTGCGAGACGTCACTTTTTATAGGTTTGATAATTCCAGGTGACACCGTTGTTCTAGTTGCCTCTACCGGCGTCACAGACATCTTCGACTTCTTCTCCTTACTTGGTGCCGTCTTAATTGGATCTTTGATTGGTGAGTCCATCGGGTTCTTACTTGGACGCCTTTTTGGAAAAAGGATTAGATACAGCAAACTGGGTCAGCGACTTGGCGAAAAGAACTGGCAACTCGCTGACCGCTTTGTTGAAAGACGAGGTGGCATAGCGGTTGCAATTTCAAGGTTCCTGCCGATGCTGCATTCTTTGGTGCCGGTGGTTGCCGGCATGACCACCATGCGATACCGAACCTTCATAAGCTGGACAGTCGGTGCGTGTGCAATTTGGGCGAGCGCGTATGTCAGCGTCGGTTACCTGTTTAAAAGTGCATACGCCCAACTTGCCGGTCAATTGAAATGGGGCGGGTTGGCTTTTGTGGCAATCATTCTGATTTTCATGATCATCGTTCACTTTGGAAAACAGAAACTTGAGATTGCAGCTGAGAAGATGGCCGAGGAGAAATAGTCATGTGCGGTCGTTTTGTGGTTGCCCGCACTGTCGGTGAAATCCAAACCATTTTTGAGGCAGATGAGCTCATTGGCGACCTGCCGGGAATCTCCTACAACGTTGCTCCAACTCAGCCAATCACCATCATCGTGGATCGTGCTTTTGAAAGAGCCCCCGATGGCTCCCCCCTCGGTGAACTTAGCCGTGAAATCCATCCGGCTCGTTGGGGTCTCGTGCCTCGTTGGTCGAAAGGCCCAGCCGAAGGTGCTCCGCTGATTAACGGAAGGATCGAGAGCCTGCTTGAGAAGCCTTCTTTCAAAGATTCGGTGGTTCGTCGCCGCTGTGTGATTCCAGCTTCGGGTTACTACGAATGGCACGTTGCCGCCGACGGCACAAAGCAACCTTTCTACATCAATGCCGGCACGGATGGCATGTTCGCGCTTGCTGGCCTTTATGAGTGGTGGGCTGACCCGACCAAGGATGCCAAAGACCCGTCTCGCTGGTTGCTTTCTGCGACCACTTTGACCAAAGCGTCCTGCCCTGAATTGGGGCACATCCATGATCGCAACCCTGTTTTGCTCTCCCCTGACACCTTCGAAGCTTGGCTTGACCCACACATTGAGGGCGACCAGGATTTGCTCGACGCGATCGCAATTGATTCTGATTTGGTAGCTGCCGAGGCCGAATTCTTCAAGGTTGGTTCTGAAGTCGGCCAGGTTAGAAACAACTCGGCAGAGCTAATTAGCCCACTTCGCTAGTTTTTCCTGTTAATTTGGCGACTTAGACACGCCCGGGGCTGCATAAAACCCCTCTTCAATTTGAATTGTCTGACCCTTTTCCTACACTCTTAACGTTCGAACATATGTTCGAATAAACGAGAGGATGGGGTCATGCAGCGATTAGACGAGAATGTCTTGGTTTCGACCAACCAGAGCGGCGAGCCGGTTCGCTTTTTGTGGCGCGACTCCAACTACAAAGTCAGAGCAAGACCAATTCGCTGGTTCGCTCGTCGCGATTGGTGGCTAGAAGCTTCCCGCGTTCAAAGAGGCGTAGGCCCCGGGGTTCTCGAGGTCGAAATATGGCGAATGCTTGCATCCGAGGGTGACAACTCTGCAAAGAAAACCCAATTCGAAATCGCTCACAGCCAAGATGCTAAGAATGGCAAAAACATTTGGCGACTGGTGCGGGTTTACGACTAAAACACTCGAGAGGTCATCGTGAACGGTTTCACCCATCTTCACGTGGCATCGGCTTTCTCTGGTCACTACGGGGTCACTAGACCCGAAACAATGGCAGAGGCGGTCGCGGCCACGGGCTCGAGCGCACTCGCCATCACCGATCGAGATGGGCTCTACGGTTCAGTTAAGCACATAGGCGCTTGCCTCAAACTGGGCATCTCCCCCATAGTCGGCGTTAATCTCATAATTCTCGATGAATCTGGTTCGCCGATAGCTCGCAGCGTTATTTTGGCGCACGGGCACAACGGTGGCAAAGGCTGGGCGAAGCTTTGCGCCATTGTCTCGGCAGCTCACACTTCAAGAGGAAGAGCTGGGCAATTGCGCAAAGAAGCACAAATAGGCATAAAAAGAAGTTTGCTCGCGCAGTTACTCGGTGAGGATGGCGGCTGCACGATTTTGCTTGGCCCAGACAGCGATGTTGGTCGAGCTGCCCTAAACGGGCCCAGACAGCTAACGACCTCCTTGTTGTCGGCTTGGCGTGAAATGTTCAAAGCGCCGGGGTCACTAGGAATCGAAGTGGTTAGCCACCTAACCGAACCCGGAACTGCTTACTCAACCGATCAAGCGCGAGCCATGCTCCAGTTGGCCGATTCGCTCTCTATTCCCACGGTGCTGACCAACGCAGTTCGTTATTTAGAGCCAGACGATGCCTTGACGGCAGATGTTTTAGATGCTGCTAGGCATTTAGAACCCCTTGGATTATTCACGCCTCAGCCGAATGCTCAGGCTTGGCTGAAACCGGCAATTTTGATGCACGCCATTGCCCTCGAAATTTGTGGCGAGGCAAGCAGAGCATTGCAATTGCTGGATACCACCGAACGTCTAGCGGATCGGTGTCGGCTAGAACCGGTCAGCGACTGCGGTTGGGGTAAGCCAAAAACGCCCGAAAAAAGTGCACTGGGAATCGAAGGGAACCCTTTCGAAATTCTTTGGCAAAAGGCGCATGCTGGCATAGAACACTATTACCGCGGTGCAAACGCAGCACTACTCGCGCAGGTTCACCATCGACTCGGTCAAGAATTGATCACCATTAACAAACTGGGGTTCGCCACCTACTTCCTGACCGTCGCAGATGTGGCTCAAATGATCAGAGACATGAAAATTCGTAGCCAAGCTAGAGGTTCCGGAGCCGGTTCACTCACCAACTATCTCTTGGGAATCAGCGGCGTAGACCCGATCGAGCACGATCTGCTTTTTGAACGCTTTTTGAGCACCGAGAGATCCACCTTGCCCGACATCGACATAGACGTCGAATCGGCAAGAAGGCACGACATCTATCGAGCCATCTTCAAACGTTATGGCAGCAACCGAGTGACGCTGTTGTCGATGCAATCCACCTATCGAGGTCGTGGCGCTATGCGCGACTCGGGATTAGCACTGGGCCTAGAAGATGAAGAGATTGATGACATCGCCAAGAATATGTGGCGGTTCAGTGCGCGAAGCTTTAGAGGCGCTCTAGAAACAAAACCTGAGTTATCTGCTCTCGCTGCCGCAGTCGATGAAGATCGAAGGATGAACCTGCTAGTCGATATCACTGAGCGACTAGATAGATTGCCGCGTCACATTTCGATGCACCCATGTGGCGTGATTCTCGGCGATGAGAGCTTGTTGCAGCGCACTTCGGTAGAACCAAGCGGTCTCGGGTTGCCAATGAGTCAGTTCGATAAAGATGACATGGACCCGATGGGATTGTTGAAGTTGGATGTGCTCGGGGTCCGAATGCAAAGCGCAATGGCATACGCGGTCCGTGAGATCGCGCGAGTTCGGGGTGAGACCCTTGACCTGGATAACATTCCGCGCGATGATCCAGACACCTTCAAAACCATCAGAACTACTAATACTTTGGGAATCTTTCAGATTGAAAGCCCCGGACAACGTGAACTCACCGGCAAACATCAACCGACAGAATTCAACGACTTGACGATTCAAATTTCACTCTTCAGGCCTGGACCTATGAAGGGCAACATGATTGCCCCATACCTGGATGGTCGACACGGCTTTGCAAAGGCAGACTTCATCCACGAAGACCTCGTGCCGATTCTCAAAGAAACCTGGGGTGTGGTGATTTTCCATGAACATGTTTTGCGTATTTTGAATGTGATGACCGGCTGCACTCTGGCTAAGGCAGACGAAATGCGTCGTTCACTCGAGAATCCCCGGGTCGCACCTCAGGTAAAGAAGTTCTTCCATGAGAAAACAAAGGAACGCGGCTATAGCCAGGCCGTGATCGATCGTGTTTGGGAAATCCTAGAAGGATTCAGCAGTTTCGGCTTCTGCAAGGCGCACGGGGCTGCTTTTGCTCTACCCACATATCAAAGCGCGTGGCTAAAGACTCACTTCCCTACCGAATTCCTCGCCGGGCTATTCACCCATGATCCGGGAATGTATCCGAAGCGATTACTAATGGCCGAAGCTCGGCGTCTCGGAGTTAAGGTTCTGCCACTGGATGTGAACAAATCGACCGATGAATATCTAGTCGAATCGGAGGGTATCCGCCTGGCGCTCACCGAAGTTCAAGGAGTGAGCGAGAACGAGGTAGCTCGAATCATCGAAGAGCAACCTTTTAAAGACATCGCCGATTTCTATCTTCGCGTCAAACCAACTCGCAGAACATTAGAGAGGCTTGCAGTTCTGGGTGCGTTCGATAGTTTCGGTGGAAAGCGAAGATCCGACGAACCCGGTGATGACCCTGAGATAACCCGTGGTGACATTCTTGCTCGCGTTAGACAACTAAACGCAATCAAGAATCGCCCGGCCAGTGAAGCCAACCAACCAACACTCGATTTTCAGGTGCTGGAGCGAATACCAACCGGCAACGCCGAACCAACCATGACAGAGAAGGTCGCTGCCGAACTAAGCCTCATGAAACTGGATGTCAGCGAACATGTGATTGAGCTATACCGGCCGATGTTGGAAGAAATGGGGGTAGTCAACGCGAATGAGCTGGTCGGCTTGCGCAATAAGAGCGAGGTGTTGATTGCTGGAGTGCGCGTTGCAACCCAAACTCCACCGATGCGTTCGGGCAAGCGAGTGGTTTTCATTAGTTTGGATGATGGCACCGGATGCAGCGACAGCACTTTCTTCGATGATGCTCAAGCGCGATGCAGCAACATCTTGTTCAATAACAGATTGCTCTTGATTTCAGGAAAAACCAGAAGAACTGGAGTTCGAGGGGTGTCGATAATGGCAGAAAATGCTTGGGATCTAAGAGAAATGTGGGAACAGTGGTCTAAAGCTCGGCCGCAATTTCGCGAACGTGCTGCGGGCTAATAGTGTGCCCGCCGGGCTGTATTCGAAGGGAAACGACGGCACCCATCGACTCGAACTCAGCGACCATTGCTGTCGTACGTTCCTTCGGCGAATAGTGGTCTTGAACGCCGTTGGCAATCCAAACACGTTTTCCCGTTAGATCGGGAACTTTCTTGAAAGGTGTCTGTTCAAAAGATTTAGTTGTTCCGAAGGCAACGATTCCCTGAATTGAATCAGGTTGAAGCAAAAGCAATGCGCCGGCAGCATTCGCACCGTTCGAAAAACCAACCGCATAAACGTTATTGGAATCGAAGCCATACTCCCCGGAAGCTGCCCAGAGAAACTCTGCGAGCTCTGAAGAATTTCGAACAATGTCCTCTTCAACAAACCTGCCGTCATCGTTCCTCATGAAAAAACGATTCGCCCCATCAACGCGCACTAAACCACGTGGCGAAAGCAAATTCGCGGAAGGATCAAGCAACTTGCCCAAAGGTAAAAGATCGTGCTCATCAGCGCCAGAGCCGTGCAATAAGAGCAGGGTACGAGCAGATGCGGGATCACTAGCCGGCTGCCAGACGTGAGGGCGGCTGACATCGTTCGGATTAACTGACACAGTGCCTTACTCGGCTTTCGAGATGAACTCTTCGAGTACCTGAGCGGTTGCAGAACAACCCGAACGAGTGACACCGGCATCCATGTAGTCGATAAGTTGGTCGAGTGTGCGGACTCCTCCAGAAGATTTGACTTTCAAACGGTCGCCAACCGTTGCTTTCATTAACTTCACGTTGTTAAGCGTTGCGCCTTCGGAAGCAAAACCGGTTGAGGTCTTCACATAATCAGCTCCAGCGCGCTCAGTGAGCTCACAAGCCTTCACGATCTGCTCATCATTCAAGAATGCGGTCTCGAAGATCACCTTTACAGATGCTCCGGCGGGGTGGGCGACCTCGACCACACCACGGATGTCTTGCTCGACGAATTCATAGTCACCAGAAAGCAGCGCGGAAACGTTTATCACCATGTCAATTTCAACTGCGCCATTCTTGATCGCATCCGCGGTCTCATAAGCTTTGACGGCTGAAGTTGAAGAACCATGAGGGAAACCGATCACGGTGCACACGTTGACAGCACTACCAGACAGGGCCTTGGCAGCCACGGCAACGTCCATGGGGCGGATGCAGTAAGAAGCTGTATTGAACTTCAACGCCAAAGCAGCACCAGCCTCGACATCTGCATAAGTGAAGTCAGGTTTCAAAATTGAGTGATCGATGGTCTTTGCGACCTGCTCGAGAGTGTATCCGCGGTATGTCTTGGTCATGCGTTCAGTCTAAGTCGCGAGATGATTACTCGGTGCGAATAACTGTGCGAGTCAAACCCGGTTCTAGGAAAGGGCCATTGGTTGAAGTTGCCGATGATGGATCACTGACCGTTTTTCTTCAGCAGCGCGCGGTTGATGGCGCTGCAAACGACGGCTTGGTCGAGGAGCTTGCTAAGCACTTCTCGATTTCAAAATCACGAATAACCATCGAGGCGGGTTTCACCTCGCGCATGAAGCGCATCAGTGTTGACCTCTAATCACCAGACCAGATAGCCGAAAAAATCGCCCATTAAACAAGAAATCCTCGCCTAAGCGAGGAATTTCGTTGTGGACCCGAGGGGATTTGAACCCCTGACCCCCTGCATGCCATGCAGGTGCGCTACCAGCTGCGCCACGGGCCCGTTTGTTGCCTAAGCAACTTTCAAAGTTTACAACAGATTTACGCCTGTGTAACTACGTCTAACTTAACAATTGGCTGATCGCTATAAAGTCGTTCAAGCGAGTAGTACATGCGGTCTTCTTCATGCATCACGTGGCAGATTACATCGCCGAAATCTAGCAGAATCCAGCGCCCAGTCGTCTTGCCCTCACGGTGTAAGAGCTTGAAACCGTTCTCAAGCATTTTCTCTTCGATACCATCAGCAATCGCTGACACCTGACGTTCGGTGCGACCAGAGGCCAAAAGGAACACGTCGGTAAGTGGCATCACGGCGGTTACGTCCAGTGCTACCAAATTCTCGGCAAGCTTGTCGGCTGCTGCATTGGCTGCGATGTTGGTTACCTGGATGGCTTTAGCGGTTGCGGTCACGAGATCCTTATTTTTACTTGAAGATACCAAGCATATACGCTGCGGCACCGAGTCCGGCCAAAACCACCAGAATCGAAGGCAGGATGAGACTGACTCTTGGCTTTCTAGCTTTCACATCGATAGCCATGCTGTGAAAAATATCGGTCTCAGGAATTGGTTGAGAATTGCGAATTGGTGGATTTACATCGCTATTCGTACTTGTTTGATTTGACTGCAATGAAACGGCATTTATCGAAGCCGTTATCGGCTCCTCGGTCTCCGCCAACACTTCGTCATAAGAGCGCGCTTGAGGCGAAAGAGTCGGTGAGGTTGGCGGAATCAACACGGTTCCGGTTAGCGGGTCGAGAAGCCCCTGGCGCTCCATTTCACGGATGCGCTTGCGGGTGAGCATTTCATCTACAGATGCGACGTCTGGGGATGCGATAGCAACGGCCTCGGGTTTTCCTGGAAGGTCAATCTGCCCCGTTGGTAAGTCAAATATTTGCTCCGGCTTTTGCACTAAGCCTTGTCGTTCAGCTTCGCGCAATTCGCGACGACTTTTAAACTCCGTCACTGCACTCCCCCATAAAGACCGTGTTTTGCAATGAATTGAACGACGCCGTCAGGCACCAGATACCAAATTGGTTTGCCTTCAGCAACTCGCTGTCGAATGTCGGTCGAAGAAATTGCCAGGGCAGGAATCTCAAGAAACTCAATTGCCCCGGTAGGCGAATCTGGAAGATCAAGTAGGTGACCCGGCCGAGTGACGGCAACAAATTTCGCGAGATCCCAAAGTTCTCCGGAATCTTTCCAACTTGCAATTGAGGAGACCGCATCGGCGCCGGTAATAAAAAATATGTCGGCTTCCGGATGAAGTTCTCGGAGTTCGCGCAACGTATCAACAGTGTAGGTCGGGCCACTTCTATCGATATCAATCGTGCTGACTTTGAAACGTGGGTTAGCCGCCGTGGCAATTTCAGCCATGAGGTAGCGATCCGAAGTCGCCGTGACTTCATCCTTTTGCCAGGGTTGACCGGTCGGGACGAACAACACTTCATCCAGATTTAGCGCTGCGGCAACTTCGCTTGCAGCCACAAGGTGGCCATTATGTATTGGGTCAAAGGTGCCACCCATCACTCCCAAGCGACGCCTGCTCATGCGAATAAGCTAAGCGTGACTTAGTGGTGCGAGCTGTTGTTGCTTGACTTGTGGTCGTGGCGGTTAGCTACGTCGCGGTAAGAGAAAGTGATTAGACCCAGCAGGATAAAGGTTGAAATTGCAATGATGCCAAAAACGAACGAAGGGAAAGGCAACTTTAGGCCAGCCTCTTCTGCTGCGGTTACTATGTGCGAAATCATTTTTTCTCCTCAAAAACTTAACTCAAGAATAACCCAGAATGTCCTGAAGTTAGGCGCGAACCTGCCCGGCGCCACGAACTAGCCATTTCGTGCTAGTTAGCTCTTGGAGCCCCATGGGTCCTCGCGCATGCAATTTCTGTGTTGAGATCCCGACTTCAGCACCAAAGCCGAACTCACCACCGTCGGTAAAGCGCGTTGAAGCATTCACCATCACGGTCGAAGAATCAACTTCGTTCAAGAAACGCTCGGCGTTCTCAACGTTCTCGGTAATGATCGATTCGGTGTGCTTGGTCGAATACTTGGCGATGTGTGCCAGTGCCTCATCGAGGTCCTTGACCACCTTCACCGAGATATCTAAATCGTGATACTCGGTCGCCCAAGACTCATCCGTGGCAGGAACCGCTGCAAAGAAGTTGTCTTGTGTAGCCTGGTCGCCATGGATGGTGACGCCAGACTCTGCCAAACGATCGAGAACCGCTGGCAATACGCGCTCAACCGCATTCTCGTGAATAAGTAGAGTCTCAACGGCATTGCAAACGCTTGGACGCTGCACCTTGGCATTGTGGGCAATCTCAACAGCCCAGTCGAGCCGCGCAGTCTCGTCGATGAAGATGTGCACCACACCATCGCCGGTCTGGATTACCGGAACCTTGGCCTCCTGCACAACCTGCTGAATTAGGCCGGCACCCCCGCGAGGAATCAAGACGTCGATTAGGCCGACGGCACGCATCATCTCGACGCCACCGTCGCGACCGAATTCGTCAACGGTCTGAACCGCATCCGAGTTAATGCCAGCCAAAGCCAAAGCATCCTGGAGTAGCTGAACCAAAACCTTGTTGGTCTGCTCGGCCGCGCTACCGCCGCGAAGCACAACGGCATTTCCGCTCTTGATCGCGAGCACTGCGATGTCGATGGTTACGTTTGGGCGGGCTTCATAAATAACACCGATGACGCCGAGCGGCACCCGAACCTGAGTCAGTTTCAGGGCGTTAGGCAGCGACATGCCACGAACCACGTCGCCGATTGGGTCGGCGAGACCAATTATCTTCTTGGCAGCATCGGCGATTGCTTGGATGCGTGCCTCATCAAGACGCAGGCGGTCTTGCAAACTCTCGGTCATGTTGTTTGCCACACCGTTTGCTAGGTCAATTTGGTTGGCTGAGATGATCTCGGTTGCGCGTGCCGGAAGAAGCTCTGCGATGTTGGCCAACGCCGAGTTCTTCTGTGCGGTCGAAGCCTGGGCCAGCGCGCTGGCGGCACCCTTCGCGAGTGTGATTTTGTCTAGAGCAGTTGCCATGTCTTTAGCCTATTCCGACTCGAACCAAGTGCCAACGGATTGACCCTCTAGGGCCGCCGCAACGTTATCGGTGCTGGTTAGTAGAACACTCACACCAGACTCGGTGGCAAGCTTTGCTGCGCCGACCTTGGTGACTGCTCCCCCGGTGCCAACTGACGAGCTGCTGCCGCCGACCTCAACCGAAGATAGATCTTCACCAAACGCCACGCGTTCGATGCGCTTCGCACCTGGCTTGGTTGGTGGCATGTCATACAAGGCGTCAACATCGCTCAGCAAGACGAGTGCGTCGGCCTCAACCAACACAGCCACGAGGGCAGCAAGGCGATCGTTGTCACCAAAACGGATTTCGGCGGTAGCTACGGTGTCATTTTCATTGACAATCGGAAGCACACGAAGCGAGACAAGCTTGTCCATGGCACGCTTGGCGTTGAGGCGAGTCTCTTCTTCTTCCATGTCGCCAGAGGTCAAAAGTACCTGACCGGCAACGATGTTGAAGCGCTCGAGGCTGTGCTGATAGCGAGAGATTAGGCGGCTTTGACCGACCGAGGCAAGCGCCTGTTGAGTCGCAAGATCGTCTGGCTTTTCGGTGAGATTGAGTAGCGGCAATCCGGTGGCGATAGCGCCAGAAGAAACCAGGATGACTTCGACGCCACGAGCGTGTGCAGCCGCGAGTGCGTCAACCAGGTGCTCGATCTTGCCTTCGTTGGCGCCACTAATTGACGAAGAACCAACTTTGACTACAACGCGCTTGGCATTAGACAACTCGCTTCTGTCTCGAAGTCCCACTTAGTCTTCCTTTTCGAAGTCCTCAGGGTTAGACCAAATTCCGGCCTCACCCTCCTTTTTCATTTCAACACGCAAGGCTGCTTTAGCGTCCATTCGCTCGGTATAGGTTGCGCGACGTTCCTTGGTGGTGCGTCGTTCGCGCATGTCGAATCGCGCGTCGGTGCCTCGAGGCCCGGCAATCAATTCTCCGGCGGAAGCGATGCTTGGCTCCCAGTCAAAGATGATGCCCTTACCCGGACCGATGACAACGGTTGAACCGGCCGATGCGCCGATTTTGAAAAGTTCAGTCTCCATGCCGATCTTGCCCAGACGGTCGGCAAGATAGCCAATGGCTTCTTCATTGGCAAAGTTGGTTTGGTGAACCCAACGCTCAGGCTTAGGCCCAAGCACGCGGAAGATCTCTTCGCCGCCAACCTCTTCGCGAGTGATGGTGAACTTGTTCTCGTCGCGCTTCGCCTGCATAAGTTGCACGCGTGGCTTAACCGGGGCTCCTTCTGCGTCTTTTCGAGCTTGCTCAACAAGTTGCGCGAGTGCAAAGTTGAGCTCGCGCAAGCCTTGGTGGCTAGCGGCCGAGATTTCGAATACGCGATAACCACGTGCTTCGAGATCTGGGCGAACAAACTGAGCCAGTTCGAGTGCATCAGGCACATCGACTTTGTTTAGTGCTATGAGTTGAGGACGCTCGGTAAGGGGCATTTGCCCCTCAGGAACTTCATAAGCGTCAAGCTCTTTCAGGATTTTATCTAGATCAGTGATTGGGTCGCGGTTAGGTTCAAGAGTCGCGCAGTCGATTACGTGAAGCAGAGCCGCACAGCGCTCAACGTGACGCAGGAATTCAAGCCCAAGGCCCTTGCCCTCGCTGGCACCTTCAATCAAGCCTGGAACGTCGGCAATTGTGAACCTTGTTTGTCCGGCCTGCACAACACCAAGATTTGGGTGAAGAGTAGTGAACGGGTAGTCTGCAATTTTTGGTCTTGCGGCACTCAATGCTGCGATCAGAGATGATTTTCCGGCGCTCGGGTAACCCACCAAAGCAACGTCGGCAACGGTCTTGAGTTCAAGAATTACATCGCCACGCCATCCGGGCACACCAAATAGGGCGAAACCTGGCGCCTTGCGCTTCGAGCTCGAGAGCGCAGCATTTCCAAGACCACCAATTCCACCTTCGGCAACCACGAGTTCCATGCCTGGCTCTGAAAGGTCGGCAACTACGTCGCCCTTTTCATTCTTGACTACGGTGCCAACTGGGACAGCAAGAATTAGGCTCTCGCCGTGAGCTCCATTGCGGAAGTCACCAGCGCCGTCCCCACCATCGCCACCAGCGCGGTGTGGGTGGAAGTGGAAATCGAGAAGTGTCGTCACGTTTGGGTCAGAGATAAGGCTGATTGAACCGCCCTTACCACCGTCAGCTCCGTCTGGACCTGCAAGAGGCTTGAACTTCTCTCGCTTAACAGAGACACAGCCGTCTCCTCCATCGCCTGCGCGAAGGTGAAGCGTCACTTGGTCAACAAATGAAACCATGGTGAGCCCCTTTCAAAAATGCTTTAGAAACAGGAAAAGCGAGCCAAAAGGCTCGCCTCCCTATAAAAACTTGAACCGCTTACGCAGCCTCTACGATGTTCACAACGCGACGGCCACCCTTGGTGCCGAACTCTACCTTGCCAGCAACAAGTGCGAACAGAGTGTCATCCTTGCCCTTGCCAGTGTTTGCGCCCGGGTGGAAGTGGGTACCACGCTGACGGACGATAATCTCGCCTGCGTTTACTTCCTGACCTGCATAACGCTTAACGCCTAGACGCTGCGCGTTTGAGTCGCGACCATTTCGAGTGGAACTTACACCCTTTTTCGATGCCATCTTGGATCAGTCCTTTACTTACTTGATCTCGGTGACCTGGACGCGGGTTAGGTCCGCACGGAAGCCTTGACGCTTCTTGTAACCGGTCTTGTTCTT
>CANGDL010000010.1 GCA_947452675.1 Microbacteriaceae bacterium | reverse complement strand
TTTACACCGTGCTGGCCAAGTGCTGGACCAATCGGAGGAGCTGGGTTAGCAGCGCCTGCGTTGATCTGAAGCTTGATCATGCCGGTGATCTTTTTCTTCGGTGCCATTTGTTATTCCTTTACTAGGGTTTTGTAACTCTTTGAAAATCTTTGATTTGGCTTATGCCAGTGGGCCGACCTGCTCGAAGCCAAGCTCAACCGGAGTCTCACGTTCGAAGAGTGAGACAAGAACAGTGAGCTTGCCGCTTTCTGGCTTGATTTCTGAAATGGTTCCAGGAAGGCCTGCGAATGAACCATCCTTGATCATGATGCTTTCGCCAAGCTTGTAGTTGACGTTGATTGGAATAGCCTTTGCCTTGCCCTTGACTGCGACTCCACCCTTTGCAGCAAGCTTCGCTTCTGCTTCTTCAGGAAGAACGTAAAGAGTCTTCAACATGTTGAAGGCCTCATCTGGGCGAAGTGGGGTTGGGTTCTGCGAGTTGCCAACGAAGCCGGTTACGGCTGGGGTGTGGCGAACAAGCGACCAAGATTCTTCGTTCATTTCCATACGAATAAGAACATATCCAGGGATGCGAACCTTGGTGACCAACTTGCGCTGACCGTTCTTAATCTCGATGGTGTCTTCCATAGGAACTTCAATTTGGAAGATGTCGTCGCCACCCTCAAGAGCAAGCTTTCGGTTCTCGATGTTCTGCTTGACGCGCTTCTCGTAGCCTGCGTAGCTGTGGATTACGTACCACTTGCCAGGCTGGCGACGAAGTTCGTTGCGGAACTCGCGGTAAGGGTCTTCTTCTAGAGGAGCACCCTCTTCAACCTCATCAGCGACCGATGCCGAAGCTTCTGCAGCCTCAACGATTGCCTCTTCAAGTTCTAGGTCCTGCTCGAGCTCTGCGGCTGCGTCAACGGCAAGGTCAGCAAAGTCAGCGTCGGCTTCGGCGATAACCGCGTCAGCAGCTACGTCAACAGCAACCTCGGCTAGCGCCTCTAGTTCGTTGCGTTCTGAATCACTCACTTGATGTGTCCTATCGTTTTGAAAACTTTTATTCGTCTTGGTGGTTGGTTACGCGGTTGGGGTGAAGACGAAAACAACACCCTGGTAGAACAACCAGTCAAGGAAAGAAATGATCGCCATAACCACTGCAACGAATGCCAGCACTACGCCGGTGTAGTTGCGAAGCTCAGCCCAGGTTGGCTTGGTGACTTTGTTTAGTTCGCCAACAACCTGCTTGAAAAATAGAACGACGCGGCCGACGACGTTGCGCTTGGCGACCTGGTCGGCCTTAGCGCGCTCGACTACGTCTTCCTGCTCTAGCTCATCTGCCATGAGACATTCCTTCTTCTAACTAATAACTACTTGCAGGGCGGACAGGACTCGAACCTGCAACCCTCGGTTTTGGAGACCGATGCTCTACCAATTGAGCCACCACCCTTAACAGGGCTAGGTTGCCAACTCTCAAAACCATCTGACGGAAGACAGACTTCTAGATTGAAATCTAAAAGTGAATTTGTGCCAGATTAGGCTTCAGAAGTTGTCAAACTACCTCTAAAGAGTGTAAACCTTGGCGCCAGATAATGCAAAGCCCAAATGCCCGTTCGGTAGACTTATCTGGTGACTGACTTTCCAAGAATCTCAAAGCGTATTGGCTCAATCGCAGAATCTGCGACCCTGAAGGTCGATGCAAAGGCGAAATCACTGCAGGCCGCGGGTCGTCCAGTTATTTCCTATGCAGCCGGCGAGCCAGACTTCGCAACGCCTGCCCACATCGTTGAAGCGGCAGCAATCGCCGTTCGCGACCCGAAGAATCACCGCTATACGCCGGCAATCGGCCTGCCTGATCTTCGCGAGGCAATCGCTCACAAGACCCGCATTGACTCGGGCACCGAGATTTCAGCAGCCCAGGTCGTTGTTACCAATGGTGGCAAACAAGCGGTTTATCAGGCTTTCGCAACCTTGGTTGACCCGGGTGACGAGGTTCTAATGCCTACCCCGTTCTGGACAACCTACCCAGAAGCTATCCGCCTGGCCGGCGGTGTTCCGGTTGAGGTCTTCGCTGGCGCTGACCAGAACTACAAGGTAACCGTCGCGCAGCTAGAAGCTGCCCGCACCCCGCGCTCAAAGGTTTTGCTTTTCGTTTCACCTTCGAACCCAACCGGTTCGGTATACACCCGCGAAGAAACCGAGGCAATCGGTCGCTGGGCATACGAAAACGGCATGTGGGTCATCACGGATGAGATCTACCAGAACCTGACCTACGACGGAATCAAGGCTGTTTCGATCACCGAGGCAGTGCCAGAGCTGATTGACCGAACCATCCTGGTCAATGGTGTCGCGAAGACCTATGCCATGACCGGTTGGCGTCTGGGCTGGATGGCCGGCCCGCTTGACGCGATGAAGGCCGCAGGAAACCTGCAGTCACACCTGTCATCGAACGTTTCGAACATCTCGCAGAAGGCAGCACTTGCCGCGCTGACTGGACCCCAGGATGAAGTGCTCGCGATGCGGGACGCCTTCGACCGTCGTCGCAAGTTGGCCGTTGCCGAACTGAACAAGATTTCGGGTTGGCACGCGCCAATGCCTGAGGGTGCTTTCTATGTCTACTCAGACGTGACCGGCTTGCTCGGTCGCGAGTGGAGCGGCAAGCAGATCAACACCTCGCTTGAGCTTTGCGACTACATCCTGGATGCAGCAGAGGTTGCCTTGGTTCCGGGTGAGGCATTCGGCCCGTCGGGCTATGTTCGCTTGTCTTACGCGCTCGGCGATGGCCCGCTGCTCGAGGGTATTCAGCGCTTGCAGAAGTTGTTTGGCTAGAAACTAATCAGGTTTGGTTCCGGAACCAAGGTGATTCCGAACCGATTTGAAACCTGCAGCTGCACATAGTTGGCGAGCTGAACGATTTCGGCGGCGGTTGCACCGCCCCGGTTGGTGATTGCTAGGCAATGCTTCGATGAAATCGCAGCCTTTGATCCTGGCAGCGAAAATCCTTTGTTGATTCCCGAGTTCTCAATCAGCCAAGCCGCAGAAAGCTTGACGGTGAGTCCGTCATCCTCGAGGGTTTCCCAGCGAGGTGAAACCTCGGGCAGAGTGCGAGCGAATGTGTGACTAACCACTGGGTTCGTGAAGAACGAACCGCAGCTGACCGAATCTGGGTCGCTTTCGTTGAGCAACATGCCCTTCGTCGCGCGCATTTTCTTGACGCTGTCGGCCACTTCACGAAGCGGCAACTGGTCACCCATTTGAGCGCCAAAGGCTCCGGCAATTTGTCCCGAGCTGATCGGTGCCGATAGCCCGCCGAAGTGCTCGAGCTCGAGCTCCACCCAGGTGATTAGCCCGGTGCGGCCGCGCTTGATCACGCTGTCGCGATAACCAAAAGCGAGGTCGGCTTTATCCAGGATGACGATCTCGTGCGTCTCGTAATCAACAAACTCAAGTCGCACAAATGTGTCGCTCAGTTCTTGCCCATAGGCACCAATGTTTTGAACTGGCCCGGCACCAACCGTTCCCGGAATCCCGGCCATTCCCTCAACGCCAGCGAGACCGAGTTCGAGCGCCTGTTCGACGAAGTCATCCCAGTTTTCACCGGCTTGGATGCGAAGAACGGTTTTGTTTTCGGCCGACCCATTAAATCGTTGGATGCCTTTGGTCTCGACCTTGATTACTTGGAGATCATCGACTTCGTCGGCAACCACAAGGTTCGAACCGCCGCCAAGAATCAACCAGTCATCACCCGAACGCCAAACCTCGAGGGTTGCTTCGATCAGGTCGTCGCGAGTCTTTGCCACGATGATTTCGGCAGGCTTGCCACCCACACGCATCGTGGTCAGTTCGCTAAGGTTTTGCATTCGAGTTGAAACCGGATTCCTTACAGGCGAACGCGCGCTTGGGCCTTGCCAAGCACGACGGTGTCATTGAAAGCAGCGGTTAGGTCAATGCGAACTTCGCCGTTTTCGGCGTCGATTTCGCCGATCTTTCCGGTCACCACGAGAACAGCGCCATCCTGGGCATCAACGAAAACCGGCTTGGTGAAACGCACTCCATAGTCGATTACCTTGCCGGCATCGCCGACCCAGTTGACGGCAACCTGAACGGCAACGCCCATGGTCAACATGCCGTGGGCGAGAACGCCATCCAAGCCGACCGACTGAGCGAAGTCGTCGCGGTAGTGAATCGGGTTGAAGTCGCCAGAGGCGCCAGCATAGCGAACGAGCGAGTCACGAGTCAGGTGGAACTCTTCGGTGCCGATGATCTGGCCAACCTCAAGAGAAGCAATGTTGATGTGAGTCATTATTCGGCACCTCGAACCACGAGAGTTGAAATAGCGGTGCAGACGAGTTCATCGCCCTCCGCAAAGATTTTGGTTTCGAAAGTCACCATCGAGTGCGCGCCGAGAGTCTTTACGCTAGCAACCTCGAGAACGCTAACCAATTCATCGCCGGCCACAATCGGGCGGGCATGAATGAAACGCTGGTCACCGTGAACCACGCGACTGAAATCGATGTCGGCTTCAGGGTCGCCAAGAACGGTTGCGAGGCTGCGCTCCTGAACGACCACCGCGAAAGTTGGTGGGGCAACAACGTCGGTGTATCCGGCGGCCTGAGCAGCGAAAACATCGAGGTTTATTGGGTTAGTTGACTTGACCGCGTGGGCGAACTCGCGAATCTTCTCGCGGCCAACCAGGTATGGGTTGGTGGCCGGATACTTCTTGCCCTGAACGTTTGGATTTACCACCCCTCTAGTCTGCCTAAGTTTTCAACAACTTGCTGTCATTCCGAGTTTTTCCACCGATGTAATTGGAGTCCTCAAACCCACTTCGGCCAGCAACTACTTTTGCCGCCATGAATAAAAAATCCAGCCTCATCACAGCCACGTCGGCAATTCTCCTTTCCCTAATCGGGCTAGCGGCAACCGGCCCGACGCTAAGCGCCTTGGCGTCGCCGCCAAAAGTCACGGTGAAAGATCAACTCAGTTGTTCAAAGCCAGCCAAGGGGTTCGCGGCTTGTCTGGCAATACGACGTACGCTTTCGGTCAACGGAGTTAGGGGAAAGATTCACCCGCTAGCATCCATTCAGCCGCTGGGCGGCATCGCTTATGGTGCCAATCAAATTCGCAAAGCCTATGGCGTCACCGAGCTCGGCTCGAGATACAAGGTAATTGCCGTTGTCGATGCCTATCACTCGGCGAGCGCCTTTCAAGACCTGAGCGACTATCGGGCGATGTACAACCTGGGTTCTATGGACGATTGCAGCGACCAAACCACCGGTAATGGTTTGCGCGTAGCCGCCATTCCAGTCGGGAAAAACCCCTGCTTCATTCAGCTGGATCAGAACTCGGTTCCAGCTGGCGACCATGCCACCGAGGATGAGGGATGGGCTCAGGAAACTGCTCTGGACATAGAAATGGCATCCGCCATCTGCCCTCACTGCAGCATTCTTCTCGCAGAAGCTAAGACTTCGTCCCTGGCCAATTTCGATCGAGCGGTTTCCGTGGCTGGTTCGTTCAAAGGAGTTCGCTCGATTTCCAATAGCTATGGAGGTTTCGACACAGCAGAGACAAAATACCTGTCCTATGCGAGTGCAGCTGCCAAGGGAATAGCCGTCGTTGCCTCGACGGGAGATAGTGGTTTTGGGGTCTCCGCTCCAGCCAGCTTCGCGAGCGTCATCGCAGTTGGTGGAACAAGTTTGCATGTCGATGGGCGAGGCAAATGGCAGAGCGAGACCGCATGGTTCAAATCTGGTAGCGGCTGTTCGCTTTACAACCGGGCGGCGACCTGGCAACCCATTTCACAAACGGGATGCGCCGGAAAATTGACCGCTGATGTCTCTGCTGTGGCTGACCCAGCTACCGGCGTAGCTGTGGCTTTCGAAGGAGGCTGGTATACCTTCGGCGGAACAAGCGTTGCCGCACCGATTATCGCTGGCATGTATGCGGTTGGACCTGAGGTCGGTGATTCAGCCGGTGAGTTCACCTTCGCGAACGCAGATAAATTACACGACGTCGTCGATGGTTCAAATGGACGTTGCGACGTCAAATATTGGTGCACTGCTCGCGAGGGATGGGATGGACCTACCGGCATGGGCAGTCCGAATGGTTCCGATGCCTTTTGAGCGATCACTCGGGATTTGGCACTTCCGCGAGTTAAACAAAAAAGAGGCCCGTAGGCCTCTTAGATTGCTTGGTAGCGAGGGCGGGACTCGAACCCGCGACCCCACGATTATGAGTCGTGTGCTCTAACCACCTGAGCTACCCCGCCGGGCGTGAAACTGATTTTTGTGATTGGCAATAAATGGAGCCCCGAGCCAGGATTGAACTGGCGACCCCTTCCTTACCATGGAAGTGCTCTACCACTGAGCTATCGGGGCGTCATGCGTAAGCGACAAGCGCCAGGCACCAAAAGACTTTAGCACTTTTTAGGGTTTCGTCGCAAACCAAAACCAAATTGTCTTAAGTTTGGAAGTATGTCTAACTCGCAAATCATTGCAGCTGCCCGTCCAAACGCGGAATGGTGGCGAACCGCCGTCATTTACCAAATTTATCCACGCAGTTTTGCGGACTCGAATGGCGATGGCATTGGCGACCTACCAGGAGTAACCTCTCGACTGGAGTCACTTGCATCTCTAGGTATCGACGCCATTTGGTTCAGCCCTTTCTTCAAAAGCCCGCAAAAAGATGCCGGCTATGACATCAGCGACTACAAGCAAATTGACCCACTTTTTGGTACAAACGAAGACCTCGAGGTTTTGTTGGCCAAGTCGAAGAGCCTAGGCATTCGCATCATCGTTGACATCGTGCCAAACCACACCAGCGACCAGCACGTTTGGTTCCAAGAAGCACTCGCCGCACCGGAGGGCGCTGCCGCGCGGGAGATGTACATATTCCGTGATGGTCTGGGCGCAAATGGCGAACTCCCTCCAAACAACTGGCAGTCAATCTTTGGTGGTCCAGCCTGGACCCGCGTTAGCAACTCACAGGGCTCTGCCGGCCAGTGGTACCTGCACATGTTTGACTCGTCCCAACCTGACCTCAACTGGGATAACCCACGTGTCGCCGAGGAGTTCGACGACATCCTGCGTTTCTGGTTAAAGAAGGGCGTTGACGGCTTCCGCGTAGACGTGGCTCACGGCATGATTAAGCGTGCCGGCTTGCCTGACGCGACCATTTATGACGAAAACTTGCGCGAGCGCCCAATATCAAACCTGACAATGGCAGAGGCAGAGGCGGCTGTTCCTTACTGGGGTCAGCCTGGCGTGCATGACGCCATCCGCCGATTCCGCCGCGTGCTCGATGAGTTCGAAGACCGGGCGTTCTGTGCCGAGGCGTCGATGAGCCCGCTCCCTCGGTTGGCCATGTGGGTGCGCCCAGATGAATATCACCAGGCGTTCAATTTCGACTACATGACCACCGCTTATGAACCAGCCGCGTTGAAGAAGATCATCACCGACTCGATCGTTGAATACGCAAAGGTCGGAGCCTCTAGCACTTGGGTGATGTCAAACCACGACGGCATTCGTCACGCAACTCGTCTGGGCATCGCACCGGAGCACACCCCTCGCCCTGGCGACGGCATCCATCCGACCGACCCTGCACCCGACGAGGCTCTCGGGCTTCGTCGTGCTCGCGCAGCCACCGCATTCATGCTCGGTTTGCCGGGTTCTTCATACTTGTTCCAGGGTGAGGAACTCGGTTTGCCTGAGGCTTGGCAGCTCGAAGGTAAGTATCGCCAAGACCCTACGTATGCGCGCACCAACGGCAAACGCATCGGTCGCGACGGCTGCCGTGTTCCATTGCCTTGGGAAGCCGATTCAACTGCTTCGAACGGCTTCAACACCACCGGTGAGTCATGGCTGCCTCAGCCAGCGAACTACCGCGCCTTTGCACGCAACCTCCAGGAAGGTGTCGCCGGCTCAACCCTTGAGCTCTATAAGCGCCTTCTGAAGGAGCGTAAGGCTTCTGGAATGGGAGCTGGCGAATTCCGCTGGGCCGAAGAATTCCAAGACAAGAACACCCTCGCCTTCATTAACAACGGTGTTCTGGTGTTGTTCAACTTTGGGCCAGAAGCAGTCGTTCTTCCTGCCGGTGAAGTTCTAGTCACCACCCAGCATGACCTCACAGCAGAGCGAGAGCTAGAGCGCGATCAAGTCGTTTGGATCAAGCTCTAAACCATGGAGTTTGACCTAACTCGAGCGCCGCACCACTCAGCTCACCACAACGGGGAGTGGTGGCGTTCAGCTGTGATTTATCAGGTTTACCCTCGCTCGTTCGCCGACTCAAATGAAGACGGCATCGGAGACCTGCCGGGAATCACCTCGCGTCTGGATGCCCTTGCGAGCCTAGGCATCGATGCCGTTTGGCTGTCGCCCTTTATGCGGTCGCCGCAAAAGGATGCGGGCTACGATGTCTCTGATTACACAGACGTTGACCCAATCTTCGGCACTCTAGAGGATTTCGACCACATGGTTTCCCGTGCCCACGAACTTCGTCTTCGCGTTTTGATCGACTTAGTGCCGAACCACACAAGCGACCAACACAGGTGGTTCCAGGATGCTCTGAACGAGGTCGAAGGCAGTGCCGAGCGCGACTTTTATCACTTCAAGGATGGCCGGGGTGAGAACGGCGAACTTCCGCCAAATAACTGGCTCAGCCTGTTCGGCGGACCGGCCTGGACGAGGCTTACCAACCCGGATGGCACCCCCGGCCAGTGGTATCTGCACCTTTTCGACAGTAGCCAACCAGATCTGAACTGGGCCAACCCAAAGGTTCAAACGGAATTTGAAGACATCCTTCGATTCTGGCTCGATCGTGGTGTCGATGGCTTTCGAGTTGACCAACCACACGCCATGGCTAAGGCCGCCGGCCTCCCCGACCACCCTGATATCGAGCGAGCCGGTGCCGGCTTCATCGAGGGTGAGGACTCGCCACCAATGTGGTTCCAAGAAGAAGTGCACCCAATTTTCCGCAAGTGGCGCCAAATCCTTGACAGTTATCCAGGTGACCGCGCGATGTGCGGCGAGGCATACGTGCTCCCATTGTCATTCATGGCCAAGTGGGTTCGCCATGACGAGTTCAATCAGACTTTCAACTTCAGATTCTTGAATAGCAACTGGGATGCAAAAACCCTCTTCACCAATATCAATGAGAGCTACGAAGCATTCGATGGAGTCGGTGCACCGAGCACCTGGGTTCTAAGCAACCACGATGTGATCCGTCACGCCAGCCGATTCGGAGGACTGCGAATAAAGCCGACGGACAGCGATGGCGTGGGGCCGGGCGACCCTCAGCCCGATCGAGAACTCGGACTTCGGCGCGCCCGCGGTGCCACCCTGTTGATGCTTGCGCTCCCCGGTTCCTCTTATCTCTACCAAGGAGAAGAACTCGGTCTCCCTGAGCACACCACTCTGCCCCCAGAGTTCCGGCAGGACCCGACCTTCTTCCGCACCCACGGCCAGCGTGTGGGCCGCGACGGCTGCCGCGTTCCATTGCCGTGGGAGGCCGGCCAAGGCGCAGCCAACGGTTTCAACTCGACAGGCAAAGCTTGGCTGCCTCAGCCAGAGATCTACGCGTCTTACTCGCGCGACCAGCAAGACGGTGTAGCCGGTTCAACTCTCGAGCTTTATAAACACGCACTCAAGCTGCGCCGCGACCTCAAACTGGGTGAGGGGTCCTTTGAATGGGCCAGTGATTTCATCGGAGAGAACTCGCTTGGCTTCCGAAATGGCGACGTTCTTGTCGTTCACAATTTCGGCCACACGCCTATCGATTTACCAACCGGCGAACTTATTGCATCGAGTCTCGAGGGAAAGCTAGCTGGTCACAAACTTGCTGCCGATCAAACCGTTTGGCTGAAACTGAGCTAACCTGACGATAGCGGGGGCAAGGATGCCTCCCAATACGGAAGGCTTCACAGTGGCCCGCAAGACCTACGATATCGATCAGCAAATAAAGAGACTCCGCAGCTACAACATCACAGCCGGTTTTCTTCACCTTCTTCAAGCTCTAGCCTTTGGCTCCTTTCTGGCAAGCCTTAAAAATCAGGTCTTGTTTCCGGTAACAGCCGACTACATGGCAGGTCCTCCGGGTTCTGGCCTGACCGAACACGTACAGGTGTTCCAGATCAATTTGGGCTTCGGCGTCGTCGCATTCTTGGCGTTGTCTGCCTTCTTCCATTTTCTAATCTCATCGCCGTGGTTTTTCAGCCGTTACGCTGCAGGTTTGAAACTGAACCACAACTACTTCCGGTGGTTCGAATATTCCCTAAGTTCTTCTGTCATGATTTGGCTCATCGCTCAACTTTGTGGGCTCAGTGACATCGGAGCACTTTTCGCAATTTTTGGCGTGAACGCATCCATGATTCTTTTTGGCGCACTTCAAGAGAAGTATGAAAAACCAGGCAACAAGAAATTCCTGCCTTTCATTTTTGGCTCGATGACAGGCTCGGTGCCATGGATCCTAATTTTCATCTACACATTCCAGCCTGGCGGAAGTCACAAGGCAGCAGTGCCTGGATTCGTAATTGGCATCATCGTTTCGTTGTTTATCTTCTTCAACACCTTTGCCATAAATCAGGTGCTTCAATATCGCCAGATCGGCAAATGGGCCAGCTATCTTCAGGGTGAGCGCAGTTACATAACCCTGAGTCTCGTCGCCAAATCCATTCTAGCTTGGCAGGTGTTTTCAGGAGCGATCGTCCCACTCCTCACCGCAGGTAAATAGTTTCGTTTAAATGAATGAACCCGCCGATCCATACCGGCGGGTTCATTCATTTCAATCTCTAGTTTTCAAACCGGCTTTTGCCGAAACCTGCCCAGAAGCGCTTACCCGCGATAAACGCGAGCGCCGGCACGATAACGGTTCGAACCAATAGCGTGTCAAGCAGCACACCGATGCAAACAATCACACCGATCTGTGCCAGAGCAACCAATGGCAGCACACCCAGAACTGCGAATACGGCAGCGAGCAAAACACCAGCACTTGTGATTACTCCACCGGTAGAGCTCAGTGCCTTCACCATTCCAAGTCGAGTGCCGAGCTTGGCTGCCTCCTCCTTGGCACGAGTGACCAAGAAGATGTTGTAGTCGACACCAAGTGCCACCAGGAATAGGAAGCTATAAAGGAACACGCTCAGGTCCAGCGCAGGGAAGCCCAAGATGTTGACGAAAACCAACCAGGCAGCACCAAGGCTGGCGAAGAATGATGCGACCACAGTCACCAGCAACAAAACCGGCGCGACGAGCGAACGAAGCAATAGCAACAGCACCACAAAAACGAGAGCCAGGATGAGCGGGATCACTATGGCTTGGTCATGTGAATATGCATTCTTCTGATCTAGGCTCTGCGCATCCAAGCCACCGACCTTTGCATCAGCACCGGCAATGCCGTGAACAGCTGTTCTCAAGTTTGTGATGGTCTTGTATGCACCTTCAGATCCGCTGGCATCGCTCAGAACAACGTCTATCTTGGTGATTTTGTCATTCTTAGCACCGGCGGTAACGGAGTCAACCCCGGCAACGGATTGTGAGCTCTTGACTACGGCGTCAACCTGATCATTGTTTGCAATGATTGTGGTGGGAGTCGAGCTGCCGGCTGCAAATTCCTTCGCCAAAATAACCTGGCCAGCGACAGATTCAGGCTTCGCTAGGAAGCTGTCTGTTGTTGCCAAACCAATCTTTAAACCGGTTGCGCCGGAAGCCATTGCTCCAAGCAGGATGAAACCGACGATGGCGACGATGACCGGCCTGCGCCTAACCCCGCGACCAAGCTTTGCCCAAAGGCCATTATCAGACTTGTTGATTCCGCCAAACTTTGGAGTGAGCGGCCAGAATATCCAGCGGCCGAAGACAACAAGTGCCGCGGGCAACACGGTTAGGGCCGCAATCATGGCCAAGAAAACGCCCGTGGCACAGGCAATTCCGAGTGCCCGAGTTCCTTCGAGCTCAGCAAAGTTAAGGGTTAGCAGCGCGAGAATTACTGTGGTTCCGGAAGCCAAGATGGCAGGTGCGGCCTCTCGCAGGGCACGAGCCATGGCCTCGTTCTTGTTCTTAGACTGAAGCAGCTCCTCACGATAGCGAGAGATGAGCAACAGCGCGTAGTCGGTTCCGGCACCAAACACCAAAACCGAAAGAATGCCCGTGATCGAACCATCCAAGCCGATACCGAGCCAACTAGCCAGGCTACGTACGACGCCGCCAGACATTCCATCCACGGTGCCGACTACTAGAAGAGGAATCAGCCAGAGTGTTGGGCTGCGATAGGTGACCAAAAGCAAAACAATGACGACCATGGCGGTTGTAGCCAACAACTTAAAGTCGGCGCCAGCGAAAACGTTTGCCAAGTCAGCTTGGAAGCCTTCAGGGCCGGTCACATAGGCGGTAAGGCCCGCAGGCATTCCATCCTTGGCAATTGAACGCATCTCTTTCACTCGATCGCCAACGACAGCGACTTGGTCGGATTTATCGAGGGGCACCGTGATGATGGCCGTTGAGCCAGCCTTCGAAATTGTTGCTGGAGGGACAAAGGCGTTGCCCATCACCTTTAGGTTCGTAAACTTCAAGAATTTGTCATTTGCACCGCCGGTCAACTGCTTTGACTTAGGGTCAAATGAGCCCTGCAACCATGCCTTCTGGGCATCCGTGAAGGTGGCATCTGAGTGATAAACGACGATCGCAGCTGTCGAGTCGGCGCCCGGCAAGGTCTTCAGCGCTTCGTTGACTAGCACGGTTTCATTGTTTGACGGCAAGCCCACCCCGGGGGCGGCATCCGTCTTCGCGCCGGCGAGTGGGCCGAAGGCTAAACCAGCGAACATCAAGCTAAGCAGCAGTGTGACCCAGGCTCCGCGTCGGCCGGCGATGAATTTAATAACGCTTTTCATGTGATTCCCCTTTGAGTCTGGCTTAATGCAATCTACCGATAAAACTGCCGAAGTTTCCAAGTTAAATACGAAAGAGCCCGAAAGTATTTCTACTCTCGGGCTCTTTCTTCACTTAGTTAGATTGCATGAAGTCGGAAACTACTTTGTGACAGTGACCGTCTTCGTTGATACCTTGCCCGCAACCGAGACCTTTACCGACTTCTTACCTGCGCTGGTGGCAAATGAGAACACGTCGTTAGCGGTTTTGGCAGTGCGAGAGTATGACTTGCCGCCGACCGTGATGACCACGTTCTTGCCAGCTGCACCGGCAACCTTGACGACCACAGCGCCCTTGGCGCCACTGGTTGACACAGTCATGACCGGAGCCGACCAGGTGATTGAAGCAGTCGCTGTTAGCGGTAGCTTTCCAGTTCGGCTGAGGCTCACGCCAACGGTCTGTAGACCCTCATCGGAAGTTGAGTTCATTGAAGTGATTTTCACCTGACCGTTTGCATCGGTCGATGCGAAACCAGACTTCGAGTCAAAACCGTTGATGAAGTACTTCACGTCGGTATTGGTGAGAGGCTTGCCGTCGTCACCCAAGAAGGTGAAGGTTGCGACGTGAGCGCTGCCGTTCGAGGCGGTTGTGCTGCCCGCTGCGGTGACCTTTGAGCTGTCTGACGACTGAACAAAGTGAGCGAACAACATGTCGATACCCTGCTGCTTTGCTCCAACAAGGTTTGGCTTGATGTTGGTTCCAAGCTCCTTGCCATTTGGCAAACCATTTAGGTCGGTTGGCATAGCCTCACCGGTCTGGTTCGTGTTGGTTAGCACGAAGCTGACGCGGCCGGTTGAGTCGGTTGACTTCGCCGGTAGCTCGGTCTGGCCACCTCCTGCACAGTCGTCAGGACCAATTAGCGAACCTTCGTAGGCAAAGAATGTCTTCGAGCACGAGTAGTTTGCGTTCACAATCAGGCTGACCTTAGCGTCCGCCAAAGGCAACCCTGACGGTCCGGTAACGAGATAGGTCAACTTGAATGTGCTTCCGACTGGAATGTACTTCAGATAGGCCTTTGAGTCTGCATCGCGGTACTGCCAAACTCCATCCCACCAAGAAGCGTCGAACTTGGTGTCCATGAACGACTTCTCCAGGCGGATGTGTGCGTAGTTACCCTTGTTGTCTGGGTCGATAGTTAGCGTCGAACCTGGGTTTGAAGAGTCGCTCGAGACGACACAGTTGCTTCCATCTGAACCAGCGGCGATCGATGACTCGATAGTCGATGAGGAGATGTGTGGCCAAAGGACATCCACATACTGAGTTCCAATAGTCGCGCCACTTACGGCGGTGACAGTCGGCTGAAGCGCACCCTTGGTCTGGCCTGCAGGTGAGTTACATCCAGCAGGGTAAGGGTTTGCGTTGTTCAACGTGCGAGTTGCCTCACCGGTGGTGTTGGTGTTTGCGAACGTGAATGAAACCACGCCCGAACTGTTTGTGGTTCCGGTGATTACGCCAGCGTCGTTACCGTTGCTCGATGACACGGCGCCATAGCTGGTTCCGCCGCTTGACCAGGTTGCGTTAGTGCCACTGTATGCAGTGTTCATTCGAAGGCTGACACTTGCCGAAGCAACTGGTGTAGAGGTGCCGTGAACGGTCACTACGTAAGACAAGGTGGTGCTGGCTCCAGCCGCAATCATCTTCATGTAGTAGTTGTTGTTGGCACACCAGGAGTTGCCGCCGCAGTCTGTCCATTCCGCTGCATCGGTAGCAGTGTTCTTGAGGCTCGACTGTAGTCGGACGTCGTAGTTCACAGTTTGGTTCTGGCTAGCAAGGCTTGCACCGGTTGCACCATTGAAGGCCACGTCGTCGTAGTAGTAGACGTAGTTAGCACTTGAGTTTCCGCCAACGCTTGATGCGGTGTCATAAGACACATTCGCACGGTTGAAGGTCTGTGAGTAGTCGATTGAGTTAGAGAAGGTAAAGGTCAAAACCTGCCAGCCCACGGTTGTTGTAGCCGAGGCGTTTGCAGAAACCGCACCTTGGTAATCATCGTGAGTGACGTTTAGGGCGACAATCTTTCCCGCCTGTGGGGCATAGAAATTCATAGTCACAACGTGGCGTGAAGCCGAAAGCAAACTTGCGTTTGCTGGGATCGAACCAATAGCAGTGTTTGAGGTGCCGTTACCCTTCTGGGCCTTTACCGCAATCGAGCCAGTTGCCGATCCGCCGGCTGGCAACCCGGCGTTGCTGTCGACGTAGTTTCCCCAGGCAGAGTTGTCATTTGCACTGGTATAGCCGAGGAGGTTTGCCCAGCCGCTTGCTCCTACAGTATTTGACTCGTAGTTGAAGAGTGTTGCCGGTGCAATTGGCGCGGCTGATGCGCCGTTAAATGACACGTCGTCGTAGTAGTAGACGTAGTTAGCACTTGTGCTACCGCCCACGGCAGAAGCCGTGTCATACGACACATTCGCGCGGTTGTATGACTGGTTGAAGTCGACCGAGCTAGGGAAAGTGAAGCTAAGCACCTGCCAGCCCACGGTTGTGAGCGCCGAGGCGTCAGCGGAGATGCCGCCCGAATAGTCGTCTAGTGTCAAGTTAAGTGCCACATTCTTGCCAGCCTGTGGGGCATAGAAATTCATGGTGACTGTGCGTGTAGTTGACGAAATCAAGCTCGAACCATTCGCTATTGAACCAATGGCCGAATTCGAGATTAGATTTCCCTTTTGCGCCTTGACTCCGATTGAGCCAGATGCTGATCCACCGGCTGGAAGCCCGGTAGTGCCATCAACGTAGTTACCCCACGCAGAGTTGTCATTTGCACTGGTGTAACCGAGCATGTTCGCCCAGCCGTTTGAACCAACCGTGTTTGATTCATAGTTAAAAAGTGTGGCCGGCGCCGGAGCTGCCGTTGCCATGGCCGGCGATGCCGCCAGACCAGTGAACGCCGCGGCTGTGAGCAACGTTGCCGTAGCCAGCGAGACGATTTTTCTGAAACTTAAATTCATGGTTATTTTGATCCTTTCAAGCTGTTGCTGAAAGGTGATCGTCTGAAGAAGTCACGCACACTCGTTCATAAGATCGATTCACCGGATATGTTCGGCCGAAGCCTGCGGATACTTCGAATCTATCGGCACTTTGAAACCCCTGAAACCGATTTCACTAAACATTTATAAAAATGTGACATTATCATTTTTACTATTCTGAACTGCTTAGTGAAACCGTTTTCAGGTCTTATTTATTTTTTGAAAACCTGGGTGACAGTCTTCTTGACTCCACCAATGGTGAATGTCCAAGTTGTAGACCCGGCTTTTGTGCCGGTCAACATGATTTGAACGTCCTTTTTCTTATTGCTGCTGTTGTATCCAAACACCAGCGAATTTTTGCCGTTACCGACAGCAGTCATGGTGTCAGCCTTGTTTGTTGGGGTAATCAGCGTCGCCATTCCGCCGTTTGTAGCGGTCACTTGAACATCCGGCGAGTAAAGCGCATTCGCTTCAGCATTGCGCAAGTAACTAACTGCCAAAGTGACCAAGACCTGGTCAGTTCGAGCAACACCTGCAGCATCGATCGGCAACGCCGGGTTTGAACCTGAATCTCCGAGCACGTTGCCATTCAGGTCTGCCGCGACATCGCCTCGGCTGTTAACGGTGAGAGTCACTGCGGTTGGGCGAATGGTTAGGTCTGGGACAATCTGTGGCCAGATGTAGTCAACCGACTCATCCAGGTCGTTTGTGGTCGGGTTGATGCTGAACGGTAAGAATCCGGTTCCGGTTTCCTTAGTGTCTTGGTTTACCGAGCTGTATTTGAGAACTTGAGCCTTAGTGTTGAGGTTCTTCACGGAGAACAGTACATAGCCGTTCGAGTCTGTGGACTTCTTGCCAACATACTTATCCCACTTGCAAACGCTGCAACCGTGGTCGACGACTAGCGATACCGACTTCTTTGCCTGAGGAGTTCCCCAAATGTCGAAAACTCGATATTTCAAACCAACGGTCGAACCGAACAGGTATGACTTTGCGTAAACCTGCGCATACTCTGGCAACCAACCGCGCTTGAAAACACTCCATTCATAAGTAGCCTCCCACAGGTCGCTTCCCTGACAGTCAAACTTGTAGTCGCAAACAGCCTCTGGGCCTGTTGCGGTTCCAACCAACTTCACGATCGGCGCGAAGCCGGCGTTCTTGAACAAAATGAGCATGGTGCCAACCGTGGTTGCACCGTTGTTCAAGTCGACACGGATAGAGTCGTCCGCCTGCGCCGCGACGGCGGGGGTAATTACCAATTCGGCAATTCCGTTCGAGTCAACAGTGGCAAGGTTTTCGTCACCGGCGATGTTGTCGGTGTATTTCACATCACTATCGACAACAAACTTGACCTGCTGGCCTGCGTTTGCAGGAGTCCCCACATACTGGACAGTCACGCTCTTCTGATCGGTGCGAACCCAGGCGGTGTTGTGCTGAGTCTCGGAGTCAGCAATTAGTTGCTCCTTGGCATCGAACTCTCGGGTATAGCGTTCAAACACGCCGGTTTGCTTCTTGACGTGCAGGTTTGCCCAGCTCAAAGTCGGAACGAAACCCGAGGCGTTAGATGCGCTCACCGGGCCAAGGTATGTGAACAGAGCGACCGCAGCCACGACGGCTGCGACTCGTGAATAGGTGCGCATTTAGTTACCTCTCAGGTTTCATCATTGAACTTCATGGAGTGCGCACACACTCGTTTTACTTTTGTTGCAAATTTTTTAAGCAGTTTCTCGAATCATAATTTCTGTGGATAAAACTTCGATTTCAGGAGTTCGCGACTGCAACAAAGCAATCATGGTTTCTGCCGCAGCTGCGCCTAGCCCGATGATGTCCTGCCGGACGGTAGTGATTCCCGGACGGTGAGTCTGCGAAAGCAGGCTGTCATCGAAGCCAACTACTGCGATGTCATCTGGCACGCGACGACCGCGTTCCTGAATGGCTGCGATAGCGCCAATTGCCATGATGTCGTTTGCCGCAAAGATTCCATCAATGTCTGGGTGTTTAGCTAACAGTCGTAGTGTCATGATTTTGGCACTCTCGAAGGTCCAGTTCGCGCGGGCAATCAGATCAAGATCCAACTCGCGGCCGGCATCTTCGTGGGCCTTTTTGTATCCACTTAGTCTGTCGGCACCAGCACTAGCGTCGAGATCTCCAGTGAGGGTTGCAACCTTGCTGCAACCTCGGTCAAAAAGATACTTGGTTGCCTGGAGGCCACCACCAATGTTGTCTGTGTCGACAAAGGGAATCTCGGAATTCTCATCAATTGGGCGACCTATTAGAACCACAGGTAGGCCATCGGCGTGCACCTTATTGATGACTTCATCCTTGTGGACCTGAAGGAATATCGCTCCATCAACTTCGCCACCTTCCAGATAGTGCGCGATTGCACCCTCAGGAGAACCGAGTGGAGTCACCATGAGCAGCGAGTGAAGGTCATTTGCCAGGAAGACTCGGCTGATGCCGGCAAGAACAACACCCCAAAATGGGTCACTCAAAGCGGTAGGTTCGTCATCAATGACAACTGCAACCAGACCCGTTCTTCCGGTTGAAAGTGCTCGAGCCGCGCGGTTCGGTCGGTAGCCGAGTTTCTCTGCGGCCTCAATCACCGAAGCGATTCGGTCTGGGTGAACACGATCGTCACCGTTCAAAACGCGAGAAACTGTCGCCTTGCTAACACCAGCGCTCTCGGCAATTTCGGCATAGGTCGAGCGAGCTGTTGACGGCGAAGTCAAAGTCATTTCTACCCCTAAATTGCTAACGAGCTCAGGCCTTGCGGCTTGCTTGGATGATTTCGGTATAAGCCTTGCCGCTGTTTTTCACCGTGCGCTCAAGAGTTTTGAAGTTCACGTGAACCAACCCAAATCTCTTGTTATACCCCTCGGCCCACTCGAAATTATCCATTAGTGACCAAGCATAGTAGGACTTCAACGGGGCACCCTTTTCAATCGCACGCCCTGCAGCTGCCAGGTGCGTACGCAAATATTGGACTCTGCGATCATCTTCCACGATGCCCTGTTCGTTTGGCTCTTCGTCATAGGCCGCGCCATTTTCGGTAATGGCCAGGTCTTCGATTTCTGGCCAATCGCGGGCGATGCGAAGTAGTAAATCTTCGAGGCCATCTGGCGTAACGGGCCAACCCATGTCTGTATACGGACCAGGAGCGGTGCCATTCATTCGATGCGGGAAAGGGAACAGCCCTCCTTCATTTAGCGGCTTGTCCTCTTCCCGAGGCAACCCGATGAATGAGTCACTGTAATAGTTGACTCCCATAAAGTCGGTTTGGACTTTGAGTTTGTCAAAGTCTCCCGGTCGAATAATTTTTGACAGTCGCTGCTCGTGAAGCTTGAGCAGTGGTGCTGGATAGGTTCCGTTTAGGAATGCATCGATCCACCAACGGTTTAGTTGAGCATCCATGAGGTCGCCCAGCTCAGCGAGTTGCTCATCCGACTCATCTTCCAGGCGGTAGTTGGTCATGTTTAAAGCGAGCCCAACTCTTACATTCGGGTTCACTGCACGCATCGCGCGCGCAGCCTCGGCGTGCGCAAGAGCAGTGTGGTGGGCTGCGGCTAGAGCGTGATCTAGGTTCTGAACACCCGGCGCGTGAACACCGTTCATGTAACCCAACCAAGTTACACACCAAGGTTCATTGAGGGTTAGCCAGTCTTGAACTCGATCTCCAAAGGCTTCAACGGCTGCTGCCGAATACTTAGCGAAAGCCTCCACAGTCTCACGATTTGCCCACCCGCCCGCATCCTGCAAAGGCTGAGGAAGATCCCAGTGATAGAGAGTGGGCATCGGCTTAATGCCGTTTGCCAATAGCTCATCAATCAGACGGTTATAAAAATCAAACCCTCGTTCTTCGCGAACCTCGTCACCCTTTGGAAAGAGGCGAGGCCAAGCAATTGAGAAGCGATAGGTGCTGACACCCAACTCCTTCATCAGCTGCACGTCTTGCGGATAGCGGTGGTAGTGATCGCAGGCTAGATTGCCATTCTCCGAGTTGGCGACTTTTCCCGGAGTCGCGCAGAAGCGGTCCCAGATGCTCTCACCTCGGCCGTCTTCAAAAACGCCACCTTCGATTTGATAACTGGAGGTTGCAACACCCCAATTGAAATTCTTTGGAAAGCCCTTCATTAGCCCTTCACCGCCCCATCCATAACTCCGCCGACCAGGCGCTTTCCAACAAAGATGAAGAGTAGAAGCAACGGTGCCGTCGCCATGAATGCTCCACCCATGTTGAGCGCATAGTCGAGTGTGTAACTGCCTTTTAGCTGATTAATTGCAACCTGTACCGTGAAGTTTGCTGGAGTCTGAAGAACCAGCAATGGCCACAAGAAGTCGTTCCAAGATCCAAGGAATGAGAAAAGGCCCAGGACCAAAGCGCTCGATCGAATGACCGGGAACACGATTCGTGTGAAAGTCCTGAGAACGCCGGCTCCATCAAGGCTTGCGGCCTCAAGCAATTCGTTTGGCACCTGGCTATCAATAATTTGACGCATCCAAAACACGCCAAACGCAGTGATCAGAGCAGGAACGATCAGCGCATAAAGTGTGTCAATCCAGCCAAGATTTCCCATCAAAATGAACATTGGGATGATGCCTAGTTGGCTTGGCAGCATCATGGTTCCGATGATGACCAGGATGAGAACGCGGCGACCTTTGAAGTTGAGCTTCGCGAACGCGAAACCGGCCAAACCGCAGAAAAATACCTGGGCAACCGCAACCGAGACTCCGACGATCAGGGTGTTAATCAGCGCCTGATTGAAGGGAACCGCCGCATAAACATCGGCCATTACCTTGAGGAATCGAGGACCCGGAACGATTGAAGGTGGAATCTTAGAAATCTCATCCGAACCGCTGGACGCAACTACAAACATCCAATAGAAAGGAAAAATTGAAACAAAAGCCATGAATATTAGGAGCAGGTAACTCAGTGGTGAGACCTTTTTCTTCAAGCTTTTTCTCGAGCCAAATAGCTTTGGAGCTCGCGTCGCCTGCAATGTCATTTTGAGCCCTCACTTGCAATTCGACGGGTGAGCAAGAAGTTGATCAGCGAGATGATCAGAACGATGAATGTGATTGCAATTCCGATTGCCGCCGCGTAGCCATACTTTTGCTCGACAAACATCTGCTCGAACAAGAACAGAGTTAGAGTCGAGAACTGTCGGCTGTCGCCACCGTTAAAGTTTCCCGAGAGAGTCAATGGTTCGGCAAAAACCTGAAGACCGCCGATGGTGCCAACGATGATTACAAAGGTAATTGTGTTGCGAAGACCCGGGAGAGTCACATAGCGGAATTGCTGCCAACGGCTTGCGCCATCCAACTCAGCCGACTCGTAAAGCTCATTCGGAATCGCAATCATGGCTGCTAGGAAAATCAGCGCGTTATAGCCAACCCAGCGCCAAGTAATCATCGTTGCTATGGCGATGTGACCTGCGAGCGGGTTTGAAACGAAGTCGATGTGCTGAAAGCCCATGAAGCCGAGCACAACGTTGATCATTCCAAAATCACGGCCGAACAGCTGACCGAAGACAATCGCCACCGCAAGCACCGAAGTGATATTTGGGATTAGCAGAAGCGTGCGCCAGAAGATCGGGGCACGAAGCTTGGGGTTCCTGAGCACGCTCGCCAAGAACAAAGCCAATATCATCTGCGGGAACGTTGAAAAAGCCCAAATACTGAAGGTGTTTCCAGTCGCCTGCCAAAATCTCGAGTCATTTACCAGGTAGGTGAAGTTATCAATTCCGATGAACTTTGTATCACCCAGTGGATCCCACGAGAAAAAAGCGATGTATGTCGAAAACAACACAGGCGCAAGGCCGAAGACAAGGAACATCAAGAAGAACGGCGAAATGAACAGGAAGGCCCACCTTGACTCGTGCTTCTTTAGCTGCCCTAGTTTTCGGGCCTGCGGCTTGCTCGAGGCTCGCCAGGGATTTGGCGATCGCAGAGTTGTGTTCGACACTTTTGGCTACTAACCGACGGTGTTCTTGATTTCAGAAAGCGCCTGTTGCCAGGCCGCTGCGGCAGTCTGCTTCTTCAAAGCGATTCGCGAAAGCGCCTGGCCAAAGATGTTGTCAATCTGACGTTCTTTGCGGCCTTCGAAAATCGGCTTCAACGCCAATGCACCCTTGGTGTAAATCGCACCAACCGGAGCGTTGCTGAAGAACGGGTCGGTGTAGTTCTTTACGGCAGGGTCGTCATACAAGGTCTTGGTTGAAGGGAACAAACCGTAAGTCTTGAAAACTCTGAGTTGCATCGCTGGAGATAGGTACCACTTCATGAAATCCATCGCCTCTTGAGGGTGCTTTGCCGAGGCAGGAATTGATAGCTGGCTGCCACCGATGTTGCCACCACCGCCGGGAAGTGACGCGATGTTCCACTTGCCCTTAGTTGCAGGAGCCTGCTGCTTGATGTAGTCCATCATCCAAGCTGGAGCAATGATGGTGGCAAAGGTGCCCTTGTTCATACCGACGTTCCAGTCAGAGGTGAACTGTGAGATGTTGCTGCCGATTCCCGACGCCAGTGCCTTAGATGTGCCGTTGAATGCAGTCTTAACCTGTGCATTCGACGAGTAGATCAAGTTGCCGCTACGGTCGTAGTACTTCTGGGTACCCTGGTTGAGAATCGCCGCATATACGGTGCCCGAGCTGTCAAGGAACGACTTCTTGGTCTTAGCCTTGTACTTCTCGCCCACTGCAATGTACTTATCCCAGGTCGGCCAAAGAGCAGAGACTGAGGTTGGGTCGGTAGGAAGCCCAGCCGCCTTGAAGAGGTCGGTGCGATATGCGATTGCAGCGCCACCGACATCGGTTGGAATTCCGATCACGGCACCGTTGTCTGCAACACCCTGATCCCAACGCCAGTCAAGGTAGTCGCTCTGCATGTCAGAAGCACCTAGAGTGCGAAGATCGGTGAAGTACTTTGGGTACGAGCGGAAATAGCCAGAGTATGAAACCTCAATGGCGGCGATGTCGGGAGTGTTTTTTGCGAGCATCGCGGTAATAAGCGAGTTGTGGTGTGGGTCGAGCTCAGACTTCTTGACCACAATCGAAATGTCAGGGTGAGCAGCCTCATATTCTGTGACTAGCTCGGGGCGGATGACGTTTCCGAATGACCAGATGGTCACGACCGTCTTTGAGGCCGCAAGGGCCGGGGAAAACTGACCAAGCCCAACAGCAATAGCGGCGATCGCTACTAGGGCCTTGAGCGGCTTTGAAAATTTAATCACGCTATTCTCCTCAACGGTTTGAAGATCTGGGTGGCTGTGTGCGCAACCACCCAGATCTGGACAACCTTCTTTTTAGGTCTACCGAGAAACACGTCCACCTTTAGCGTGAAACCGATTTCGCGATAACAGACATTAGACCAGACATGTAATCGCAAATTCAAGCGGATTAGCCGTGAAACCGATTTCGTTATTTGTTTGTTACAGGATTCTCAGACTATTTATTGGCTCGCCGGCTTTAGAGGAATAGGGTTGAAATCAGATTCAATTCCCCTGGTTTCGTGTGCGCAAAACCACCCAAGTTCTCAAGGATCGGCGAGTGAGCCCGATGAAGTTTTCAAAGTACGTAGGCGCCACACTCGCGATCAGCGCGATTCTGACACTAGGAGTGCACATGACCGAAACATCGGCCGCGACCAAAAAAACATTGCTTTGGTCTGAAGAGTTCAATTCAAAGGCTGGCGCATCCGTGTCTAGTGCGAACTGGAACTTCGACATTGGCGATGGAACCGAAGCCGGAATCCCTGGATGGGGGAACTCAGAGCGCGAGTACTACATCAAAGAAGCGATCAAACAGGATGGCAAAGGTTCGGCGGTCATCACCGCTAAACGCATGAAAGTTCCGGCTGGCGGTCAGATTTCGAAAGACAACCCTTACCTTTGCTATTACGGAACGGCATGCGAGTGGACCAGCGGAAAGGTCACTACGCTCGGCAAAGTGGGTTTCCAGTATGGGCGAATGGAAGCCAGAATAAAGATGCCGAAGGGCGTTGGAATGTGGCCTGCATTCTGGATGCTTGGCTCTGACATAAAAACCAATTCCTGGCCAGCCTGCGGTGAAATCGACATTATCGAGGCCAAGGGAGCCAGCCCAAAGACTGCGTGGGGCACTGCCCACGGTCCAGGCTATTCGGGCGGCGAAGCAATCGGTGGGCTGACCGCGATGAAGACCTTCAACTACAGCGGCTTCAATACCTATGCAATTGAGTGGAAAGCGGACCAGATCAAATGGTTGCTCAACGACAACGTTTACTTCACCCTAAACAAGAAGGATGTCGGCGCAAACGACTGGGTGTTCAATAAGGAGTTTTATCTCATCATGAACCTCGCTGTGGGTGGCCAATTCACAGGCGAAGTAGATCCCGATCTAAAGTCTGGAGCCATGTCAATTGACTGGGTACGTTACTACTCGATTGATGGAGTTGGAAAGGTAACCCGTTACTAAAATGCGAATTCGCAACTTTGTCGCCGCTGGCCTGATGGCTGGCCTCGTGCTCACTCTCGCCCAACCGGTCACGGCTGCCACCGCAGTTAAGAAATTGCTCTGGTCGCAAGAGTTCAACGAACCAGCCGGCACTTCGCCAAACCCAAAATTCTTCAAGTATGACCTCGGCGGTGGCGGTTGGGGAAATAAGGAGATGCAGTGGTACACCGAGGATGCGGTTAAGACAAACGGAACTGGCCAGCTGGTGATTTCGGCGACCAAAATTCCACCGGTCCAAGACGGAGATCTCCCTTATAACTGCTTCGGTGACTGCCAGTATTACAGCGGTCGCATTAACACTCAGGGCAAGATTCGGTTCAAGTATGGCCGTCTTGAGGCTCGCATTCAGATGCCATCAGGTGGCGGAGTATGGCCGGCATTTTGGCTCTTGGGAAGCAATATTGTTGCAAAGAGCTGGCCAACCTCCGGCGAAATTGACGTGGTTGAACTTCGCGGACGGGAGCCGAACCGAGACATTGCAACCGCCCACGGCCCCGGCTACTCAGGGGCAAACGGCAAAACCAATGTGATTGTGTCGCCGACCTCGCTCGCAGACGGCTTCCACACCTATGCAATCGACTGGGCCGCAAACAAGATCACCTGGTATCTCGATGGCAAGGTGTTTCATACCTTGACTCCAGCAATGGTCAAACCAAATACATATGTCTTTAACCAAGACTTTTTCATGATTCTTAATGTCGCTATGGGCGGGGACTTTGACGGCGGTCTGCTGGACACCTCGATTGATAAAGCCGAGATGAAGATTGACTACATTCGCTACTACTCAATAAACGGGGTTGGAAAAGTCACCACGAAATGACAGTAGCAAAAGCCTGGGTGCTTGGCGCAGTGGCTCTCGCCCTGCTCAGCTTAGGCACCACATCGACACTCGCAGCAACTCGCAAAGCGATGACCGGGCAGAACTGCACCATAACCGGCACCGAAAAGGCTGATGTTCTGAAGGGCACCGAAAAGGCTGATGTGATTTGTGGGCTCGGCGGAAACGATGTCATTTACGGCCTCGGCGGAAACGACGTGATCGATGGGGGTGCCGGAAATGACCGAATTTATGGGGGTGATGGAAACGACTGGCTTTTCGGTGGGGGCGGAACAGATGTTCTCGATGGAGGCAAGGGCGCAAATCTTTGCCTAGGAAAAGCCTCGATTAATTCGATCAGTTGCAAGTCGGTTTCAACTTTGCCGAAAGTCAGCAACCCGCAGCCAATCCCGCAGGCTACTGGGGCTCCTTCCTCGTCACCAACCCCATCAGTTTTGCCTTCGGCATCTCCAACCAAATCGCCAACCCCGTCAGCATCTTCTTCGCCCTCAGGTGGCACGGTTTCGAATCCAGCCCCATCTCCAACCCCTTCTTCGTCGCCAAGCCAATCGAGCGGGTCAGCACAATCGTCCAACAGTCGGGTCCAAGTAACTTTTGAAGCTGCCTCGAGCGACCTAACTCTGATCGGCTTTGGTGGAGACAACCCATCCCTGGCGACCTCGCCCTCGGCCAGCCCGACTGGCTCACTAAACTCGTTGAAAATCAGTCGTGACGCAAGCGCCGGTGGCGCCGGATCGGTTTTCTACACCGGCTCTCAAACCCTCGTGACAGCGAACTCAAAAATTGTCAGCCTTGAGATCTATGCAACAGCAGCCAATCAACCTGTCCTGTTGAAACTGGAGGATCCGGCAAATGCGGCAAACTCAATCGAAACAATTTCCACCACAAGTTCGAGCGGCTGGCAAACCATGTCTTTCAACTTCGCAAACCTCCGGGCTGGAACTCCCGCATATTCAACATCAATTGGTTATCGAAAAGCAGTGATTTTTTATGGGTTCGGTTCAAGCACCGGAGCACTGACAATCTATGTTGACAATGTGCTTTTTCAGCCAGATAGCGCTTCGTCTAACCCGCCAGCCCAGGCGACATACACGCGAGGCGCGATGCTTTGGTCGGATGAGTTCAATGGTTCGGCCGGCTCTATCGACTCGAGCAAGTGGACTTCCAGAAGTTGTGGGCAATCGGCAGCAAACGGTGGTGGCACTTGCTATAACAACGAGCAGCAGGTTTATACGCCGGCGGCAAACTCGCTGGACGGCAGTGGCAACGCCGTCATCACCTCCACACATCTGGAGACACCAGCAACGGGCTCCGGCTGCCTCTCGTGGTCTGGCTCGTGTTCATTCACCAGTGGACGATTAGACACTCAGGGCAAGGTCTCGTTCGAGTATGGAGTGATCGAAGCTCGAATTCAGAACCCGAGTGGCGGCGCGAACTGGCCGGCATTCTGGATGCTTGGCACAGACATCACTTCGGTAGGTTGGCCGACTTCTGGCGAAATTGACGCCATGGAGGGCCACTCAGCCAGCCTGATCTCGGGCGCCATACACTGGTCAAACGGGGGCAGCGATGCCTATGCATCGGGCAGCATGGCGGTCTCCCCCGGTGCTTTTCACACATATTCGATCTATTGGCTTGAGAACTACATAGCTCTCTATGTTGATGGAAATAAGATTCTTGAGCGAACCAACACGACGCTTGACCAACCAGGCGCCTGGACCTTCAATCACCCATTCTTTGTAATTCTCAACAACGCGATAAGTCCAACCGGCGGCTTCAGCGACAGTTACGACGGATGGTCGAGCTTAGAAATGAAAATCGACTACGTGCGCTACTACCAGCTGAATGGCGCTGGCGCAGTTGGCGTCAACTAATCGAGGCAATTGCCTCACTATTCGCCGACCATCGCCGAGGTTGAAATCACGGTTGCAAATGATCCGTCGATTGCCGCCAGGTATGCGATCTGAACACTGGCGGCATCCGCCATCGCACCGTCAAAGGCAAGATCTTTAGTCGCGCAAGCGTCGCCAACTAGTGTGACGTCAAGGCCGGCATCGTGCGCCGCGCGCACGGTTGTGTCGATGCACATGTGAGTCATCATTCCGACGACGGTTAACTCGGTGACCGCGTGCTGCGTAAGGATCCCTTGAAGCTTGGTCTCACGGAAGGCATTTGGAAAGTGCTTCACGACGACGGGCTCGTCTCCAAGTGGATAGACGGTCTCATTGATTTCCGCGCCATACGTGTCGGGCAAGAAGAAGGTCGCACTAGGGCTAAGGGCAATGTGCTGAACATGGATGACAGGCAGGCCCGCCTCGCGAAATTTCCGCTGAATCCGCGACGCATTTCTCGCGGCTTCCGGGCTGCCAACAAGCTCCATTTTCCCGCCTGGAAAATAGTCGTTCTGAATATCGATTACGAGAAGGGCCGAGGTCATGCCTTTAGTCTAGGCAACAAAAAAGACCCACAAGTATCGCTACTTGTGGGTCTCAGGTGTGGCTAGTGAGGGATTCGAACCCCCGAAGGCTGAGCCGGCTGATTTACAGTTATGTGGCGATCGGTCCGAATGAGACCAAAACGGCAATGTACCCCAGCATTTTATTAGTCAAGCCACTGTTTACGGACTTGCCCGTTTCCGTCTGTTTCCGTCCATTGAACGGAATCTAAACGGAATATTTCCGTTACGTTCTAAACCACTTCATTTCAATTTCGTCCACTGAGGTGCGGAATCTGTCGAGACTGGGTGAACCCCAGTCGCAATTTGAATAAACACTTATCGGGGCACCTGGGAGAAACGGAGTCTCAATCTCCAGGATTGACCCCCTCTCCAGATACGGTTTGATGGCTAGAAACCTAGCGTCGTTCATAAACGAGGTCCTAGGATGAAAACCATTAAACTATTGGATTGTCTCTCGTGCATCTGAGAGAAGTTTTCGCTTGTGAGTCCTGGCCTCTTGATTGGCAAGGGCTTTATCATTGAAAAATGGTGCGAGCCAAGATCTGCAAAAGGCGGCAATTCCGGCAATCAGGGCTGTCCAAACACCCAAAGTGTCGATCTTAACTTCCTTTGTCGATGGTTCATAGGTTTGCGCTGTCAGCCACATGTGGGCGCCTTTTAGAACGGTTCCAGCTTGACGAAATTGACCGATGCCTTTTGCATAATCTCAAAAACACCATCTGGATCAGACACTTTATTACTCCGGAGCGATGACTGATACCTCGGCAGCCAATATCTATCCGCTTCGTGCGGATGAGACATAGGATCTGGAAGAAGACTGATTAGCTCCTTCTCTGAAATCACTTTGAACTCGTTCAGAAGAGTGAGGGAAAGCGCATCCATGTCCTTCATTATGAGGTTCGCTATCTTGGTGTCCAGTTTGTTGTTCACGCCCAAGATTGCGATGAGCCATACCTTTGCGTCAGAGTAAAGATTTTCGAGTTTGCATTCCAGGATTGAGTACAGCTCCTCAAGATCTCGCTCTCCGAGACTTTCATCAATCGCATACCTGAGGTAAGTAGCCAGAAATGGGAATGATCGAATCTGCCGCACCAAGAGAGACAGCACCCAGGGAATTTGCTGTGCTTTCTCCGCTCGGTTTAGTATTACCTTCATCCCCCATCTGAGACACCTTTGGTCTTTGGTTGACTGAAATTGGATTAGGACCTGATTCCAGTAATTTGCGAAATCGCTACGGCTTTCCAACCAATTTGTGCTAAAACTTGCTAAGGCTATCTTCCAGGACACGTCCGTCGGTTCAGCTAGGGATAATAGCTGCGTCTTCTGTGGGTTCAAATACAACTCAGATTCCCTCAAGAACCCCTCAAGTTTCTTTATGAATCTCTTTGCCTCGGACTGGTCTCGCGCATAAAACTCGTAATCGTCGATCCTTCGTCTGAATTTTTCACCGAATTCCTCACGTAGTCGCTGGTCGATGGGCCACAAAAGATACTCTGCCGCGATGTTTGAAGTTCCCGGGCCAACAACTAGACCAACCGTTTGGCCGAAATTTTGAAAACGCAAAGCTTTGTCGAGATGCGTGGCAAAATGCCCGTCCAATTGGGACTCCCTCTTTGAGCCTTTGGCAGCGGGTTTTCCAAATGGCACCCATTCAAAGGCATGAGTGTAGATGCTTGGAAAAAAGGACTTTATGTCCAACCTCACATAAAACTCTGCTCCCGTCGAGGCGACTTCAGACCATGTTAAGTTTTCGAGGGAATCGTTTGCGTAACTCGAGGAAAACAAACGTCCATTTTTAGTCAGAATCGGGCGAAGTGGGCTCTGATCATTCGCCGTGATGTGTTGAATTTGAGTCCAGTTATCAGCGAGGAGTGAAACAAGTTTGGCATGTGCAGCAGGATGCGGAATACCCGAATGTCGAGCAAAACCATCCGGCTTGGTTTGATCAAATCTTAGATAGTCAGTCCCTTTATTTCGATTCCGAAATTCCAGGAGGCCTAGTTGTCTTGAAACTGATGGGGTGAAAGAGTCGCTTGTAAACAGGGAAGGTAGCTCTGGGTTATTTCCATTTAGCGATGGGAGGAAATGGGTCCTTAAGAGCGCGTGTTCCAGGATTTCGGAAGTCAGCTCAGGGAGTAGATTGGGTCCAATCCAAGTTCCAACGCCAAATGCTTCGAAGTAATCTCCCTCTTGCGGTTCACCCAGAACGTCTTCATTCTCCAGTGACTCAAACATTTTCTTCCTCTCCCTTTAGTTTGTTTTCGGAAATGCACGAAATCTCATGGCGTTTTTGGCCAGCCCATAGTCATCAATGGAAAAACGTGTAAGGCACTATTTTTGGGGTGTTCTAACTGCAGCGTTGGCTTGAATCAATCCTGCTGCCTGCGCGGACGATCGAAGGCAGTCGAGCGCGCGTTCGTCATCGCCTAATTGCGTGAAGATTTCGGCCATTTCCGCCCACGCAGTTGCAGTGGCTCGCGAAGCCGGTGTACCCGCTAGAAGCTGGATTGTATTGTGCAAAATCGCAATGGCCTGCTCTCTGTCTCCTAGCGCCAAAATAACCTCAGCATTCCAAATCCCCAGCTTGGCCTTGCTCAGAGTTGGTAAATCAATCAAAAGCTCGAGTGACGCCTCAGCATTTTTTCTTGCCAGTAGGTGTTCGCCTGATTTTGAGTAAACTAACGCAATCGTGTTCAATGCTTGAGCCAGGTCCTCAATCAAACCCCTCTCCTTGAAATAGCCCGACAGGCGCTCTAGATCATCTGAAGCCGATTTGGCTAGTGCTTCACCAGTTCGAGCCTCGATCCAGATTGCTGTCTGCAAAATTCTCGCTTTCGAGAGTTCACGCTCGGAGTGAATTGAAAGGTAGTGAGCTTCTCGAAGCATCGTGCCGGCCTTTGACATCTCGCCCGTTGTGAATGCAAGAATTCCCCCAGCCCAAAGCGCAGTGACCCTGTCCCAATCTTTCACTTCTTTGCCTTGGATGCTATTGATGAGCGACTTGGCTCTATTTATGTCTCCAACTTCAAGGTAGACACTTGACAGCGTTGCCACCAGTTCATAAGTTTGCGACTGGTCATTCCACTGTTGCCCCAGCTGCGAGAGAGTATTTTCCGCCCAGTAGATCGCCGCATAAAGGTCTCCCAAGTCTCTTGAAATGCGCACCATGGCTTGGGCGGCTAGACAGAATTGGCTTGCAGACATCAGGCAGTTTCGCAGGATCGGCTCTAAAAGTGCTGCCGCATAGGACCCTTCGCCCTTTTGTTCATTGAGCAATGCCACGATTAGCGCTCTCTCCTGGCCGGAGAGGATATTCTCTGCCGACGCATCCACGGCAGCGCTGTCGCCAACCGCTAAGAAACCAAGCGCCTGAAGGTACTCGTCACTCGGGTGGAACTGATCGGCAACATTCGAAAAGCCCTTGGCTAACTTGACCTCCAGCAGCTGCACAAGCTGCGGTTTTGGTTGCCTCAATCCTCTTTCAACAAGCGATAGGAAACTCGGCGAACATATCCCGTCCGCGACTTCTTCAAGCGAAAGGCCAAGATTTAGCCTGGCGTCCTTAAAGCGACTCATGTTTGTCATGACTATATTTTACAATATTTGACAATATTTACAAACAGCACCACACTCTTGAACATGAAGATCTTTCGGGGGGGGGTGAATAACATGTCAATTTTTCTGAATCTCTTTATTGCACTCGTAAGCGGTAGGACACCCTCTGCTTCAAGTGGGCCTATTCACTGTTGCTCAGCAACATAAGGACGCGGCTACTTAGCGGCCACTAAATCGCACTCTTTATCAACGCAATATCCAATAGTTAGGAGAAATACATGAAATCTACAAAACAGAAACTCGCTCTAATGCTCGTTGGCACTTCTTTGCTGGGAGCATCAGTAGGTGCTGTAGCGCCAGCCTTTGCAGGGACTGCGTACAGCACAGTCGGCGTTTTCACGGTATCAGGCATCAACTACTCGAACCAGGCCTACATCATTACGTCACCTGGAAACATCTCTGCGGTATCGCAGATCAATTCGACCTCGGGGTCAGTTGCCGCTGGATGGATGGGAGCACGAGGTCGACTTTTCAATGCTGCGGGCACGCTAATCCAGGAGAGCCAAACCTCCTACACATCTGTGAATGCCACCTCAATTTCGGTGCCTACCGTACGAACCGGAACTGGAACATGGAACAGCTACGGCGTCACCTACTCGTGGACCGGCAGCAGTTACACCCCGTATTACACATTCCGTAGCCCAAACCAGACGTCTTAAGCAAATAGGAGTTGACATGAAAACCAAGCACAAAGTTGCATTGACAGTCGCATCAGCGGTAGCCCTAACAGGTGGGCTGGTGACCGGAACAGCATTTGCTGGCGTCGGCATTTTCCAGGCCCCGTGGGGTGTAGCAGCGAGTGACGGCCAACAGGCACCCGCTATGCCTGCACCAAACTATCAAAAAAACGCAAAGGGCCTCTCGTACGGGTCGGCGGCCGATGCACCAAGTTCTTCGGCTGAGCCAGATCTCATCCAAGTGCTAGCGACTAATGGAAAAGAAGGTTACGCATACAAGTCAGACCTCGATGAAGCGACTGGTGAATCTGCCATTGCTACGTTTAAGTCACCTAACGATGCCCTGAAATGGCAAGCCTCGCACAAGGATCGAGCCACAGCTGTAAAGGTTTACGATCTTGACGGCTCGAAGATCATTGGTGAATTTGTGGTCCTACCTTCAAACGCCACAAGTAAATAGTGAGGCATCGCCGGCTGAACGCGTTCACCACACTCTTGTTTAGGCGGCGAAAAGGCACTAGCGAGTTTTTCAATTGCGCTAGGGCTTACAAAGCAATAGAAAAGCACCCACCAATCGGTGGGTGCTTTTCTAATGTGGCTAGTGAGGGATTCGAACCCCCGAAGGCTGAGCCGGCTGATTTACAGTCAGATCCCTTTGGCCGCTTGGGTAACTAGCCAGATGCACCCTCGGCCACCTGTAATCAACTGGTCGAACGTGCTTGATAAGTTTAGCCGAATAAATCTCGGATGGGTAATCGGCGCAAAATCGACTAAATTGTAAACGCTTTACATTTATCCGCCGAATTTCAGGAAATTACATGGCTGGCATCGAAGATGTTGCAAAACTTGCGGGAGTTTCAACTGCAACCGTCTCGCGCGCGCTCAGCGGCAAAGACCACGTGTCTGCCAAGGCCCGCGCGGCTGTTGAGGCTGCAGCGGCAGAGCTCGGTTATGTCGTATCACACAGCGCTTACACACTAGCGACTGGAAGAAACCGCAACATCGGGGTTGTCATGCCTCAGGTTGACCGCTGGTTTTTCAGCACAATCCTCGAAGCGGCAGAAAAAGAGCTGATTTCACAGGGTTATGACCTAACTCTTTACAATTTGCGCGGTGGCGAGAATCACCGTACGCAAGTTTTTCAGGAATTCCTGATGCGCGGGCGAGTCGACGCCGTGCTCGCCGTTGCCATCCAGCCAACCCAAGACGAGATTTTGGCACTGGACCGACTCGGCAAGCCAATCGTCGGAATCGGTGGAATCATCCCTGGTGCAAGAACCATCGAAATGGACGACTTTGCAGCGGGAAAACTTGCCACCGAACACCTTATTTCGCTGGGGCACACCAGGATCGCCAATATCAGTGGTGAAGTTTTCACCAACTGGGAGTTCAACCAACCTGGACTTCGACGTGCCGGCTACCTAGATGCGCTCAAGAGCGCCGGCCTAGAATCAAAGAAGGCCTGGCAGTTGATGGGTGATTACACGATTCAGAGCGGCTATAAGCTTGCCAAACAACTGCTCGGCGACCCGCGCAATGCGCCAACGGCCCTGTTCTGCAACTCGGATGAAATGGCCATCGGCGCCATCCTTGCCGCGAAAGACCTTGGACTTAGAGTTCCGCAAGATGTTTCGATGATCGGCATCGACGACCATGACCTGGCTGAATTCTTCGGAATCACCACCATCACACAGACCGTCAGCGATCAGGCGACTTTCGCCGTTAAGACCATCCTTGAGCTACTCAGCGACCCTGAACTGGGAAGCCACGTGAACGTTGATGAGAACACCGTTTGGCCGAGTGAGCTGATCGTTCGCTCAAGCACCGCCAGAGTAAACTCATAACCATGGCTGATTCAACATTCGACATCGTAAGCAAAGTAGACAAGCAAGAGGCGAACAACGCTCTCATGCAGGCACAGAAGGAAATCGAATCTCGATACGACTTCAAGGGTGTCGGCGCAGAGATCGATTGGAGCGGCGAGAAGATTCTGATGAAGGCAGCCAGCGAAGACCGCGTAAAAGCTGTCCTGGATGTGTTCCAGTCGAAGCTAGTAAAGCGTGGAATCTCGCTCAAGAGTTTTGTCGACGGCAAGCCTTATCCTTCGGGCAAGGAGTATCGCATCGAGGGCGAACTAAAGAATGGCATCGACCAAGAGCAGGCAAAAAAGATTTCAAAGATCATCCGCGAGGAAGGCCCGAAGAGCGTCAAGTCTCAGATTCAGGGTGACGAACTTCGTGTTCAGAGCAAGTCTCGCGACGACCTGCAAGAGGTCATGGCTTTGCTAAAAGGCAAAGACCTAGACATCGACATCCAGTTCGGTAACTTCCGATAGGAAATATCTTTAAGAGACCTCGCTTCGGCGGGGTCTTTTTTTATTTTTCGGCTGGGATGATCGCGATCGAGCCAGTGATCGGGAAGGCATCTTCGATGACAGCTTTTTCACGACTCTCACCCCTGGCCCAGTAGCCCGAGATGATGCTGGCGATAAAGAAGAGCGCCGTTGGCAAAACGAACGCGACGCTTAGATTCACGTTTTGAGCAATCGCACCCATTACAACTTTGGCACCCATGATCAGCAGTGACATGACAAGGCTAGATCGGGCAAGCCCCTGAGCGGTCGAAAGTCCCTTGATCTGACCAGAGGCAGCGGTCAAGGTTGGCGACATTGGGCCAATTCCCAGACCGGCGATGAACCACAGAATCGCGGTGACAAACATCCCGGCTATTTTGTCTTGTTTGCCAATCTCGGGGCCAAAGATTACGGCGAGACCCATCGCGGTGGCACCGAAGAGACCTCCCCAGAATGACGCAAAACCAACATGGAATTTTCTTGTGATGCGCGCTATAGAGAGTCGAGAAATAATCATCGCGACGACGAAGAATGTGTAAGGCACCGCACTAAGAGCAGCATCTAGACCCAGCACTTTCTTGCCGAAAACTGTTGACCAGTCCATGATGGCTGCCTCCGGAAAAACGCCGGCGAACCATCCGACAGAGATGATCCAAAGCAATGCCGGAGATTTCCAGAACGGAACATTCTTGGCCGTTTTTCGAGCCGAAACTTGACCGATCTCGTCGACCGTGAGCGCCTGTGAAGTTGCCCAAAAGAGCACCGCCGCGACCACCATTGGAACGATGAGGAACTGCAACCACATCGGCATGAAACTTGCCATGTATGCGCTGAGCGCCGCGGATGACGCAGCTCCGATGCTCCACGAACCGTGGAATTTCGGAATGATGATTCGGTTTAGGTGTTTCTGAAGGACGACCGCCTGGGCATTCAACGCAACGTTTAGGCTCGCACCCGCAAATGCCGTCGCAGCCTGAAGGCCGAAAAATAGCCACGGGTTAGAAATGTAAGGCAACGGGATAATCGCGAGGGTGAAAGCAAGTGCGAAGAATCGCAGGACGCGTCGGGAACCAAAGCGCACAATCATTTTGTTGGCGAGCATCAAACCTACGAGGGCACCTAACCCGGAGAAGCCAATGATTGCTCCCCAAGCGGTGAAGTTAACCTGTAATTGGTCGATTAGCTCTGGGATGCGCGGAATCATGATCGTGCTCATGACGCCCTGAAGCACAAAGACCAGGGTCAGCGCAAACCGCACTGACTTGGCACGCTCAGGGTTAATCATCATTGGTTTACTGCTGACGGTCGACTACGGCCTGGGCAAACAGCTCGAGTGCGGTTCTCACAGATCCGGCTGGAAGAACTTGGATGGCCTCCACGGCCTCGTCTGCCCAGCGCTTTGCTTCGCTATAGGCCTGCTCGGCAACCGAGTGTTCACGGAGGCGCTTCACCACATAGGCAAGAACACTGTCCTCGGTTAGGTCACCATCAATTAGTGTCAGTAGGTCGGTCGCTGACTTGTCCCCAGCAGCGGCAGCCTTGCGTAGCAGCAGGACTGGCAATGTTGGGACACCGGCTCGAAGGTCGGTTCCTGGAGTCTTACCAGACGGGCCGGCATCCGAGATGTCAATCACATCATCGATGAGCTGGAAGGCAACGCCGACCTTCTCGCCGAAGACTCGCATTGGTTCTTCAAACTCGGCTGGGGCACCCGAAAGCAAAATACCAAGGCGAGCGGATGCCGCAATGAGCGAACCGGTTTTATCGGCCAAGACTTGAATGTAGTGGGCAATTGGGTCTTGACCATCGGTCGGGCCAACGGTCTCGTGCAGTTGACCAAGGCATAAACGTTCAAAGGTGTCTGCCTGAAGTGAAAGCGAAGCCTGACCAAGGTTGGTGCCGACCTGAGATGCACGCGCGAAGAGCAGGTCGCCGGTGAGGATCGCAACGGAGTTCCCCCAGACGTGCTGTGCAGTTGGCACGCCGCGACGGGTAGGGGCGTCGTCCATGACGTCGTCGTGATACAACGTTGCAAGGTGAGTCAATTCGACAACCACAGCTGCGTCATAAACCTCTTGGCGAGTTGGGTCACCGAGCTGAGCCGCCAAGAGAACAAGAGCTGGACGAATTCGCTTTCCCCCGGCGTCGACAAGGTGACGAGCCGGATTTTTTGCAACCGAATCTGCATAGGTTGTTGCCGATTTCAGCTGAACTTCAACTGCTTCGAGGCCGGCCTCGAGCGCTTTTAGCAGTGTTCGGTCTTGGACCTTGCGAAGCTGCTTTGGCAGCGCAATCGCGCTCACTTCGCCGCCTGCTTTGCGACTGGCTTCTTTGTGGCTGACTTCTTTGTGGCTGGAATTGCAGATGCCTTTGGCTTGAGTCCGCGGTGAACTGCCACGATGCCGAAAGTTAGATTGCGATAGGCAACTGATTCATAGCCGGCATTGGTGATCTTGAGCCCCAATTCTTGCTGGTTCGGCCAAGCCAGGATTGACTCCGAAAGGTAAGAATATGCCTCCGGAGTCTTGCTCGCGATGCGCGAGAATCCCGGCAAAATCTTGTTCAAATAAAGGTTGTAGAAGGGAGCCAAGACCGGGTTAGTCACCTTTGAGAACTCGCAAATGACGATGCGCCCGCCAGGCTTGGTCACTCGATACATTTCGGCGAGCGCCTTTTCTACATCAACAACATTTCGAAGGCCGAAAGAGATAGTGACCGCGTCGAATTCGCCATCCTTGAATGGAAGACTGGTTGCGTCAGCAAACACGAACTCGATGTCGGGGTGGCGCTTGCGACCCACCGCCAACATTCCTTCTGAGAAATCGCCTGCAACGACTTTAATGTCGGGGCCAGTGAATGCGGCCGACGAAGCACCTGTTCCGGCAGCAAGGTCAAGGATCTTCTGCCCGGCCTCAGGGAACACGGCATCGCGCACAATTTTGCGCCAACGGCTGTCTTGCCCAAAGGACAGTAGTGCGTTGGTTAGGTCATAAGTCGGAGCCACTTCATCGAACATGGCCGCAACTTCTGCTGGTTTTTTGGCCAGGTCTGCTTTGCTCACGGGTTAATCCTACCTTCGAGGTCCTAAGCCAGAACCCTGAAGGTAAAGGGGTTATTCCTGAACTTCGGCCTCATACAGAAAATCGGTTTGCGAGTGGCGGCGACCTCGAGAGCCACGAACTGCGGCTGTGACACCAAGCACTAGGGCGCCTGCGGCCATTGCGCCGACACCGATCTGTGCACTCTCAATAAATACTTCTGCAGGCGTCTTCCCATTCGGGTGCACGTTCTGCATTTCAATTGGCTGGTTGGCGTTTGGGTCAAAGACTGCCGAGTTTGGTTCGATTACCTGCTCTTTGCCGGCCGTGTCAGGCACTACCTTCGACACATTGGTTTCGCCCTTAGGTGGTGAAACCTTAAAAGACTGTTTGGGTTTTACTGAACCCGGAATACTTGCCTTGCTCGTCTTGTCATCCACATCTGGCGTAATCACCATGGGAGGGACAGCTACCTGAAACTCTTGACCCTCAGAGTGCTTTTGGCCGTCAGAGTGGTGCTTGCGTTCATAAGGTGCCGGATTCGTTGGCCGAGAGGTGGGCGAAAACTGCGAAGTTGAGTCGTCATTCGAACCAGAATCCTCAGCCATTGCCGACACAGACACCTGGGTTAAAAACGCCAACGCTAGCAAAGCCGTTGCGGCTAGCTTCACGGATGCCATTTCAACCTTTTCTTCAGCGGTTAGGATTTTTGAGGTTCACATTTAGGTTAGCCATTGATAGGGCACCTGCACAGGCTTGCCCTGCGTTTCACAGAAAACGCTCAGTTACCAACGAAAGGCGCTACATGTCGCTTCGCCTTTCCACAATCTCCATCGAAGCAAGTGGTTTCAATCTGATCGATCACTTACCCCAGAATCCCTTGGCTTACATTCGCGGCGGCGATGGCTTGGTGGGCTGGGGCGAGGCGCTTCGCCTTGAAACTCGCGGCCCTAACCGCATCCAAGATTTGGCCACCCAGTGGCGAGAAGTCGCTTCGGACGCCGTCGTCGAAGACCAGGTGAACCTTCCAGGCACCGGTTTGGTTGCCTTTGGCAGCATCGCGTTTGCCGATTCCAGTGCGGCGGCGAGCGCGCTTATTGTGCCCAAGATTTTGCTCGGGGTAAGAGATGGTCGAGTCTGGCTCACAACCGTTGAAACCGATTCCGAGGACCAAGCAAGATCACTAAGCGACTCGGGCAATTTCTGGCAGTCTTCAAGCGAGTATGGGGTATCCGCGCCAATTTCGCTTATGCCCGGGTCGCAAAGTGCTTCTGGCTTCAAGAAGTCGGTCGAGGATGCCGTTGAGGCCATCGGCGAGGGCAAGCTAGAAAAGGTTGTTTTGGCTCGTGACCTTGTTGGCGATCTGCCAGCGCGATTCGATCTTCGTGCCACCCTGGCGAAACTGGCATCCAGATTCCCAACCTGCTGGGTTTATTCGGTGGACGGGCTGTTTGGAGCATCGCCAGAACTATTGGTGCGCGTGGCACACGGGCAGGTTTCTGCGCGAGTGCTTGCCGGAACAGCTGGGCGCGGCACAGACCCCGAGGTTGATGCCGCCATTTCGGCGGCGCTAGCGGCTTCGGCAAAGAACACCACCGAACACGCATTCGCCGTTGACTCTCTAGTTCAAACTCTCCGGCCATTCTGCGAACATGTGGATGCGGACCCAAAGCCATTCAGCCTCGCACTGCCAAACCTCTGGCACCTCGCCAGCGACGTTCACGGAGTGCTTCGCGAAGACGCTTCGGTTCTTGACCTGGCTGCCGCCCTGCACCCTACAGCAGCCGTTGCCGGCACCCCCCGGCTAGAAGCCCAGAAGCTTTTGAGTGAACTCGAACCTTTCGACCGAGGGCGATATGCCGGCCCAGTCGGCTGGATCGGCGCCGATGGCGACGGCGAGTGGGCGATTGCACTTCGCGGTGGTCAGATCAGCGGTGACCGAGTTGTGGCCTTTGCGGGTTGCGGAATTGTCGCGGGCTCTGAGCCTGAAGCAGAACTTGCCGAAACAGACCTGAAGTTCTCGCCTATTAGAGAAGCGCTTAGCTAAGGCGAACGTCAATCATGGCTCGACCCTGCGCGGCGAGGGCTTCGTCCAATTGGCCAAGGTTTTCGACACGAAAGTAAGACCAACCATAGGCCTGCGCCAAGTGCCATAGGTCGATGGTTTGCGGGGTTCTAAAGAGTCGTGTGAAACTGGCCCCGTCCAACGTTTTCGCCATTTCAAGGCTGCTAAAAATGCTGCCCCCGCCATCGTTTCCCACAATCACCTGCAGGTTCGGTTCGGCTTCAGTTGAGTCAATCGCAAGCGAGCCTGCGTCATGAAGCAAGGTTAGGTCGCCCAATAAGACTCGTGTGGTGCCCTCGGTTTCGACCAGGGCAATGCCGGCCGCGGTCGCGACGGTGCCATCGATGCCGGCCAATCCACGGTTCGAAAACACACGAAGCGCCTTCGCCGGTGCCCACACGTCTGCCTCGCGAATTAGTCTCGATGCACCCAGGATGAGTTGGTCGCCGCGCTCGGTAACCGCCCAGACCTTCTCGACCAGCGAACGACGGTCAAGTTGCCCCGAGGCCGGGTTTACGCTTAGGTGTTCGGCATCAGCTTTGCGCCAGTTTTCAAGCCACTCAAAATCAACCTCGTTGTCCACCGTGATCTCATCGACCAGTTTGCCGGCGCGACGCGACACATCGAAGTGCCCCATCTGCGGGCTTCGGACCACCACAACCTCAATCTCTGGGTCGAACAGCAACTTTATTGCGGCCCGGCCAAGGGTTGGCTTTCCAAAAACGATGACGCGGCCGATAAGTTTGGCGAGTGCAGCCCAGTCACCTTCCTGATCGAGCAGATTGCGATAACCGAGGATGGCGTTGGCGCCGAACCGGGCACCGGAAGAAGGCTCTGCGAAGAGTGGCCATCCGAAAGCTTCGGCCAATTCAACTGCATCATCACCGGCGCCTGCTCCAGCCATTACGACGGTGGGAACCTCGGCGGTCAACAGCGCAAATTCTGGAATGGGTTCAAAAATCTCTGGCAACGCAATCTGAGGTTTCAAATCGGCGGCATTCGGTTCTAGTGCCGACAATGGCTCGCGGAAAGCTAGGTTTAGCTGAACTGGGCCTGGCTGGTCGCCGTCGTAACCCATTGAGATTGCGATTGCGTCTACGGCAAGCTGGGCGGCCTCAGCGAACTCGCGGTCGTGGCCATTTGGCGCCGGAACATCGAAACATTCGCGCACCGCATCTGCAAAAATGCCGACCTGGTTGGTGGTTTGGTTTGCCCCAACTCCGCGCAATTCATGCGGGCGGTCAGCTGTTAGCAGGATCAGTGGAACACCTGAGTGATGTGCCTCTAAAACCGCTGGATGAAGGTTGGCAACCGCGGTGCCAGAGGTAGTAATGATGACCGATGGCTCGCCGGAGGCAAGCGCTGCCCCCAGCGCGGTAAATCCAAGCGATCGCTCATCAAGGCGAACGTGCAAATCAATTTTTCCAACCGACGCGAGTTGACCTGCGGCAATCGCAAGCGCCTGAGAGCGTGCGCCCGGGGCGAGAAAGAAATTTCGGATGCCCGCTTTGGCTAGTGCGGCGAGAAGATTGGCGGCAAAAACCTGCGCCGGCGAACTATTTGTCATTCTCTGAAGAATCCTCGTCGAGTTTGCGGGCTAGATTGCGAAGAAATTCAGGGTCATCATCCGGGGCAACGGTTTTCGTGAAAGTCTTTTCAGCTGGTTGACGCTTGCGTCGCTCGAGCACCGCGCTAACGCCATAAACGGCGCCAAAGACTATGGCAATGCCTAGAATCACGGCAACGAAGATCAACAACCTCATGGGTTAACTCTAACCAGCCTGAAACTTAGACTTATTCCATGAAGAATCCATGGTTGAACTACATACTTATCCGTCTAGGGCTATTTATTGGCGCGCTGGTCATCATGATCGCCCTTGGCTTTGACAAGTTCTTCAGCGCCCTGATTGCTGCCGTGGTTTCGCTGGCAATCTCGCTGATCTTCTTCACCAAACAACGCGAGCGAGTTTCCGAAGCTGTTTATAGGCGAATCAATCGCAATGACACTATGGGCACGGATGACTCAGACAGCGATCATGAGAACGCCATCCTGGACGCAAAAAAGGACCTCGAGAACTAAACGTCTATTGAGCGGAATTTCTTAGAGCGAGAAGTTCACCACAGCCAGACCGTAACCGAAGAAAATTCCAAAGGTCAGGGCCGCAAAACTGGTTAACTTGAGCACCAAAATTAATTCGCGCGGGCTCTTTGCGGTAGCCGCGATTAAAGTTGCCGGCAAAACAAACAGCACTGCCAGCCAGGCAAAGAACGTAGCCGGGTATAGGTAAGGGAAAAACAGTAGAACTGCAAACGGCAACCAGAGCATTGCGAAGAAATAGGACTTTGCCCATTTCTTGCCGACCTTGACGGCTAGGGTGCGCTTGCCTGCGAGAACATCCTGGTCAATGTCACGGATGTTGTTGATCATCAGAACTGCCGAGGCAAAAAGGCCGACCGCAGCTCCGCCGAACAGCGAGTTAGCGTCGAAGCTGCCGATTTGGATGTAGGCGGTGCCCATCGTGGCAACCAGACCGAAGAACAGGAATACGGCAAGTTCGCCGAGGCCGGCGTAACCATATGGGCTTTTGCCGCCGGTGTAGAACCAGGCTGCCACGATAGCCGCTGCACCAACGGCCAATAACCACCAAAAACCGGTGATCAGAACGATGGCCAGGCCGGCGACTGCCGCTAGCCCGAAGAAACCAAAGGCCGCATATTTCACTAGTTCAGGGCGAACCGATTTTGAGCCGGTTAGGCGAAGTGGACCAACGCGAAATTCGTCGGTGCCTCGAATTCCATCTGAATAGTCGTTGGCATAGTTGACACCAATTTGTAGAAAAAGAGCAACGGCTAGAGCAAGCCAGGCCAAAGCCGGCTTGAATGACTGAATTGACGCTGCTGCGCCCCATCCAACCAATACCGGAGCAACGGCAAGAGGAAGGGTGCGCAAGCGAGCGCCCTCGACCCAAAGCTTTGCGGGCGATGCCTTGCGCTGCTTGGTTTTTGGTGCTGGCTTTTTGTTTGCCATTAAAGCTCCTCGAATAGTCGTTTTATTGCTTGAAGATCGTGTTTGCCGCTCGGCAATTTTGGCACACCATCGGTGCGAATCACGCGAACCGGTTTGCCGGCCGGGCCAAGGTCGTTGGCCAGCGCGAGAGCGATTTCATCGGCCACCTCGGGGCTGCCCAGATATACGATACCGACCCGCTGACCCCACTCTTGATCTGCAATGGCAGTCGCAGCAAGTTCGGCAACTCCGGGCACAGCTCCAGCCAGTTCTTCGACTCGGTCGAGAGAAATCTTGAGACCCCCAGAAACAATGACTCTGTCGATTCGGCCAAGGACGCACAGTGCTCCACCCTCGTCAAACTCGCCAAGATCGCTAGTGAGGTAGGTTAGGCCAATCTCCTCGACGCCGGATTCATCGACGATCTCACTTGCTAAAACAACGCCTGAAATCTGGATACGACTGCCAACCAGCTCGATGGCCACACCATCCAATGGAACGCCGTCATAAACACAGCCGCCACAAGTTTCGGTCATTCCGTAGGTGGTCACAATTTTCACACCAAGTTCGGTGAGCCTCGCGATCACGTCGTCCTGAGGAGCCTGCCCACCGACCAAGATTACGTCGAACCTGCGCAACTGGGTCAGCAGAAAATCGTTCTTACCTGAGGGGCTAAAAGCGTCGTCGATTGCCGACGCAAGGCGAGCCAGTTGGGTCGGCACCAAGGATGTGTAGCGACGTTCGCCAGTCATTAGGGATGCCGAGCGAGCGAACGCCTCTGCGGTAAAAGGCAAATTGGTGTTCATAAGCACAGGCTGGGTATCGGCAACTAGTGAGCGGATAAGTACATTTGCGCCTGCCACAAAATTAATTGGAAGGGCAAGCAGCCACTGGCCGGGGCCGCCAAGACGAATCTGGGATGCGTTAGCACTTGCCAGGATGGCTTCGCGAGAGAGAGTGACTCGTTTAGGTTTTCCGCTTGAACCGCTGGTCTCTACGATTAGGCCGACACCAGGTTCGACTGCATCAGGCAAACCGAAAGTCTCGGGCATCTTGCCGTTTACTTCGGGGGCTGTTATGAAAAGAGCCTGCCTAGCGGCCAAGACTTCACCGAGTGCGAGCAACGCACTAAAGGTGTCATTGGCTGCGACCAGCTTGAGTGGAATCATGAATTTTTTAGCGAGTGTGCCCTAGAAGTGCCACGGGTATGGCGACCAGTCTGGCTCGCGCTTTTGCAAGAACGAGTCGCGGCCTTCGACAGCTTCGTCGGTGCCGTAGGCAAGACGTGTTGCCTCACCGGCAAACAGCTGCTGGCCGGCGATGCCGTCGTCAACTGCATTGAAAGCAAACTTCAACAGGCGAATCGATTGAGGCGACTTGCGTAGAACTTCGGCACCCCACTCGACACCCACCTTTTCAAGTTCTGCGTGTGACACAACGGCGTTCACGACGCCCATTTCATAGGCGCGCTGAGCGCTGTATTCTGCGCCTAGGAAGAAGATTTCGCGGGCAAACTTTTGCCCTGTTTGGCGCGCAAGGTAGGCACTTCCATAGCCTGCGTCGAAAGAGCCAACGTCCGCATCGGTCTGTTTGAACTTTGCGTGCTCCGCGCTGGCAATCGAAAGGTCGGCGACCACGTTAAGCGAATGCCCTCCGCCGGCAGCCCAACCAGGAACAAGTGCGATAACTACCTTGGGCATGAAACGGATCAAACGCTGAACTTCAAGGATGTGAAGGCGACCGTTTCGGGCAGGGTCGATGGTTTCGGCGGTTTCACCCTCTGCATATTTATAACCATCGCGACCACGAACGCGTTGGTCACCGCCCGAGCAGAATGCCCAACGGCCATCCTTTGCAGATGGCCCGTTGCCGGTTAGGAGGACAACGCCGACACGTGAATCCATGCGCGCGTGATCAAGAGCCTGGTGCAACTCATCCACGGTCTTTGGGCGGAAAGCGTTGCGAACCTCGGGGCGGTTGAACGCGATGCGGACGATGCCGAGCTCATTGTGTTTGTGATAGGTGATGTCTTCGAGCGCATCGAAGCCTGGCACCCCGTGCCAAATGCTCGAATCAAAGATTTCAGAAACCTGCTTGGTCATACGTCAAGCCTACTTCTCCTCAGATTGAACGAAACCCCCCGGCAGCCCTATTGTCAGTCGCCAAGACCCCAGCGTCGGTAATCTCGTAAAGTTCCTGGAACGCAGTGGCTACCTGATTAAGGTGACCCTGGTTCCGGTCAAATCAGCTTGAAGGATCGATCGAGCCGGTCAATCCACCAATCGATGCGGTGGTCTTCAGCTTCAAAAAGGTCGAGCTTTTGCTCGTCAACATCCACACGGCGAACATCGATAAACCCGTCAGTAGGCACGAGTGGTTCACGGGTCACATCGCCGGCAAGAAGTGACGCGGTGGCCAACCCGCAATCAAAATTTAGGTTAGGCAAGGCAGAGGCGAGGTGCGCCCCCATTGACAGACCGACCGAAGATTCGAGTGCGCTCGAAATGACAACCGGGATGCCGGCCTCAGCGGCAATTGCCAGAGAACGGGTGATACCGCCTAGCGGCGCGGACTTTAAGACCAAAATGTCAGCTGCCCCCGCATGCACCACAGCCATGGGGTCGCTCACCTTTCGCACCGATTCATCGGCTGCGATCAGGACCGCCAACTTTGCTTTTGAAAGGCTCAGTCGAAGGTCAGCCATCTCCGCAATCGAGGCAACAGGCTGCTCCAAATAATCAAGCGGCACGCCATTTTCTAGCATCGCCCCGGCGATCGTGATCGCTTGCTCGACCGAATAACCACCATTAGCGTCAAGTCTGATTCGAGCATCCGGATACATGGAACGCACGGCCCATACCCGCTGCAAATCGTCGTTAAGATCCTGCCCCTTTTCGGCAACCTTAATCTTCACGGTTGAGAAACTCCCGAACCTAGAAAGAACTTTCTCAATCTGGTCATTAGCCACGGCCGGCAAAGTTGCATTCACCGGAACCCGGGTGCGGTGACTTGCAGGAAGTTCACCATAGGCAAACTCGATTGCTGCGGCCAACCAAACAGCTGCCTCTTCATCCGGGTATTCAAGAAACGGCGACCATTCGGTCCAGCCATTTGGACCTTCGAAGATCATCACTTCGCGATCCACCACACCTCGGAAACGGGTGCGAAGCGGTAGCGAGACTACCCTGGCCGAAGACAGGATCTCGGTTAGAGCAGGGCTCACTATTTCAGACCGCTATAAACGTGAAGGCCCTTGAAGAAGAGGTTCACCACCGTGAAATTGAAAAGGATAGCAACGAAGCCAACGATGGCCAGCCAGGCCGAACGCTTTCCGTTCCAACCACGGGTGGCGTTGGCGTGCAGGTATCCGGCATAAATGGTCCAGATGATGAAAGTCCAAACCTCTTTGGTATCCCAACCCCAATAGCGGTGCCAAGCTCGCTCAGCCCAGATCGCACCGGCGATGAGCGTGAACGTCCAAAGAATGAAGCCGATGATGTTGAAGCGGTAGGAAAGTCGCTCAAGTTTGTCTTCGGTCGGAAATAGCGCGAGGATGCGGCGCATCAAGTCGACAAGTTTTAACTTCGAAGCCTTTACCCACTTCGCTGTCTTGAAAATGTAAGCGATCGACAGAGCTGCCGCGATGTTAAAGAATGCGGTGGCAAGCACGGCAACCATAACGTGAATGACCAACCAATAGCTCTGCAAAGCCGGCATGAGCGACTTTACGTTCACATAGAAAACGGTGTCGGCGGTGCCGAGAATCAACAGGTTGAAACCGGCAACGAAGGTCGCGATGAGGCGAATATCTTTGATGGTCAATGCAAACAGGAAGATGGTTACGACAATGAACGAACCTGTGATTGAAAACTCATACATGTTGGCCCAGGGCACACGGGAGGCGGAAATGCCGCGGAGAACGACACCAACGCCGTGGATAGCGGCGGCAATCGCAAGGAGAATAATGCCTGCTCGCTCGAGTTTGGTTGCACCAGCTCGAACCGACTTCTTGGTGCTCGCCAATTGAGAAAGGTGGTAAGCGAAGGTTAGGAACGCGAAGGTATAAACCAGCATTGCCCCTTCGACGACGAGTCGGGAGACTGCGGCTAGGTCGGCGTTTAGCGAAATGCTATTCATCGGCTTCCTTCTGCTTCTTGGCGATTGCAGTTTTTGCAACCTTTGTTACGCGAGTTTTATTCGGGGAAAGTTGCGAAACTAATTCAGAAACGACCTTTTCGAGAACCGGGTCATCTCCGCGAGCAAGTGCCGCTACTTCGAAGCCGGTTTCGGTTTTGCGAATCCAAACACGACGACGAGGAACCAGCAGCGATGTTGTTAGGCCAGCAAGGGCGAGAAGTGCAAATACCAAAACCCAAACCCCACCAGGGTTGTAGTCGACATCAAGAGAGGCGAAGCGCTTGAGGCCATCAAAGGTGACCGTGCCCAGATTCTTCGGAAGCTTGACGGTTTCACCCAACTGCAGACGCAAACCCTTGACCCCCGACTTGCCGCCGGCAATCTGCTTCATGTTCTTGATGTCGAGCGCGAATACGTTCTTTGGCTGACCGCCGTTGATGCCGAGGTCACCTTCGTAAACATTCATCGAGAGTAACGGCAGTGCCGCATCCGGGTAAATCGAGGTGAGAGCACCGGTGCTCAAGGTACCAACCGTCGGATAGAAAAATGAAATGATCCCGTATTGCTTTGGAACGTCGGTTACCTTAATCACACCGAGCGAGGTGTAGTTCGGGTCTTGCGGCAAGAACGAAGTCGTGCCCGAATATACGATCTGTCCACCAGAGTCTCGGATGGTGATCGATGGCGCGTAACCGTTACCGGTCAAGTAGATGTTTGCATTTGGCATCGAGAGCGGCTCATTAACGCGAATACGGCCGTTGGTAGATTTTCCGGAAGCACCCAAAGTAGTTGTCACATATGCTCGGAAATCTGTTGGCGTGCCGGCATTCGCTTGATTCTTGAGTGTCTTATCGCGATAAAAATCGACTTCGAACTTGTCCAACCGCACGCTAAATGGCACGAGTTGAGACTCATTAAAGAATGTGCCGGGTGAGAAAGAGTCGTAGCCAGCAAGGTTATTTACGAAACTTTCGCCTTCGACCAAAACGCGTTGACCGCTGTAACTCAAGCCACCACCAATTCCGACCGCAAGCAGAACACCCATCAGCGCAAGGTGGAAAACCAGGTTTCCGGTTTCACGAAGATAGCCGCGCTCGGCACTCACAGAACCGACGGAGCCTTCGCCCTCGCGAGCAACTCGATAGCCCTGCTTCTTGAGCAAGGCTTGTGCCTCGGCGAGCAACGCATCCTGGCTTTTCTTTGTGTTCAGGGTGACCGATTTATAAGCCGGCATGCGCTTCAAATTCTTTGGTGTGGGCACCGGTGGCAAGCGCAAAGCGCGAGCGTGCGCGGCCGTGCGTGGAAGCACGCAACCGATAAGGGACGTGAACAGCAAGATGTAAATGGCCGAGAACCATGCCGAGGTGTAGACGTCGAAAAGTTGAACCTTGTCGAGAATCGGGGCCAAAACGGGGTTCGCGTCGAAGTATGCAGTCACGCCATTTGGGTCAGCCGAGCGCTGTGGGAAGACTGAACCAGGAACGGCAGCGGCCGCTAGAAGGAGGAGCAAAATGAGCGCAGTGCGCATTGAAGTTAGCTGACGCCAGATCCAGCGAAGCCAACCCCTGAGACCAATTGCAGGTGAAACTACCGCGTCCTTGGCCGAGACTTCATTAGATTGCTGGGATGTAGGCAACGGTCACCTCCTGAATCAAAATAATTATGCTGTTCCAAAGTCCGGTAACGAGCAGTATGCCAAGAGCAATCAGGAGCGAACCACCCGCGATGTTGAAAGCTCGGATATGGCGTTTGACGAAACCCACCGACTTGGTCGCCCAACCAAATCCAGCTGCAATGGCGATGAATGGAAGCCCAAGACCGAGCGAGTAAACGACGGTGAGTAGTGCTCCGCGAGCGGCAGAACCACCATCTAAAGACAGGGTCAACACCGCTGCAAGAGTTGGGCCGATGCAGGGAGTCCAGCCAAGCCCAAACGCGATGCCCAGCAAGGGTGCTCCAAGCAGACCGAGGGTTGGTGAAACCTGCATTTTGAACGTACGTTGCATGAAGCCGAACTGGCCAACCAGGACTAACCCAAGCAAAATGACCACACCACCGAGCACACGCTGAATTACTGAGCCGAAGCCTGAATGAATCAAGGTTCCGAGGCCGCCAAAGGCTGCTCCAAGCGACACAAACACAAGGGTGAAACCAGCAACGAAGAGTGCCGCTCCAAGAATGATGCGTCGTCGAGATTTCTTTTCACCCGAGCCAGCCGCTCCAGATACGAAACCAAGGTATCCGGGCACTAATGGCAGCACACAAGGTGAAAGGAACGAGATCAAACCAGCGGCGAGCGCGAGCGGCATTGCCGCCAACAGCGACCCGCTAAGAATGATTGCTCCTGGATTCATCTAGTTGCCTTTTTCATCCTGGACGGTCTGAATCAGCGTGGTCAAAATTGACTTGTCGATGCGGCCAAGGATGCGTGCCGAAACTCGCCCCTTCTTGTCGATGACTAGCGTGGTCGGAACTGCTGCTGGAGTCACAATGCCGGTGAAGGCCAACGCCACAGATGAGGTGCGGCTATCGATGATTGAGGACCAGGTCAACTTGAAGTTCCGGTTGAAAGCCGCTGTTGTTGGGGCCGAGTCGCGCACATTGACACCGACAAATTGAACCTTCGGAAACTTCTTGGAGATTTCTAGTAGTTCCGGCGCCTCGGCTCGGCAAGGGGCACAGCCGGCGTACCAGTAATTCATAACAACAGGAACGCCGGTCAATTGAGCGCTTGAAAGAATTCCGCCGCTCTCGGTTGGCCCAGACCAACTCACTGATTTGCCGCGATTTGCTAGTGCAAATTCGGTAACCGACCCGTCGCCGGCGATGTAGTTTTTGTTGTCACCAGCCTTGAATTGAGAAGCCAATGGATCGTTGGCGGCGCAGGCTCCAAGACCTATGGCGAGAGTCGAGGCAACGGCAAGCGTTGAAGCGGCACGCAAAATTCGCTGAGAAATTCTGGCCCTCATTAGACGGCACCCCTATCGATGACTGTATGGTTTGCGGCGGTGTCGACATAACCGACCTCGACGAACTTATTATCCCGACGCTCAAGAGTGGTGATGCTCGAAAGCGAACAGCGACGTTGCTTCGGGTTGTGAGCCAGCGGCTTACCCGCGACGGTTAGTTGAACCATCACGATTGGCAACTGGTGACTAACCAGTACAACATCGCCAAAGTCCACACTGTTCCAAGCATCTTCGATGGCAGACATCATCCGGGCCGCGATTGCCTCGTAGGGCTCGCCCCAACTCGGCTTCTGCGGGTTGCGCAAGTGGTAATAAAGGTGCGGTCGAATCAAAATGTGCGAGGCGCTGAGTTTGCGACCTTCAAAGATGTTGAAGGGTTCAATGAGGCGTTCATCCGTGTGCACATCCAAGCCAAAGGCGCTTGCCACCGGAGCGGCAGATTCCTGGGTTCGAAGTAGCGGTGAGGCTAACAACTTGACAACTCTGCGGCCTTCGGCGGCAACCTTAGATGCCACCGTAGTTGCGGCAGATTGAGCCATTTCATGGCCAAGATCGCTCAGACGGAAGTGCGGCAAACGCCCATAAAGAACGCCCCCGGGGTTGTGCACCTCGCCATGACGAATCAGATGGATGCGGTCGGCGGGCATACCTCAAGTCTACCCTCGGCTAAACTTGGGATTTATGAGAACCCGCACCCTTATCAAAGACCTTGCAGCGCGCGAAGACGGCCCAGTCACCCTAGGCGGTTGGGTCGAGAAGCTTCGTGACCAGAAGCGCATCCAGTTCATCATTTTGCGTGATGAGTCGGGCTCAGCGCAGGTAACCTACCCGCGCCCAACCATCGATGACGCGCCTGATGAGAACGATGCCTTGGCAGCCAAAGTTTCGACTCTGACCAATGGTTCATTCGTTTGGATCACCGGTCGCTTGGTTCACGACGAGCGAGTAAAGCTTGGCGGTCTTGAGATTCAACTCGATGACGTCGAGATCGTCACCCTTGCGGACCCAGAAACTCCGATTGCCGACGACACCTCAATCGACAAGCGCATGGACTGGCGCTTCCTAGACCTTCGCCGCCCTGAGATGAACCTGGTTTTCCGAATTCAGACCACAATCGAGGCAACCTGGCGCAAATATTGGGTCGAAAACGGTTTCGTTGAACTACACACACCTAAGTTGATGGCGTCAGCTTCTGAGTCAAACGCTGAGTTGTTCAAGCTCGAATACTTCGAGGGCAACGCATACTTGGCTCAGTCGCCACAGTTCTACAAGCAGATGGCAATGATGTCTGGCCTTGGCCGCATCTTCGAAATCGGCCCGGTATTCCGTGCCGATCCTTCATTCACCTCGCGTCACGCAACCGAGTTCGTCTCAGTCGACATCGAAGTTTCCTGGATCGAATCGCATGAAGACATCATGGCCATCCAGGAGCAGCTAATGCACGCTGCGATCTCGGCGGTCAAAGAGCAGCACGGCGAAGAGATTTTGAAGCACTTCGGCATCGAGGTAAAGGTTCCATCGATTCCTTTCCCACGAGTCACCCTTCACGATGCAATCGAGATCATCAAGGAGCGCGGCCACGTCGTTGAGCGCGGTGGCGACCTCGACCCAGAGGGCGAGCGACAGATTGCTGCTTGGGCCGAAGAGACCCACGGTCACGAGTTCATTTTCGTAACCGACTATCCGGCGACTGTTCGCCCGTTCTATCACATGCGTCACGCTGACAACCCAGCGCTAACCAACAGCTATGACCTAATCTGGCGCGGCACCGAGATCACCACTGGCGCGCAGCGCGAGCACCGTCTCGATGTTCTAATCGAACAGGTTAGGCAAAAGGGTCTTGAGCCTGAAGGTCTGCAGACCTACCTCGACTTCTTCAAGTATGGAGCGCCGACTCACGGCGGTTTCGGCATGGGCTTGCTTCGCGTTTTGATGCTGCTCTTGCACCAGCCAAACATCCGTGAAGTTGGCTTCTTATTCCGCGGACCAAACCGCCTGGAGCCATAAGCTCACTGCTTCATGTAGAAACCCCTCCACCCAAACTGGGATGGAGGGGTTTCTCAATTCGACTATTTTTTGGTTGCGCCGCGCACCTTGATCACCGGGTCGGCAACCTTTGATATTACGGTGTGGGTCTTGGCAGCCCAAGGATACTTGCGACCGAGCAAACCGAGGACAATCATCAAAATTGGAAACCAGAATCTCTTGAGAATCCACTTCACTTTGGGCTCCTATTCGTTCGGAACTTCGGCTGCGATTTCTGTCAACGCTCGAGCAAATCGCTCTTCGTCGATACGCCAATAGTTATGCACTTTGCCATTGATTAGCAAGACCGGAATTTGTTCTGCGTATCTAGCGGCCAGCTCAACATCATCCAAGATGTTTTGCTGGGTCATTGACACAGCCACCGCTGGGTTGGCCGCCAAGAAAGAGGCCAGCACGCGATCAACCGCCAATTCGGCATCTTCGCAGAGGTGACAGCCGGGCTTGCCGATGAGGGTCAGTTCGATGTTCACGAGTCAAGACTAAACTGACATGGTGCCGACATCCCCTAAGAAGCCAGCCGCAAAGGAGCCCTCGACGAAAATCGAGGCAGCTTTCTTTGACGTTGACAACACCATTTTGCGTGGGTCGAGCAGCTTCCTATTCGGCAAGGCCGCATTCAAACGTGGCTTCTTTAGCCGCCAGGATTTCTGGCGATTCGCCTGGCAACAAGCAAGATTCATTGCTCGGGGAGAATCAGCGACAACTGTAAACCAGATCAAAGATCGCGCTCTAGGTCTAATCGAGGGGCACAAGGCTGACGAGCTGGCTGCCCTCACCACCGAGGTCTATGACAAATTCATCAGCCCAAAACTTTGGCCTGAAACTGTTCGCCTAGCCAGGCAGCACATGGCAGAAGGTCGCGAAGTTTGGTTGGTCACAGCTACCCCGCAAGAGATTGCCGAGGTAATTGCCGAGCGACTTGGTCTAACCGGCGGCCTTGGCACGATCATCGAGCGCAAAGATGGAATTCTGACCGGCAAATTGGTTGGCAAGCCACTTCACGGCAAGGCCAAGCGCAAGGCAATCAAAGTTCTTGCCAAGGAGCGCAATATCAGCCTTCGTCGCAGCTATGCCTATAGCGACAGCGTAAATGACCTCCCGATGCTGACCGCCGTTGGAAATGCGATCGCGGTAAACCCTGACCAAGAGCTGACCAAATATGCCAAGGCTGCTGGTTGGAAGATTTTGGATTTCAAGAAGCGCGAACTTCGCGCAAATAAATAGGCAAGCAAGTGCATGCCTTGTTGCAAAACATCGGAACGTTTGTTCTAACCGCAATTTTCATTTCAATGGTTCCGGGTCAAGGGATGGCAATGGTCTTGCGCCAGGCCCTGATTTCTGGCCCTCGTGCTGCGCGACTCTCGGTTCTTGGTAACAGCACCGGTCTGGTTATTTGGACGATCGCCAGTGCGGTCGGTTTATCGGCAATCTTTCAGGCATCGCCCATTGCCTTCGAAATACTCAAGTGGGCAGGCGTTGCCTATCTAGTCTTTATTGCAATCCAAACGTTGTGGAGTCTGCGCTCAAGCAGTCACCGATTTGACTTCGAAACGGGCGAAATTCAAACCTCGAGCCAGGCATTTCGGGTTGGCTTTCTAACGAACATAACAAACGCGAAGGCCATGGTTTTTGCCCTTGCCTTCCTCCCCCAGTATGTGCCTGCGGATTTCAATCTGACCTTGGGCGTGATGATCTTCGGCGCAATTTGGACAGCGATTTCTATGAGCTGGTACATGACCATTGTCGCCGGGGTAAATAAGGCGAAGGCCTGGCTCCAAACACCTCGCATTCGGCGAGGGCTGACAGCAATTTCTGGAGTCGGCATCCTTATCCTGGCAGTAGGCCTGGTAATCGCACCGACCAAATAGCCACCTGCAAGACTCAGTTAAACAAGAAACCCGCCGAAGCAAGAGCTTGGCGGGATTTTTGTTGAGTAAGCCGAAGTCGACTTACTTCTTATTGCGACGCTGGTGACGAGTCTTGCGAAGCAGCTTGCGGTGCTTCTTCTTCGACATACGCTTGCGGCGCTTCTTAATTACTGAACCCATAGGGACCTCACAGATTTTGGATGCCATCCGACCAGAAGGGCCAGAGGCAAAACGATTACTCCAGTCTACACTCAGACCATGGCCGAAAAACAGCAGTTTACGCTCGTTCGTGACTATGGCGACTTCGAGCTTCGCAACTATCCAGCGCACGTACTGATGCAGGTTGAGGTCGAGGGTGATTTCATGAGGGCCGGCAACGTTGCCTTCAGCCCGCTCATCAGCTACATCAGCGGTAATAATTTGTCGCGACAGAAAATCGCCATGACTGCCCCGGTAATCCAGGAACCCACCAGCTCAGACACGCACCTGGTTAGTTTTGTGCTGCCAAACGGCACAGACCCCAAGGATGTTCCAGTGCCAGCCAACGCCAGAGTGACCATGAAGGCAATGCCCGAGCATCTAACTGGTGTGCGCAAATTTGGCGGCGGATGGAATGAAGACAGATTTATGTCGGAGGGTGAACTTTTGCGCAATGCGGTGGTTCAAGCGGGGTTTGAACCGGTTGGAAATCTATACTGGGCAAGATTTGATCCACCGTGGAAGCCCGGCTTCCTAAAGCGCAACGAAGCACTAATCAACCTAAAGAAAGTTAAGTAGATGAAAATCAACGCAACCCTTCAGAAGCTCATCGCCGAGTTTCTTGGCGTAACCCTGTTCCTAATCGCAATAGTCGGAAGCGTTTCACACTCGCTTGCGATGCCTCAGCTTTCACTCGCGGTCACGCTGGGTCTAGCTATCCTCATCACCGGCGGCATTAGCGGCGGCCACCTGAACCCTGCTGTTTCGCTGTTTTTCTTCTCTCGCAAAGAGATCTCGCTAAACCACTTTGTTCTTTATGTCTTGGCTCAGATCGCCGGTGGCTTCCTTGGTGCATTCATCGGCTTGCAGCTTTGGGGCAAGGGCATTTCGCCAATCGCAACCGGAAGCGCGCCAAGCATCGCCGTCCTGCTGGGCGAATGGGTTGCCACCGGCGGCCTAGTGTTCCTAGTCGGCTTCCTCGCCTCAACCAAGCGCGCGAACCTCATCCCTGTGGCAGTTGGCCTGTGGGTTTTCTCAGCAGCAAGCTTCACTCAGAGTGGTGCTCAAGCCAACCCGGCAGTGACCATCGCGTTGCTAATCACCGGCCAGAGCGTGGCAGCAACGGGCTGGATTGTCATCGCTGAACTCGTAGGTCTGGTCACCGGCATCATTGGAATCATGATTTTCACCGCCAAGCCCATCAAGGCAAAGGTCGTTAAGAAGGTTGCCAAGAAGTAGAACAACAAGCAAACAAATCAGAGAACCTCGGTTGCCGCCGGGGTCCTCTGGTTTAATTGGCGCATGTCTAAAAAAGCTTCAGTCTTATTTGTTTGTGTTCACAATGCCGGGCGTTCTCAGATGGCCGCTGGCTATATGCAGGCCCTCGCTGGCGACCGCGTTGAGGTGCGTTCGGCCGGCACCGCGCCGAAGAATGAGGTAAACCCTTCTGCAGTTGCGGCAATGCTAGAAGAAGGCATTGACATCGGTTCCAACACGCCAAAGGTCTTGAGCGACGAGGCAGTGAAGGCGTCAGACTATGTAATCACCATGGGCTGCGGCGACACTTGCCCTTACTTCCCAGGCAAAACCTATCTTGACTGGGTCTTGGATGACCCTGCCGGACAGGGAGTCGAGGCAGTGCGCCCGATTCGAGACAAAATTCGCCATCACATCGAATCACTAATTGCGGAGATTGACGCGAAGTTCTAGTTCTTCCGAAATTGGAACATGCCTGCCATACTTTCTAGAAACGGGGGGGGTTACATTGTCGCCAAGAACAAGGAGTATTCCGCAGCCTAAACAGGCGCGCGCTAAAGACACAGTAAGTTTGGTAATCGCAGAATCTAACCGAGCAATTGAAGCCGGTGGTGAATCGTCCGTGCGTATCCAAGAAATTTCTGCGAAGACCGGTGTTTCGATCGGTTCTATCTATCACCACTTCGGTGATCGCGACGGCCTTATTCGTGCAACCTATGTTCACAACTTTGCAGCCAACATCCAAGAAGATATAGCTCGAGCAAAGCGCTTCATGACAAAGATGCACAGCACCCAAGAGATGGCTGAGCACTACGACGAGATGTTGGCTTTCCTAGTAGATCACTTCAAGCACGTTCCGGCCGATAAGCGTGCAAACATCATCGGCAACACCACCGGTCGCCCGCTGCTTCGAGCGGCACTGGCCGAGGTCCAACACGGTCTTACCGAGCAACTAACTGAGGTTATGCAGTTGCTTCAGGACCGCAAAATGTTGAAGCCGCACCTGTCACCGCGTGCAGCCGCAGTTTTGATCCTGGGAATGTTGCACGGGCGTATTGTTGCCGAGATTGACACCTCGCCGGTGAGCGAGCGTGATTGGAACCAAGCGATGATGAGCGCCTTCGGTGGCCTGTTCGTGCTCGATGACCAGCTAAACGTCTAAGGATTATTTGCCGGCAGCAAGTTCACGAGCGCGAGCCAACGCTGCTTCGGTCGCCTCAACGAACATCGCCTCGAGGCCAGTCTCGGCCATTCGGGCAATCGCGCGCTCCGTGGTTCCGTTAGGGCTTGTGACCTGCTTGCGAAGGTCCTCTGGGCTCTTTCCCGATGCCACCAAAAGTTCTGCGGCACCTAGGAAAGTTTCGTTTACAAGAAGCGCAGCATCCTGATCATTGAAGCCGTGGTGCTTTGCAGCTTTGGTTAGCTGCTCGATCAGATAGAACACGTATGCCGGTCCAGAGCCAGAAATTGTGCTGAGAGCGTCTATGCGAGATTCGTCGAGAACTATGGTCTTGCCAACGGTTTCAAAAAGCTGCACCGTTGTCTCAATTGCCCACTCGGTTGCCCGCTCGCCCGCCGCGATTCCGGTGACTGCGCGTCCAACGATGGCAGGAGTGTTTGGCATGGCTCGAACTACGCCGACATCTTCGGGTAGGACGGCTTCCATGGATGCGGTTGTGACCCCCGCGGCAACCGAGATAACTAGCGCGTTGTCGTTGATCGCATCTGCGACTTCGGCCAGGACCTGGGTCACGTAGGCAGGCTTCACGCCAACCAAAACTACGTCTGCACCGGCAACGGCCATCGCGTTTGCATCAGCGCCATTTTCAAGCGCAAAGGCGTGAACACCGAGTTCATCGATATGCTTTTCGGCACTGGCGGCCGACTTTGTGCTCACCGAAATGTTTGAAGGGTCGAAACCTGATTTGAGAAGACCGGCGAGGATAGCGCCGCCCATTGAACCAGAGCCGAGGATTGCGATGCGATTGATATTCACGTATTCAGTTTAGGCGAGCAGTTTTGTCGGTGGTGGTTGATAGTTTTGAGTCATGGCTAACCCGAAATCTACATTTGTCTGCACCGAGTGCGGTTGGTCGACCCCAAAATGGGTTGGTCGCTGTGGCGAGTGTCAGGCGTGGGATTCGATGCAGGAGGGAGCTGCGGGCGGTGGCCGAGGCTTAGGTGTTAGCAAGCAGGTTCGCGCACTCAAGCTTGTTGAATCTTCGGCGGCTAAACCGATTACCGACGTTTCGACGGCACGAGTTGCCGCTTGGTCAACTCAGGTGGGCGAATTCGACCGCGTGCTAGGTGGAGGCCTTGTGCCTGGCGCCGTGGTGTTGCTCTCTGGTGAGCCGGGCGTGGGCAAGTCAACGTTGCTTCTTGAGGTTGCGGCGAACACCGCCAAGTCAGGCAAGAAAGTGCTTTATGTCACCGGCGAAGAATCGGTTGGTCAGGTGCGCCTGCGTGCCGAGAGAACCGGCGCATTGACCGACAACCTCTACCTTGCCGCTGAAACAGATCTCTCGACCGTGCTCGGGCAAATCGACGCAGTGGCCCCGGAGCTACTGGTCGTCGACTCGGTTCAGACCATTGCCGCCAGTGAAATCGATGGCGCAGCAGGCATGCCCTCGCAAATTCGTGAGGTTGCCGCAAATCTTATTCGAGTAGCCAAAGAGCGATCACTTCCCGTGATCCTAGTTGGTCACGTCACCAAGGACGGCTCAATCGCTGGTCCACGCGCCCTTGAACACTTGGTTGACGTCGTCTGCCATTTCGAAGGTGACCGTCAAACTTCTCTCCGATTTGTTCGTTCTTTGAAGAACCGTTTCGGCCCCACGGATGAGGTTGGATGTTTCGAAATGACCGGCGAGGGAATCAATCAGGTTAGCGACCCAAGCGGCATGTTTCTTTCGCGCGGAGAGGC
>CANGDL010000009.1 GCA_947452675.1 Microbacteriaceae bacterium | reverse complement strand
TCAGCTGGCGACCAGAAGATCGCAGTTATCAAGGAAGTTCGCGCACTGACCAACCTAGGTCTAGGCGAGGCAAAGGCTCTTGTTGACGGTGCACCTGCAACCGTTCTAGAGGGCGCAAACAAGGACGCTGCTGAGAAGGCAAAGGCTGCCCTAGAGGGCGCTGGCGCGAAGGTTACCCTAAAGTAATCTAGCTTTTCAGCTCAAAACCCCGTTCGACTTCGGTCGAGCGGGGTTTTGCTTTTGTCTGATGCAAATTTCAACGCGTGGGACGCGAATTATTGGACCAAATATCTAGTCAAATGTCTGGCTTGACCAGACTGGGGTTAACCCCGTATCCCCCAAGTGGGGGACATATCTCAACTTAGACTTGAAGGTTGTTCGGGTCTGACTTGGCCTACCCGGATTCAAGAAGTTCTTTATCCGAAGGAGGTTTTATGAAGCGCCTAAATCGCTTTGTTTTACTGACTTTGGGATACCTAATTGCTGTGGTTCGAGTTGCGAGACGATTGGTCGGGGGCAAGATCGAGCACGTTCTGCGCAAAAGCAAATTCGGCCCGAAGAAAACCGCTGTTTTTGGATCTCTAACCGCCATCCTGGCAGTGTTGCTGTCACTGACTTTGGCGACTCCGGCTCGCGCATACACTCAAGGAACCCCGTCTCTAACATCGGTCTCTATCGGAGGTCAAGGCGGAGCTTTGAATCAGTACCCGTACTCGTGCGGGGGTACGGATGCTATTAAGGGTTTCCGCATTAATAGCGTTACAGCCGACCCTTGGTGGGTAACTCAACTTGTCATCGAATGCAACACACCAAACCCAGACCTAAACGGCTGGAGCGGGACCAACTCCAACATAGTTGCATTCGGTTCTGACCCTGGTTCGAGCTATGAAACTGCATGTCCTTCAGGCGCATACGCCTACGGCGTGACAGCGAAAACCAATCGGGCCTCGGGTGGCGTCTACATGAACGATTTCGCGCCATTGTGTAAGAACATTGTCGATAACACTGTCGCCACAACGCCTGCGACAAAGCCAACTACTCAAACCCCAAATCAGTCGGCAACCTGTCCCGCAGGCACATTCTTGGTTGGCATTCAAATGCGAACCGGCGGTGCAATTGACGGCATTGCGGGTCTAAACTGCGCCTCGTATACCTACGTTCAGAACTCGCCAACCAATGTTCAGGTGGTGCACACCAACGGAAATACCGTTACGGTTTCATTCACTGACAACAGTTGGGTCGATGCCAAGTACCGTGTGGAAATCTGGAACGCTGCCGGCACCACCCAGATTGCCTATACCGATCTTCCAAACGTGGCGGGAAACCCAGCAAATGCATCGGCGACTTTTGCCACAACCACCTATCCTGCACTGCAATGTGGTCTGACCTTCTTAGCTAAGGTAACCGCCCTAAATAACTCAAGCGACACCACGGTTTTGAACAGCCCGACGGTCACCGCGACTTCTACGGCTTATTCACCCTGTACGACTTCTTCGGTGTCGGTCAGTTCTTCAGCAACTTCAAACTTGTGGTGGGATTCGGCGACAAACACCTACAAGGCGGTTGCCGCTGGGAACGCGGGAAACCTCAATGTTGAAGATCTTCGCGCCAGGTTGCAGTCGGGTGCCAGCGGCACAAACACGACGATCGCTTCGGGAGGCGCCCTAACTTTCTCGGCACCGTTGACCACTTCGGGCAGCACCTGTGGAAACCTGACTGTTGGCTCGCCAGACAACTCGGTAACGCTAAATTCTGCAATCAACCTTTCGAGTTGCAGCTCCGGGACGCCGCTTCTCGTTAAGGCTGCAACCGACATCTTGGCCAACTCCAATATCACCACAAATGCTGGTGCTGTGACTCTTTGGTCTGACACAGATGCGGCAACTTCTCGGGGCGGTGGAATTAAGACTGCTTCGGGAACCACAATCAGTTCGACAGGCGGGTCCATCTCGCTTTCTGGTGGAACCGACAACACCACCTCATGGGCTAAAGGAACCTCCAACACCGATGACTACGGTGTGTCGCTTGGTGGTTCGATCGCCGCTGCTGGTGGAAACGTGACCATCCGTGGTGAAGAGTCGGCATCGCTAACCGCAACATTGTTAACTGACCACGGCGGCGTGAATTTCAACAAGGCTTCGAGCACTACAACTGATGGCTCCGGAACCATAACTGTGGATGGTAAGGCCGACTCAACTCTTTCTGACACCTCAAAATACCACTATGGTGTGATCTTCGGCTCTGGCGATGCCGCCAACCTTGCAGTCGTCACCACCGCGAGCGGCGCCATTTCGATCAAGGGTGATGCCTCGGCAAACTCAAACTCTTGGCGACGAGGAATTGTCATGAACCGCGCCACGGTCAGCAGCGGCTCCGGTGCTGTCACCCTCGATGGCGCCGGTGGAAGCACAAACGGCCTTGCATTTCTGGCATACGGTGACACAAACACGATTTCCAGCACAAGTGGCCCGATCTTGATGAAGGGTAACGCGGCATGTGGCGCCACGTTCTTTACCGGTTCGGCAAGCTCACCGGGCGGTGTGACGCTGCAGTACTCTGGAATCACGTTCAACCCGGGCTCTACATTCACTCTCGGTGGCGCCAGCGCCAAGGTCATTGAAAGCTCGCCTACCGAAACATCTTTCGGAGCGGCCCAGGTCTGGACTGGTCTTGCAGTTTCACCCGACTCAACCTCGCTTCGTGTCGGAAAGTCTCTAAACTCCGCGGCAATAACGCTTGGAAACCCATGGACGGTTGCTGGACCGCTAACCGTGAATGCGGGGTCATTTACCCTGAACTCGAGCTCGGCACTTTCTTCATCTGGCGCCATGGCAATCACGGCAACGGCCGGCGACATTTCTTTTTCATCGAACCTATCGGTCACTGGTGCCGGCAATGCTTTGGCTTTGAAGGCAACCGGAAACATCATCCAGGGGGCTAATGCCGTCACTACAAATGGTGGTGCAGTGACCTACTGGTCAGACACGGATGGTGCAACCTCGCGCGGTGGAGGCATCAAGACCGCTGCCGCCAGCTCGATTACCACTAGCGGCGGTGCTGTTAGCCTGTCCGGTGGAGCCGACAACACTACCTCATGGGCTAAGGGAACCACCGCAACCTACGACACAGGTGTCTACCTTAGCGGCAGTATTTCCACTGGTGCCGGTAACATCACTATTCGCGGTGAAGAATCGGCTACTCCTAGTACAACCCGACAGGGTGTTCAATTCGATGCCGGCAGCACAACGACCACGACTACCGGAACGGTCACAGTTAACGGCCGCGTAGATTCAACCAACACCGACACAGCATACAACCATTACGGTGTTTGGATTGGTGTGAACAGCGCTTCGTCGTTGGCCTATATCAATACCGCTTCGGGTGACATCAGCATCCTAGGCGACGCCTCAAATAACTCGGGTGTAAACCGTCGCGGCATCATCCTCTATAAGGCTTCGGTCACCAGTAGCAACGGTGCAATTACCCTGGATGGTCGTTCGACGACCGCCACCAACTGCAACGACATTTACCTGCTGAGCGGAAATAACTCAATCTCCAGCACCAACGGCGCCGTGCTGCTCAAGGGTTCGGCTGGATCTGCGAGCTACCTAGAGAATGCAACCATTTCATCGGATGCATCGGTGACCTTGCAGATTTCGAAGCCAAGTGTAGTTGCCTCAAACACAGTCACTCTTGGGGGTGCAGGTGCGAAGGTTATTGAGTACCCTGCGGGGGCCACAGATTTCGCCGCAGACGTTGACACCGCGCGATTTGCGTTTGGTACGACTTCGAAGTCAATTCGAATCGGAACAGCAACAGTCACAAAGGCGCTAACCGTGTCGGCGGCAATATCCGCGGCTGGGCCGATCAGTTTGCTAGCGAATTCGGTTCAGTTCTCTAAGACCGCTGGTTTGGACACCTCTGCTCTTGCAGGGTCGGCGATCCTGGTAAAAACTCGCTTTTGGATCCAAGCAGACAGTCAAGATTCCGCGGCCTTGGCGACAAAGTTTGTGACTGACAATGGGGACATTACTTTCTGGACCGCATCTGCAGGTGGAACCGATGGTTCGATCCTGACCGGAAACTACACTTTCTTTGACACGACCAATGGTCGAAGAGCTGCGCAAGCCACCGGCGGGGGACGCATCACATTCGGTGGCGGTACGACGAGTGTCAATGGCGTTCCGACTGGTCCCGCATTCGGTGGCACCAACAACGTCTATCCGATCTACATCTACGCCCACAACAGCTTCTACTCCGGAGGCGGAGACATTTGGATGTACGGTAAGTCAACCGCGGGTAACTATCACGGTTGGATTGCAAACTCGGACCTGATGATCGACTCCGGGCAAGGGCAAATCACGCTTCAGGGTGACAACACTGGAATTGAGTGGGGTCTTTCTCTCGGAAACGACAACTCGGGCGACATAACTTTGGTCTCTGAGAAAACATCGGGTGACGCAATTGACATAACTGCAAACTCGCCGAGTTATGCACCCCTGATCATCAATCGAAACGCAAGCTCATACACCGCCTACATCTCGGCAACCGGTGGTGGCGCAATCAACTTGACCGGAAACGGCCCGACTAGCTATGTCGGAGTTGCCGTCGATCGAGCCCAGATTCTTTCGAGTTCGGGCAAGATAACAATCGATGGTGGCGCGAGTTATGCCAGCCTTGGCTATCAAAGTTGGGGTCAGGTCTACCTCGGTTCAAAATCTGGCTCTTCTTATGTGACAAGTTCCACAGCCGATATTTTGGTCAAAGCTACCACCTTCGTTGACTCAGACAATACGACGACCATGGCAGCAAGCACTGGCGGAGACATCACCGTTCAGTCCACAGGTGCGAACTTCACCAGCGCCTCGAACTGGGGATTGACCACAGCCTGCAAAAACTTCACATTTGGCAAACCAACCGAAACCCAAGATTTGACCCTGTCAGGAGCGGTGACCGCCGCCGGTGCAATTTCGGGATACGGTGGCAACTTCTCAGTCAGCGCGAATCAAATCAGCACCTTGGCAGGGTCCAAGATCCAATTCCGAGGCTTAACGTCTGTGGCCAACACTGCGGCGGCAACTTTTAGAACAAACAACGGCCCAATTGTTTTTTGGGCCGACTATGACGGCAACGGCACCGGTGTGAATCGCACATACAACGGCTCGACCTTTAATTCCGCAAACGGCGACACCACAACGACCTCAACTGGCGGCGGAGACATCGTCTTTGCCGGAGGTTCAACCACCGATGCCTCGGGTTACCCTGCCGGATACAGCTTCTCGGACGGGGCATACACCGGCTTTGAGTCAGGCGTCGGAAATACAAATCAGACCGCCTATTACACCGGCGGTGGAAACTTTATTGTCCGAGGAAAATCGGCAGTTGCTGTTGACGCGGTAGCCTTCAATGGCCCTCATCGAGTTTGGGCAAATGGTGGGCAAATCGACGTCACCGGAATCAACTCCACCAACGGAATCGCGATGCAAATCCAGCGAGGTGGATCGACTGCAGCGACCGAATTCTATTCCAGCTCGAATACTGCACCGGCCATTAAGTTCACGGCGCAAAGTGGAACTAGTTATGGTTTCATCAGTGGCTGGAACCAGAGCACTGCGAACGTTGTGAATATTCAGGCAACCGGCTCTGGCGGAATCACAATCATCGGAGATGGCGGTGCTCAAGATCTTTTTGACGTCGGGCTCGACAGCACAAACCTCCTGTCGGCAGGTCCGATTACCATCACGGGCACAAGCACCGGTTGGGCCGGAGGATTGTTTACCGGAGCGCTGGCCAATAACACCAGCGGCACAACGTCGGTTATCGGTTATTGCCCTGTGGCGACTTGCCCTGCGAGCCGCGTGACGACATCCTCGGCTGCCATTGCCGTGAAGACGGATCGTTTCACGAGCTGGAATGCCGACGTTAACCTAAAGGTCAACACCTCTGGAACTTTCAAGTTTGAACCGAACAGTTCGACCGGTTTCTCTGAATTCAAGGTCGCTGGCCAGGGCCTTGCCATCTCGAATGATTGCACGGGTTTGACCGTAGGAAAAGATCAGACGGCCGATGCTTACACCTTAGATTTCTATCCAAATGTGAAGATTGCTGGCCCAATTCGAATTTACAGCGGCCTGATTAATATTCGCGGAAACCTGGAGACCACAGGCGGAGCATCAAATGAAATTCGACTCAAGTCCCCTGGCCGAATCTATATTGCACCGAGCCTCACCATAAAAACCGCGGGTGGCGATTTCGTTGCGTGGACCAATAGCGACAAATTGGCCGGTGTGAATGCGACCGATGGCACAATTTATATCGAGTATTCGGTTGCCATCACAACGGGTGGCGGAAAAATTTGGCTTGGTGGCGGCCTGGATGACGGCGGAGCTGATGCCTCGATAACTGCTTCGCGCGGAAAATGGTCTTCTCAAATTGCCGGTGACGGACTCCCAGACGGCTATGCAGTGGGCTTTAACGGTGCTGACACCTGGAGAGTTGGGATCTACGTCAATGCCAATGTCGTGATGAAGTCTGGCGGTGGCGATATTTTTATGGCCGGTGCAGGTGGGCCTACTGCCGCCGACGGCGGTGCGCACATCGCCTTCAAGAATGGCGTGCAGGTGGATTCGGGCTCCGGTCGTGTCGCAATGTGGGGTAAGGCATTATCTGGAACCACAAACTGGAACCAAGGTATTTGTCTGAACTGGGACGATAACTTGAACCCGGTCATGATTACATCAGACGCGTCTACTGCGGATGCCATCACAATCTATTCCGACTCAAGCGCAAGCACCAACCCGTCTGCGCGCGGCATCGTTGCCTACTGGTTTGCAAGCCTTGATGCGAAGCGCGGCTACCAGGGTCTGCAGGTTTTGGCTACCAAGGCGGGTGGTGGAATTTCGATGACCGGAATCGGCGGTATGACTTCGGCTTCTGGCGATGGCCACGGAATTTGGCTCGAATTCGCGGATATCCTTGCCATCAGCGGTCCAGTAAACCTCAACGGAGCGTCGAGTGCTGACACCAACACCTATGGGCTCGAGACTGGTTGGCGAGCAAATGGTTCTGGGCTCCTTCGCCTCGGCGGTTGGCAGACTGCCGGAAGCACTGCTGTAGGTGGAGGTTCAATTACGACTCCGAGCGGTGTTACTGCCAACTTCACCAGTTCAACTTCGGATGTAACGATTAATGCCGACTCCGTCTATTCATGGGAAGGTGAGTACGGCACAAACGTAAGCACGACTGGGAATGTCGCGATACTTCCGGCTTCTTTCAACTCGGGCACAGGGTTGATTGCTAACGCTTCAAGCTTTGAACGCGATCAAAACTCCACAAATGTGCAGTTCGGCGCATTCTCGTTCCCCAACACCGTCTCGTCATTCACGCTTGGGCGAGTTAACGGCACACGTGCGGTCACCCTTAAGCCAAGCGTTACGTCTTCGGGCGACATAAAAATTCACGGCGGCGCGGTCACGGTAAGCGGCAACCAAACAGCGGGCGGATCAGGTGGTGTCGCCATCACTGCATACGCTGGGGATGCGAATATCGCGGCGAACCTAACCGCAAACACAAGCACAACGGCGCCGATAGTTGTTCGCGCCTCGGCCAACATCGCGGTTAGTGCGTCGAAGTCGATCACCACGGCAGGTGGAGGAGTTGTTCTTTGGTCACGCTATTTAGCTACCGAAGGCACAAACACAGTCGGTGCGATATCGCTCGGAAACTCATCGTCAATCTCTACTAGTGGTGGTCGAATTGCACTTGCCGGGACGGCGCAGGTTGACTCCAACGGAATACCAACGGGTCACGCACTGACGACAACAACGAGCGCAGCGGGAGTTCAGCTCGGAACTGCGGCGGCAACCACTGACACAAACGTCAACCTGCTGTCTGCCGGAGGCCCGATCTCAATTTATGGGCAATCGGTGACCGGTGTGAACAACTCATGGGGAATTCTTGCCTATGGTGGAACCACTGTCAATGCGGGCGGTTCGACCGTGACTATCGACGGCATTAGTAACTCAAACGGCGGTAACGCCGTTGAACTAGACCCAGGATCCGCTTCACAGCAGACCAAGGTGTTGTCTGCCGCGACTTCGGGCACCGCAATTTCAATCAACGGTGTCGAAACTGGTAACGATGCCACCGCCGGCGGTGGTCGCGCCGTGGGCAGCTACAGTACGGCTGGTGGTTTGGTGATTAACGCTTCTGCAGGCGGAAACGTCGTCATTACCGGAACCCAAAGCATCGTTAACAACACTAATCCGGGAGCGATTTACATCGCTGGAGCAGACATCACTGCATCGACCGGAACCGTCACTCTCAATGGCGGAACAAGCGGTGTTCTTACCTCGTCGAGCGGCGTGACGACGAATCTAGGTGCTTCCTCGGCCGGTTCTGCAAGCGGCGCCGTGACTGTAACCGGCGATCGCATTAGCTCACTGGGAACCACCAACTTCAAGACCACCGGCGCCGTCGTGCTCGAGTCTTCGGCCAACAGCTTTGCGGCAACCTTCACCGGCACGAATCTGAACGTTACAGCCGGAGCCGCCAGCCTGCGCGTTGGTAAGACCACCAACACCTCGGATGTGACGCTCAGCGGCACATCATCGGTGGTTGGAAATGTCGCCGTTTACGGTGGCAATGTCACCTCTAGTGGAACCTTTACCACCACCGGAACAATCGGAACCTCGGCTTCACGCAGTATTTTGCTCAAAGGAACCGGAAACGTTGTCACCGGCTCCCTCACCACTTCTGGTGGTGATGTCATCCTCTGGGCAGACTCGGATGCAAACAGTGCGGGTTACATCCAGACCTCGAGTTCAACAACCATCAGCACCTCGGGTGGTTCAGTAACCATGGCTGGTGGCGCCGACAATGGCGGATCTACCGTGGTGACTGGGCGCACATCAGGCGACTCGCTCCCTGACGGTTTCGCCTGGGGTTCGGGTTCAACTGACTGTGTCGGAACTAAGGGCATTGAGACGGGAGCCGACAGCACGATCAACAGTGCCGGCGGAGATGTTTACGTTGCCGGTCACGGTCAAAACCTTTCAACCTATAACTGTGCCGATGGTTTTAATTCAAATCTTGGATGGCAGGTCAACGCCGGTTCGGGCAAGGTGGCCATTTATGGTGTTACGAATGCTGCTAGCACGGGCGAATGGGCCCGAGGTGTGATTTTCAACGGCGCCTCGGCGACCCGAAAGACTCAAATTCTCAGCTCGAACCCGGCCGCAGATGCGATTGTAGTTTCTGGCGACAGCACCGCTTCGGTTTCAACTAACTCTTCGGGAATCTTGACTCTTAGAGGAACCGGAAACACAACAAACGACATTGTTGCCAACACCGGCACCGGCGGTGTCAAGCTGATTGGTCGAAGTGGATCCGTTGCGATTGCAAATAACAATGACTCTGTCGGTGACGGGCTCGAACTGGCGTCATTGGCGGTGCTTGCCAAGAGCGGTCAAATCTCACTCACGGGAACCACATCTGCAGCTACAAGCAGCATCCTTTATGGGCTCGCCTTCGACCACACATCGGCCGCAACTTACTCGGGTGCAAACGTCTACTTTGCTTCGATGCCAGCCACCACACTCGACTCGGTAGACATGTCGTCGTCAACGGCGAACATCGTCTTCAATGTTGACTCGATGTTGAACAACACAACCACTGCCAGCGTCGCCTACACCCGCAACTTCAACACCCGTGGCACCGTGATCATTCAGCCCGCCGACTCCGCACAAAGCTTCGACCGCTCGATTGACATGACCGGTTTGACCTTGGCTTCAACGGTAAGCGGACTAACCCTAGGTCAGGCTGGAACCGGCGGATCAACGCAGAATGCTGTAGATCTGACAGTACCGGCGGTGTCAATCGCAGGGCCGATTTCACTTTACGGTCAGAACCTAAACCTGACTGGCGGGTTGGCGACATCGACTGCAAGCCAGATTTTGGCAAAGGCTCGTGGAAGCATTCTGCTAAGCGCCTCAAAAACCATTTCCAGCACAAACGGACCGATTGTCATGTGGGGTCGCGCTGGCTCCCTTGAATCCAGTTCCGACATCGGTTACTTCTCCATGGATAACGGGTCATCCCTGTCATCTGGTGGCGGTGCAATTTATATTGCCGGTTCGACCCTGGTTGACACCAATGGTTTCCCGATGGGCCATCTATATGCGAATGACTCGACCAACAAATTTGCGATTGCCCTCGGCAGTAGCTCTAGCGGAACCGCATCTTCGATAGCCTCCAGCGGCGGGGATATTCGCATGTATGCCCAAACCGGAAACTCCGGTTCTCAGGCGCTGGCAGTTCAGGGTGTAACTGCGAGCACCATAAATTCGGGAACCGGTCGAATCGATGTCAACGCCGTCAGCTCGAGCATAAACGACAACGCGTTTGAAGCTTGGAACGGGGGCATCACAGTGACCTCAAATGCACCAGCTGACGCGGCAAACGGCGTCCCAGCTATCAAATGGGTCTCAAACTTGACCAACACATCTTCAGGTTTCACGCCAATTCAAACCTCAGGGCCACTGGTTTGGCAGGCAACCGGCGGTGGTGACATTGACTTCACCGCTACACATGCCAATACAAATATCTATGCTCTCGACAACACCAAAAACTTCCAACTGCTAGCCAGCACCGGAAACATCCGCGCCAACTTCGGTTCAAATGGTCTCGATCTGACCGGTGCGGTAGCTAACGGATTCGTCCTCGGTGCAGCGCCAGGCGGGTCTGCTTCCGGAAACATAACCCTGACCGGTGACCGGTTCAACGAAGTCACTGCCAATGCCACTGCGGCTGCTTTGGTGGCCCGCACCTCGGGCTCCGTTACCATCAAACCGACCGCAACCTCGTTCAGCTCGGCGCAGACTTTCGACAGCACCTGGTCATTTGCCGGTGTCAACAACGGCAACGTTGGCGCCGTTACCATCGGGCAATCGGGCACTAGCGGTGCCGTTTCTGGAGCGACTCAAAATGCCTCGGATGTGACTTTGAGCTCGCCAGTGACCGCGGTCGGTCCAATTCAGGTATTCGGAAAAACTGTTTATGCGGGAGCCAACCTTACGACTACCGGAAGTGCAACGGGGCCAATTTTGCTGAAGGCCTCCCAGGATGTTTTCATCTCGAACGGCACCAACACCACCACTCGCAACACCTTGACCACCGCAAACTCACCAATCACACTTTGGTCAAACGCAGATGCCAGCGGCAACGGCATGGTTCAACTTGGTGACTTCACGAAGCTTGCCTCCACCGGAGGTTCAATCACACTTGCCGGCGGTGGCTCTGCGACCGAAAGCGCTCCATCGGGTGCCGCTATTGGTTATGGCGCCACCTATTACCGCGGCGTGACAATTGGTTTGACTCAGGCAGCCGGAAACGTCGATATTTTGTCTGGCGGCGGAAACATTGTCATCAATGGTTACACCGCTGCAAACGTCAACTGGGCGAACGGTGTCACGATCACGAATGGCACGAACATCAACTCTGGCATCGGAACCATTGCTATCACCGGAAACACCTCGGGCGCCGGTTCTGCGACAAGCTCAATGGGTGTCGAAGTCTCGGGTGGTGGAGCGGTGTCAACCACCACTATCACCTCGGCCAATACGACATCTTCGGCCATTGTGATTAACGCAAATAGCCAGGGTTCAGCGGGTGTAAACGCTTGGGGATTCAGCTCTGCTAACAACTCGGGTGCGAATCTCACGACAATTAGTGCAACTGGTGCCGGTGGCGGCGTTCAGATTAATGCAACAACCGCTGCGAGTTCCACCGTATCGTCACTAGTTCTCAACCACGTGAACGTTCTCGCCAAGGGTTCAGTGGTTCTTGACGGAGGCAACAAGAACATTCAGCTGACCTCGGGTGCCTCGGGAGATGCAAACACGATCGGTGGCGCTGCCACGGGCGATTGCACCGGCGGTCTAACACTTCGAGCAGACTCGATCACGTTTGCAACCGCAACAACTACATTGCGCTGCAGCGGAGCACTTGTCGCTGAGTCAAGTGGCAACGTATTTTCTGCGGCTCAAACCTGGCCGGCCACCTACGTTTCGGTCGCAGACGTGACTTCATTCCGTTGGGGAAAGACCGGAAACGATAAGGCGATGACCCTAAACGCGCCAGTCAGCGCGGCGGGAAACATCCAGGTTTATGGGGCCTCGGCAACCTTGAATGCCGACCTGAAGTCGACCGCTGCCGGGGGAACTCTGCTTGTCAAGACCACCGGCGATATTTCGGTGACCGGAGGAATTAGCGGGACTCCACGCACTATTCAGACCAACGCAGGCGCTCTAAATCTTTGGTCTGACTCGGATGTAAATTCAGCCGGAGCGATTGCAATCGCCGACTATTCGAATTTGAACTCGGCCAACGGCAGCAACCTTCTCAGCGCAACCGGTGGACAGATCACCCTGGCCGGTGGCGCCGACACCAATTCGGACGGCGCGCCAGATGGTTATGCGTTTGGCAACTCCACCGGAAACACCAACGGCGTCTTGCTAGGAGTCGCCGGTTCGGTCGTCAACGCGATAAACGTCTATTCGGGAACCAGCGGCATCTCGATCAAGGGCAAGTCGGCCTACGGTCGCGGCACCTATGTTTCGCCCGGAACCAACATCTATGCCGGTGACGCGATTTGGCTTGAAGGTTCCAGCTCGGGCAGCGGCGGTGGCTTCTTCCACGGATTAGCTCTCTACGACACGAATTCGATCGGTTCGGGTTCGGCGGGCTCAATTGTTTCGGCAAAGTCGACCGGCCCTGCCATCACTATGATTGGCACAACCACCAACTCTGCGGCCTCGACCTATGGTCTAGTCATCAACCCTAACGGTGGCGCGAGCTACATCGCGATGCTAAAAGCAACCGGTGGTGGATCAATCAACCTTTCCGGAACAAGCACCACCTCTGGAACCAACGGCGTATTCTTGTCGAGCGCCGACATCCTCTCGGCAAACGGAGCCATCAACATCGATGGTGGCACCACCGGAACTTATATCTCTGGCAACGTAGCTCTGGGATACAAGGCGGGCAGCGCCGTGACTGCAGATTCCGGCGCCATCTCGGTGAGCGGCGACAGCCTTTATGTGAACCCTGGCAGCGCCATCAAGACTTCCGGTGCGGTGACCATTGTTCCCACGACCAACACCAACACAATCAACCTCAGCGCTTCTGGCGCCGACACTGCCGGCACTCTAGATGTTTCAAACACCGAACTAGGCACAGTTACCGCTGGCACAGTGCGCATCGGAGCCGTCTCAGGCAGCAACAGCGGCAACATTACCATTGGCGGCGCTATCGCCCCCGCGAACTTCAGCACCCTAGCCCTTCGAACTTCTGGGTCGGTAACTGAAGCTTCAGGAAACTCCATCGTCATAGCAAACCTCGGAATCTCTGCCGGCGGAAATGTCACGTTGGCCGGTCAAAATAACACGACCACGTTGGCGATCAACTCTTCGGCGACCGCGCCAACTGTCAGCTATACCGAGGCCACCGGTCAGACTTACACTCCTGGAGATGTCGACTCGATCACCGGAGTCTTCGGCCTTGCCTCCACCGCGACGGTTAACCAGCAACCAAGCAATGCCTTCGTTGGGGTTGCCTTGAACCCGACCATTACGGTGCAGATCAAGGATGCCTTCGGCGCCGTGCTGTCGAGCCAAAACCTCAAGACATACACGGCAACTGTGACGCCAAGCGCAGGTTTCACTCTTTCTGGTTCTACAACTGTCACTTCTGCTGGAGGCACCGCAACGTTCAGTGGACTTTCGGTGTCTTCGGGAACCGGAACTTTGACCTTGACCGCTTCTTTGACCGGTGTCAGCACGGCTCAAAACTTCACTTCGGCCTCGATCACTGTCGCCTATGGCGACCCTGATCACCTGACCATCACTCGAAACGCGGGTGGCACAATGGCTGCCGGCAAGGCATTCACGATTCAGCCAATGGTCGAAATTCGAACTATCGGAAACACCCCGGTGACCACCGGAGCAGGAGCGAGCGCTGTAGTCACGGCCACCGTATCCTCCGGGGGAACCTTGGTTGGTGCAGCCACCGCAACCGCCAACGGCTCTGGTGTTGCCACTTTCTCGAACCTTGGCATCGGTGGTTTGGCTTCGGGTAACTACACATTGACCTTCACGATCACCTTCAACGGAACCGACATTGCTACCACCCAGAGCGCCATTTCGATCACGCCTGGTGACCCAAGCCAGTTGGGTGTTCAGACTCCGGCGGCCGGCTTCGTCAACCGAACCAACTTCACCACCCAGCCGATCATCCGAGTTCAGGATGCCTACGGCAACACTGTTACTTCTTCATCCGCCACTGTTTCGGCGGCAGTTTCAGCGGCTAGCGGTTCCTCTGTTCAGGGTTTGACCGGCACCACATCTGTGAACGCGGCAAATGGTGTTGCGACATTCACGAACCTGGGCAAGAGCGGCTTGGTTGGAGACAAGATTCTGACCTTCAGTTCAACCAGCTTGACCTCGGCCACCCAGAGCTTCACCTTGGCCTTTGGTGCGGCTAGTAAGTTGTCGATGACCTATCCAACAGCAACCGCAAACGACGTGGCCTTCACCAACCAGCCGATCGTCACCATCCAAGACTTGGATGGCAACACCGTGGGTGATTCGACTGCAACCGTCACGTTGTCTTCAAGCAATGCCATCGTGGGTGGCAGCCTGCTAAATGGCTCGGTGGCTATGACTGCCGTTTCAGGTGTCGCCGACTTCGCCGGCAAGAACGTCAAGTTAACCGGAACGGTTGGTTCTAAGAACCTCACCGCCACCATTACGGGTGGAATCACCGTAACCAACCAGGTCATCATTACCTACGGTTCCGCAGTCAAATTGAGCCTCACTCGACAGGCGGCCGGCGCGGTGAATGGTGTCGCCTTCACGACCCAGCCTCAGGTTTCAGTCCAAGACGTTTCAGGAAACACCGTGACGAACAGCACGGATGTGATTACAATCGCTTCATCCGGGGCGTCACTGACCGGAACCTCGCTGAGCGCAACGCCAAGCTCGGGTGTAGCAACCTTCGCTGCGCTAAAACTAACCGGAATCGTTTCGACATACACGCTATCGGTGACCTCGGGAAGTTTGACGGCAGATTCCCAGCCGCTGGCACTAACCTTCGGTGCAGCTCATCACTTGGCCATCACCACGGCTGCCGACGGTGCCGTAAACGGCGTCGCTTTCACCGTCCAGCCGGTAATCACGATTCAGGATCAGAGCAACAACACCGTCACGAACCTAAACTCGACGGTGACCGTTTCGAGCTCGGGCAGCACGCTGTCGGGCACATCGCTCACTGTAAACGCGGTTGCCGGCGTTGCAACCTTTAGTAACGCACTGAAACTAACCGGCGCCGCCGGAACCTACACGTTGACTTACTCGATCAGCAGCCCGTCTGCCCTTTCGACAACGCAGCAGTTAACCGTTTCACCTGGTGCTGCAACGCAACTTGCGCTCACCACACAGGCCACCGGTTTTGTTAACCGCACAGACTTCACCACCGCACCAGTGGTTAGCATCGAGGATGCCTCCGGCAACGTGGTGACCACCGCAACCAGCGGTGTAAGCGTGGTCATTGACTCGGGCAACCTCACCGGAACCACCACCGTAGCCGCGATAAACGGTGTGGCTACCTTCACAGGATTGGGCAAGAACGGAACGATCGGCAACAAGACCCTGACTTTCCACTCGGGTTCATTGACCGATGCCACTCAAACCTTCACTTTGACTTACGGGGCTGCATTCCAGCTTGCCAAGACGACGCCCGCCGCCGGGTTCACCAACGCCACTGCGTTCACGACTCAGCCGAAGATCACCATCCAAGACCAGGATGGCAACACCGTTGCCAACTCGACTGCGTCGGTTTCGGTAACCGCATCGGGCGGCACTCTATCGGGAAGCACCTCGATGAGCGCGGTTGGCGGTGTCGCCGACTTTGCGGGTAAGGCCATCGCGCTGACCGGAACCGTCGGTGACTACACACTCACATATGCAATTGCCGGACCGATTAGCACCACCCAGACTTTCACCCTGGGATTCGGCGCGGCAGATCACCTGACTCTAACGACTCAGGCCTTCGGCGCCGTCGACCGGGTTGCTTTCACCACCCAGCCGGTGGTTGAGGTTCGAGACGTCTCGAACAACCTCGTGACCAACAGCTCGCTAACCGTCACGGCGGCTTCGTCAACCGGCGCTACGATCGGTGGAACCGCATCCCGTGCTGTTGCGGCAGGCGTCGCAGACTTCAACCTAAACACCACCAAAACACAGCTTTTTGGTGCGGCAGGAACCTACACAATTACCTACTCGGCAACGGGCGTCACTTCGGCAAGTCAAACGCTGTCACTCAGCTTTGGAGCACCAAACAAGTTGGCCATATCTGCTTCGAGCACCTTGGTTAACGACACCGTATTTGCGACTCAGCCGATTGTCACCATCCAAGACCAGGATGGCAACACCGTCGCCGATTCGACCGCAACAGTGACGCTAACCGCAACCGGTGCAACCATCTCGGGCACCACGTCGCTGCCAGCAGCCGCAGGTGTCGCCAATTTTGCTGGAATGGGCATCAAATTGACCGGAACGGCAGGCCGCAAGGGGCTAGTGGCCACAATAACGAGCCCTTCCACGATCACGGCTAACGCTCCAATTTCGCTTACTTTCGGTGCCCCTACCCAGCTTGTCCTCACTACCCCTGCGGCTGGTTTCGTGAACCGAACCGCCTTCAGCACTCAACCCGTGGTCAAAGTCGAAGACGTCTCGGGCAACGTTGTCACCAACTCGACAATCGGCATCGATGTCTCGATCGACAATGGCACTCTCTCGGGAACCACGCACAAAAACGCCGTGGCCGGAATCGCTAGCTTCTCGGACCTGGGCAAGTTCGGCACTGTCGGTGACAAGGTTCTAACCTTTACCGACACCGCAGCTCAACTGATTCCGGCAAACCAAACCTTCACATTGGCCCCTGGCGTCGCCGATCACCTAGTTCTCAAGGTTTTGTCTACCCTGGTCAATGACACCGTATTCGGCCAACAGCCTAGCGTTGCCATTCTCGACCAGGATGGAAACATTGTGACCGATGGGCCACAGAGCAGCCAAGCTGTCACAGTTTCAGTGAGTGGTGCCACTATTAGCGGAACCACCACTGTGAATGCTGTTGGTGGCATCGCCAGATTTACCAATAGCGGAATCAAGCTAACCGGAACCATCGGGGCGAAGACTTTCACGGCGAGCATCGCCAACCCAAGTGCAATCTCAACTAGCGACACAGTCACGATCACCTATGGCGCCGCCGACCACCTGACGTTGACCACCTCGGCTGCAAATGCCGCCAACGGTGCCGCATTTGGCACCCAACCTGTGCTTGAGGTGCGTGACGTTTCAGAGAACCTGGTTACCGACTCAACGGCTCAAATCTCCGCTTCGGTCAGTGACGGTACCCTATCGGGATCCAGCCAGGTTAGCGCCAGCAACGGTGTTGCCAGCTTCACTGACCTGGGACTGACCGCCTCAGCCGGAACCAAAACTCTAACCTTTGCCTCGACCGGCCTGACTTCGGCGAGCCAGAACATCCTGGCTGTCACCGGCCCCCCAACTCAACTGCGCATTGACCTGGCGAGCAGCCTTGTCAACAACACCGCGTTCGCAACTCAGCCGGTTGTCACCTTGCTCGACTCAACCGGAACAGTGGTCAGCGTCGGCGGCTATTCGGCGCAAACAGTGACTCTTTCGAGCCCGGATGCGACGATCGGCGGCACGGTTTCGATGGACTCGGTTGCCGGTGTTGCCGACTTCGCTGGCAAGGGTATCAAGTTGACCGGCTTGGTCGGTTCGCGTTCGCTTACGGCCTCGATTTCGAATCCTGGCGTGATCAGCGGGTCGGTGCCAGTCACGATTACATTTGGAGCCGCGCATCACCTGAATATCAGCTCCGGTGCAGCTGGTGCCGCCGATCGCATCGCGTTCACGAGCCAGCCAGCCATTGAAGTTCTAGATGTTTCGGGTAACCGAGTTGCCGACAGCTCTGCAACAATCACGGTCGCTGCCACCGGTGCAAACGGTGCCGTTTTGGGAGGTGACACCGCAATGCACGCGGTTGCCGGCATCGCATACTTCGCTCAAAACGCCAACCCGCTTAAGTTGACCGGCTCGGTCGGTTCATATACTTTGACCTACTCAGCCAGCGGAATTGCCACCACAAGTGAAGGCATCGCCTTGACCCACGGCATCGCAACTCAGATCACGCTGACTCAGAATGCCGCTGGCGGCGAGTCGGGCCAGAGTTTCAACGTTCAGCCAATTCTTGCGGTTCGTGATGCTGACGGAAACCTAGTTGACACCGGTGCCGCCGCCTCGGCAAAGATTCAGGTGCAGACCGGCGCGAGCGCTTATGACGCAACGACCCACACCGGCGCGAATTTGACAGGCCCTACAGGCTCGGATGTGGTGCAGGCGATCAATGGCGTGGCTGCCTTCAGTGGTTTGCGCCTCGAGGGTGTGGCCTCGTCTGCTTATTCACTGAACTTTGTGACCGTGGACACCGCGGGTTACAACGGAATCGCCACCACTCAAAACATTGCATTGACCGCGGGCACTGAAACTCACCTACGCGTAGTTCAGCAACCGAGCAATATCATCGCCGGCGCAGCTTTCTCTGCCGCGGTCAGCGTTGAAATTCTCGATGCCTGGGACAATCGAGTTCTCGATGTTGCCAGTTCGACAACCATCAAACCGATACTTTATGCCGACGCCTTGGCAAGCAACGCAATCGATACGAGCAAGGTTTCGGTGGCGAACGCCTCGGGACTTGTCACATTCACCGGCTTAACCTTCACCAAGGCTGGCACTTCATACTTGCAGTTCACTTCTGCCGGATTGGTTGCGGCAACCTCTGACCAATTCACGATCACGAATGCATCAGCCGACCACCTAACCTGGGTCACCGAGCCGGTTGGAGCCCGAAATGACCAGGCCATCAAGGGTGCAGGGGGAGCAGATCCAGAACTTCAGGTGCGTGACCAGTATGAAAACCCGGTCTTGGTTGGGGTGGTCACCTCGGTTACCGCAAGCGTTCAGCCGAGCTCAAGCAACGTCCTAGCGATTTCGGGTGCAGTCGCGACCTCAGATAACTTCGCGAACGTAAAGTTTGGCAACCTCGTGATGCGTGCCAAGGTCGGTGGCTACAAGCTTCGCTTTACCGCCGCGAATGGCTTGCTGCCTATCAATGGAACCCACGTGGACAGCACTTCGCCGGTAGCAATTAGCTTCGGTGTTCCGACCTCGCTCCACCTAACCCGCGCCGCGTCAGGTGCCACCTCTGGTGCACCGTTTGCAACCCAACCGGCCTTGAACATCGAAGACTCGGCGGGCAACACTGTGGCCGATAGCACCCTCGAGGTGACCGCATCCTCTACCGCCAACCAGGTGCTTGGTGGAACGTCGGTTATTCAGGCGACTGCTGGTCAGGTCGACTTCTCGAGTAGCGGCCTGATGTTCTCGGGTGATGTCGCAACAGCCCTACCGCTAAAGTATGCGATCACTTCTTCAGGTTCAGAAATTTCAACCTCGCAGACCATTGATCTGCAGCCTGGCTTGGCGGTGGCTTTGACCATCGGCCAGCAGCCTGCCGATGTAAAGACGCGAGTTGCCTTCACCGCGACCCCAACGGTTGTTTTGCGCGATGCCTTCGGCAACCAGGTGACCACGGACAGCGCATCGACCGTTTCGGTTCAGCTGATTGACCCAGCCGGTGCACCTTATGGCAACCCGACCTCCGCATACACCGCTAACAACGGCCTTGTCACCTTCACCGGTATGGCATTCCGTGCCCCGGCGACAAGTGGCTATCGACTTACGTTCAAGTTGACCTCGAATAACCAGAGCGTCACCTCTAATACGTTTAGTGTGCTTCCGGGAATCGCAACTGAGCTCAGAGTTAGCCAGGCGCCGAGCACTCTAAACGCCGACGAGAGCCTGACTATGACCGGCGAACTTCTGGCTCAGCAGCCTGAGGTTCAGCTGTATGACCTGGATGGCAACTTGGTGACCACAACCAATAGCGGTTCGGCAACCATCCGTGTGAAGAGTGGCACGGGTGGCGACTTAACCGCCGGCCAGACTACGGCAAGTTTTGTCGGAGGAGTTGCAACCTTCACCGGGGTCAAGCTGATCGGACTTCCTGGCGTTGACTACACACTCGAGTTCACGGATGACAGCCCGAACCTCACCTCGGATGCTTCGTCACCGATGCAAGTTGATCACAACCTAGCCGACCACATTTCGTTGACTCAGGCTGCCGCCAACGGCAAGTCAGGCGACATCTTCGCCGTTCAGCCGGTCATCCGTGTTCTCGACCGTTTCAACAACATCGTCACAAGCGGTCCGGGTTCGGATTCTTCGGTGACGGTGGATGCCGCAATCATCGCTCAAAACGGAGTTGCACTGAGCGCCCCGGCATCAATCAGCGCCTTTGCCGCAGATAAGCAGGCCGTCAACGGTGTGGCAACGTTCACCTCGCTCGGAATTTCGGGTCTGGTTTCAAACACCTATGCGCTTACCTACAACCTGGATCTAACAGGAATCCCGTCGGTAACGCAGTCGAATATCACCATCGGCTTTGGTTCATTCAACCACCTGACCGTTCGCACTCAGCCTGTGGGCGGCAATGCAACCGGCGACGCACTAACGACTCAGCCGGTAATTGAACTTCGCGACAGTTCGGAAAACATTGTCGCCGACCCTAGTGTTCACACAACTGTTACTGCAACAATCAGCAGCACCGACGGTTTGACGCTTTTGGATAATTCGGTGGCACATCCGAGCCAGGCTCGTTTGATCGGAGCCACCGCAGTTTCGAGCAGTGGAGTGGTCACCTTCAGTCAGTTGAAGCTATTTGGTTTGCCCGGCACGGCATACACACTAAAGTTTGCGGTCAATTCGCGCTTTACCACCGCGAATCCTGTGACCGTAACGCATGCCATTGCAAACCACTTGACTATCACCCAACAGCCAACAGGCGGTAATGCAACCGGTTCAAACCTTGCTGGTCAACCGGTGATAGAGCTTCGCGACCTGTTTGAGAATTTGGTTACGGCAAATAGCTCGGATGTTGTGACTGCACGCATTGAAACCTCAGCAGGAGTGAGCCTTGCTGGCACAACTACCGCTACATTCGCGAACGGTGTCGCAAGATTCTCGGGTCTAAAGGTCATCGCACTGCCGGACAATGACTACACCTTGGATTTCAACACTTCTGTAGGCGCGGTCTCAATCACGTCGCCTGCATCCAGCCCGTTCAGAGTTACCTATGCTAGCCCGGCCAAGTTGGCCGTAGTTCAGCAGCCAAGCGGCGGCACTACAGGAGTCGCGTTGCCAACCCAGCCTGTTGTTGAGGTGCAAGACATTTATGGCAACCGAGTCCATAACTTCGTGGGCAACGTTACCGCTTCCGTTGGTGGCACCAACTCGACCTTGACCAGTTCTTCAACCGCGAACCTAACGGCTTCAGTGCTCGACGGCCGCGCCAGCTTCACCGATCTTGCGCTAACGGCAACCCCAGCGGTCAATTACCAATTGAGCTTTGCCTCTGGCGCTCTGCTCGGAGTGAACTCGGGCAACATCCAGGTGATTCCGGGTGCACCGGTTCGCATCCAAGTATTGAACCAACCGATAGGCGCTCAAACCGGTGCCGAACTGGCCGGGCAGCCAGTTGTCAAGATCATGGATAGCTTCGGCAACACGGTTACTCAGGACAATTCAACAGTCATCACGGCCGCGATTTCCTCTGGAGTCGGTGGCACTTTGACGAGGGTCGTTGCCGGCCAGGCGATTCCGGTCAATGCGACAGTGGTCAACGGTGTGGCAACATTTAGCCACTTAGTAATGCGTGGTCTTACAGCGCAGACCTATAGTTTGACTTTCAGTTCGGGCAACCTGGCTACAGACACTTCGGCAAACTTTACGGTTCACCATGCCGCCGTAGCTCAGCTTGTTTGGAACACCCAGCCAATCACCGGAATGACCGGCTCGCCTCTGACTCGTGCGGCAGTTTTGGAGCTTCAGGACATGGATGGCAACATCGCCACCTCCGACAACAGCACGGTTGTTACCGCGGCGCTGACCTCGGGCGTCGGTGGTTCGATTGTGAACAATTCGGCTACGGCAGTCAACGGTGTGGTTACCTTCGCCAACCTGACACTCACGGGAACCCCGGGTGAGACCTACAAGTTAACGTTCACCGGTGCACTCGGTGGTTCGACCGTTTCGGCTACTGAATCGGCCGGTTTGATTCCCACCCATGCAATGCCGGCCAAATTGCGCATGGTGAACTCGAACGTAACCGGTGGCCTCATTGGTGAAAATCTCGGCGGCCAGCCTACGCTTCAGGTTCTCGACCGATTCAACAATCTAGCCACGACAGATAATTTGACCGTGGTTACGGCTAGCGTTCTGAACGATTCGACGGGTTCGGTGTCAGGAAGCATAACTGCGGTTGCAGTAAATGGCCTCGTTAACTTTGCTGGCCTCAAGGCCTCGGGCGTTCCTGGCCAGGATTATCAGCTGAGCTTTGCCGCAAACTGGCAGGGTGTGAATCTGACTGGTGCCACCTCGAACGCCTTCCATATGTCGAAAGTCGCCGATGTCAGCCTGAGTTATGCAACACAGGATTACGCGCCGAACGCAGTCGTTCCAGCCGTTTTCAACACCGATAGCCCAGGTGCTATAACGTTCACAACTAACGCGTCATCACTCATCTGTGAACTTGACCCTGGAACAGGTTATCTGACCATCAAGGGCGCCGGAAATTGTGACGTTCACGTTGTCGTTGACACCGACCCTGATGGCTTCTATCTGGGCAACGCCACTGACGCGACCCTGGTCATTACCAAGGCTCAGCAGACCGCGATCTCAATCACGTCGGCAGCAACCGTCGACTATTGGTCTGGCTTGAACCCTGTTGCTACTGGCGGCAGCGGAACCGGAGCATTGAGCTTCAATGTCGTCGCTGGCAGCACCTGTCGACTTATCGGCGCAACGATTATGCCGGGCGATGCTGGCTCGCAGTGCCAGATTGTCGCTATCCGCGCAGGGGACAGCAACTACTTGCCCCAGACATCCGCGGTTCAAACCGTTGTGGTTCGCAAGATCAACCAGGCGGCACTTGCAATCGCAAGCTCGGCGGCAATGTCGGTTGACAACTTGAACCTGTTCACCTCGGGTGGATCTGGCACAGGAGCCGTCACATATGCAATCGTTTCCGCTGGAACTGCTCACTGTACGGTTACGTCGTCAGTGCTTTCTGCAACGGCTGCCGGAACCTGTTCGATCAGGGCAACGAAGGCGGCATCCACCAACTACAACGCTGTGGTTAGCCCAACTCAGACAATCCGCGTAACCAAGGATGTTCAGACCGTCGCGTTCACATCGACTGCCCCGATGGATCCAATCATCAGCGGCTCGTATGCCCCGGTTGCGAACGCAAGTAGTGGTCTAGCGGTGACTTTCTCGGTCGCCACCGGTTCATCCTGTGAAGTTGACGCTTTGATCCCAGGAAAAATTAATTTCACTGCCGTCGGAACCTGTGAACTCGTTGCAACACAAGCAGGTTCGGCCAGATACGCGGCTGCCTCAGCTCGGCAGTTCATCCAGGTCGGTGCCTTGAACCAGACCATCAAGTTTGACGTGATTCCAGACCTGCCTTTTGGCACTCCCGCTTTCAAGATCGCTCCGACTACCAACGCTGGAGTGAATGCTGTCATCAGTCTGGCAACCACGTCGAACAGCGTCTCGTGTTCGCTGGTTGGTGACATTGTCACACTTAACTCGTCTGGACTCTGTGAGATTGTTGCCCACCAAGGTGGTTACGGATCGTTCTTGGCGGCAACGGATGTTGTTCGCAGCTTTAATGTGATCGCCGATCAAGCCGGTGCGCCACAAATATTCTCGTCTTCGGTCGCAACACACTCTCTGACCGCATCATTCACCCCACCTAGCTATACGGGTGGTTCACCGATCACCGGTTACGTCTTGATCGCCACCGATGCCAATGGAGTCAGCTACGAGAATGCGGCCTGTGGCCCTCTCGGTGTAAGCCCAGTAACTTGCACCGTAGTTGGTATCCCGAACGATATTGCCTACACGGCAGTTGTGCGCGCCATCACCACCGCTGGTCGCGGTGCCGTTTCTAACACCACCCAGGCTCGCACTCCGATTGACGCCCCACTTGCGGTGTCCAACCTGACCGTTGCGGCGAGCAGCAGTAACCTCGTGATCAATTGGACCCCGCCAGTGGCTGCGGCCGGTCTGGTCAGTGGCTATGACATTTATGTGGCGCCAATCGGTTCAGACTTCCCGACAACTGCAAGCGCCTCGGTTTCTGGTGCATCTGCGAGTTCGGCAACGATCCAAAACATTGTGAGCCAAAATTCGGTTACGCCTAGTGCAACCCCGACGATTGCGCCAGCTAGTTACCGAATATCGTTCCGTCGCGCTTCGATCGGTTCCCCAAGCCCGTCCGCTAGCTCATCCGGCACCCCGGGCGTTACTGGCAGCGCGTCTGGATATCAGGTTCGGATCGTGTCTGTAGTTGGCAATAACGCGATTGCTTCGAACACCAACACGACAAGTGCCATTCAGACCAACTTTGACGTGCCACTCTCGCCTTCACAGTTGACGTTGACCCCGAACGATTCTGATCTGGTTATTTCTTGGTCGGCCCCTACCGCTGATGGCGGCTCAGAGGTGACTGGTTATGACGTGAAGGTAAATGGCACAACAGTGTGTTCGTCAACGACACTATTGCTCTGCACCTATACCGGCATGACTGCAGGCCAAACCTACAACGTCGCCGTGGTTGCAATTAATGCCGTGGGTATGAGCTCGGCGGCTGTCTCGAGCCACTCGATCCCTGCCCCACCTGCTGCGCCGGCACCTGTGCCTACTGCGTCGCCAACATCAAGCCCGACCCCGACGGCATCGCCAACGGTTGCGCCGACCCCTAAGCCAACTTCCAAGCCGACCCCTAAGCCGACTCCAGTTCCAACCACCTCTGCATCTGCAGTTCCAACCGCAAGTGCAAGCCCAAGTGCAAGCCCAAGTGCAAGCCCAAGTGCAAGCCCAACTCCGAGTGACTCTGGCACTCCGGCGCCGAGTGACTCGCCGTCCTCTGGAGACCCAGGTGCATCTGGAAGTAGCGATGCGCCTGTTGTGCCAGGAGCACCTGTTCCGAACCCTGCGATTGGTGCCACCGGAGACGACTCAGCGCCATCCGTACCGTTTGATCCGATGGGTTCTCCTGAGTCAGTCAAGGCCGTTACCCAAACCACGTCAAAGGTAGCCGCAATTGCCGCATCCGTTGCTGCAGCCGCCGCAGCCGCTGGAGCTGCAGCCGCTGGGGCAGCCGCGGCCGGCGCTGCCGGTGCCGCCGGTGCAAGCGCGGGCGCCTCCGGTTCAACTGGCTCGGGTTCAAACAACGGAGGTTCGATCGCAACTATCGACGCGACCCATGAAGAGTATGAGTTACGTCGTCGGGGTCGCGGTGATGACCTAAAGATCTGGCGCCGCCGTTGGTTGCTTCTGCTCGACAAAATCTCGATCCGTGCAACACTCCTAACCGCTCCGATTTCACCTGTTCTCTCGAGAATCATGGTCGACGGCGCGTACTTGCGCGCAGCTCTTGGAACCTTTGCTTCATTGCCAACCTTTGCATCCATGGCTCTCTCGGTTGCGGCTCTGGCGATAAACGGAACAACAGTTTCGACCCCAATATGGCAGCTCTTCTTGGTGATGTCGCTGATCGGAATTTTCGATGCTTTTGCCGGTCTCGTGGGGACCACAATTTTCGTGCTTGGCTCGTTCGCCATCCATGTTTTGTCGGGTTCCATGTTTGGCCTTGACGATGTTCGAATGATGCTTGGCGTAATCATTGTCGGCTTTGGGCCTGCCCTTCTCACAAATACGTTCAGGGCCTTCCGAAAGGTACCTGAAAAGGGTCCTGCCTACATTTGGGAGCGCATCGTCGACCTTGGAGTACTGCCGTTCGTCGGTGGTTGGGTGACTGCAAGCATGATCAGCACCTTGCCTGCACTCGCCGGAATGACCCTAGCCGTTGCCAACCACGTAAACGACTTTGCACTCGCAATCGCTGCCGCAATCGTGATTCGTGTGGTTGGCGAAGAAGCAGTGGCTAGAACCTTCGCATCGCGCCTCGACTACCTGCACCCGACTCACGTTCCTGCTACTCCTGGATTCCAGCGTTGGATTTCGCTTGGCTTCCGCCTGGTGGTCTTCATTTTCGTGACGGCAGCCTTGATGGGGAACCACTGGCAAGTATGGGTCGGCAGCGTCCTATTCGTCCTTCCCACGATGCTCGGTTGGTGGCAGGACAAACTTCCAAACTCGAAGTGGATTTGGCGAATCATGCCTCAGGGAATCCCTGGTCTTGCTTTCACGCTTCTCATCGCTTCCCTAACCACCAGCATGGTCACGGGATGGTTTGCCGCCAGCCCAGAGTCCGCCCTTTGGTCTTTTGCGATTCTGCCAATACCGATGTTGGCCCTGGGTATTTTAGGGCTGATTGGCCGCGAGGGTGGCGAAGATGAAGTGCGTTGGATTCGCCAACCGCGCTTTGTGTGGCTCTACCGAATCGGTGGAATCGTGATGCTTTTGCTCACTATGAAGGTTGCTGGGGTAATCTAGCCCGATGAACCGCAAGACGATTGCCAAAATCGGCGCCTACGTGATGATCCTTAGCTTGGTGCTAACCATATTCATCGGGGCCATGTCGGTGAAGGCCGCGACCTTGCCTGTCGTATCTCGCAGTGCTCCGGTGGCAAGCACGAGCGCAGTTAACCCAGACATCGATGGTGATGGAATTCCCAATAACGAAGACCCAGACATGGATGGCGACGGTATTGATAACGGTGTCGACCCAGATATTGACGGCGACGGTATTCCAAACGCTCAGGACGGCAACCCAACATCAACAAACAACGTTGACTCGGTGCAACCAAGAACCGCTCCGACCAACCCGGTTTTCGAATGGGGCGGAGGCCTAGCGGTATTGGCCGTGTTGGGCTGGCTTGTTGCCCTGCCTTACATCCGTCGTCAAAAGGGCACTTCGAGCCGCAGTGTCGGAAATCGTGGCAAATAGCGGCAACGCGAAGCAAAGATCCGGCTGACTTTATTTTTCGTAATGAACCCCAAAAGGCAACCGCTTTACCGGAGGATTACTTAGGCTGAAGTCATGGCCAAAGTTCTGATACTTCACGGATGGACAAATCGCCGCCAGCAAGGACATTGGCAGCGTCATTTAGCGACCGCTCTTCGCCAGCAGGGGCACATTGTCGCCTATCCACAGTTTCCTAACACCGATCACCCTCAGCTAGACGAGTGGCAAGATCTACTCAAGGCAGAACTCGACATATTGAATGAAATCCAGGATGGCGAAACCATCGTCATAGGGCATTCGCTAGGTTGCATCAATTGGATTCAGGGTGCCTCAACGGGCCTTATTTCCAAGCCTGTCGATCGTGTTCTCTTGGTCGCGCCAGCCGACCCTCGAATGCTCGGCGAAGTTGAAGGCCTGAAAGTCTCGCTTGTTGATCCGAAAGTTGTCGAGGCAACCCACGCATCTACTTCCAACCTAACGATCATCGCCAGCGACAAGGACAAGTGGACTCCGCGCGGCATTCAGGCAACGTTTGGCGAACCGCTTGGACTAGATGCCGTTATTTTTCCGGGCACCGGCCACTTATCGCTGGACGACGGTTTTGGTTTCTGGCAGGGCGTTATCAACTGGGTAAATGACCCGAAGGCGGACCTCACTCAGCGTTAGGCTGGTGCCATGAGAATTCTTTTGGTTGGTGCTGGTGGCGTCGGTGACTCTATCGTAAAAATTGCTGGATCCCGCGACTTCTTCGACATCATGGTCGTTTCTGATTATGACTTTAGTCGTGCCGAGAAGAGCATCGAATGGGTGCGCAACAAGTATGGAGCTGACAAGGCTTCGAAGTTCCTGGCCGCCAAGATCGATGCGAGCAGTGCCGCCAATGTGGCCGAATTGGCCAAGAACCACAACATCACTCACGTTCTAAACGCGGTCGAGCCCAAGTTTGTGCCAACCGTGTTCTCGGGGGCCTTTACGGCCGGCGCAAACTACGTCGACATGGCCATGAGTCTCTCGGAGGCTCACGAAACCGACCCGTTTCACAAGCCGGGCATCAAGCTCGGTGACTCACAGTATGCCGTGAGCGAGCAGTGGGAACGCGCTGGAAAGCTTGCGCTGGTTGGCATGGGTGTCGAGCCTGGCATGTCGAACGTTTTTGCCCGCTATGCGGCGGATAACCTCTTCAGCGAGATCGACGAGATCAGCGTCAAAGATGGCGGAAGCCTGGCCGTGTTCGACAACGATGGCAACGAGATTTTTGCACCGTCATTCTCGATCTGGACCACAATCGAGGAGTGCCTCAACCCACCGGTCATTTATGAACGCAGCCGCGGTTGGTTCACAACCGAGCCATTTAGTGAGCCTGAGATCTTCGAATTCCCAGAAGGAATCGGGTCGGTCGAATGCGTCAATGTCGAGCACGAAGAAGTCACCATGCTCCCTCGCCACTTAAACGCCAACCGCGTTACCTTCAAGTATGGGTTGGGCAGCGAATTTATCGGTGTCCTGAAGACTCTTCACAAACTTGGCCTAGATGCCACCCGCCCAACTCGAGTTCGATCGAACCAGGGGCCAGTTGACGTTTCACCGCGTGACATGGTTGCCGCTGTGCTGCCGGACCCAGCCCACATTGGCCCGAAGATGACCGGAAAGACCTGCGCCGGCGTACTAGTCACGGGCAAGGACAAGGACGGCAAGGATCGCGCCACATACATTTATCACGTCGCCGACAACGCGGAGACAATGGCCGAGATTGAGGCTCAGTGTGTCGTTGCTCAAACTGCGTTTAACCCGCTAATCGCGCTTGAGCTCATGGCTCGAGGCGAATGGAAGGGTGCCGGTGTGGTGGGTCCGGAGGTTTTCGATCCTCAGCCATTCCTCGACCTGATGGCTTCGTCGACAGGCTATAACCAGCGATGGGTTGCTCAAGAGCGTCTTCCGGCAAGCCCTCTGCGCCACCCCTAGTTTGCAATCGGGTTGGCTCGCGGCTCAAACTAACGATCAGCACGAGACGACGAGCACCGTTTCCAATAAAAAGTTAAAGAGAAATCCCCCGGACTTGAAGTCCGGGGGATTTCCTTTATTGCTTAGCTATTACTTGACGCCATACTTTGCACAAGCTGCTGCAACGTCTGCAGTACATAGGTCTGCAGCCTTTGCGTCGCCAGCTTCAACAACGGTGTGTACATCCGCTGCCTTGATGCTGATTGGGTCTAGTGCTAGGAATGGAACGCCGCCGTTGCTCTTAGCTTCGGTTGGCTTGTTTCCCTTTAGGATCTCAACTGCAAGGTCTGCAGCAGCCTTAGCCTCAACTGAGAATGGCTTGTAAACAGTTGACCACTGCTTGCCAAGAAGAACGTTCTGAAGACCAGCGGTCGAAGCGTCCTGTCCACCCATAACTGCGGTCATCTTGTTCTTGTCTAGAATCTGGATGATTGCAGCTGCGTTGTTGTCGTTTGGAGCTAGAACTGCGTCTACCTTGCCCTTTAGAGCAGTGAATGCCTGCTCGAACTCGGTACCAGCAGTTGGGCCATCCCAGGTGCCCTTCATGGTGAAGGCAGCCTTTGCGCCAGCAGCGTTTAGAACTGAAAGTGCGCCATCTAGGAACATCTTTGCGTTACCGTCGGTTGGGTCACCAGAGCTGTAAACGATGCTTGCAGTCTTGATGTCCTTGCCAGCTGCAGCTAGACCATCAACAACAGCCTGACCTTCAAGCTGGCCAACCTTGTCGTTGTCGAATGATACGTAGTAGTCAGCGCCAGCGATTGGGCGGTCGTAAGCAATAACAGGAACACCCTGCTTCTTTGCCTTCTCAGCTACGGTTACTGCCGCACCCTGGAAGTCAACTAGAAGCATAACTCCACAGCCCTTTGAAAGCTGTGCGTCGGCGATGGTTGCATACTTAGCTGCATCCTTCTGAGCGTTCTGGATGTCGGTCTCGTAACCAGCAGCCTTTAGAACCTTGTCAAGAGCTGGGCGGTCGCCTGACTCCCAGCGGGTTCCGCTGTCGGCGTCTGGCAAAATTACACATGCACGAGTGCTGGTTGCTGCACCGGTGCTGCAGCCAGCCAGCATCAATGCTGAAACTGCTGCTACAGCAGCGATTGAAATCAATGAAGTCTTCTTCATCTCATTCCCTTCCATTTATTAGATTCAGATCCCCAAAGTGAAGCCTTTGGGTATGCACGACGAATCGGGCTAGCACTTATGTTCCTCTAGACAACAAAAGGTTTCAACTTGAAACGGGCGTTTTGAGCAGAACGTTACCTATTCGTTGTCATGTTCATTCTTTGGTCACCAAACCGTTGAATACTGTTGTTTCTAGAGGGAGTGCAAGTGAATTTTGACTTTGATGTTGCAATCGTCGGCTCCGGCTTTGGCGGCTCGGTTGCGGCTCTCCGATTGACCCAAAAAGGCTACCGAGTCTTGGTGATTGAATCGGGCGCAAGGTTTGCCGACGGCGACTTTGCCAAGAACTCATTTGACCTAAAGCGGTTCCTATTTTTCCCCCGACTAGGCCTACTTGGCATCCAGCGGATTGATCTTCTAAAGAATGTTTTAGTGATGTCTGGCGCCGGCGTTGGCGGCGGTTCGCTGGTTTATGCCAACACCCTCTACCGACCACCTAGCGAGTTTTACAAGACAGGTTCATGGGCTGGGCTCGAAGATTGGGAAACGGTCTTGGCTCCGCACTACGCCGAGGCTGAACGAATGCTAGGTGTCGCCAAGAATCCGTTCTTCAGCCCAGCAGATATGATGCTCAAGCGTTCTGCAGAGCGGCTTGGCTTTGGGGATTCCTTTCAAATGGCACCGGTTGGTATAACTTTTGCCAAGGATGGTCAGATTCCAGGCGAATCAGTCGGTGACCCATACTTCGGTGGCGCTGGCCCCGATCGAAAGAGCTGCATCAACTGTGGCGAGTGCATGACCGGCTGCCGCCACGGCGCCAAAAACACCCTGGTCAAGAACTATCTCTATTTAGCTGAAAATCCAGGGTCCTCGAATGTTGCCGCCCAAGTTTGGCCGCTCACCCAGGTGCTCGAAATCCGAGATCTTGCAGAAGGCGGATTCGAACTGCCGCTAAAGAAAACTGCAAGAGGCGGACGTTCAGGTGTCATCCGGGTTCCTCAGGTGATAGTTGCCGCCGGCGCCTTAGGTTCGGCAAAACTATTGCAACGCTCGCGCGCGGCTGGCTTCCTAGTTGGCATGAGCGATAAGCTCGGCGAACTGAGTCGCACCAACAGCGAGAGTTTGCTAGGTGTAGTCGCGCGGGGTCACCAACATGACTTTACCCAGGGCTCTTCAATCACTTCGTCGGTTTTTCCCAGTGCTGACACTCACATTGAACCGGTTCGCTACGGCAAGGGCAGCGGCTTTATGGGCCTTTTACAGAGTGTTCTCGCATCATCCAAGGCTGGCAAATCGCCTAACTTTGGCCGGCTCATCCTGGCTACTCTTAAGAATCTTCACCGCCTGCCGAGTTTCTACAACCTAAGAACCTGGCCAGAACGAACCTTGATTCTTTTGGTTATGCAGGCTCGCGATAACTCGCTGTCCACCTACCTAAAGCGCGGGCTGTTCGGCCGCAAACTCACCTCCAAACAGGGTTATGGCGAGGAGAACCCGAGTTGGGTGGCTAAGGGGCATGAGGTCGCCCGCGACCTGGCAGCCGACATGGATGGAACACCCGGCGCAGTGATTGGTGAGCCATTTGGCATTCCGCTTACGGCTCACTTCCTAGGGGGTGCAGTCATCGCCGCCGACGCTAGTGGTGGTGTTGTTGACAAGCACCTACGTGTATTTGGTGTTCGGGGGATGAGCATCTTGGATGGTTCCACTCTCTCGGCAAACCCAGGAGTGAACCCATCGCTTTCTATTGCTGCGCAGGCTGAGTGGGCAATGTCACATTGGCCAGCACGCGGGCCGCGCGGGCTTTAGCCTCGATTCCAAGACCCCAAAAGCAACTCCCGATTATCAAGACTGCTCCAAGTGCGCCGATCCAGTTGAGTTGCTCACCGCCAAAAAGCATTGCGATCAATACCGCCCAAACGGGTTCGGTTCCTTGAAGGAGCGCGATGCGTGATGCAGACGTGCGCCGAATGCCCCACATCATGGCGAAGAATCCATAGACGGTGCACAGCAACACCAAGAAGCTAAGTAGAACCCACTCGTGAGGACCATATGCGATTGCAGCGCGAACTGTGCCAGTTACATCTGCCGCGAAGAAAATTGCCCCAGCGGTCAGCGTTTGAAAAATGGTGAGGTTGATGGTGGTGAGCTTGCGTCCCGAAGTCAGGCTTCCCTGAACCACTTGATAATAGGCGCGCAAGACCGCGGCTCCAAACATGAGAGCGTCACCCCAGTTCGGGGCCTGCAACCCGTTGCCACCGACCAGAAATGCGACTCCAATTACTGCACCGGCCGCGGCCACGAAGAAGTCTCTCGGCAGCCAGAATTTGCGAGCCAACCCTTCCAAGATGGGGGTGAAGATGATCGAAAGACTGATTATCAGGCCAGCATTGGTGGCCGAAGTAAGCGCGATTCCGTTAGTCTCAAACGTCATAACAATTGCCAGACCAACACCGACAGCCGCGCCAATCAAAACGTCGGCCTTAGTGAACTTGATCGGCTTGAAGCCCCGAATGACAAAAAGCACAAGTGCCGCTAGGCCGAAACGCAAGGCCATCATGCCCCATAGGCTGCCAGCTTCGGTCAGTTGTTTCGCGGCCAAATAGCTGGCTCCCCAGACAAAGGCCGCGCCAATCAGAACGATGTCTACCTTGGCCGACTTCGCGTAGTCGACTAAGCGGCTCACTTGCGCACCAAAAACTTATTGAAACGACCTTGGGCAACCGCCGCACCAATGATGATGACAAGTGCGCCGACGGGTTCATGCCAGGTTAGGTTTTCGTGCAGGAGCAAAACGCCGATTGCCACACCTACGACAGGGGTGACATAGGTGACCGCGCTTGCGATTGGGCTGCCAACCGTGGCCAGGAGTCGGTAATAGAGAACATAGGCGATTCCGGTGCCCAAAACACCCAGGGCAAGCATTCCGGCGATTGATTCAAAGCTCGCTGGGCCGATAGTTAGCGGACCCGAGAGGTAAAACGGCAAGAGGGAAAGAGCCGAGGTTGATACCTGGCCGAATACCGCGGTCTTTGGGTCGAGTTTTAGCGGTTCGATAAATTTGCGAACAAAAGGGCTGCCAAAGCCGTAGAAGGTGACGGCCAGGATGAGTGCTCCCACGGCCAATGGATCATTCGCTCCGAAACCCTGCCAAATACCAAGGACTACGAAGACACCGACCAGCCCGAGCCCCAATCCGGCCAAAACCTGAGGCTTTGGCTTTTCGGCGCGAAAGGCAATCATGATGGCCAATACGGTGAAAACTGGGGTGCTGGCATTCAAGATGCTAGCCAGGGCGCTAGATACGTGCTGCTCCGCGAATCCGAACAGCACCGCGGGAACCCCGCTCATGAGAAGGCCGCTGGCCCATAGCAAAAGCCATTGTTTCGGCGCTTTGGGAATCGACACTTTTTGGATTGCAAGAATCACTGCCAACGTTGCCGCACCAATCGCGGTTCGCCAAAATGCGATGCCGATTGGCGGCAAGGTGCGCAGTGCCAACATGATGAAGAAAAAAGAAGAGCCCCAAATGATTCCGAGAACTATATAGTTCAGGAGCCAATTGGAGCTCTTCGTTGGGTTCATCCCAACAGTCTATTAGTGGGTTGACGGTGCCTGTTCAACCTCTGAGCGGTCGCCCGACCAAAGGGTGTGGAAGGTGCCATCCATGTCGACGCGCTTGTAGGTGTGTGCGCCAAAGAAGTCGCGTTGACCCTGAACCAGGGCTGCTGACAAACGTGGTGAACGCAGGCCGTCGTAGTAAGAAAGGGAAGATGCGAATGCAGGAACTGGGATTCCTGCAAGTGAAGCGTTTGCGACAACCTGGCGCCATGAGACAACCGAAGTGGCTACGGCCTGCTTGAAGAATGGGTCGAAGATCAGAGACTGCAGCTCTGGGTTCTTGTCGTAAGCATCCGCGATGCGGTTTAGGAATTGGGCACGGATGATGCAACCGCCGCGCCAGATCTTTGAAACTGCACCTAGGTTGATGTCCCAACCGTATTCCTTTGCGCCCGCACGGATTGCGTCGAAGCCCTGTGCGTAAGCAACCAACTTCGATGCGTAAAGCGCGCGGCGAACGTCTTCGACGAACGCTGCCTTGTCGGTGATGGTCCAGGCGATTGAGTCGGCAGGTAGGCCGTCGACCGCCGCGCGCTGCGCTGCCTGTGATGAAAGTGAACGGGCAAATACTGCCTCGGCGATGCCCGAAACCGGGGTGCCAAGGTTTAGTGCTGTCTGAACAGTCCAAACTCCGGTGCCCTTTGAACCAGCCTGGTCCAGGATCACGTCGACAAGTGGCTTACCGGTCTTTGCGTCAACCTGCTTTAGAACTTCTGCGGTGATTTCGATTAGGAATGACTCTAGGTCGCCCTTGTTCCACTCGTTGAAGATGTCTGCGATCTCTGCAGGTGTGTAAGCGCCAGCCTGACGAAGGATGTCGTAAGCCTCAGCGATTAGCTGCATGTCTGCATACTCGATGCCGTTGTGGATCATCTTGACGAAGTGACCGGCACCGTCGGTGCCGACGTGCGTAACGCAAGGCTCGCCCTCTGCAATAGCTGCGATTGAGGCAAGGATTGGGCCGAGGGTCTTGTAGGCCTCAGCTGAACCACCAGGCATGATCGAAGGGCCCTTAAGTGCGCCCTCTTCACCACCAGAGATACCAGCACCAACAAAGTTGATGCCCTTTGCTGAGACTTCCTTTTCACGACGGATGGTGTCGGTGAACAAGGCGTTGCCACCATCAACGATGATGTCACCTGGTTCGAAACGCTCGGCAAGCTGTGAAATAACGGCGTCGGTGCCCTTGCCAGCCTGAACCATGATGATGGCAGTGCGTGGCTTAGCTAGTGAAGCAACAAACTCGTCGATCGTTGCGCTGGCGATGAAGCCGGCCTCTGGGTGTTCCGACATTAGAAGATCGGTGCGCTCAACCGAGCGGTTGTAGATTGCAACGGTGTTGCCCTCGCGGCTTGCGAGATTGCGGGCCAAGTTTGAACCCATTACTGCGAGCCCGACGACTCCGATGTTTGCTGATGCGGTCATGATTTTCCTAAACCTTTTTTATAAGAGGGGAAGTGGGACGAGTTGGCCAAGCGGATTAGTGGCACTGTTCGCTCGTCATTGCGCGGACTTATGAATAACAATATCGCAAATTCGCGGATGTCGCGCGGCAAAATGAAAGGCGTCACTTCGCGGCGGCTGCTTTGGCCTTCTCGACGTATCTAGTGGCGTGGGGTGCGTGTGTGATTACGTGGGCCACGGATGCGGCCTGGCCGCAGGCTCGGGCGGCAAATTTGGCCGCTTCATCTGCCACATCTCTGGCTGACTCGTGAGCATCGAACGCGGCATGACGCACTTGAGGTACGGTTGCTTCGCCCTTCATCCAGGCTGTCAGAGTCTCCAGTGCGAATCGAGGTCGAGAATCATCCGGTTCCACGCGCTCGAAAAGCGGCAGGACTGTCTTTGCTTCGGCCAGAGCCTTCTCGGCGGCGATCAGATGATCCGTGTCGGTAAATGCCATTTGCGTTTGACTGTGGATTAGGCGGCGAGGCCCGGGAGGGCGGAAGAAATCGCTGAAATGACCGTCGAAATTCCGATGGCGAGGAGCAATAAACCGAAAATTCGGGTCACCACCATAAGGCCCTGTTCGCCTAGCAAGTGTTCAACGGGTTCGGCTGCGAGCAGAAGAATTCCGGTTAAGGCCGAGAGCGCGAGAATAATTAGCAAGTTCGAAATTTGCACGATTCCAGCAGCATTGTTGCCGAGTGCGATTACGGTCGCGATTGCGCCAGGGCCAGCCATCATCGGAATAGCAAGTGGCACAACGGCGGCTCCCGCAGGAGCGGCCTTCACCTCGCGCGGCTTTTTGCCCATAACCATTGACCAGCCGTAGGCGCAAATAACGAAAGCGCCGGCGATGCGGAATGAGTTCATGTCGATGCTCAACGAACGAAGGATTACGTCGCCCAAGAAGTAAGCGATGATCAGTGTGAGCCCTGCAACGGCAGCGGTTTTTAGGGCGGTAATTCGACGTTGGGATTTAGTCATTTCGCTGGTTAGGTTCAAAAACACCGGTAGGGATGTGATTGGGCTAACGATCGCAAAGAGTGCAATCAGAGTCGTGACATCGCTGTTGAACTTCATGGATTCAGTCTATGTCTGTGGATTCTCAGGAATGTCTTGGCTCATCGCTGGTTAACATATAGGTACGGGGTAACCCGATTTCGCAGTATTGCTCTCCAAAGGCGTTTGAGCAGTCTTTCTCAAAGGTCCAAAATGGCAAATCTGCTTTATAAGCTTGGTCAACTTTCTGCCCGTCGCGCATGGTTGGTGATCGTCAGCTGGATTCTCATCCTTGGTGCAACCGTGGGCCTCATGGCCGGTTTCGCCGGCAAACTTTCGACCACCATGTCATTGCCGGGCACCCCCTCGCAGTTGGTTATTGATGACCTACAAAAATCTTTCCCAGTTGCCACCAATGGTTCAGGTCAGGTTGTTTTTCACAAGACCGACGGAGTCAAATTCACTGAGGGTGAGAAATCGCAAATTGCCAATCTACTTAACGCTGTCAAGGCGCAGCCGACAATAAGCGATGCGCTGAACCCTTTCACCACCGAAGCCGCGCTTGCCAAGAACCGCGCCGACCTTATCGATGGCCAAGCTAAATTAGCCACCGCACCAGCTGAGTTGAAGGCTGCTCAGACCAAACTCGACGCCGGCAAGGCGACGCTTGAAGCAAGCCAGAAGCAACTAACCGCCGGCAAGGCTCAGATCGCGGCAGCTGCCAAAGACTTGAAGGCCAAACTAACTCAGGTCACCGCCGGCATCGCGCAAATGAAGGCGGCCGGGGCTCCGCAGGCTCAGATCGACGCCCTGGTCGCAAACCAGAAGCAGATCCTTGCCGGCCAAGCCGAAATTGCGAAGCAGTCGGCGGCTCTTATGGCTGGTCAAGCAAAGATCGATGCCGGGATGCAGGCCATCGTTGATGGCCAAAAGCAGATTGACGACGGATTGGCTGCAATCGCGCCAAACACCGCCAAGGTTGCCTCGGGCATCAAGATTCTGGATGCCATGAAGAGCTTTCACACCGTATCAATGGATGGTCAGACCGCTACGGTTTCGGTTCAATTCAATAAGCCAGCCGGTGATCTAAGCACGGAGTCGATTGCAGCAGTTGCAGCGATCTTTGAGCAAGCCAAGATTAACCACGTTCAGGTTGAGCTAAGCCAGTCGCTAACCAAAACCCTGCCGTCAATCGGTGGCCCGGCAGAAATCATCGGCCTGCTTAGTGCAGCGGTAGTTCTCTTTGTCATGCTGGGCACCTTGGTGGCCGCTGGTCTTCCGGTGTTGGGCGCCCTAATTGGTGTTGCTGTTTCGGCCACCGGTGCGCTGGCCCTGTCATCCTTGGTTGAAATGAACTCAACCACCCCGATGCTGGGAGTCATGCTCGGTCTTGCAGTTGGCATCGACTATTCGTTGTTCATCTTGAACCGCCATCGACGTCAGCTTAAGGCCGGCGTAGAAATGCGCGAATCAATTGGTCTGGCAAACGGCACCTCGGGCAATGCGGTGGTTTTCGCCGGCTTGACCGTGATCATCGCACTGGTTGCGCTGAATGTGACCGGTGTTGGATTCCTTGGATTGATGGGCAGCGTCGGCGCGATTTCAATCGTCGTAGCCGTCATGGTTGCCGTCACCTTCACCCCGGCAATGTTGGCTTTAGTCGGTCGAAAAGTTCTTTCTAAGAAAGAGCGCAGTCGAATCGGAAGCCCAATCAGTGAGCACGAGGCGGTTGAGCCAAAGAATTCTGACCGTCCGGTTCTTTCGACCAAGAAGCCTTGGTTGTCGATCATTGTGGTTGCCATCATCATGGGCGTCGCCGCTCAGCCGCTTAGCTCACTTCGCTTGGGCTTGCCAGATGGTTCATCCGAGCCAGTCAGCTCAACACAATACAAGTCTTTCAAGCTAACCGAAGCAGCGTTTGGTGCCGGAGTCAACGGCCCGCTGGTGACCGTCGCAACCACTGACCACCCGGTTTCAGGTCAAGAAGCGGCCGATCTGCAGGCAAACATCGCAACCGATCTGATGAAACTTCCAAGTGTGGTCAGCGTCATCCCGGCGGCGATTTCGAAAGACAAGACCAAACTCTTGTTCCAAATCATTCCAACCGATGGCCCGGCCAGCGCTTCGACTGAAAAGTTGGTCTTTGCGGTTCGCGCCACAGCCGCCGACCTGAAGGGCAAGTATGGCGTCGATATCGGTGTCACCGGTGCAGCAGCTGCGCAGATCGACATCTCGAAGAAGCTCGCCGATGCCCTGCCGCTCTACCTCGGTGCCGTACTCATCCTGTCGATGTTTGTACTCATCCTGGTGTTCCGCTCGCTGTTGCTGCCCTTGATCGCCAGCGCAGGCTTCTTGCTCACCGTTTTGGCAACCCTTGGCTCTACCGTCGCGGTGTTCCAGTGGGGTTGGCTCGGCGGGGTATTTGGCATTCACGACCCGGGGCCAATCATGAGCTTTGTGCCGACGCTGATCATTGGCGTGGTTTTTGGTTTGGCGATGGACTACCAATTGTTCTTGGGTTCTGGCATGCGCGAGGCCTACGTACACGGCAAGAAGGCCAAGGATGCCGTCAACTTTGGAATGCACCTCAGCAGTCGAGTGGTGATTGCCGCGGCGATCATCATGGTCACCGTGTTTGGCGGCTTCGCATTCTCAGACTCAACCACCATTCGACCTATCGGTTTCGGCCTGGCAGTCGGTGTGCTTTTCGATGCATTCCTAGTTCGACTCGTGCTCATCCCAGCAATCATGGCCTTGATTGGCAAAGCCGCTTGGTGGATCCCAAATTGGCTAGACCGCATTTTGCCTGATGTCGACGTCGAAGGAGCCGCTTTGGAGCGAGAGCACCTTCACTAAGCCGTAACTTCACGACTTATTTAGCGGGACGATTCGCCCAAGCCTCTAAATTTGTACCCAGAAAGGTCTCAAATGTCATCTATTTTCAAGCTAACTTCGGCCGCCCTCGTGGCTGCTTCGCTCCTATTAGCCTCAGGTTGTTCAGCAACCGGCTCGAGCCCGACAGCAACTGCCAAAACTACCGCGGCAGCGGTTTCGATTGATGCTAAGGCTGCCGCTTTGTTGCCAGCTTCATACAAGACCAAGGGCCTTAACGCGGGTTCCGAGATTCCATATGCACCGATGGAGTTCTATGACGGAAACAACCAACCGGTCGGTTTTGAAGTTGACCTTCTTAATGCGATTGCCGCAAAACTAGGAACCACTGTCAAGTTCGAGAAGCAGGCATTTGATAGCCTCATCCCTTCACTTCAGGCTGGCAACCACGACCTTGCTGTTTCTTCAATGAGCGACACAGTTGACCGCCAGAAGGCTCTTGACTTTGTTGACTATTTCCAAGGCGGCGCGAGCCTGATTGTTTCCAAGGGCAACCCTAGTCAGGTCACCGGTCTTGATGCGCTCTGCGGCCAGACTGTAACCACCGAGTCTGCCAGCTGGGAGGTCGACGTTATCGCCGCGGCGAGCAAGGTTTGTGTGAAGGCGAGCAAACCAGCCATTAAGACTCTGGCATTGCCTAGCGACGTTGAGGCCCAGAACGCTGTTCGCGCCGGCAATGCCGTTGCTTACCTGAGCGACTCTCAAGCTGCTGCCTACACGGCGAAGGTTGCTGGCTCAGGCAAATACTTTGAGCTAATCGTTGACCCTAAGGCTCCAAATGGCTACGAAAGCGGCTTGATTGGGGTTGGAATTCTGAAGGCAAACTCTGGTCTAACGGCAGCCGTACAGGCTGCAGTTCAGTCGCTAATCGCAGATGGCTCCTACAAGGCACTCCTCAATAAGTGGAACCTGGCTTCGTTCGCAGTTGCTTCGGCCACCTTGAACGGAACCAAGTAGGTTCAGATTGGCCATTCACCTCATAGATGGCGGTCTCTCAACAGAACTTGAACGTCTCGGTGCGCAGATTCACGGTGAGCTCTGGACGGGGCGAGCCTTGCTAGAGAATCCCGGTCTGGTTGCCGAGGCTCACCGATCGTTCGCGCTCGCCGGAGCCGAGGTTGTCATTTCATCTAGTTATCAGCTTTCGCGTCAGGGATTTCTCGAGATTGGTTTGACCGCTGATGATGCTGACGAGGCACTTCGGCAAAGCATCCGGGTTGCACGCGAGGCCGTTGCCGGCACCGGTGCAAAAGTTGCGGCAAGCATCGGCCCCTACGGCGCTGTATTGCACGACGGTTCGGAATATCGAGGTGACTATAAAGTGTCACAGGCTGAGTTGGAGGCGTTTCACGCTGAACGTTTGGCAATCTTGCTTAGTGAGAAACCTGATTTCCTGGCGATTGAGACTATTCCAAATGTCGTGGAGGCCAAGGCGCTGGCCGCCACTCTCGAAGGTGTCAAAACTCCCTTGTGGATTTCATTCACCGCCGGTTCCGAAGAGTCGCTTTGGTCAGGCGAGCCCGTTGAAGATGCGATCGCCGCAATCGCATCCTTGCCAAATTTGGTTGCCGTTGGTTTTAACTGTGTTGCGCCTGAATTGGTGTCCGGTTTAGCCAATCGAGTTAAGCCACTCATCGACGCGGAAATCATCGCTTATCCGAATCGTGGTGGCACCTGGGATTCGGCTGCAGGCGTGTGGCTCGGCAATGAACCTCGCGAACTCTCCAGTTGGCTTGACGAGTGGCAGGATGCTGGCGTCACCTGGGTCGGTGGTTGCTGCTCGACGAACTCGCTCGACATCGCGGCACTGAGGATGGCATTGGATTCTTAGCCAACTGCAGGGGGAGAATGTATAGACTTACCGCCATGACTCCAAGGAACCTATTTCGCCGTTTCGCATTCGCTGAGGCGGTTACCTGGACCCTCTTGATCGGCGGGCTCGTCATCAAGGCCACCGTGGGAGCGCCCCAGTCAACGCTAACTATCGTTGGGGGTATTCACGGAGCGGTATTTTTGACTTATGCGGTTATCGCATCCATTACCGGTGTTAATCAGCGTTGGGGTCTTGCTAGGACTGCACTTGCCGTTGTCTTGGCGATTGTTCCCTATGCGACGATTCCGTTTGAGATCTATGTGGAGCGAACCGGCCGTCTCAAGGGAGCTTGGCGACGTGAACACTCTGGTGACAAGCGCGACGATCACTGGTTTGACCGGCTATTCCGATGGTTTATCGTGCGTCCGGCTCTGCTAGCCACTGCCATGCTGCTGGTTGTGATCGCAATCTTCGCTTCACTTCTCATCCTTGGCCCACCAGGTGGCTGGCCCAAGCAATAATTGAAGAATGCCTGACCTGCAGATTACCTATCCGGAAGACCTTCCGGTAAGCCAGCGCAGGGATGAGATTCTCGAGGCAATTCGCGACAATCAAGTTGTCGTCATCGCCGGCGCAACCGGTTCGGGCAAAACGACTCAGCTTCCCAAGATGTGCCTCGAGCTCGGGCGCAAAAGCATCGCCCACACCCAACCTCGACGCATCGCTGCAAGAGCCGTCGCCGAGCGCATCAGCCAAGAGCTAAAAGTCGAACTGGGCGGATTAGTCGGTTATCAGGTGCGCTTCACCGACAAGGTCAGCTCCGAGACGAAGGTCAAGGTAATGACCGATGGAATTTTATTGAACGCGATGCAGCGTCATCGAAATCTCGAACAGTACGACACCATCATCATCGACGAGGCTCATGAACGAAGCCTAAATATCGACTTCCTCCTCGGTTATCTAAAGCAGTTGCTGCCGAAACGACCCGATCTCAAGGTCATCGTTACCTCGGCAACCATCGACCCAGAGTCTTTCAGCAAGCATTTCAACGATGCGCCAATCATCGAGGTTTCGGGTCGCACCTTCCCGATTGAAGTTCGCTATCGCCCAACTACGCGAGAGGCGCACGATGACACCGACCCGGATGAAGAGACCACCGCTTCGGATTACATCGACGGCATCATCCAGGCTCTCAAAGAACTAGAGGGTGAAGCCGAGGGTGACACACTAGTCTTCCTATCGGGTGAATCCGAAATTCGAGATGCGCAAGACGCCATCGCTGGCAGCATCACCAGCGGTGCGCTAGCCAAGGGCACTGAGGTCTTGCCGCTGTATGGTCGGCTCAGCGCAGCCGAGCAGCACCTGGTCTTTCAGCCGAGCAAAATTCCAGGGCTTCGCCGTCGCATCATCCTTGCTACCAACGTTGCCGAAACCAGCCTCACAATTCCAAACATCAAGTATGTGGTCGACGCGGGGACTGCGCGAATCTCGCGCTATAGCCCGAAGGCCAAGGTTCAGCGCCTGCCAATCGAAGCGATTTCGCAGGCCAGTGCAAACCAGCGTGCTGGGCGAACCGGTCGAACCAGCCCTGGAATTGTTATTCGGCTATATGCAGAGGATGACTTCGAGTCTCGTCCAGAATTCACCGATCCAGAAATTCTCCGCACCAACCTTGCCTCGGTAATTCTTCAAGCAGCCAATCTTGGGCTCGGTGACATTACCCAGTTCCCATTTATCCAGCCACCGGATCAGCGCGGGGTTAAGGATGGCCTGGGGCTTCTTGCAGAGCTCGGAGCGGTCGAGGATGCAAAGGGCAAAAGCGTTCGCTTGACGCCGGTGGGCAAGAACATCGCGCGACTGCCAATCGAACCTCGATTCGCCCGCATGTTGCTCGAGGCTAAGACTCAGGATTTGGTTCGCGAGGTGCTCATCATCGTGGCTGGGCTCACCATCCAAGACCCGCGTGAACGCCCTCTGGCTAAACGGCCGCAAGCCGACCAACTGCACCTTCGATTCGCCGACCCAACCTCAGATTTCTTGAGTCTGCTCAACCTCTGGAACTATCTCGAGGAGCAGCAACAGAAACTTTCATCCTCGGCATTTAGAAGGCTGTGTAAAAACGAGTTCCTAAATTATTTGCGAGTTCGTGAATGGCAAGACCTGATGCGTCAGCTTCGATCGGTTGCCAAGCCACTCGGCATTCTGCCCGGTAACCCAAAGGTCGACCCGGATGGCATTCACAAGTGCCTGCTCGCAGGTCTGCTTAGCCAGATCGGTCTTCGCCAATTGAGTGAGAAGAAAGGCGCCGACCTAGCCAAGGGCAAGGTAGGTGCCGCAAATAAGGGGCCTGGCGAATACCTCGGCTCAAACGGCAAGAAGTTCGTCATCTTCCCGGGTTCTACGATGGCGAAGAAACCAACTGCGGCAATCATGACCGCCGAACTCGTTGAGACCAGCCGACTCTTCGCCAGGATGAACGCAGCCATCGACCCGGCTTGGGCCGAGGCGCTCGCCGGAGACCTATGTAAGCGAAGCTTCAGCGAGCCGCACTGGGAGAAGACTCAAGGTTCGGTGGTTGCCTATGAACGCGTAATGCTCTTTGGCGTGCCAATCGTGGTTTCGCGTCGAATGCAGTATTCCCGAATCGACGCTGAGTTATGCCGTGAGCTCTTTGTCCGCCACGCCTTGGTTCAGGGGGAGTGGGATTCCAAGCAACAGTTCGACCGCAACAACAGATCTTTGATGAAGCAGCTCGAGGCCGAGGCAGATCGCGCCCGAAAGCCGCAGCATTCACCGGATGAGGATGATGCCTATCGCTTCTATATTTCGCGAATCCCGGCCGAAGTCTTCTCGACCCGAACTTTTGAAGGTTGGTGGCGCAAGGCAAAGCATGAAACCCCCAACCTGCTGACCATGACTCGCGAAGATTTGCTCGGAGAGCAGATCGCTGCCCCCGACGAACACGATCATCCAACCGAGTGGTCGCATAACGGTCAAAGATTAAAACTGCGTTATCGTTTCGATCCTTCGGCTATAGATGACGGGGTTTCCGTTGACGTGCCGTTGCCAATTTTGGCCAGTCTCGAGCGGGAACCATTTGACTGGCTCGTGCCGGGGATGCGACTTGAGTTGATCACAGAACTAATTCGAAGCTTGCCTAAGGCGCTGCGAAAGAACGTCGTACCCGCAGCCGACTGGGCTGCAAAAGCATTGGCCCAGCTGCCGGAGGAGCCGAACGGCAGCCTGTTCTCGCTTCTAGCTAAGTCGTTGCAGCAACTCAGTGGAACCAAGATGTCGGCAGATGATTTCGACGTAGCGCGTCTGCCAAATTCGCTGCGGATGACCTACCGACCTTTAAACGCAGCCGGCCGTCCGCTCGGTTTAGGAGTTGACCTAGCGGCACTCCAAGCCAAGTTTTCAGAGAGTGGTCGAGGCGCAGTGGCAGAAGTGGTCGAGAAGGTTCACTCACCAATCGAACGCGATGGGCTTGTTTCCTGGGATTTCGACAAGCTCGAACAAAGCGTTGAAAGCAAACACGGTGGAAACTTGGTGCGGGGATTTCCGGCACTTGTCGCCCAGCCGGATGGGACCGTCAACATTCGACTTTTTTCAACTGAGTCCGAACAGCTGCGTCACCATTCAGGGGGAGCAGTGGCACTCATCAAGAGGGCAATTGCCTCGCCCGCCAAGTATGTTGAATCGCACCTATCTCAAAATGAGAAGTTGGCAATCGCCGGTTTGCCGTATTCGAACTTCACCGCTTTCATCGACGACGTGATCGTTGCTGTGGTCTATCGCGAACTACAAAAAGTTGAAGCCGACGGATTGATCTTCACTCGAGTCGAATATGAAAAAGTTCGAGATGCGGTTTCGGCCTGCGTTGTCGAATCGGCTTTTGAGGTGGCAACCCTGGCCACCAAAATTGCTGCTGCCGCCCGAGATGCGAATAAGGCGATTTCCTCGGTGAACGGTTTTGACTTTTTGTCTGTCCTCTCGGCTGAGAAGCAGCACATCTCGGAGTTGCTCGAACCCAAGTTCGTGAGTTCGGCCGGGCTTGAGCGTTTACCGCGCATCCTGGTTTATCTGCAGGCAATCAAGCAGCGCATCGAAAAATTGGTTGACAATTCAGATCGTGATCGAATCGCATCGCTCGAGCTGGATCAAGCAATCGGCTTATATGTGTTTGCCGGCGGAAAGTTTCCGCTTGCGCCTGGCTCTCTCGCCAAACTAACCGTGGCTAGATGGCTTATCGAGGAGTTGCGGGTTAGCCTATTTGCTCAAGCCCTAGGCACATCCGAGTCGGTTTCGGTGCAGCGAATCAAGAAGGCGCTGGCTTAAAGCCGGTTTAATCAGGCAGGTAAAAAAGTATGACTATCAAGAAGCGCCAAACCGCGACTCTGTCGCTGATTGCATCACTCGGGCCATTCCAGTTCGACACTTACCTTCCGGCGCTGCCAGCCCTTGCGATATTCATGCATACATCTGACACGATGGTGCAGCTGACCATCACGGCAAGCCTATTGGGTATGGCTGCCGGCCAGCTCTTCGTTGGCCCACTGATTGATGCCCTTGGCCGTCGTCGGCCGCTGCTAATCGCGCTCTCGGTGTTCATCCTGGCGTCAATCGGTTGTCTCACAGCCACCGATGTCACCTGGATGATCGTTGCCCGTTTCATCCTTGGTTTCTCTGCCGCTGGCGGTTTCGTGATCAACAATGCTTTCATCCGAGACATCGCGACCGGGCAAAACGCCTCCCGTCTTTATTCAACGCAGGCGGCAATTTCTAGTTTGGCTCCCGTAATTGCACCTCTCGTTGGTGGGCAGCTTTTGCTACTTGGCGACTGGCACGTGGTGTTCATCTTTCTGACCTTCATGGGTGCAGCGGTTCTAGCCATGGCAGCTTGGTTGATGCCAGAGACTCTTGACGTCGATAAGCGCAGCCAGTTGAGCTTTAAGGCGACTTTCGCATCATGGGGAAGCATCATGCGAGATGGTCGTTTCATTGCCCTTGCGGTTACTGGAGGATTACTTTTCGGGCAGGTGTGCGTCTTTATTGCTGGCGCTCCGTTCGCGCTCGAGAATGGCTATCACCTGACACCAACTGAGTACACGTTCGCGTTCGCTGCAGTCACTATCGTGATGTTCTCGGCCAATTCGGTCAACCGCTTTTTACTCAAGAAGATCGCGAGCATCAACCTACTTCGATATGGCCTTAGTCAGGCAATTTTTGCCGCTGCGTATATGACAACGTTGAACCTTTTCCACCTCCACACGCTCCCACTGTCGATCGTCGGCTTCGCACTTTCGATTTCGGCGATGGGATTTTGCATGGCTAACATGATGGGTCTAGCCATGCGCGACCATGGTGAGCGTGCCGGAACGGCAGCCGGTCTACTCGGGTTCTCGAACTCTATCGGCGGAGCTATCGCAGCGCCTTTGACCAGCGTCTTTTTCGGCCTGGACATTGTTGGTGTGACCACGTTTATGGCGATTCTTTTGTTTGCCGCCGCCATAATCGGCTTGATTGGCACTCGCAAAGAAAAGCCAGTCATCCACTAGGCACTTGTTCAGGCGGGTGAATCTCCGTGCGAGACTTTTTCTATGATCAAAATCTCTGAAACCCTGCGAGCTCTCGAGGCTCACCCTCTCGACTTCGTCGAAGTTGCCGTCCTCGAGCGAGACGGGTTGGTTGAGTCCCGGCATCGAGGCATCGCTGCCCTTGTTGGCCCCGACGGCAAGATTATTGATCATCTTGGCCAAGCTAAGCGTGTCATTTATCCGCGCAGTGCGGTTAAGCCCCTTCAGGTCGTGGCAATGCGTCGGGCCGGTTTAGACCTGGCCGGCGAGGAGTTGGCAATTTGCGCGGGTAGCCACCACGGCACTGGTCGTCACATCGCCCTGGTTGAAGGCATACTTGCCGGTGCAGGTCTGGATCAAAACGCTCTCCAGTGCCCGCCCGCTTGGCCTGGAAACCCTAGTGCCCGGGCCGAAGCCAAGACAGAATCCCGCGCGGCCTTCAATTGCTCAGGAAAGCACGCTGGTTTTCTAGCGGCCAGCAAGGCTGCAGGTTGGGATACAGAAACTTATCTGGACGCCAACCACCCTCTGCAGGCTCTTGTTGCAGAGGTGTTAGTTGAATTTTCTGGCGAGGCGATCCTGCACTCTACCGTCGATGGTTGCGGTGCTCCGCTTCACACAATCACGGTTGAAGGTCTGGCCCGCGCGATTGCAAAATTCACGTCTTCAGAGCCAGAGATTGTTGATGCTATGTTGGCTAACCCTTGGGCGGTCGGCGATTCAACTTCGCCAGATGCCATCATCATGAAGCATGGTCTTGTTGCTAAACTCGGCGCCGAAGGCGTTTTCGTCATCGGCCTGAAATCGGGTCACGGCGTCGCTGTGAAAATCGCAGACGGTTCACTTCGCGCTGCTCCACTCGTAGCCCTTCGCCTACTAAACCGCAACGGTTTGCTCGATGACGCGAGCTTTGCCGAATTGCACGAAGCGCTGACCATCAAATCAATGGGTGGGGCGCAGTCCTTCGGCGAACTAAGAGCGTTGTAGAGGCTAGCCTTGAATCATGAGTGATTTGAACGAAATTGGTGCAAAGGACAGTTGGCGATGCTGGTTGTGTGATGCGGCCGTAGACCCGGATGCTTCGACGAACTCAGACTTAGGGCCAAGCATCGATAACTATGCAGCGGCCAAAGCTAAAAAAGGTTCGACCACGGTCGAAAGGCTTGCTCACCGAGCCTGCAACACAATGAAGGGCAAGATTGCTCCGGTGGTGCCTTGGTCAACTGAGCTGTTTGTGGTCGACCCGGCTCCGATTTTCGAATCCGTTGAACGGCTCAGTCGAAAAGGCGGTCGCGAAATTGTTGCGCGCTGCCCATCCCAGGCTGATGCAGATCAGGCGGCCGAGTGGTTGATTGATCGCCTATCGAGGTTCGCCCCGGAGATGCGCTTTGAAACTCAAGTCACTCCGGGTGGCGGCCAGTTTATGCTTGCACTTCGCTCCTAATTAGCCAAGACTCGAAAGTAAATATCATGATTTCCAGGCAAGTTTCGGTTCTGTTTGTCTGTGTTCATAACGCTGGTAAGTCGCAGATGGCCGCCGCCCTCATGCGTGCACAGAAACTGCCTAACGTAGAGGTTCTATCCGGTGGAACTGACCCGGTTGGCGCCCTTAACGTTGAGGCTCAGAGTGCAATTGCCGAACTCGGTCTCTCGATGGAGGGCGAGTATTCAAAGGCCATCACCCTGGATGTGTTCAGGCGCGTCGACCGCATCATTATTCTCGGGAACGAGGCCAAGTTAACCCGGGTTGAAAGGATGGCTGGAACCATTGAAACTTGGCTCACACCTGAACCTGGTTCTGATGCTGGTGACAAACTCGCGCAGACCCGATTAGTGCGTGACGATATTCACGCGCGCGTGCGAGCACTCGCGGCTGAACTAGCTGAGTTGGTTTAGTACTCGCCCTTGATTACAAAGTAGGAGCCGCGGATTTCACCGGCAAGCTTTGACTTCTGACGGGCAAACTTGAACTTTGTGGCAAGTTCCTCGGGCACATCCATGCCCATTGAAAGCTTAAAGCCGACTGCGCGCTTTCCGCCTGGCTCGAGGTCATACAAAACGTTGACTGCTAAACCGCTTTGATAGAAAACGTAGGTCCAGCGGACGGTCCCGATCATCATCTCGGTGGCTTCGAGAGGCATCGAGCCAATCACTATGTCGCGTTCCAACAAGACTGTGGCAACGTAGTCGACTAGAGACTTGACCTCGCTAGCCGGTTCAGTTGAAAACGAGATGTCGTATTTGTTCTTGAAGTATCGTGCCTCGTTTGCTCGCAAACCTGCTAGCGCGTCTGCGACCGGTGACGACTCTAGGCCCGCTTTTGAAACGGTTACAAAATCAACTGACGATGCCATAGTGTGCTCCTCATAATCGGGTTGCCCCCATGGCAACTTTAGTCCTACGAAGTTTCAACCAGAACCCGAACCCCCCAGGCTCCAAGTTCGAATTTGGTGCCAGCGGCCAAAGCCTCGCCTGATTCAACATCCCCGTATGCCTTCGGAAGTTCTACTGTTGCCGGTTTCCCGCTCCAATTGAAGACGAAGCTCATGGAACGACCGTCTGCGGTTGTGGCACGATTTGTCACTATCGACTCACTGTCGCTGCTTGGCGCGATGATTGGCGCGAGGGTTTTGCCAAGCTGACGGCCCAGCCACGTGGCGAGATCGTGATCGGGATAGGTTGCCAAGATTGAGATTGAACCCTCTCCGACTTGGCGTGAGGTTAACGCGGCAAATTCGTCGAAGAATGCGTGGTCGAGGCGCAGATCGACTTCGGTGTTGGGGTCGGTTTGAAGTTCGTCGAACCAAGCCCAGCCAGAACCGGCGGTGGTTCCGTATTCATCAACGGCAGACTCTGCTTGGGTGAGCATGCTGTATTCGCTGTAGCTAACTCCGGCTGCTGGGCCGAGAATAGCCGGTGCCACCTGGGTGCGAATCACAGCGTCTGGTTTTGCGTATCCGGTTCGTGGCCCGACCAGTAAGGTGCCGCCGGCTTCGGCATACTGGCGAGCAAAATCTAGAGTCTCATCCGAGCAAACATAGAGGCTATGCAGAATCATGATTGGATGCTTGGCTGCGAACTCAGCAGGGGAGTCGGTGATTTGGTTGTCGCCAATCAGACGCACGCCCAAACCTGAGTTGTAGGCGATTTCATACATCGACTGCAGGGTTTTTTGATAGGCAATCGGGTCGGCGAATCCATTGCTGGCGCGAAGCGGACCATGATGCTCGAATAGCCACTTGCTCGCAGTGTTGATCACGATGGCAACCTCGGCGGCCGGGGTTAGTTTGCCGAGTGCCGAAATAGCATCGAGTGACTTCGCGGTTTCTTGAAAGCTGCGGTAGGTGCGGCCTGGCTTTAGGCTGTGAGGCAAGATGCCACCCCAATGATTTTCGATGCCGAAAGGCAAGGTGTGCCAGTGCCAGTATTCGATCATCTCGGCGCCGCGCGACACCATGGCAAGAGCAGCCTGCTTGAACTGGCCTGGCCAGTGTGGGAAGGCGCTAGTCATCGATCCCTGTTGGATTGCGCCCCCGTTGGTTTCGGTTACCAAGAAGTTTTCCTGGCGAATGCTCCAGGCGGTGTCGCAAGTTAGATTCAGGGCACTTGCGCCGGTGAGCGGGACCCAAAGTGGGGCGGGAGTAAGTTCACCAGCGGCCGGAACTCTCCTAGGGTGGTTTAGGCCTTCTTGCGTTGCGTAGTAAATATTTACCGAGGTGAGGTCGAGCACTGAACCGATCGTCTGGTTGTCCATGCCCGGGCGATCGAGTGCAACGCAGGTGGTGATGAACTGGTCATCGCTAGCGATTTTTCGAACCAGTGTGCGCTGCCAGGCGAGAAAATCGTTGGTGATTTCGGATTGGTGCTGACGCCAGGCCAACAAGTAGCTCGGGTTGGTGTTGCCATCTGGCAACCATAGGTCATCGAAATCAGTCAGTGCGTGCGACCAATAGGTGAGACCCCAGGCGGCATTCAGGGCCTCCACGGTCTCATAGCGCTCCTTCAGCTTCATCTTGAAAGCTTCGAAAACGCCAGCATTGTGCAGAATCTCGGCACCCGGCTCATTGTCTACCTGCCACCCAATCACGGATGGGTGATTTCGGTAGCGCTCGACAATCTTGGTTACGATGTTTTCGCTTAATTCGCGAAACTTCGGGTGTGAGAAGTCGACGTTTTGACGGTGTCCGTATGGCACCTTCACGCCGGTGGCGCTTTCCGCGATTACCTCTGGGTAGTTCTGAAATAGCCAACGTGGCACTGCATACGTTGGAGTGCCGATGATGACCGAAATATCGTTCGCTGCAGCTGCATCGAGAACTGGTTCTAACCAGTCGAGGTCAAAGCTGGTCTCTGTCGGTTGCCACTTCTGCCAAACCGATTCGCCAACTCTAATTACGTTTACGCCGGCCTCAACCATGAGTTGAAAGTCTTCTGTAGTTCGCTCGCTTTGGTGGTACTCGTTGTAATAGGCGACGCCATAAAGGAGTCGATTCTGGTTGAAACCTACCATGCTCGCCAAGCCCGTCTAGCTCTTTAGCCTTGAGAATTCGGCTGCCCGGCGCACTTGATCCGCGTTCAATTCGAGTCCGGTATACGCAGCGAACTGGAGTGCCGCCTGACGCGCGATTACTTCAGCTCCCGTGATCACCGGTGTGCCTGAAGCCTGAGCGGCTTTTATTGACGGTGTTTCGGCAGGAAAGGCGACCACGTCAAAAATTAGCTTGGCCTCCCCGATTAGCTCTGAAGAGAATGACAATTCCCTTTCGTTCTCACCAGCCATGCCGAGCGGGGTCACGTTCACCAAAATCTCAAACGCGCCGAGAGAGGTTTCCAAATCCGATTCGCCAATGTGTTTGAATCCATACTTGTCGGCCAGGGCCTTGCCGGCCTCCGCGTTTCTGGCAACAACCGTCAGGTTCTCAAACCCTGCAGTCTTAAAAGCGGCAACCACAGCCTTCGCCATTCCGCCCGAACCGCGCACCAAGACGCTTTGCGAATTTGCAACCTCGCGCTCGCGCAACAACTGAAGGACCGCTTCAAAGTCGGTGTTTGAGGCCGTCAGAACGCCGTTATCGTTGACCACGGTGTTTACCGATTCGATAGCCAAGGCCGAGGGGGCCATAACGTCAATCAACGGGATTATCGCCTCTTTGAAGGGCATTGAGACCGAACATCCTCTAAAACCGAGGGCGCGAATTCCGCGAACCGCACCGTCGAGGTCATCCGTGGTGAACGCCTTGTAGATAAAGTTCAGGCCGAGTTCGTCATACAAGAAGTTATGAAAACGCGTGCCTAGGTTGCTCGGGCGGGCGGCAAGCGAGATGCAAACTTGCATGTCTTTATTCAGTATGGGCACGTTGCCATCATCCCACAGCTATTTGTTTAGCCGACCGAAGCCGAGCGCGTGCAGCATCGGCAGAACCGAGACTCCAAGCATCACGTAGCTCAAAGTTTGATCTCGCTGACCGACAACGATGCCGCCAATGAGCAATGCAAGGAACAACACGGATGAGGTTGCTCGGCGCATGCTTGAGTCGACGCTGCGCACTCTGCGTTCGAGTTCTGGATTGCGAATCACAATTTCACCTCGTTCAACTCGACCGAGAATTTCATCCAGGCGATTCGGAAGTCTGGCCAGAAGGTTTAGCGCCTGAAGGCCATCCTTGCCGAGACGCTTCAGGACACCGCTGCCGCTGCCATTGAGTAGCGAACGGGCGAATGGGTCAACGGCATCCCAGATGTTGAAGTCTCGGTTTAGTTCGCTGGTTACACCGGAGATTAGCGACAGCGCGCGAATCAAAAACAGGAAGTCATTTGGCAGCTTGAACGGCAGTGTGCGAATTAGGTCGCCGAATTGAAGCGCAAAATCGCGAAGTTCACGCGGGTCGGTTTGAATCAGCTCGCCTACGCGAACCCCACCGAAACGGTCGAAAAGCTTAGACACCGCATCCTCGAGAATCACTGAGTCGGCTGTTGGCAGCAGGACTCCGAGCTTCTGGCAGGCGGCAACCCAGGCGCGGGCATCGCGAGATGCGACCGCGAATAGGAAGCTTTGGAGGTTGCGTCGCATCTCTTCGGTTAGCTGCCCCATCATGCCGAAGTCAATGAAGGTCAGTGCGAAGTCGACGTCAGAGCCATCGATCGGTTTCGAGACAAAGATGTTGCCGGGGTGTGGGTCAGCATGGAAAAAACCGGTGACGAAGAATTGTTCAAAAGTCACTCTGGCCAGTTCAGCGGCCACGGCGTTCGGGTCGATTCCCGCGGCCAACAAACCATCGATGTCGTTGATTTTGATTGCGGTCACGTCGCTCAGGGTTAGAACACGCTTGGCACTGCGCTCCCAAATCACGGATGGAGTGCCGATTCGTTGGTCGCCGGCAAAATCAGCCGCGAATCGTTCGAGGTTTCCGGCCTCGTGCAGATAATCGACTTCTTCCAGGGTTGTGGCTGCAAATTCCTCGACCAGGGCGGGAGCATCGGTTCGACGCGAAACAAGCTTGACGCGAGTGAGCCATCCGCCAACCTTGCGCAGAGCCTTTAGGTCAACATCGACGATCTCTTCAATTCCAGGGCGAAGAACCTTAATGATTGCTGCCTCAAAGCCCAGCTCTTGAGCAAGCCCTTCTGACAGTCTCGCTCTGTAGGCCTGCCCCAGCGATGCTGCAGCGATTGGCTCCGGGTTGATTTCGGCGAAGGCAAGAGCAGTCGACATGCCGAGTTCTGCTTCGATTGCTTCAAGGATGAGTTCGAAGGGTTGCGGAGCAACCTCATCCTGAAGACCGGAGAGTTCTCGTGTAACCGATTCGGGCAGAACATCGAATCTCGAAGATAAAAATTGACCAACTTTGACCATGAGCCCACCGAGATCTGCTGCCAGGTCGTGAAAATTTCTCGCCATTCGGGTCAGGCGTTTTACCCGACCCCTGGCCCCGAGCTTGCCGAGCCCAATTTGCGGGAGGGCGAGTTCAAACCACCAAAGTTCGGCAAGTGTGAGCGAAGCGAATCGAAGTATTCTTCGATAGCGCGATTTGAGAGCAGAGCTTTGACGCTCGGCCGAATATGAATCTAGGTTCAAGGTCTACTTTTCGGCGAGGATGACGTGAAGCTTGTGACGAGTCTCCTCGAGCACCGCTGCAGCGGTTACCTGTTGTGATTGTGAGCCGGTCTGCGCAACGTCGAGCATCACCGGCGCGAGCTTTGAGGCCGCTCGCAAGAACTCCGGCTTGCAAGCCATCAGGCTTCCAGTCAATTTCGACGTCGGTTCGGTCGAACCTTCGGCCTCGGGCTGGTCGGTGGCCGCCTTCAGGTTTGCCTTGCCAAGCTTGGTGGCTGAGTAAACTTTCCGGTCGCTATCCAACTTTGCCGATATGAGCTTTTCCGCTTCAAGTTTGGTTAGAGCCTTCTGAATATCACCCGAGGACGGGCTCCAGGTCCCTGCACTGGCCAGTGCAATTGCGCGGGTGATCTCTGCGGCGTTTTTTGAGTCTTCCGCGATTGTCGAAAGGATGGCGGTCTGAATTCGAGTTTCGTCCGGCTTTACTGCTGAAGACGCAACATCCTTGGCGCGATCCTTTACCAACCCAATTAGGTCGCCGGCTAGTTCACGCAAATCAAAGTTCTTGGATGTGTTGCTCATGGAATCCCCTTCAGGAGCTGCTCGAATGCTTCAACACCTTCAAGCGGTGAAGAGTGATTTTCATTCCAAGGGGGGTCTAACTTGACGCGACGAGCTTGGTTAGGCCAAGGCCAACCACGCCTCCGATGATTTGTGCGCCTATAAACGGAAGCACTGAACCGGCTTCGATTCCTACATAGGTGCCGGTGAACGCGCGACCGATTGTGACTGCCGGGTTTGCAAAAGAAGTTGATGATGTGAAAAAGCAGGCCGAGAAGATCCACGCGGCAACGGCAAACGGGGTGAATCGGGCAAGCCCGCGTTGGGCGAGAATGCCAATTAGGGCAACAAGCCCCGAGGTCGCGACAACCTCGCCGATGAGAGTGCCAGTTGAAACGCGAGCGTGGTTTGAAAACTGGATTGGAGCCAAATCGAACATTAGATTGGCAAATATTGAGCCCAATATCGCCCCAGAAATTTGCGCAAGGATGAACGCCAGTGTTTGAGAAAGCGTTTGTTCGCGCTTCAAAAGCGCTATCAAGGAAACTATGGGATTTAGGTGTGCGCCACTAATCGGGGCAATCACAACAATGATTAGTGTTAGCGCCAGCACAATCGAACTTATGTTGATCAGTAGCTCAACACCTCCATCTTGGCTAAGTCGAGACGCCATGATTCCGGATCCTGTCACGACGCAGACCAACAGAGCTGTTCCTAGAAACTCTGAGATTGTCTTTCGCAGTCTTTGATCCACAGCCGGCCACCTTTCGTCATGAGCTTGCTGACCACACTAACCTAAGGCTCTTTTACAGCGGGCTTGATAACATCTTTTCGAAGCCTGTTTATGTTAATAATTTTCGCTTCACTCAAATCAATAATTCGAAGAAAGTGAAGAAACATGAATGAGGAAAAGAAAGCTGAAAAGCTTCAGGAAATGAGCGAATGGGTCGAACTTCGTGACTCGTGGACCAGAAAGCGTTTTGACTATCAAGAGCGCTGGCATGGTTGGCGGTCACCTTTCGGCTTAGGCCTTGGTTTCGTCTTACTGAGCGCAGGCTTGTTCCTACTCAGCTTGGCTTGGACCAACCTGGTTCGCTAAACCAAAAGAAAAGACCCTCGACATGAGTCGGGGGTCTTTTTCTGTCTTCGCGAGATGGGGTGACTAAGACAGGGCGATTCGGATTTCCTTGAACTTGTCGAGATATCGAGTTGTCGAACCATCGGCTAGTGGTTCATCAACCCACTCGAGATTTGGCTTAGCCTCGAATTTCCAGCCGGAAAGCTCCGGGAGCACCGCCTTTAGAAAGGCTATGGTTTCGATTTCGGTGATGTTTTGCCCGAGGCAACTGTGAGGCCCGAAACCGAAGGCAATGTGAGCGTTCCTTTCACGTTCAAAGTCGATTTTTTCAGGGTGCTCGAAGCGTTCCGGGTCGTGGTTGGCCGAAACGAAACCGAGCAACACATACTTGTCTGTGTCGCGCTCGGAATCCTCCCCAACGGCATGCTCTCGAGGCACGCGTTCCATGCGAGGCAGTGGGCTCAGATAGCGAGCCATCTCCTGAATCGCCGGTCTAAAGTTCTCTTCACTTTCAAGGATGAAATCGGCGTCGCTCGGTTTTTCAATTAGATGCCAGACGAACCCGGCGAGCAGTTTGATGACGGTGTCTCGACCACCGGCGAGAAGCACGTTTGCGATGCCTTGCATTTCTTTGCGATTGACCCGTTGCTCGTCGATTTCTAAGCCGGCAACGAAATCCCAGATGTCCCGTTCCTCGAGCCCCTTGGCAATGCGACCCTCTGCCTCATCGAAGACTTGGTCTAGATATTCCTGCAGAACCTGGCCATCTCGCGGGCTCTTGATTGAGAAATCTCGATTTCGATGCGCAACCTCAGCGGCGTGAACGTCTTCACCGCGTCGATAAGCCGCAGCATTCCAAACATCGGGGCCCCACGAACGCCACTCGGCAAAGTCTTGCGGGCGCTTATAGATGATGGTCAAACAACCGATCACGTATGGGATGACAAGGTCCTCCAGAACCTCGAACGATCCTCTTGGCTTCAGCTCTCTGATGAGCCGAACAGCTAGAGCTTCAAAATCCGGGGAGAGCGGACGAAGAGCGCCTGGACTGAAAACATGATTCAACGCCATTCGAAATTTTGTGTGCCTTGGCGGGTCTGCTTCTAGGGGTAGTTGGCGATAATCGCGAACGTCTCGATCACCTTGAAGATCGCTCGAATAGGCCTCCCAGTCTCGGGCTGCTTCTCGCACTTCGTTGTATCCGCGAATCTCTTTACGCATAGCCCTATTCAACGGCTTCGACCGACCATGGTCAAGTTATGTCATCCGTGTGTATTTGACGAATTCAGAAAGTTCGGCAACCGAGTCATAAAGCCTGCGAGCAACCGCGTTGTCTTTGTGTGTTTCCCACCAAACCTTGCGAGAGCCTTCTTCGCGGGCCACCTCATCCAAGGCCAGAATCAGCGCCTTGCCTAGGCCTTGACCTCGCACACTTGCAGAGACAAATAAGTCCTCGAGATATAGATCGCGATTTTCCGACCAAGTCGTACGCGTGAACGAGAAATGGGCTAGGCCGACAAGCTCACCGTCGATCTCCGCGACTAATCCATGCAGTTCAAACTCGTCGTCAATCAGACGACTCCAGGTGAGTTCGGTTTGTTCCGCTGGTAATTCTTCCCTATAGAAAATCAGGTAACCCTGCCAGAGCGGGTTCCACCGCTCACGATCCTCGGCTCGAATCGACCTTATTATTGCCGCCATGTGGATCTCCTGATGTTGGTTTGTATTGCAACCTAGTGCACCCAAGTGTCATTCGTGAAATTGGCGGACCCCGGCGCTTTGGAGAGCGCCTTCGAGGTTGAATAAGCTGACGGCCTAGAGCGATTCAATGTTCGCTATGACGGTCTCCCAGGTGGCTGCCATGTCGGCATCTGCTGGTAGGCGACCATGCAGCTCAAGATCAACGAGCCCATGGAGCTGGGCCCAGAAAACTCTCGCTTTAATGTGTGAGCCCCCTGCCGCCTGAACTACGAGCCCAAGGACGCTTTCTTCGAGACCTTCGGGCAACTTATCCCTGTGGAGTGAATGTTGAAAAACAACGGGGTACAACCTGGGGTTACGCAGTGCCCACTCTCGATAGAACGAAATTTTTTCGCGGGGAGTCGGACCGACTGCGGCGAAGCCAAGGCCGAATTCGCTCAGACCTTGCGCCTGGATGAGTGCAATCACTTCATCACGGTTTCGCACATGGTCATAGAGGCTCGGTGCCTTGATTCCAAGTTTGCTCGCGAGGGCCCGCATTGATAGCGCATCAACGCCCATTTCGTCGACGATGGCACGTGCGGCCAAACCTATCGAGTCTTTTGTAACCATCTTGCGAACTGACATGCTCTAATGCTACCGTTTTCCTAACACCGTTAGGGAAAGGCTCATCATGTCAACAGTGCCATTGGTCGGATCAGTAGTTGGAGCGCCAAAGTTAGTTTTGCGCATTGAGGGAGCGGTCCTATTTGTCGCCAGCATCGCGCTATTTGCAATTCAGGGCCAAGCCTGGTGGCTTTACCCAGCGCTTTTGCTTGTGCCAGATGTGTTTATGCTCGGCTATCTTCGCAACACAAAACTTGGTTCGATCACCTACAACCTTGGTCACTCATACCCGGCCGCTGCCTTAGTGACGGCATTTGGTTTCATCCTGGCTTCGCCACTAACCATCGCGATAGGCGCAATCTGGTTTGGCCACATCGGCTGGGACAGAATGCTCGGTTACGGCCTTAAATATGGAACCAGCTTTAAGCACACTCATCTCGGTGATTTGGAAAAACCAAAAAGCTAATCAGCAATAAATGACGCGCATAGGCTGTTCTTGAATCTTAAGTATTGAAACTTGGAATCTTAGAAATGGGCTAGCAAATGACAAAAGTACTTCTGACCGGTTCAAGCGGCTTCATCGGCAAGCACATAACTCTTCAATTGCTAACAGCGGGATATGAAGTTCGAGCATCAGTGCGCAGCAGCGCCAAGGCGGCGGAGGTTCGAGCCGCTATGGTTGCTCACTTGCCATCGGGTTTTGACCTTGACAGCAAGCTTTCCTTCTCTGAGCTAGATCTCGAGAGTGACACTGGTTGGGATGCAGCATTAGCCGGCATTGATGTGCTCATTCACAGCGCCTCACCATTCCCGATCGCATCGCCGAAGGATGAGAACGACCTTGTTCGCCCGGCCGTCGAAGGAACGCTCAGGGCCCTACGTGCGGCTCATTCTGCAGGCGTAAAACGCGTGATTCTGACTTCATCCGTGGCAGCGATCTATGGAAATGACCTGCCGGCCGGCAAAACGGAATTCGACGAGACGATGTGGAGTGACCCAAATCACATCATTGGTCGCGTCCCTTATACAAAGTCCAAGACGCTTGCCGAAAAAGCTGCGTGGGATTACATCGCAGCCGAAGCACCGGAGCTTGAACTCACAACCGTTAACCCGGTGCTAGTCGCCGGAGCGCCTTTAGATAAGCACTTCGGATCTTCGGTCTCAGTCGTTGAAAGAATGCTGAGCGGAAAAGACCCAATGCTGCCTGACATTTCGTTTTCAATTGTTGACGTCAAAGATGTTGCAGCGATGCACGTTCGAGCTATCACCACTGATGCATCCAAGGGCAAGCGTTTCATCGCAAGTGCCGGCTCCAGAACCTTCGTGAGCATGGTGAAAACCCTCAAGAAAGCATTCCCGGGTCGAAGGATGAGCACCATCCCGGCGCCAAGTTTTGTGATTCGATTCCTCGCTCTCTTTGATGCTGAAGTGAAGGCCGTGTTGCCTACTCTTGGCAAGCACATCCCGGTGAATGCATCACAGGCGCAAAAGGTTTTGGGGATCAACTTCATCCCAGTTGAGACGTCACTGGTCGAATCGGCCAACTATCTGATCGACAACGGATTCGTTAAAGCCTAGATATGGCGCTAATGCCCATGTTTCCGCTTGGCACTGTCTTGATGCCGGCGATGCCGTTGTCGCTCCGCATCTTCGAGGAGCGTTACTTGAAGTTGTTGGGTGACCTGATCATCGAAGAAAATCCGGAGTTCGGCGTGGTTTTGATTGAGCGCGGTGCCGAGGTTGGTGGGGGAGACAAGCGGCTTGAAATCGGCACACTGGCTATGGTCACCGACATCGGTACCTTGGATCAGTTCTATGGCCTTGAGGCTAAGGGTGGTCAGCGATTGAGGGTAAATGCATGGTTGCCAGATGATCCATACCCACTGGCAGACATCGATTTTTTGCCTGATCTGATTTGGGATAACTCCCTTATGCCTGCCCGAGTTCATCTCGAATCCAAGGTTAGAAAGTTGCTTACGCTCGCCAGCGAATTCGGTGATTTGCCATACGGCTCAGACGTGGAATTGAGCGATAACCCCATGGATGCCTGCTGGCAACTTGCCGGAGTCTTGCCGGTAGGGCCGTTGGATCAACAGGACCTGCTGCAATCGCAATCTGCCGATGAACTAATCTCAAGAACCTATGACACGGTAATCGCGCTTGAGGAAGCGTTACAGGCAATGGTTGGCGAGCTGGGCGTTGAACCGGAAGAGTTCTAGAAAACAAAAAGACCACCTTATCGGTGGTCGATTCGTTGGCGGAGAATGGACGACTCGCATTACCGGGCTACTTCCCAATAATGACCTCGAAGTTGATTTCAGGAATCCGTTTCTACGCCATCTTTCTACGCCAACTTAGGAAAGCGCGAACTCGGCGGCGGCGGCTGAATGTAAGGAAGTGGTTGGAAAGTAGGCCACGCTCAGGTCTTCTGGTTTCAAGAGAAGTTCAATCTCTGTGCAACCTGCAATCACGCCCTCAACGCCTTGTTCAGTGAACTCGGAAATCACGTCCATGAAGTAACTCCTAGAACTGGATGTGATGATTCCGCACACCAACTCTTCGTAAATCACTCGATGGATTTCATCCCGCTGTGTCTCCGTTGGCGTTATGACTTCGAGCCCGAAGTTATCGGTCAAACGACCTTTGTAAAAGTCTTTTTCCATTGTGTATTTTGTGCCGAGAAGCAGAACTTTTTTTAGGCCCTTATCGGCAACGGCTTGCCCAGTGGCATCTGCAATGTGAAGAAAAGGTATTGAGATTTCTTTCTGAATGTAATCTGCCAGGACGTGCATCGTGTTTGTACACAAAACGACCGCCTCCGCACCGGCCTGCTCTAGATTTCTAGCGGCGTGTGCCAGCAAAGCACCTGCTTCATCCCATTTGCCCGATGACTGTAGGGACTCAATGTCAGAAAAGTTGAACGAGCGAATAATCAGGTCTGCTGAACTGGTGCCACCAAGTTGATTTCGAACAGCCTGGTTGATAAGTCGCTCATACTCGATGGACGACTCCCAGGACATTCCTCCAAGTAAGCCAAGTATTTTCATAGTTGAAGCCTAACGACGCTTTTTCAGTTCGGAGAGGGGGCTTCGATCGCTGCGCGATTCGGAAATCCGCGAGGCCCTTGAATCCGTCTGCATAAAATCCAGCCAATAAATCAGACCCCTAGGTGGGGTCTGATTTACTGGCGGAGAATAGGTGGAACGCACTAAACTTTCGCTTCCCAGTGCTGGCTTCGAAGTCGATTTTTGATATCTGTTTCTACGCCATCTTTCTACGCCAAGTTCCAATATTGACGTCGAAAAACATTCGAGACGTCTCGTGGTGCATTCCTTGCTTAGGCGATGTTACGACTTAGATTGGACGTGTCAGCAGTATTTCGGAGGGAGCTGGTTTGGCTCAGTTTGAGACCTTCGGCGCCTATTTTGGTCGCCTACTTACATGGGATGTTTTTCTATGGATTGGTGGATTGATGCTCTTAGCCTTTCTTCTTCGCAAACCACTTGCGCGAAGTCTTCAGGTGTCCCATAGGCGATTCCTCCTGATTGCGCTTTCATTTGCAGGGGTAGTTGGTCTTAGCCTTCGGTTCTGGGAGGCTTATGGCACATTGAGTACGTTTTGGCTCATTGCCCCGGAAGTTTGGTCGGAAGGCTTTCGTTTCAACGCTAACTTCGCCTTGAATCTCGTGCTCTACATTCCACCGGCAATATTGCTTGTTCTTGCTAGACAAGCCTCGTGGATGGTCGGCTTGATTCTTATTGGCATGGCCTTTGCTGTGGAAACGATCCAGCAATATGCGCGAATAGGCATTGCGGACCCATTTGACATGTTCGCAAATACTCTTGGTGCGTTGATTGGAGTCGCTATCGGGCTCGCGACAATACGACTTTGGCCTGCACTCGGGGTGAAACGATAGAAAGAAAATAGACCTTCGATTGAAGGTCTATTTGCGGAGAATGTAGGACTTGTAATCTAGGCAAATCAAATAGCGGTTTTGACCAATAAACAAGCGGATAGTTGCATTTGCGGTGTGGATTTGGTCACTTGTGTGGTCACTTGTGCGATTGAAGTCCTCGCATAACGTTGGTCAAGATTGCAACGCGAATCGATCGAGGCACGGTGCTCAAGGTGAAACCGAGAAAGCGTGCTCGCGTAGCAGGGTAGATGGTTCCATTTTTGCCAATGCTCTTCACGATTCCCTTTGCTACATCGGATGCGCCGTCTGCCCCGGAATAGGTCATCTGTGATGCTTGGGCGAATCCGCTGTTGGTTGGTCCTGGGCAGATGGTCAGTACCTTTACCCCGGCAGACTTCAGCTCGACTCGAAGGCCTTCTGCAAAAGCATGGATGAAGTTTTTGGTTGCTGCATATACTGCGGAAGTTCCCGATCCGGCGGTACCGAGTAGTGACGAAAACAGAATCAAAGTTCCGTGCCTTTGACGTTCGAACTTTTGGGCAAACCACTGAGTCTGTTCGACTACTGCTCGACAGTTCACGTCGACCATCTCAAGTTCAGTGTCCAAGGGTAGATCTACAAAGTTGCCACTGCTTCCGAATCCCGCTGCAGGGATGAAAAGTTCGACCGCTTTGTCTGCGACAAGTCCCTGCAAATCTTCACCTGAACCTTCTTTGTTGAAGTCCATAGTGTGTGCTTGTAGTTCTCCAAGGCCTTTGTACTCTGATTTCAGCGCCTCCAACTTCGCTGCACTTCTGCCTACCGCCAAGACGTTGTAGCCCTGATTACCAAGTTCGTGGACGAGCGCTCGTCCGATGCC
>CANGDL010000008.1 GCA_947452675.1 Microbacteriaceae bacterium | reverse complement strand
TCTAACGCCGCTTATTATCAGGTCACGGTCAACGGCAAGGTAATTTGCGAGACAGTTGGCGAATCATGTGCCGTTGACACAGCGGTCGGCCCGGCCACGCAAATCACGGTCACCCCATTTAGCTCGGATGGCGTTGCCGGTGCGAAGGCCAAGGTAGCTTTCGGTGTGCCGGCTGCGCTAATCGCAGGAACTGTCTGGCTGAACACCGGAACGAGCACCTTGAGCGTCGCCGAAAAGATTGCTCTTCGCAACATCGCTTCGACCATCAAGGCCACCGGCTTTAAGAAGCTAACTCTGGTAAAGCCAATTCAGGCTAGCCCTGCTGCCCGCGCCAAGATGATTGCGGCTCAGCGTTTCTTGCAGACGTTGACTGGCAAGTCGGTCACGACATCTACCCAGTTCTCTGCCCTTGCATCCGGCATGGACATCAAACTCGGGTAAAGATAGTCACATGACTTCTAACCGGGCCGAATTGACGCCAACACTCAGCAACGTTCAAATAACCCCCGACCTAAAGGGTCTCCTCGCGGTGCCACATGGCCAAGGTCCATGGCCTGCCGTTGTAATGGTGCACGAGGTGTTCGGCATCGATGAAAACATGCGCGCTCAGATCACCCGCCTGTCTCAAGCTGGCTATGTAGTGCTGATGCCCGATCTTTATAGCCGCGGCGGCGCCCGCAAGTGCCTAACCGCAACCTTTAAGGCTCTGGCCGCTGGCAAGGGTCAAGCGTTCGATGACATCGAGACCGCCAAGGCGCTGCTCACCTCTCGACCAGAAGTCACCGACAAAGTTGGCGTGATTGGTTTTTGTATGGGCGGCGGTTTCGCTCTGCTTCTAGCCAACAAGGGCTATGACGCGGCCAATTCAAACTATGGCATGTTGCCAACCGACTTGGATGCGGCCCTTGCCGGAGCCTGCCCTATCTTGGGCAACTATGGCGCCAAGGATGGTCAGCTCAAGGATGCCAAGGTAAAGCTTGATTCGACCCTCACCAAACTTGAGGTGGCGCACGACATCAAGATGTATCCCGAGTCTGGTCACGCTTTCATGAACCCGAAGCAAGGTGGCGGACCGGTCTTCGGCACGCTCTTGAAGATCACCGGTGCAAAGCCCAACCCGGTGGACGCCGCCGATGCCTGGCTTCGCATCGAAAAGTTCTTCGGCGAGCACCTCGCCTAAACAGTCGCAGCGGTTCACTAACAGTTCCATTTTTCGGACAATAAAATATGTCCACAATTCTGGGGTTATCACCTTGTTTCGCTTTATCGAGCCCAATAGCCTAATGGTTAGGGGAATCCACTTTTAGAGCAGGGGCCAGAATGAAGTTTCAATCACTATCAGGTCTCGTCGTTCCCATTTACTGTGGCTAGCGTGCGTTCAACCTCAAAGAAGTTTCTTTGTCTAGCCTCGACCGTTTTGTTGACGGCTGGTTGCGCCGGTGGAGGCCAAGTGGCTTCCACCGCCGCCATACGGAGGGATCCCGCGCCTATTTCGAATGCGCCGGGATTACCGACCTATTTGAAACTCGGTGATCTTTCTCTTGTCAGCAGAGCGCTTGACTGCGAGGAGCGATATCCACTCGCCTCGGATTACCAAAGAGTTTCGCCAATGCGCGGCCTCTATTGCGCTACCGGTTCAAGGGAAAACTATAGAGTCGTCAGAGTTTATGAATCCTCGGCGGCTGCTAAGCAAGTGTTGGATCAGTACTTGCAGTATCAAACCGGAGGTCGACGAGTTTACCTAATGGGCAACTGGTTCATCTACGGTTTGCCGAGAGACCTTTTGGCCGTCCAGCGTCTACATCTCGTGGAGGCAACGGGTACTTCCAAATATTTGCGCGTCTACCCAGTAAGGCAAGACATTTGCAAGGGCTTGATCTCAGAGGCTCTTCGAGGTCGGTTCAGCGATCCGAATTTGGAAAAGTTGAACCTGGATAGTGCGGAACAATTATTTAAGGGTGCACGCAAACAACTCGAGATCGCCGCCTCTAAATACGGGGTTGAGCTGAGATCTGCTTTTGCCGCAAACAACGGGTTGTTATCCGAACAGCGGCTCTCAGAAGCTTCACGCTCCTATCAAAAGTTTTGCTTGAGCCAACCTGCCAACTAGCTCTCAAACCTCTTCGACTAGAAAATCGGAGTAGATTCCATGTATGACCGACGCATGGAGCACCAACCTGATTGAACCACGCATCCGTTTGATTGTTGACAATGATTTTTCTGGCGACCCCGATGGCCTCGTGCAACTGGCTCACCACTTGCTCAGCCCTAGCGTTGAGGTGCGCGCCATAATCGGAACCCACCTACGCGAGGGTGACAGTTGGGCTCAAAGCCCGGATGGCGACGAAGTTGCCGCCGCGGTTGCTGTCGCCGAACAGGTCGTCGAACTTTGCGGCATGAACGGCCTCGTTCCAGTTCTAGCCGGCGCACCAAAGGCAATGGTCGACGTGAACACTCCGCAAGATTCCCCAGGCATCCACTTCATCATCGAAGAGGCGATGCGCGATGACGTAGACACCCCACTGTTTGTGGTCTGTGGCGCGAGCCTTACCGAGATTGCCAGCGCATATTTGATTGAGCCACGCATCGCCGATCGGCTAACCGTGATTTGGATCGGTGGTCACGAGCACGATGGCCTAGCCGTGCCGCCACCAGGTGCGCCAGACCTTGAATACAACCTGCAGGAAGATGTGGTTTCTGGTTTGGTCTTCTTCAACCACAGCGAATTGAAGCTCTGGCAGATTCCTCGTGACCAATACCGCCACGTTCTTGCTAGTCGCTCCGAGTTGAAGGTGAGAATGGCCAGTGCCGGAGACCTCGGCGCTTATCTCTATGCCTCACTCGGCAAGGTAGCCCAATGGTTGAGCGGTGCGGGTTACAAAGCGGGTGAGGTCTATTGCCTTGGCGACAGCCCATTGGTGCTGCTGACCGCTCTGCAGAGCGCTTTCGAGGCAGACCCCGCCAGCAGTCGATACGTCACAATGAAATGCCCAAACCTGTTACCGAACGGCCTCTATCAAACCAACGCGGATGGTCGCGAGATTAGGGTTTACACTCTGCTCGACAACCGCCTGTTGATGGAAGATTTCTACGCGAAGCTAGCGCTCCACGCGGCTGGGTCTATTTAGCCAGCACCTCGCCGGCTAGTTTCCTGGCCGGAAGGCTTTCCACAAGTTAGTTCGCCTCGGACATAATATTCTGTCCACCGTTCTGGGGTTATCCCCTTGTTTCGCTTTATCGAGCCCAATAGCCTAATGGTTAGGGGAATCGAAATTAGAAGCGGGGAAAATCATGAACAAACAGCCAAGTCGTCGGCCATCCGAAATTTCGCAGTCAGGTCGCAAGATTCTCAAATTCAGCACCGCTTTGATGGCAACGGCAGGGCTCTTCTTAGTTGGGGTGAATCCTGCTACTGCTGAAGAGAAACCTACTTCACCACAGGAGCCAACGGTCATTGGAAATGTTGATTTGAACGGTCCTCATGTGAATTCGGATGGATCTAAATCCACCAAAGACTTAGGCCCTTGCAGTTACCTGATTTCTGCAGTCACACCGCTTGGGTTTGGTTGGTCTGGGGAGTACCGATGGTTTGCCTGTTCATACTGGGGTACTAATTCGAAGGCAACCAAGAACTACCAATGGTATGTGAGCCCAGGTTCTAGTTCCTTGGCCTGTGCGCAAGGTTATGGTTTTAGGGCCGATCAAGTGCCGATCTGGGTTCGCCTAACTTGCGGTGATTCGGGAGCCACACAAGTCGCCTGGGGGCAAGTCGCCGCTTACCCAAAGATGAAGTTCCAATCCCTTTCGGGTCTAATAGTGCCTCTTTATTGGTACTGAAGTAGTCGTGTCCTCGCTTTTAGAAGCCTTTTTGGCGATTTCCCTGACATTGGCTGGTTCGACAGCCAATATTCCATCAGTCAGTAATCCAGGCTTTTTGCCGCTTGCTGCTGCCACCCAACTCCAAAAGCTGCTGAAATGCGACGAGGTTTATCCAGTCATTTCCGATCCAAACCGCGCTGCCAGAATGAACGGTTTTTATTGCGTGACCGGCCTTCGGGCAAACTTCAGGGTTGTCAAGATATTCGATTCCATTAAATCGGCTCAGGAGGACACCGACCTCTATGAACCGATTCAAACGGGTGGTAGAAAAGTTTATAAGGGCAAGAACTGGTTCGTTTTTGGTTTGCCTCAAGACATAAACGCAGTTCTCAACTCAAACTTGATTCGTAAAACCCAGTCGGGCCTGGGTCTGACTAGTTACACGACTAAGCAAGATCTCTGTATGGGGCTATCAACTGCAGCCATGGAATCTCATTTCGACGACCGTGCGGGTGAAAAGCGCCACTTTCAGGACCTTGAGTGGCTTTTCAAAGGCGGGACCAAACAGGTTCAGACTGCAATTAAAAAGTATGGTGCGCAACTTGGGACATCGCTACTCGGTGATAATTCTTTTCCGATGGAACAGGATTTAGCCCGCGCGTCTTTGACGTATAGACCTTTTTGCCTCTCGCAAAAAGGTCTAACATTCATCCAAAGACATCCCTGAGGGTCACAGTCTTCAGGTGACGCTTCGCCAGAATGGCTTCGATCTGCGGAAACAAGTGGGTGATGGTTGGTTGGTTTGCGTGACCGATCACAATTCGGTCTGCGGTGAGCCAGGTGTTAGCCAACTTCAACACCGCTGCCTCACTAGTCGGCGTTGAGTCACCAAGACTTCCTAACCAAAGCACCGGTTTGGTAAACCCGGCGTCGGCAGCCGCCTTGACCACATAGTCGTTGATGTCTCCATAAGGCGGCCTGAAATAGGGCTGCGCTTCGACCCCGTAGTGATCGTGGATGAACTTCTGGCAGCCATTCAACTCTTGATGAATCTTGCTCGCCGAAAGGGTGTTCAGGTTCGGGTGGTTCACCGTGTGATTGCCTAGTTGAATTTGCCCAGAAGTCACGAATGGCTGAAGTTTGTTTTGCACCTTGGCCCAGGTTGAATATCTGCTTGTAACAAAGAAGGTAAGGCGGTGGTTGTATTTAGCCACGAAGTCGATGTACTTCGAGACGGTGTCGTAACTGACCCCATCGTCAACCGTCAAAGCGATTGAACCAGAACCCGACGGCAGTCGCCAGAGTGAACCCTTTGGCCAACCGGATGCGGCGCTCGCTGCCTGATCTTTGCCGAACAGCAGCGGTCCGGCAGTCACCATCGTTGCAACCGCGGCTAAGAAACTTCGTCGTTCCAATTCCAACCCCATGGTTCTAAACATACCTTCGAAGGTGGCAAAGTTAAGGGGTGCCAACCTTCGATGTTTTTCTATCCACCTATCGGTTTGACCTGACCTCACTAATCGTCAGCTTGCTGGCCGCTGGCCTATACCTCGCCGGTGTCATTGCTCTGCGAAGTCGCGGTCACCGATGGCCGATGCCGCGCACGGCCGCGTTCATACTTTTGGGTGTCGGTCTTTATGCTTGGGTCAACTTCGGGTTCTTCGGCACTTACAGTCACGATCTTCGCTGGGCCTTCACGACTCGAATCGCTCTGCTGCTCTTTGGTGTGCCATTGGTTATGTCGATCGGTCGGCCAATCGCTTTAGTGCTAACCGTGCTGCGCCAGGTGCCTCGCAAGCGGCTGCGCCGGGTGCTCAAATCTTGGCCGGTTCGCCTCATGTCGAACGCTATCTTTGCCCCGATTTTTGCCCTCGTGCTTTTCATGTTCTTCATCACACCAATCGCGGGCCAGGTTCGCCACAGCGGTCTCGCCGAAAACATCATCACCGTGGCGATACCCATCCTTGGCTTGATCATGGTGCTGCCGCTGGTGTCACACCAAACCCATCGGAGCAGCCTGTTCATCACCGGCGAATTCATGTTGGCCTTTGTTGAGCTGATGCTCGACGCAATTCCCGGGGTGGTGCTCAGCATCAGCAATGTGGTCATGGATGGCGTAACCGAGGTAATCGCCAATGCTCCGGCTTGGTTTCCGAGCGCGCTCAATGATCAACATTTTTCGGGCAACCTCCTCTGGATGATTGCCGAAGGCGGCGACCTGCCGTTGCTCATCATGTTGCTGATTCGTTGGCGCAAGTCTGATCGCAAAGAGGCACGCAAGACCGACGACTTGAGTGAAGAAGAGTATCAGGCGCTAGTGGCGGCGCACCTGAGGGGTCCACGCAGCTAAAACTGCGGGAATCCCCTATTTGGGGGACAGTCGGTTAGGCTTGTGCCAAGGTTTCGGGGTGAAAAACTTTGGCTTGGCCATGGCGAAGAATTATTTCGTTGGTTGCTGGATCGGCGCTAATCGCAGCGCCTTTGGCGACCATGCCGGTCACGCTCGCTTTGGCTCTCGAGTCAACTACAGATAACTCCTGCCTCCTCATAAACGCCCAGCATGAGCTGGTTTCAGCTGACTTTTGCACCGGCGATCTGGTCATCCCAGCTTCGGTAACCACAATCAAGTCGAGGGCGTTCTTCTATTTCAAGGGTTCCGTTTCATTTGAGGCAAATAGTCAACTGCAAACCGTTGAACGCGCCGCTTTTTATGCGGGTGCAGAAATCAAATCAATAGTGTTTCCGCCGAGCCTGACCTCGATGGATGCCTATGCGGTGGCCGCCACCGGCAATAACGTGCTCTATTTTGAGGGCAACCCTGCCCACTTGGACCCTGGCGCAGTTTGGCAATCGGGCACCTACACTCAGGTGCAACCTCGAGGTGCACCATCGCTCGGCCTAAATCCGGGGCAGTTTGACCAGGTAACTCCGTATCAGATCGATTGCAACCACATCGATGGCGGAAAGGATTTCATCGGCCTGCCATTCGTTGCCCTCGAACTGCATAACTGCCGGGACCCGCGAAACCCGGCGGGGGCCAACCCACCTTCACGGATGGGCTACATCATGAACAAGAATCTCAACGAGTCGGTTGCGTTGCAATCGGTTGACGGTGTTCACAGTGGCTTAGTTCGCCTTCGCCAACTCGGTGACTCTGGCATGCGATTGGCTACCACTCAAGAGATCGATGGCAGTGGTTTCTCGGTCAGCGCCTTCGGTGACCAGTATGACTCGCCAGTGAACACAACGCTCAGTTGCCAACTTTCGTCGAGCACACCTCTACCGATCGGCGTCAGCCTAACCAGTGATTGCAAACTTGAGGCCACCTCCACAACCGCGCTTACTTCTTCGACCACCGACATCAACATCAACTGGGTGGCTCACCACGGCCCGAGCAATGCCTTCGATGTTCTGCAAAGCCAAGCCACCGCAACCTTAGACCGGGATGCCTCCGGCTCGGTAGGCGTTCGCCTGAGCTTGAGGAACAACGGTCAGTTGACTGCCGCGCAACTCTTTCAAATGAAGCTTTTGACCGCGAAATATTCGGGCACGGGTCGTGATTGGAACCTGGCGATCGCAGCCTATCGCGCACTGCCGGCCGATCAGATTCCTTCTGGAACAGCGGATTCAGGCATCCTCGCCGAAAACGCGGTGGAACAATTTGAGGGCGGTTCGCTGGACGAAAGTGCGGCGACGGCGGTGGTGGATGGTTTTGCCAACCAGGCGGCACCCCAATCGACGTTTTTGAATGACCTGCGTGCTCGTGTTGCGTTGCAGTCCGCCACCAATTCGGTGGGTTCCTTCGAATCTGGTGGGGCTTTGGCAAAGGATGTTCGGCAACGCATCCTGGCAGTGCCGGCTTCTAACGCTAAGGCAGCTCTTTTGGCCAGGTTCAACGCACGCGCCGCGGTGCTGTTTGGGTTGGTGGCAACCAACTCGGCCGGGGTCAGAACTTTGTTATTCGGCAACCCTTATGCGGCGGAGCACTTTACGGTGCCGGCTGGTGTGACTCAGTTGAGCGTCCAGATTCAAGGTGCCGAAGGTAGCCAAGGAGGCTTAGATAATGGCTCTTCGCGGCCGGATCGTTCAGGGTTCAAGGGCGTGGTTCAGGGCACCATCGCTGTGGTGCCCGGTCAGGTTTTAACGCTTGGAGTGGGGGAGGCCGCCGGCGATGCACCGAGCGATTGCCTTAGTGGCAGCGATCGAATCGCCCTCGATAGCCGAGTGGCAAAGGGTGGCATGAATCCGCTAGGTGGCTTTTCAGGCGGCAATGGTGGCTCACCCGGAATCGATGGCTGTTCAGGTTATGGCGGTGCCGGTGGTGCCGCATCGGTGATTCAGGTTGGTGACGGCTCGAACCCTGCGGGGGTCGCAACTCTGGTGGCCGGAGGTTCGGCTGGTTCTTCGGGTTCGAGCGATCAATATCCGGGCAAAATCGGTCTGGCAGCGCATTCTGCTCGCACCGATTTGTCGACCACGAATGGCCAGTCTGGTCTGGGTCTGTGGTCTTACACTTTCCCCGATTACTTCGACTGGCCTTCGGATGGTGGTGGCGACGGCGGTGGCGGTGGAGGAGCAGTTGGCGGTGCAATCGGGGGCTATGACATGAACCTCCCCTGTGGTGCCCAGGACTACTGCCCGCTCGCCTCAGCTCCAGGGCAAAACTCAACCGCAGGTGTTTCAACCTTAACTTCGGGATATTCGGCCTATTCATTTGTGGCCGGCCAGAACGCGAACGGGCGGATCACAATTTCATATGTTGAACCGTCGGTGAATTCAGATGGATCAGGTGGATCAGGTGGCACCCCGAGCCCAACCTCGAGCCCAACCCCAACCCCGACACTTGGTTCGGCTCCCGATGCACCAACCGGCGTAGTCGCGGTTCCTCTTTGGAGAGGCGCCGAGGTCTCTTGGCTGGCGCCGGCTAGCGACGGAGGCTCACCAATCTTTGATTATCGAGTGACAACGCCATCGGGCTCTGAATGCACCAGCAAAACTCTCCGCTGTCGCTTGACCGGTTTGCAACCCGGCCAATTGCTTCAAGTGAGCGTCAAGGCCAGAAACGCAGCAGGCGAAAGCCCTCCGGCAACCGCACTTGGCCAAAAGGCCTTCGTTCCACTCAGTCTCAATCTGTGGCAAGTTCAAGTGTTTGGCGGCAGACCAAAAGTGAAACTTCTAAATCAGGCTCAGCTGCAGGCGCTCAAGACGATGGTCAAGCAAGATGCCGGAGGTTATCGCGTAAGTCTTCGTTTGGCGAGAAACTCATCCAAGCTTGCACAGACAACGTTGCGAAGCCTGTTGAGCGCCGAGATCCGAGCCCTCAATGGTCAACTGCGCGCAGCGGGGTTGTTAGTCAAGGTCATTATTCGGGCGGAGGTTCTGCCGCCAAATTCGAAGGCCGAGCGGCCGAGTTTCATCTTGGTGATTCGCAAGCCCTAAGGATTAGCAAAGACTCAAGCGAGGTGACTAAGTTAAGCGCACATGGCATAGGTCGCCAACAAATTCCGGTCGTTGCACGGTGAGCCCAGCTTCCTCGGCAATCAATGCTGCCGCTGCCCAGTCATATTCTTTAATGTCGCGTTCGTAGTAGGCGTCGATCGCTCCCTCGGCTACAGCACACATGTCTAAAGCCGCAGCACCCATGCGGCGAAGGTCGACGAAGTCGGGCATCATCCGGGCTATGTCTTCAAATTGGGCGATGCGCTTTTCGGCCGAGTATGAAAAACCGGTGGCTAGAATCTTGGTAGCACGGTCGGCTGGCGGGCCGGTGAGGCGAATGTGTTGGCCGTTGCGAATCACGAACGCTCCGTGACCGCGCTTGGCGTAATAGGTGAGGTCGAGGATTGGAGCAACCACCGCGCCCACCAACCAGTCGCCGGTTTCAACATCGGCTGCGCCAACCGAGGTGCAAAAGTTTGGGAAACCGCGGGTGAAGTTGACCGTTCCATCCAGCGGGTCGATGCTCCAGCGAACCTTTGCCGAAGCGTTTTCGAGGCCGGCGAACTCCTCGCCGGTGATGCTGTCGTTAGGGCGACGTTCGTGAATTAGGGTTCGGACCAAGGTTTCAGAGGCTAGGTCGGCGTCGGTAACGTGATCTTCGGGGGAAGTCTTTGAACTGATTTCTAGCGGCCCACGGTAGCGGGCTTTGAGTTCTGCTGCGCCGGTATTGGCGGCATCTAGCGCAACCTTGAGTAGTTCATCGAGATCCATGCTTCAAGGTTAACTTCTTTTCGAGACCATCTAGGATGAGTTCGATGCCGAACTCGAAAGAACCAATTTTGTCATGCAAAACGCTGGATGGTGGGCTGGCATCCTCAGGCTTTGCGACGAGGGCGGGGGCCACAACTCCCAAGCTGTCGGCTTGCATGCGCTGTTGTTCGTGCCAAACCTGACCAAGAGTGAGAAACAGAATCGATTCGGCGGCAACGCGGGCGGTGTTCTGGTCTTCACAAACCTCATCGATGCCGGCTCGAATTCTTGCCAGGGCATCGTCGGCGCCGAGGCCAAGAGCAAGTGTGCTACTGACCACTTCGGCACCGTCTCTGAATGCCATCAGCGAATCGCGAATCGCGGACGCCTCGGCCAATGTGAAGGCCTTCCAGTCGAGCAAGCCATCCCTGACAAAGTCGGCACGATCAACCCTGGCGGCACGTTCGATGATTTGATCAGACACTAATCCGAGCAGAGTTTGCTTGTTCGGTACATGCCAGTAGAGAGCGCTGGGCTGAACCTCTAGAACCCCGGCAAGGCGACGCATCGAGAGGTCGGCGAGGCCGAACTCATCGAGGATGTTCAAGGCAGTTTCGACGACATCCGCTCGCGTATATGCACCAGGTTTGCTCATTTCGCTCTCAGTCTACTAACATCATGAACAGTGTTCAGGAACTTCCCCAATCTAGGAGACCATCATGGCAACCAGCAACAAGCTGACCCTTCGCGACCTATCGCGCATCGCAATCTTTGCCGCAATAATTGCGGCTCTAACTCTGCCTGGTGAGCTTCCACTCGCGACCGGTGTTCCAATCACCCTGCAGACTCTCGGTGTGATGCTCGCCGGAGTGGTCCTCGGTGCCTATCGCGGTTCACTTGCAGTTGCCTTGTATGTCGTTCTTGGCCTCATCGGCCTGCCGATTCTCTCCGGTCACACCGGTGGCTTCTCGGTGTTAGCCGGCCCGACCGCGGGTTTCCTTTTGGGATTCATCCCGGGCGCCTTTGTAACCGGATTGATTGCTCACTCGGCTAAGTCAAAGTTCAGCCTCGTGCGCGTGATCCTGGGTTCAATCGTCGGTGGCATCGGCGTAATCTATGCAATCGGAATCCCGGTAATGGCCGCCAACCTAAAGGTCGACCTGGTCACCGCAACCGGATACGTATCGGTTTATCTAATCGGTGATGCGGTCAAGGTTGTGTTAACCGCGGTGATCGCGTTTGCACTGTTCCGCGCCTACCCAAAGGCTTTCAAGAACTAACGACCGGCGGCAAAAGCACTGGCGATTATGTTGATCGAGTTTGAGTCGGTCTCGGTATCATTCGATGCCAAGACCGCGCTCGATGACATCAACCTCAAACTCGATCAAAAGCGAATCGGTGTGATCGGGCTCAACGGTTCGGGCAAGTCGACCTTCGCAAGGCTACTCAACGGTTTGATCACTCCAACTTCAGGCAGGGTTTCGGTTGGCGGCGTCAACCCGGCAACTGACCCCAAGGCGGCTCGCAGTCAAACCGGTTTTATTTTCAGCAACCCGGATGTTCAGATCATCATGCCAACCGTGCTCGAAGATGTCTCATTCACCCTCAGACAGTCTGGGCTTACCAAGGATGAAATTGCGTCGAAGGCCCTGGCCTCTCTAGAGCGCTTTGGTATTGGGCATTTAGCTAATCAGGCCGCTCACTCGCTGTCGAGCGGGCAGAAGCAGCTTTTGGCAATCAGCGCAATCATGGTTTCAGAACCCAAACTAATCGTGGCTGACGAACCGACCGCTTTGTTAGACCTGGCCAACGCCCGCCTAGTTTCCCGCGTTTTGCTAGAGCAAATCGACCAACAGGTTGTCCTGATAACTCATGACCTAAGGCTCGCAAATGAATGCGACATTCTTCTGCGTTTTGCTGATGCAAGATTGCTCGAAGTTGGCGAGCCGTCGCCCGTGATCTCGTCATATTTGGCCGAAAACGGATGATTTCACTTATCCGGCCAGGTGTATCACCCCTACACCGAATGCCAGCCGGCCCCAAGCTTCTCGTCCTAATCGCGGCCATCGCCGGGATTTCAATAATTGGATCCGACCCGTTCGAAGCCCTCGCGGCCTTGGCCGCAATCTCCGGCGCCTATTCGTTCGCTTTCGGCCTCGCCGGCCTGCGGCTCTTCGCCCAGCAACTTTGGCAACTCAAGTGGTTGCTCCTAGTCATCATCATCCCGCAGTTGATTTTCGGCGCGCTCTGGCAATCGGTGTTAGCCAACGTAATCCGACTGGCAGCGGCCATGCTCGCTGCAACGCTATTCACATTCACCACCAAGTCGGCCGACCTGATCGCATCCATCGAACACACCCTCGGCCCATTCAAACGCTTCGGCCTCAAACCAGAAATCTTCAGCCTCACCATCGCAATGACGATTAACGCGATTCCGATGATTCTCAAATTTTCAGCACAGGCCAAAGAGGCCCAAACGGCACGCGGCGTCAAACCGAGAGTCACGCTCATGGCCGTTCCGCTGCTGGTGGCATCGCTCAAATACGCGGATGAATTCGCCGAAGCGCTCACCGCCAGAGGCGTCGAGATTTAGCGCGCAGAACCCAGTTCTTCGACCGTGCTATAGCTGCGTGTGCCGGCTGAATCGTTCACCACGATGTTGAACGAAGGCGCACCAACCTTGGTGCTGAAATCAAGAACTAAAGAGTCAGAACCCGCAACCCATTCAATGCGAAGCGTGTCGCCACCGGTCACGGCCCAGGTATAAGAACCCTCAAAAACCGGCAGCTTGCGCAGACGAGCCAAACCAAGAATTGCCTGAGTCACCGGCTGCTGAAGTGCAACCTCGATCTCTTCTGGGGTGTAGTTGTGGCGGTTTACGTCACGACCCTGCCCGGTCTTGTTGAACAACTCAACGTCATCCATGCCATTGAACAAACCGACATAGTAAATCTGTGGTTCGCCCGGCAAGAAGAACTGGACCGCACGCATGATTACGTATGCGGTGTCGTTGGCGACGATGTTTGGAAGCGTCGCGTTGATCTGGTGAGGAAGGGTGAACCACTGTGGCACAACCGAGGCAATAGCGCTGTGACCGTTGGTGTTCTCCTCGGCCTTCTTGAAGATGAAAGCCATTTCATCCTGGGTGATTAGACCAGGGCGGCCGTTGATTGGGCCACCATCGATGACACCATAACCATCGTGGGTGTCGAGAACGTTTAGGCAGTTGTTCGGGCGAATCTTGAACCAGTCATCGAGACGGTCGACGGTGCCGGTGAAGAACGAGTGCAACAGTAGCGGTGCGGTCTGGAAGTCATAAATTAGGTCAACCAGCGGGGCGATCTCGAGCTGCTGGGTGTAGTGCGCGTGCACCTCAACTAAAACGCGCATGCCATACGACTGAATCAGCGCGGCAATTTCTTCAACGAACTCTAGGGTCTCAGGGGTCATGAATGAGTCGGTGCCAGGGGTCTTAACCGCGTAGCCCACAGCGTCTAGACGAACCACCTTGACTCCACCGGACTTCAACGCGTCAAGAACAGAGCGCAGGTATGCCTGGCCCTTCTCATGCTTGATGTCGATGTCAACCTGTGAAGGCATGAACGTGGTCCAAACCAGGCGGCGCTTGCCGGCGACTTCATAAGCGGTGAATGGCATGCCAGGACGTGGGCGATAGAAAGAGGTGATGCCCTCTTCGGTTCCGCCATCCGGGAAGACTGTATCGAAGGTCAAGAACAGTCCGGCGAAGTCAGATGCGTCACCCTTCTCCTGCCAGTCAATGAACTCAGGTGAAAGCGCCGAGGCATGGTTCACGATTAGGTCGGCGGTTAGCTCATGCGTGTCAGCGATGCGCTTGAAGTCTGCCCAGTTGCCTAGGCGTGGGTCAACGATCTTGTGGTCGATTGGGTCGAAGCCTGCGTCGTCACCGTCGTAAGGGTGGAAGAACGGCAGCACGTGGATTCCGTTGAAGTCGGCGAGTGGGCCCTTAAGCAACTTCTCGATGTGACCTAGGTTGCCACCGACGCGCTCCGCATAAACCAGGATGCTGGCACCAGACATGAGTTCCTCCTTGAAACGCGCAGCAAACAATAGTTTGCTGACGCAACTTTCTATTTCGCTCCACTCTAACCGAAAAATGTAAGCGTTTACATCGCCAAGTTCGCCCTAATATTGATTGTTACCGAATCTTTAGGAGAGCCCAATGTCGCAGAGACCACAGGTCAGACCAGCGACCGAGGGCTGGAAGCAAAAGCTGGATGAAAAAACTGGCAAGCCACTGCTTCAGTTCGCCGAAGTTAAGCGCGGCAAACCACCGGTTCACCTGGTCGATTTAAGTCCTGAAGAGCGTGCAGAGAAGATGAAGGAACTCGGCGTTCCTGCATTCCGCGCGAAGCAGATTGCCGCCCACTATTACTCTCACTACACCAGCGACCCGGCCGAAATGACTGACCTTCCGGCGGCCGGCCGCGAAGACCTAGTGAAAGCTCTGCTTCCCGACCTACTAACTCCGGTCAAGCGTCTACAAACCGACAACGGCGACACCATCAAATTCCTCTGGAAATTGCACGATGGCGCATTGGTCGAATCGGTGCTGATGCGTTACACCGGCCGCATCACACTTTGCATTTCGAGCCAAGCTGGTTGCGGCATGAACTGCCCATTCTGTGCCACGGGGCAAGCAGGTCTCACGCGCAACATGTCTGCCGGCGAAATAGTCGACCAGATCGTTCGCGCCAACCAGGTGATTGCCGCCGGCGAACTCGGAGGCTCAAAGGCCAAACTTGCCGATTCGCCAGACCGCGTCACCAACATTGTCTTCATGGGCATGGGTGAACCACTGGCAAACTACAGCCGCGTGATGAAGGCGGTCCGAACCATGATTGCCCCACAGCCTGAAGGCCTAGGTATGTCAGCTCGCAACATCACGGTTTCGACCGTTGGTCTTTTGCCCGGCATCGAAAAGCTAACCGCCGAGAAGATCCCGGTCACCTTTGCTCTTTCCCTGCACGCCCCGGATGACGGCCTACGCGATGAACTCATCCCGGTGAACTCAAAGTGGAAGGTCGACGAGGTGCTCGATGCAGCCCGAGCCTATTTTGATGCCACCGGCCGCCGCGTCTCGATCGAGTATGCGCTGATCAAGGACATGAATGATCACGCTTGGCGCGCTGACCTTCTTGGTCAGAAGTTAAATGAGCGCGGCAAGGGCTGGGTGCATGTGAACCCGATTCCGTTGAACCCGACTCCTGGCTCTATCTGGACCGCCTCGACCAGCGAGGTCACCCGAGAATTCATCTATCGCCTCGAGAAGGCGGGAATCCCAACCACACTTCGAGACACCCGTGGCAAAGAGATCGATGGGGCTTGCGGGCAGTTGGCTGCAGCCGAATAACACTAGGCTTTCACTTATGAACGAAGACGACGTAGTCGCAAAACCGCTTAGACACCCTTGGCGCTGGATTTCCGGTGTGCTGGTTGTTGGCGTTTTAGCGCTTTTCATCTATTCACTCTGGTCATCACCTTCGGTCGACCATGGAATCATCGTTCAATACCTCTTCAATCCACAGATTCTCAACGGCGCAGTTCTCACCGTTGTAATCACGGTGGTCTCGATGTTGATTGCGACCATACTGGCCGTAATTCTTGCGGTCATGAAGTTGTCACCCAACCCGTTGCTAAAGCTAGTTGCTAGCGCGTTCATCGGTTTCTTCCGCGGAACACCGCTCCTTCTTCAAATCGTGTTCTGGGGTTACTTGGGCATCATTTACCCGACGCTGACCTTGGGCATTCCATTCACCAATATCGTTTTCATTCACGGTCAGACAAGCGCCTTGGTCCCTTCGCTTGCCGCTGGAATCATCGCCCTTGCACTAAACGAGGCCGCCTACTCGGCTGAGATTGTTCGCGCGGGCATCCTTTCGGTTGACGGTGGCCAGATGGAGGCTGCCTCATCGCTTGGCATGAGAGGCGGTTACACACTTCGCCGCATCATTTTGCCTCAGGCCATGCGCGTGATCATTCCGCCAATGGGCAACGAGTTCATTTCGATGTTGAAGAACACCGCGCTTCTAGAGGTCGTCGCTGTGCTCGAGCTCTACACACAGGCAACGATGATCTCGGCGCAAAACCTTGCCCAGGTCGAGCTGCTCGTCGTAGCCGGTTTCTGGTACCTGGTTATGACCACAGTCCTTTCGATTCCTCAGCGCCAACTTGAAAAGAAGTATGGCCGCGGTTTCAACGTGGCCACCGCGCGCAATCGAATGTTTGGTTTCGGCAAGAAGAAGGTGTCAGCATGAGCCAGCTAATGGTTGACGCTCGAAGCGTTCGCAAGTCTTTCGGTTCAAACGAAGTTCTAAAGGGCATCTCCCTTTCGGTTGAACAGGGCCAGGTTCTTGTGCTGCTGGGCCCTTCGGGTTCGGGCAAGTCGACCTTCTTGCGCTGCATCAACCACCTGGAAACCATCAACGGTGGGCGCATCTATGTTGATGGTGACCTGATGGGTTATCGCCAAGCCGGCGATGTTCTTCACGAGATGAAGCCCGCCGCAATTGCAGCTCAGCGCCGGCACATCGGCATGGTCTTTCAGCGCTTCAACCTCTTTCCGCATCTAACCGCTATCGAGAACGTGATCGAGGCTCCAATCGGTGTGAACAAAGAAAATGCCAAGGATGCCAAAAAGCGCGGCATGGCTTTGCTTGAGCGGGTGGGTCTAGGCGACAAGTTCGACCACTATCCATCGCAGCTTTCCGGTGGCCAGCAGCAGCGCGTGGCTATTGCCCGTGCGCTTGCCATGGAGCCGAAGCTAATGCTTTTTGATGAGCCGACCTCGGCGCTCGACCCTGAGTTGGTTGGCGAAGTTCTCGGCGTAATGCGTGACCTCGCCAAGGATGGAATGACCATGATTGTGGTCACCCACGAGATGGGCTTCGCGCGCGAAGTCGCTGACACAGTAGTTTTCATGGATCAAGGTTTGGTAGTCGAAGCCGGTTCGCCGGCTGAGGTGCTCGATAACCCGCAACATGAACGCACCAAGGCATTTATTAACAGCGTGCTTTAGAACCCCGGCGGTTAAACGCGTTGGAAACATCAGAGTTGTAACCTAAGAAAAACCACCAAATTGGAGAATCAATGTCAAAGATGAAGTTCGCTGCTCTGGCAGCAATGGCAACCGCATCAGTTCTATTGGTTGCCGGTTGCTCGTCAACCACCACCGCAACCCCAACCGCCTCGGCAACTGCCGACGCGGCAACCATCCCGACCGTTTCGGTTGACTCAGCCGCAGCGGCTTTGCTGCCTGCTAAGTACATGACCGCGGGCATCAACGTTGCCAGCGACATCCCTTATGCACCGATGGAAATGTTCGACGCCACCAACAAGCCAACCGGTTTCGACTATGACCTTTCACAGTCAATCGGCCAGAAGCTTGGCGTCACCGTAAGCTTCAACAAGCAGGCTTGGGACAGCATCATCCCTTCTCTTCAGGCCGGCAACCATGACATCATCATGTCTGGTATGAATGACACAGTCGACCGTCAGAAGACCCTCGACTACGTTGACTACTTCAAGGGCGGCTTCTCGATTGTGGTTGCCAAGGGCAACCCACAGGGCGTCAAGACTCTGACCGACCTATGTGGTCAGCCGGTAACCATCCAGAAGGCCACCGTTCAGGGCGACATGCTCAAGGCGCTAACCCCACAGTGTGTCGCTGCTGGCAAGAAGGCCGTCATCATCAACGAGTACCCATCAGATCCAGAGGCTCTAAATGCTCTTCGCGCTGGCAAGGGAATCGCTGACGTCATGGATGCGCCAATCGCAGCCTATGCGGCACAGACCGCCGGCAAGGGTCAGTACTTCGACCTAATCACCGACGCTGCTAACCCAAACGGTTACCAGGCTGTTTACACCGGCATCGGTGTGCTCAAGGCAAACACCAAGCTAACCGCCGCACTTCAGGCTGCAGTTCAGTCGCTCATCGCAGATGGCACCTACGGCAAGATCCTTGCTAAGTGGAACCTGTCAAACTTCGGCGTGACCACCGCAACCATCAACGGCACCAAGAACTAATCACAAAAAGTTAGCGGGGTGGGTCAACGGTTTAGTCCGCGGGCCCACCCTTTCTTTTGAAAGAAATCATGACTCAAGCGCAAATCCAGCTCGTTTCGACAATCGCCGACACCGAGGCGATGAGCGCTTTCTTCATGCAGGTATGGGCCGATGGCCCTGAGGTAGTGCCCTTTGACCTTGCGCTCGCGGCGCAGCACGTTGGGGGATATTCGGCGATTGCCAAACTCGACGGCCAGATCGTCGGGGCGTCTTTCGGGTTTCAAGGCGCTCACGATTCCATACCCGGCCAGCGCATCCTGCACTCGCACGTCACCGCAGCCACCATGCCAGGTGTTGGTTTCGCAATCAAACAACACCAAAGGCAATGGGCCATCGAGAACGACCTCGATGCAATCACCTGGACTTTCGACCCCTTGGTTCGCCGCAACGCAGTGTTCAACTTCGAGAAGCTCGGTGCCGTCGGCATCGAATACCTGCCAAACTTTTACGGCACCATGACCGATACCATAAACGCGGGTGATGAATCAGATCGCCTTTTCACCTATTGGTCATTGCGCGAGGAGCCGATTTCGGCGCAGGCGACCAGCGCTCAGGCCATCCTGGTTGAACTGCCCGAAGACATCGAGTCGTTGCGCAAAACAAACCTCACCGAGGCGCTCGAATGGCGTGCGCGGGTTCGCGAAGTGCTTGACCCGGCGCTAGCCGATGGTTATCGGGTTACCGGAATTTTGGAACGCCACTCGCTCGTCCTAGAGAAAGTCGAAGAATGAAACTAGAAGCTGTCGAACTCATCCGTTTGAACGTGCCGCTAAAGTCGGCTTTCCGCACATCGTTTAGCTCGGTCAACGTGCACGAGGTGGTGTGGGCTCACGCCATCACCGATGTTGGTGAGGGTTGGGCCGAGTGTGGCGCAAACGACCGCCCAGACTATTCGAGCGAATATCACACCGGCGCAATGGCGGTCATGAAGCAGTTTCTGCTGCCCGACCTATTCAAGTTGGGCAACGACCTAACCGCCGAAGCCATAGCCCCAACCCTCCACTGGGCCAAGGGACACCGGATGGCAAAGGCCGCCCTCGAAACCTCGATTCTTGACGCACAGTTGCGAGCGGCAAACACATCCTTGGCAACCTATCTTGGCTCAACCAAGACACGGGTTCCTTCTGGTGTGTCGGTTGGCATAATGAACAGCCTCGATGAACTCGAGCGGTTTGTCGCCGGTTATCTCGCCGAGGGATACGTCCGGATCAAGTTGAAGATCGAACCTGGCTGGGATTATGAGCCGGTCAAGATGGTTCGCGAAAAGTTCGGCGATGACCTGCTGCTTCAGGTCGATGCCAACACCGCATACACACGCGACGATTTCGATCTTTTGAAGCGCTTGGATGAGTTCAACCTGTTGCTCATCGAACAGCCGATCAACGAAGAAGACGTGCTCGGCCACGCAAAGCTCGCCGACTATATCGAGACCTCGGTTTGCTTGGATGAAAGCATCGTCTCGGCCGACATCGCTCGCGACGCCATCGAACTCGGTGCCGCCGAGATCATCAACATCAAGCCGTCTCGAGTCGGCGGCTACATCGAGTCGAAGAAGATTCACGACGTTTCGGTTGCCGCAGGCATCCCGGTTTGGTGCGGTGGAATGCTCGAAACCGGAATCGGCCGCGCGGCCAATCTAGCTCTGGCTGCCATGCCTGGCTTCACCTTGCCTGGCGACACCTCGGCTTCGAGCCGCTATTTCGAGACCGACCTGACGGAACCGTTTGTGTTGGTTGACGGCCACATTTCGGTGCCTAAAGGGCCTGGGATTGGCATCGACCCAATCCCCGAAATAATTGAGCGCTTCGCCGTGTCTCGTGAGTGGGTTCGAGCCTAGTTTCGGGTTTAGCGAATCACGATTTCTTCGATGTCGAGACGGTTGGCCCCGAAGTCGTTGATTGGCGCATCGCTCGGATAGCCAATGGCGATGCCATACAAGAAGTGGTAGTCGGCTGGCACTTCGAATTCTTTGCGAACCACGTTAGCCCAGGTTGAAAGCGCACCCTGGGCGCAGGTGCCAAGGCCTCGGGCGTGTGCCGAAAGCATTAGGTTCTGAACAAATAGACCGGCATCGTTGGCCGAAAATACGCCAAGCGACTTGTGGGCAAAGATGAAGAGCTCGGTCGGGGCGCCAAAGAAGTCGTAGTTGCGAGCCCAGCTCGCGTTGCGCGCAGCAGTGTCGCCGCGCTTAATGCCGGCTGCTGCGAACATCTCTTTGCCAACCCGCTGAGCACGTGGCAAGAGTGACTTCACATATGGCTTAGCAATGAAGGCGTTGCTGCTTGGCAGCCCGAAGCGGGTCACTAGAAGGCGAAGCTTGGGCAGGAGCCCACCCGATCGTGCTGCCTGAACGGCCTTCCAGTGGGCCTTGAAATCGGCAGAGAGTCGGTCGCGCTTTTCGCCATCGGCAACGGCAACCAAAATCGGCTTAGTGTTTGACCATGATGGTGCGGTCATCGCATCGCGCAGAATCTCATCTAAGACTTCTCGCGGCACCGGAGTCGGCAAGAAATCGCGGGTCGAGCGGCGGGTGGCGGCAAACTCGGCAAACTGGTCGCCGGTGATCTTCGACTTGGCGCGGGTGTCTGGTCTGTTGGTCATGAAATTTACAACTCTCCACAGCTTTTGGTTATTACCAAATCTATCCACATTTTAGGGCTTAGCTCTTGACCGGGCTAAGTGGGCTAACTAAAGTCGGGATATGGCGAAGATTTACAACATGCACGACGCAAAGAGCAACCTATCGAAATTGATCGAGGAGGTTCTGGCAGGCGAGTCTGTAACGATTGCTCGCTCAGGCCAACCTTTGGTTGATTTGATGCCACACTCGCCCAAGAAAAAGTTTGTTCTCGGTTCGTTAGCTCACCTAATTGAATACAACCTGACCGATGAAGAAGAGAAAGAGTTCTTTGCTCCCGAGCCCTGGGATCCTTGGGCTGGCGAGGATCTCTCCAAGTGGTGAAGTTGCTGCTCGACTCCAACGCTCTTATTTGGGTTCTGCGTTCTCCTGAAAAACTCGGTCACGCTGCCAGAAATCGAATAGATCTCGCGCCGAAACTTTGGTTCTCGGCTGCGTCAATTTTTGAGCTGACCTTGAAGAGTCAGAAACTCGGCCGAAATGGCAAACCGGCACTGCGCCTGAGTGAAGGCTTCGCGGCAGCAGCTATCGGGGCTGGCTTCGAAGAGATCCAATTGCGCGCCGAACATGCAGAGGCGTCAAAGTCGTTTCTAAGCTTTGAATCTGGCGACCCGATTGATCGCATGATTCTAGCCCAAGCTCTTCATGAAGAAGCGATTCTCCTCACCTCGGATGAGCGGATGCTTGCCCTGGGCCACGACTGGATAGTTGACGCACAACTCTAGTAAAGCCCCACTAGACAGAATCAAAGAGCTCACCTAAACTGTTCTTGTGAATGCAATCAATCCAGCAGAAATAAAATTCGGTCTAGACACCTTCGGCGCCATGAGCGTCAAGTTGGACGGCACTCCGCACACCGCTGCACAGACCATCCGCAACATCGTCGAGCAGGCGAAGCTTGCTGACCGGCTTGGCCTCAACAACTTCAACGTTGGCGAGCACCACCGCGACGACTTCGCGGTTTCTGCTCCAGACACCGTTCTCGCCGGAATCGCAACCGTTACCGAAAACATCATCCTGGGCACCGGTGTCACCGTCCTCTCGAGTGAGGACCCGGTTCGCGTTTATCAGCGCTTTGCAACCATCGATGCACTCTCAAACGGCCGTGCCGAAATCACTGCAGGCCGCGGTTCATTCACAGAATCGTTCCCGCTTTTTGGCTATGAACTAAGCGACTACAACGTCCTCTTCGAAGAGAAGCTCGAGTTGCTGGTTGAGCTCTTCAAAGAGGCCCCGGTGACCTGGTCTGGAACCACCCGCAAACCACTCACCAACCAAGAGGTTTACCCAAAGACCGAGTCTGGCTCCATGAAGATGCGCGTCGGTGTCGGCGGCAGCCCTGAGTCGGTCATCCGTGCCGCTCGTCTCGGTATTCCAATGGCTCTGGCAATCATCGGTGGCGACCCGGCGCGATTCGGCCCTTATGCCAATCTCTATCACGAGGCGCTTGAGAAGTTTGGTCAGAAGACTTTGCCGATCTCGATTCACTCTCCAGGCCACATTGCCTCAACCGATGCCGAAGCTCGAGAGCTCGTCTGGCCTTATTACGAAAAGTTCATCGATCGTCTAGGTCGCGAACGAGGATGGGGTCCGGCAAACAAGGGCCACTTCATCCAAGAAATCGAACACGGTTCTCTCTATGTCGGTTCGCCAGACACCGTGGCCGAGAAGATTGCCCACGCAATCACCTCGGTGGGTGCCTCTCGCTTTGACATGAAGTTTGACAATGGGCCGGTGCCACACGAGCACCTGATGACCTCGATCGAACTTTATGCGACCGAGGTTGTGCCACGCGTGCGAAAACTTTTGGCTGAACAGCAAGTTAACGTGTTTGACTCTGCCTTCGGCAACATCGGTTGATCGCTTAGGTTAGCGAGCGTTGCCGCCGCTGATGTTCCAAGCGCCCTTGGTAAAAATTGCACTCACCAGTGTGGTCGGCGCAGAGTTGGAGCCAAAGGGATTCCAATTCACGTCCTTGGCGACAATCACTGAAGAACCTCGCGTGTATCGCAAAATGCTGACGGTCACATTTATCGCCGAAATGTCGGCCGCATCAGTGATGACAAAGTGAACCAACTGGCCCTCTTTACCTTCCGGCAAAACGTAAGTGCCCTTTTCAAGAGCGAAGATATCGTTGGATAGATCAAGGGTTGCTGGTGCTGGATAGCTCACTCCTAGTGGGCCACCCGATGCTCCTGCGGGTCCCTGCGGGCCGGTTGCACCCGTTGCGCCTGTGGCACCTGTTGCGCCGGTCGGCCCCGGAGGGCCAGCTGGGCCGGTTCCCCCGCCAAGTGCCGTTGCCGATTGCAGGGTTGTTCCATCGGGAAACTTTATTCCGTGAGCAACGCTCATCCAGCCGGTGTCCCCGGTGGCGCCGATCGAGATGTCTTGATTTGAAAGTACCGAACGTAGACCTGTTGTCGTGAGGCGAATATTGCCGATTCGGAGTGAGTCGGCGCCGTCGATTAGCAAACTTCCATCGGTTACAGTGAGCCCAGCCTGGGCACCAGTGACCGTATCTTGAATAAATAGGGTTCCTGGGCCGAGCTGAAGGCCCTTCCAGCGAAACTGTGCCGTTCCGAGTGAATATGTGTTGTCAATCGCGGGGATCATATCGCCGGTGATAGCAGTCAGGGCCACCATACCGGTGCAGAGACCGGCCGCTCCGGTTGCACCAGTAGCACCGGATGCGCCCGTGGCGCCTGTGGCTCCGTTGGCACCTGCAGGGCCTACTTTGCCCGGTTCACCGGTTTGACCTTTTTCACCGGTTACACCAGTAGCACCAGCAGCACCAGCAGCACCAGTAGCACCAGTAGCGCCGGATGCACCCGTGGCGCCGGTGGCTCCTGTCGCACCGGTTTCACCCTTGGCGCCCGCCACTGGAGTTTCTACGCCGCTAGCTCCGACTGCGCCAGTTGCTTTAGGCGCCGCACTTGAGCTGCCACTGGGGTTCGCGCTCGGGCTGCCGGTTGGGCAGAACCCGATGATTTTGAGGTTGTCTGCCAGCGTAGTGTTCTTGCCGTTCAAGGTGTCGGCCAAATAATAACCACCCGTGGTCAACGAAACCACTGTGGCAAGTGCCGTCATAGACATGAAGATTTTTTCGTACCGCGACACAACGCCCCCAGGTGAATCGAACTGCCCAATTAGGGCATAACTTGAGGCTACTCCTCAAAACCTTAGTCAAAACTCGGTGAAAAAAATTAGGTCCGGACTATCGGCCGACTTTAGGCTAACTATCGGCCTAATAGGCGGGCATCTAGCGGGCGAGTGGCAGGCGAATCTCGGTGCGCAATCCGCCGAGGTCGCTCTTCTCTAGAGTCACCGTGCCACCATGTTTTTGCACAATCGCGGCCAGAATGCTCATGCCGAGACCAGAGCCGCCAGATTCGCGCGAGCGCGAGTTGTCAAAACGTTTGAAGTGGCTTATGCCCGCTGAATAAAACTCCTCGGGTAACCCGCGACCGCTGTCGTCGAAGCTGAGCACAGCAACAGCACCATCCTCGGCTCGAAGCGAAACGCGCAGCGAGTCGGATGCCAGCGTGTGCCGCCTAATGTTCGCGGTGAGGTTCGCCAAGACCTGCAAAATCAATTCGCGGGCGCCAAGGATGTCGATGCCGGCTTCGATTGAAACAGCAACCGGTCGGGTTGGTTGCAAAATGCGCAGGTCATCGACGGCCGTGCCAACCAGAGCCGATAAATCGATTACCGAAAGTTCGCTCATCATCTTGGTTTCGGTTTTAGCCTCGCCAAGTTCGGCCAAAAGCAACAGGTCGCGAATCAGGGCATCCATGCGGTTGGCTTCTGAGAGCATTCTTTCGAATGCGCGCTCGGTCTGCTCGGCGCCGGCATCCGGGTTCTTTTGCAGCAACTCAACATAACCCTTAATTACGGTCAGGGGAGTGCGCAGCTCGTGCGATGCGTCACCCAAGAAGGTCTGCATATTCTGCTGGGTCTTGCGCTCAACTTCAATGGCTCGCTGAAGCGAATCAACCATGTTCCGCAACGCGCTGGCCAACCGGTCTACCTCAGATTTGCCAAGCCCAGCTGGCAAAACCACATCCGTGTCACCCTGCGCAATCAAACTAGCGGCGTCGACCAACCGAGAAATTTTGCGAACGTCACGCCGAATAAACAGTGTGATGGCGGCCGCTCCGAAAATCACCGAGCCAAGAATGAACCACAGCAGCAAACGGATGTTGGCATCGCGGCTCTGAATCTGCGCCGAGAGCGAGGTGGCAAAAATTAGGTATTCGTTATCTGGCAGGGCCACGGTTCGTAGGCGATAGGTGTCACTAGCGTCGCTCGTGACAGTGACCGCGCGGCTATCGCCGTTTTTCAGCACCGAAACGCTTGGCTGCGTGTTGATTTCAAGGTTGCCCGGGCTGAGCGCCAGTAAATCGTTGTTCAGGCTCAGAAAGTCCACAGTCAGGCTGATCGGAGACTGATCGGCCGCAAGCAGCGCCGAGCCAATCGCGTCACCGTGCGCATGCCGCACCTGGTTTGCCGCAATAGCTAGGGCGTCATCCACCCTGGCAACATCCGAGTCGAATGATGTCGAGACTGCAAAGCCGCCGATGGCAACCGAGACCAACGAGATTATTGAGGCCGTGGCAATCGAGAGGCGAGTCTGCAGGCGCATCGGCTAGACCTGCCCCTCTGGCTTGGTTTCGGCGACAATCTGAAAACCGATGCCGCGAACCGTTTTGATCCCCTCATAAGTGGTGGTGTGTAGCTTCTTGCGCAGGTATGAAATGTAGGTGTCAACCACGGTCGCGTTCGAAGCAAACGACATGCCCCAGACAACATCCAAGAGGGTGGTCTTGGTAACCACCTTGCCGCTCTTGATCATCAATTCATAAAGCAGCTTGAACTCGGTTGGCGAGAGTTCAACCGGCTTGCCATTGAGCGTGACCGAGTGACGATCTTCGTTCAAAACGATTGGGCCGCAAACGATATCCGCCGAGTCGGTTTCACCGGCACCCATGGTGCGGCGCAGGATCGCCGCGATGCGCAGCATCAGCTCTTCGAGCCCAAACGGCTTGGTCACATAGTCATCGGCGCCGAGGCGTAGGCCGCGGGTAACATCGCCGCGCTCGCCACGTGCCGTTAGCATCAGGGCCGGGGTGTCATCTCCAATGGCACGCATGCGTTCTAGTAGCTCGTAGCCATCCATGTTGGGCATATTTATGTCGGTGATCACCAGATCGACCGAGTTTTCGCGCAGCCACTTGAGTGCGAGGAATCCATCTTTGGCTTCAAATGGTTCATAACCCGAGAGGCGCAAAGTGTCGCAGATCATGTCGCGAACTCCGGGTTCGTCATCGACTACAAGGATGCGTGCTGCGCTCATGTCTCAATGCTAGGGCTCGCGGCCAAAGAGCTTTCAAACTCTCATGCCTCCCGAACCCTTTTCACATAAAACTCACAAAGTCACCGACGCATCATTATTGAGCAAGGTGAAAACCAAGCAATCCTTTCCAGAGGAAACCAGCTCCAGATTCAGATTCAAACCAAAGTTTCAAAACACAGATTCAACCAAAGAAGAAGGTCAAAATGTTCAAGATCACCAGCAAGGCAATCATGGCCACCGCGGTTAGCGCCGCTCTGGTACTTGGCGGCGTTTCGGTCAGCGCATACGCTGCAGACGCCACCCCGGCTCCATCAGCATCTCCGGTCGCCAGGGCGCCGAAGGAGAACCCAAACAAGGCAGCCATGGATGCATTCCGCGCCGCTCAGACCGCTTTCAAGGGTGCCCAGGAGCAGTTCAAGGCTTCTAAGGTCACCTTCGAAGCGTCAATGGCTGCCTTCAAGACCGCCAACCAGACCTATGGCGCAGCCAAGAAGGTCATCGGCGACACCTTCCGCGCTGCTGTTCAGGCAGCAAACACTACCTTCACCGCAGCTAAGGCAGCAGCAACCACCGATGCAGACAAGGCAGCGGCGCTTGCAGCTCGCAAGGCTGCAGTTGCAGCAGCGGCAACAGTTCGCGATGCAGCCATCTCAGCGCTAGGCGCAGCACCTGTGAAGCCAGTTGCTCCGACCAAGCCTGTCCCGCCAGTCAAGCCTGAGCACATCACGGTGACTCACGCTCCAAAGGCTCCGGCAACTCCGGCTCCAACCCCAGCACCATAATCGGCTTACCTCCTAGTAAGAAAACTTTGCCCGAGCGCGGATCCGGGCAAGGAATCACAAAAGGCATCGACCCTCGGGTCGGTGCCTTTTGCCTTAAACTGGTCATAACCTTTAGCGAAAGCGAGCCGAAAATGGCTGAACACACATTCCTTCGTGGTCCTGCAGACTGGTGGCGCCAGGCCGTCGTCTATCAGATCTATCCGCGCAGCTATGCCGACCAAAACGGCGATGGCATCGGCGACCTAAAGGGCATCACTTCGCGCGTTCCTTATCTAAAGGAGCTCGGTGTTGACGCGGTCTGGCTCAGCCCGTTCTACCCATCCGAGCTTGCCGATGGCGGTTATGACGTTGCCGACTATCGCAACATCGACCCTCGCATAGGCACCCTTGCAGAGTTCGACACCATGCTCGAGACCCTGCACGCCGCAGGCATCCGTGTCTTTGTTGACGTGGTGCCAAACCACTCAAGCGACCAGCACGAATGGTTTCAGGCCGCACTCAAGGCGCCAAAGGGTTCGCCTGAGCGTGACCGCTACATTTTCCGTGACGGCAAGGGTGAAAATGGCGAGATCCGCCCATCCGAGTTGGTCAGCCACTTCGGCCCAACCGCTTGGACCCGCATCACCGAGCCGGATGGCACCCCTGGCCAGTGGTACATGCACCTGTTTGCCAAGGAGCAGCCAGACTTCAACTGGGATAACCAGGAAGTCCGCGACGACTTCATCAAGACCATGCGTTTCTGGTCAGACCGCGGTGTCGACGGCTATCGCATCGACGTGGCGCACGCACTGGTCAAAGATCTTAAGAACGGCCACCTACCTGAGCGTCAGTCATACGACGTCAGTGTGATGAAGGATGACGGCACCGACGACCTATTCGACCGCGATGAGGTGCACGAAATCTATGCCACCTGGCGCAAGGTTTATAACGAATATGACCCACCGCGTGTTGCCGTCGCCGAAGCGTGGGTGCACGCCAATCGTCGGGCACGCTATGCCAGCACCGAGGGTCTTGGCCAGTCGTTCGCCTTCGACCTTCTCGGCACACCTTGGAATAAGAAGCGCTTCCATTCGACCATCGACTATCAGTTGAAGGCCGCGGGAGAAACCGGTTCGTCAACCACCTGGGTGTTCTCAAACCACGACGTGATTCGTCACGCCACCCGCTTCGGGTTGCCTGAGTCGGCGCTCGCAAACTTGCCGAAGTGGTATCGCTCGGCAGACCGCGAGAAGCAGATCAATGTTCAGCAGGGCTTCGACCGTGCTCGTGCAGCGACCATGTTGGTGTTGGCCCTGCCAGGTTCGACCTACCTCTACCAGGGCGAAGAGCTCGGCATGCAGGAGCCGCTGAACATTCCATCTGAGCAGATGCAAGACCCGCAGTGGTTCCGAAGTGAGGGCAGCATCAGCCGCGACGGTTGCCGTGTGCCAATGCCTTGGACATCGACCGGCACATCGTTTGGCTTCGGCCCTGGCGGCGCACACCTTCCGCAGCCGGCCTGGTTCAAAGACGTCAACGTTGAGGTGCAAGACAAGGATGCCAAGTCCACCCTGAACCTTTATCGCGATGCTTTGCGGATTCGCCGCGACCTGCAGTGCGCCGAGCAGTTCAAGTGGGTCAAGCACCCGCTGGCCCCGTCTGTGATGCACTTCAAGCGCCCGAACGGTTGGCAGTGTGTGACCAACTTCGGCACCAAGCCATTCAAGCTGCCTAAGGGTCAGGTGCTTTTGGCCACCAAGGACATCATCGATGGCAAGTTGCCGGCAAACGCAACTGCATGGATTAAGTAGGATTTGAGCCATGGCTAAACGACCTTATGAAATCAAAGTAAGCATCCTGATCGAGGCCGTGCCGGCCAAGGTGCACGAGGTTCTAAATGACCTTGGTCGCCTTGACGACTGGTCTCCGTTTTCGGCCATGGATAAAACCGTTACCTCAAAGGTCTCGGAAAAGTCCTTTGGTCCGGGTGCCACCTATGACTATGTTGGCAAGCGCATCGGCAAGGGTCGCATGGAGATCATTTCATCTGGCCCAACCTGCATCCGGTCGACCATGACCTTCTTTAACAAGAAGACCGAAGTCGCCAACACCGAGTATTGCCTCGAGCCGGAATTCGAAGGAACCCGGGTTACCTGGGTCATGTCGGGCGAACGCAACCTATTTGGGCACCTCGTTGGCACGCTCGTATTCGACAAGATGATGTTCAAGAACTTTGAGAACGGCCTGAAGGTCTTGAAGGCAGTCATCGAATAACGACTTACACTTTCACCATGAAGTTCTCGCGAATCGCCCTTGTACTTGCCTCAACTACCGTCGTAACCTTGGCCCTAACCGGCTGTGCAGGGGGCTCGATTGCGTTGCCGGGCGCCAGCTCGACAGCAACACCAACCGCTGAGAAGGTCTTTGTTACCGCACCATTGACCGGCGTCAAGTATGAGCAGGGCACCCCAGAGGCGCTGGCTGCAGCTGGCCCATCGGTTGCCTGCAAGGTAGACAACAGCGATGCCGCCCGACCTCAGCAAAACCTAAACAAGACCGACATGGTCTTCGACGAGATGGTCGAGGGTGGGCTTACCCGCTTTGTCGCCGTCTTCCACTCACAGTTGCCAACCACCGATGCAATCAAGACCGCGGTCGGTGTCGCGCCGGTTCGCTCTATTCGCCCAATGGACCCAGACATCATCAGCCAGTTCGGCGGCATCGTCTGCTATTCGGGTGGTCAGCTCAAGTTCGTCAACCTAATGCGTGCCACCAAGGTGTTCAACGCGAGCGAAACCAGCGAGCAGGGCAACCACACCTTCAGCCGCCTAACCACTCGCCAGGCTCCTCACAACGTTCAGGTCAACGTCAAGCTGCTGGCCGCCAATCACCCCGAGATCGCTGCACCTCAGCAGGGCTTCGACTTCGCTCCTGACCTAGCCGCCGCCACCGCAGTCAGCGCGGGCACAGCCGTAACAAAGATCAAGGTCGCCTTCCCAGCCGCGCTCGCCGAATGGGTTCCTAGCTCGGATGGCAGCCAGTGGCTGCGCATCCAGGATGGCAAGGTAGACACCGACTCAGCGACCAAGGAGCAGTTGCACGCCACAAACGTTGTCGTTCTCGATGTTCAAGAAGACCGCAGCTATGCCGACCCTAAGTATGGTCACATTCCAAAAGCCATGATCATCGGCACCGGCAAGGCTTGGGTTTTCACCGGCGGCAAATACGTTGAGGCCACCTGGACAAAGTCGAACCAGACCGCGCGAATCATTCTGACTGACGCCAAGGGTGCCGCAATCAACCTTGCCCCGGGCAACACCTGGGTTGAGTTGAAGCCAGCCGCACCAGAAGGCAAGTTGACGATAGTTGGTGCCGCGAGCCCTTCGAGCTCACCGACCCCAACCAAGTAACTAGTCGTCTAGCGGTTCGCGCCCGGGTTGGCGCTCCCACGGCACCTCGGTGATCAAGGCAGGGTCAACCAAACCCGAATGATCGGCGGCGACAATCTCAACGATTCGCGCAGCGGATTCACCCGGATAAGGCGATGACGCCTCGCGTAAGGCAGCAATCTCTGCCGAACGATCAGGTAAACCAGCTTCAAGAATGAAATCGAAACCAGCGGCAAACTCGGCAAACGAACTGAGGCGAATCGATGCCTGTGCAGCCAGTTCCCCGAGCTCCGAAAACTCCCAGTGACCCTGATTCTCGATGAAGACCGAAGGTCGGCCCGTCACCAAAGGATACTCAGCCAAGAAAGAAATGCCATCGGTCAACAAAACATCGCAACTCACAAAGAGTTCAGCTGGCCCAGAGGTCGAGTCAATCGAGGTGTTCGGCAGGGCATCCCAGGCGGCCAACCAGGCATCCAGGTCCGAGTCGCTAATAACCTCGCGGTCAACCAGGGTGCCAAACATAAATGGGTGTGGTCGCAAACATAGGTCAATCTCAGGGTGCTCGGTTGCCCAATCCAGAGCTTCGAGATAGTTCTGTGCAAAAGTTCCGAAGTTCAGCCAGTGTGGAGAATAACTGTGGTGCGGGGCCCAAACAATGCGCGATCGCCCGCCGCCCGCATGCCGATGAGCCGCAGATTCAATCGAACCAGAAGCCTCAATCGCCTCGGCCGCAGCAATCAGGGCATCCACCTTCGGCGAACCGGTGAAGAAAACGTGCTCGGCTCCGCGAGACGTGGTGGCATAGGCATCTCGAACAAACCGGTCCTGAGTGAAAACCAATGAGGCCAACTGGTGTGACCGTTGCGTATAAAGGTGACCGGCAACGCCAGGTAGGCCATCCGAGCCGGGCAAGGCCGCGTGGCCATCCGTGCTGAGCTCATTGACTAACGGCAATGAATAATAAGGCACATAGGCAATGCGGGTGAACTTGACCAACTCGTCGGCGCGATAGGCCTTCTGATAGTTGCGCTGCCACGGATAGTTGATGAAAACATAGTCGGGCGCCCACTCGCGCAGCTCGCTCGCGTCGGCCGAGCCAATCACATGGTCAATGCCCTGTGCAGCGAAAAAGTCTGAAACCCCGGATGCGTCATCCCACGCAGTGTCACCCGTCAATTTGCGGGGGATAGCGACAACCAACACCTCAAAACGTGGGTCATCCAGCATGCGCTGATAGACCTCGGCCAGAGAATCCCAAGCCTCGTAATAGAAGGTGACGAATGCCACGCGTTTGATCATGTGTCTAGGCTAACGCTCAACTGGCGAGCCAGAGAAGCCTCGAGATGAACGAGGTTAAAAGGAAAAAGACCCGAGGCCCCGAATTCATGGGTCCCGAATCTTTTCCTGTGTAGACGGCTTGGTTTACATCTACAAAGCCAGTCTGCCAGAAAAGCCTGTTAAAAGCCTTAAGTTTCTTTAGGTTAAGCCAGTCAATTAAAAGAGTTCACAAGGTCTGTCCGGTCACCTAACCCCAAAATGCCGGGGTCAGCAATAGATTTGCAGTATGAACTTGAAGCGCGCGGCCGTTGCGGCCCTCACCACTGCTGCCCTCCTAATTGGTGCCACCGCTGCCAACGCAGCCGTTTATTGGCCAACCGCCGCCGACAGTTTGAGCAAAACCACCTTCGCGGTCGACAGCCAAGAAAACTTCGTCAGCTCCCAGGGTTACAGCACCCTCTTCAACTCGAAAGACCAGCTCTGCGAAACCCTCGGCGAGGCACCTTGCGCCAACGTCACCACCGACATATTTAACGGCTCTTATGTATTGCCGGTTTGCACCAGTGCATCCCAGATTCTCTGCCTAGACACCGTCAACATCTATAAGGGTGCAACGGCCAAGGCGACTTTGATTCGCCAGATCGACGCGCCAACCGCGCCGGTCAACTCGGCCACAGCAACCTCGGGCATCCCAGCCGGCGGAGCAACCAGCCTATGGACGGGCGCCGACGGCAAGACCTACGCCGTGAGCGTCGAGGTTCAGGTGCAGATCACCAACGGAAAGCTAACCGCAAACACCTTCGCGGCAATCGTCAACCCTTACACAGTCACAAGCGGCTCATACACCGCGGCCAAAATCACCAAGGTTGGCGGCAAGACCTACATCGACGACCAGCGCGAACTCAACTGCGCCTGGGTCGAGGCCGGCACCTGCGGTGAACTTCAAGATTTCGACCTCGCCACCCGAGTCGGCCTGACCTTCCGCCTGGGCAAGCCAACCGAGCAGTTCCTAAACGCTCGCCTAGCCAAGCCGACCCTGAACGTCACCAAGGCATCGGGAACTGACCAGATTTCGCTTAGCATCGATGGCGCCCCGGTTTCGGTGCAGCAGTTGAGCCTCAAGCTTTCAACCGCCAGCGCCCCTAAGGGTCTAAATGTTGGCGGTGCCCCAAAGGGACTATTCGACTATTCCCTAGACACCACCGCAAACGTCACCGCGCTGCGCGCAGCCGCCGGCAACAAGGCAACCGGCACCCGCACCTTCTGGCAGGTCACCAACCAGGATGACACCCGCATCACCCAACCAACCAAGTGCAAGGCGTCCTCTGGCATCGCCGGCCTGGTGGCAACCGACGCCATGATCGCAGACAGCTTCAACCCGGTCAAAACCGGCGGCGCCCTAAAGCAGACCATCAACGGAATGCTCAATAACCCGGATGGCAAGGCAGACACCGGCACACTCGACCTGATCTTGGCCGACGACTTTGCTCGCTGCACCTTTGGCCTAGCGAAGGGCGGCACCTTGAAAGCCAAGGTCACCGGCGGCACCGCAACCACCAAGGCATCATCGGCTTGGGTCTCGGCTAGCCTGACTGGCATCAAATATGCAGCTGCCAGCACCCCGGCAATCACAATAACCAAGTAGACCGTAATAAATCAGCCTCTAGTCAGTTACTTATTAGGTCTGACACAATAAGAGGTATGGATCAAATGGCCGAATGGGATGACGAGTCTTTAGACGACGTCGAGAACCCTGAGTTCCGCGCGCACGGCGCAGCGGTGCTGAAGGATTGGTCCGCCCAAGACTTCGCCAACATCTATACCCGCTTCCGTCCACACCTCGAACGCCATGCTCGCCGCTTTTTGCGCAGCCAGCACCAGGTCGACGAAGTGGTGCAAGACGCATTCCTTTATCTGATGGTCACACTGCCTGAGCTTGACTCTGAAATCGGTGTGCTTCGCTTCTTGAAGTGGAAGGTTCGCCTCCTCTGCCTCGACGTAATCCGCGCATCCGGCCGCGCCATCATCAACAACATCGACGAGATTGCCGAGCCTGCCTCGAACGATGCCGAGGTTGGCAGCGAGATGGAGCACATCGAAGACGCAGCGATTGTTCGCCTTGCGCTCAGCAAGCTAAACCCGCGCCACCGCGAAGTCCTTTTGGCTTCCATGTATGAAGAGAAGTCGACCCGCGAGATCGCATCTCAGGTTGGCCTAAGCGAGAACGCAACCCTTCAACTCATCTTCCGCGCACGCGCAGCCTTCAAGAAGGCCCTTCTTGGCGACAACGTGGACACCGCCGGTATGTCGGTTTCGGCGATTCTCTCGGTTGCCGCTCGCAAGGCAGCGCACGAGGCCAAGAAGGTCGGCGCTCAGGCAATGGTCTTCGTGTTGTTCTTGATGCTTGCAGTTGGCGCCTTCGTGAACATCGGCAACCGCAACCAGAACAGTGTTATTGCTGAGGGAGACCGCAACCCGGCCGCGGCTTCGTCAACCCCGAGCGCGTCAAACTCTTCTAACACTTCGACCACCGGCTCAACCGAGGCAGCTCGGCCATCGACCAAGCCTTCAGACTCGGCCAGCCCGATCACCCAGCCGGTTTCACAGCCTTCGGCCAGCGCATCGGCCCTGCCAAGTGACCAGCCGAGCCCATCGAGCAGCCCATTCTCGGCCGCGCAGGTTCGCCAGATCTTCTCAACCAACCCAAACTCTGCCGGTGCCATCCGCACAGCTTCGGTCAGCACAGCTGCCAGCCTGGTTGACAACTATGACGTCTATGACAACCTGGGCAACCACGCCGTTGTTTCACTAACCACCACCAACGGTGTTGCCCACCTAGATTCAGCTATGTTCGACTTCACGATCAACGGCTATAAGTACTTCGCTTTCCTTCAAGACACCGATGTGTCTATCCAGAACGATGCCGGTGTGCAGACCCTGCGCCTGAGCGGCATTGTCAAGCTTCCATTTGACGAGCACAACATCGTTTGGGATCGCTCGCCGTTGGCCGGAACCCACGTTTCGCTTCAGCTAACGTTCGGCGCTGGTTCGCCAAAGGTCTCGGATGCTGTCCTGGCAATCACAGCACCGTCTAAATAGCCGAAATCGATCGCCTAATAGGCGACACGGCACGTAACAAAACTTAGAAAACCCCCTAGAAATAGGGGGTTTTTAATAATTCTCAAAAAGTCCAGACAAATACCGTAATAGTCCGGACATTTGTCCGTTACCTTTTAACGTGCAGCACATTTGTGCCCTCCTGCTTGGTTGCTGGGTTCAAAACGCTGACGCCTGATCTTCGTCTTGAAGATTGGGATAACCAAGAAAGAAAGAGACATAATGTCTAAGAACCTAAACCGTAAGGGTCTAGCTCTTGGTGCAATCGTTGCTCTTGGCGCTACCGTATTTGCTGGCACCCCAGCATTCGCAGCGAACGAGCTAAACGTTGTTCCATCAGCAGGTACCTCATACAACGCAGTGGCTGGCTCGGTTTTCAACCTTGCAACCACCTTCGCACCTGGCTTCACCCCATCTTCTTACGCACAGCTAAAGTACATCGTCACTTCAGACGCTAACTCAGCTGTTCACTATGGTGTTGGCACCTCAGCAGTTGCATCACCTACAACCTCACAGGCAGTAAGCCTTTCATCATCTGCAGTTACCGCTTCAAGCGCTTCTGCAACCACCGTTAACTACATCGGCCTAAAGGCCGACGACGCTACCGTTACCTCATCTGTTTCTGTTACCGCGTTCGTTGACGCTAACAACGACGGTGCAGTATCTGCAGGCGAGTGGAACACCGTCAAGACCGTTACCTTCAAGAAGCTTGCAGACATCACTCCAGTAGTGACCCTTGCACAGCCAAACACCGGTGACACCACCGTTTCAGCTACCGTTGCTTGGGGAGACCTAAACATCGAGCAGGCTAACCGCACCACCTTCCTAACTGCAACTGGATCAACCAACTCTGCACTAGGTGTTGAGTTCAAGGTCGGCTCAGGCGCTTACCCAACTGGTGCCGCGACCGGTGTTAGCTACTCTTCAACCACTGGCAAGTTCAGCATGACTGTTTCTGCTCTAGCAGCTTCAGCTTCGGTTTCCGCTCGCGCCGTTTACGCAACCAACACCTATGATTCAGTGCCGTCAACCCCAACTAACACCTACTCAGCAACCGCTCTTGGTTCAGCTGCATCTGCTGCGGCAACTGCTCGCACCATTTCGTCGCTAACCGCAGCTACTGTTGCCGGAACCAACGCACTAACCTCTGGCGCAGTTCGCACCAACGGTTCATACGTTGCTAATGTGACCGCGCTAAACACTGCAACCACTCCGGTTGCTGCTGCTGGCGTTGCAATTGTTGGTAGCGTTGCTGCAACCACGACCGCAACCGATCTACGCCCAGCATCAACTGGCGTAACCGAAATCTCAGTTACAGTGAACGGCACCAAGTACACCTCAGAGACCACTCTGAACGCTGCTACTTTCGCGCTAACCACCGATGCTTCAGGTGTTGCAACACTAAACATCTCGAGCGTTGGCCTATCTGCTGGTGACGTTCTAACCGCTGACTTCAAGGCTCAGAACTTTGACGCCTATGCAGTTGGAACTCAGACTGACGCAACCTACACCGCATCAGACGACAACTCATCTGCAACCGTTGCTGCTAACAAGAACACCGCTACCACCTTGAGCTACTCAGTCAAGGACCAGTTCGGCGTGCTTTCAGCACTAACCAACCAGCGTCTAGTCGTAACCGCCACCACTGCAGCTACTGTTACCCAGTACATTGCAGTTGTTGCTGGTAAGGCAACCGCAGTTATCACTCCAGTAACTGACTCAACCGCAGACATCACCGTTGGTGCAGCCCTTCAGGCAAGCACCACTGGTTCAACTGGTAACGTCACCTGGGGTTCAACCATCAACACCGTTAGCAACACCATCGTTACCCGTTCAGCTGCCTACTCGTTCACCGTTGCTCCGGCAATCGATGCAACCAACGGCATCAACAACGGCGCATGGACTTCAGCTGGCGCACAGAAGCAGACCCTAACCACCGTTGACCAGAGCAACACTGCTGCAACCGGTTATGTCGCTCCTGCAGCAAGCACCACCTGGGCGAAGGTCACCTTGACTGGTTCAAACGCAGGCGAGAAGCTAACCGTTTCTGGCACCGGCGTCTTCCTATCAATCGATGGTGCAGCCGTTGCTAAGGATTCAGTTTCAAAGGTTGCTCAGGGAACCTCAGCTGTAATCTACGTAGCGTCAAACACCACCGGTGCTAAGACCCTGACCGTTACTAACGGCACCGTCTCAGCAACCGTTGTTGTTACCTTCGACAAGGCTGGCTCAACCGCGGGTAAGACTGTTGCACTAGGCGACCTAGCTGCACTTTCACAGGCTGGTCGTTCAGTTGACGTTTCTGCTGTCATCACCGACGTGTTCGGCAACCCAGTTCAGGGCGCAACCGTAACCCTATCTGCAACCGGTGTTGGCTACCTAGCAAACAACGGCACCACCACCTCAGACGCATCAGGTAAGGTCACCGCTAAGTTGATCGTTGGCGCAGCTGAGACTGGCGATGCAGTAGTTACCGCAACCAGCACCCTTGCTGACGCAACCGTCGCAACCGCATCAAAGACCGTAACCTTCGGTTCAACCGATGCAAACGTTGACATCGTCAACAACCGCGTTACCGCAGTTGCAACCTTCACCAAGGGCAAGACTGTTGCGTTCTATGTTGATGGCGTAAAGAAGTGGTCAAAGGCTTCGGCTTCTGACGCTGACGTTGTTATCAGCTACAACCTAAAGAAGGGTACCCACACTGTTGCAGTGAAGATCTCAGGCGGCTTCTCAGCCGTAGAGAAGTTCATCGTAAAGTAGTGAACCTTCGCTAAGTCACTAAACCGACATAGCAACGAAGAACCCCAGGCCTTATGGTCTGGGGTTCTTTGCGTTTGGCCAGGTTTAGCTTCGGCTATGAAACTACCTGCATGTTCGGGCGCCGACCAATGATGCCGAGTGCCTTGGCTTTCTTTGAAGCCTCTGCGCGATTTGGCACACCAAGTGCACGATAGATGCGAACGGTTTCCTGGCGGATGGTCGACTCACTCAAAAGCATCTGCGCGGCAATCTCAACGTTCACCATGCCCTCGGCCATCAGTTCGAGAATCTGAATTTGGCGACCGGTCAGGTCTTCACCGGTTGCATTCGGGTCAACAACACCCTTGGCTCCAGGCTGTGTGGCCATGGTGGCCAAAATGTATGCGCCTAGCTTGCTGATGATCGGGATGAGCGCCTCACCGAAAGGAAGAGCCTTCACCTTTGAATCGACGACTATACACAAAGCGCCGACCGGAATCTGATCCTTCATGAGCGGCACACAAATCAGGTTCTTGCCATCAGCAGTGTTCGCCTCAAAGAGATGTTGCTTTTCACGGATGCACCGAGAGATCGGGTTGTCATCCCAAGCTGAAACCTCTGAGTGAGTGTTTTGCAGCGATTCGGCCGCAAGGCCATAACCCGCAACCACTGATAGGCGTGACTTGTTATCTAGAAAAAATAGCTGGCAGCCCTGGGCGCTGTCACCCGTAAAGTCTGCGTGCACGATTGATCGGCAGAATTCAGATGCGGTGTCGCTCTTAAGCATCGCGTCGAGAATCACCTCGACCTCTTTAGCGCTGATGCCTTGTGTTGTAGTCATTGCTACCCCCCCCGGAGTTTCCTCGGAACAACGTTCTCGCAGTTCCCAGAGACCTAAATGGATGTTTGCCTAAAGCCTCTATTAGAAATGTAATCCTGCCTTCCGACAACTAATGGCGATGTCCGGACATTACTTCGCCATGTCCAGCCAGAACACGCGAACCTACCGTGATGAACCGTAATGCCTTCCGTTGACTTAAGAGTGCGACAAATTTGTGCCCTCCTGCTTGGTTGCTGGGTTCAAGAAGTTGCCGCTTGAGATCCGTCCTGGATCTTGAGAAAACCAAGAAAAGAAAGAGACATACATGTCTAAGAACCTAACCCGCAAGGGTCTGGCTTTTGGTGCAATCGTTGCTCTCGGCACGACCTTGTTCTCGGGCGCAGCAGCGCACGCAGCAGGTCTAGCTGACACCAGCTTTGTATCACTAGCGCCAACCTCAGGCACCCAGTACAACACCGCGCAGAATCAGGTCCTTGACCTAAGCGGCGCATTCGCAAACTCAGTCGCTTCAGGCGGCTCACTAAAGTTCCTCGTTACCGACCCGAGCAAGGTAATCAAGGCTGACGTTGACGTTAACGCAGCAACTTCAGTCGATACCAACGCCATGGCCTACACGGGTGGAGTTGTTACCGGCTTTACCGCAGCAGCTGGAACCGCAGTTTTGACTGTAACTACAGCCGCTCACGGCCTAGTTGTAGGCGACACCATCACCGTTGCGGGTGCAACAGGTGCCGATGCGGCAGCTTTCAACGGTGCACGAATTGTTACCGCAGTTAACACCACAACTGGTACTGTGTCATTCGCTTCGACAGCACTAACCACAAACCTTGGCGGCACTGCCACCATCGCGATCTCCAAGACTTCTGAGACCGGAAATGCAACTCGCGCGGAAATCGCAGCTGCAGCTCTAGGTAGCCGTTCAATCCTCGGAACCGTTGCATCAATTGGCGCCCGCGCAACCGACGGTTCATTTGTCGTTGACACCGCCGACACCGCCTCAGCTGGTGTTGACAACGTTCTACGTTTGGTTTCAACCGCAGCTGCTGACACCTCGGCAACCGCAACCGTTACCGCATGGGTCGATAACAACGGCAACGGCGTTATCGACTCAACCGAGTATGTTTCACCAACTCGCTCAGTTCAGTTCCTCAAGAACGCTGACATCACTTGGAGCACGGCACTTACTGCTCCAAAGGTTGGCGACACTTCTTTGTCAGCTGACGTAACTGCTTCACCTGACATCAACATTTCTGAGTTCGCGACCAACGCTGTTCAGGTTGACTTCAACAAGAATGCTGCTGACACTGCTGGTGCAACCGGCCAGAACATCAACGCTTCGTACAACTCAACCGACAAGGTTTTGCGTGCAACCGTTACTGGTCTAACCGCACTGACTGCAGGTACTTTCTCGGCCCAGGCTCAGTACGAATCAGCAAGCCGTGGCGACGTCAACTACCAGACCATCGGTTCGGCCTCAGTTGACGTTTCTTCTGTTTCAACTCCATCAATCACCCACAGCACTTCATGGAACGGCACTTACGCTAAGACTGGAACCACTGCTCTTACCGTGTCATCAACCGTGAAGTACTGGAAGACCTACAATGCAACTCTCGCTTCACGCGTTGAAGCTGCAGCACCTGCAGGTATTCCGGCATTGGTAACAATCACCAACACTGCACTTGCATCGGGAAGCACCGTTGCTGCTGGTGGAAAGACCCTTGCAAGCACCGGCACCTCGATCTCGTTCGCGACTTCGACCAACGCTGATGGCAAGGTAATCTTCCCTCTAACTGCAACTGGTGCGAAGACTGACGCGATTTCGATCGTTGTTCGTCTTGATGACCAGAACGTGGCTACGGACGATGGTTCGGCCGCTGGATCAACTCAGGGCTACAAGACCTCAAGTGCTCTTTCGGTTACCTGGGCGGATGCATCTGCGACCAACCTAATTGAGACCGGCACCATCGGTTACGCCAACTCAACCGCTGTTCGTTCAGTTGCTAAGGGCGCTTCAATCACTCTTAACTACGACCTACGCGACCAGTTCGGTGCAAGTGTTACTGACGCTCGCCAGATCCTAGTTACTTTGACTGGTGCGTCAAGCAATGCAGCAGCGACCTTCACCAACGCTGTTGCATTGTCAGCTGGTAAGGCTGCAGTTGCAATCAACGACGCAACTACCGCAACTTCAGGTAGCTACACAGTTCACGCAGTTCTTCAGAACAAGGACACCAGCGGTAACTGGACCAACTCTGGCATCACCAAGGACGTGCTAGTTTACGTTGGCACCAAGGCTCCAACCGCTCTAACCGCAACCGCTGGTGCAACCACCGTTGCTGTTACTGCTGGAACCTTCGCCACTAACGACCTACGTCTAGACAACAACGCAGCTGGATTCGCTGACTACCTTTTGAACAACGGAACCACCATCTCTGGTGTAGTTTCTGCGGCTGATGGTTCACCAGTTCCAGGTGCTCTTGTAACCATCGCTGGTTCAGGTGCGCAGCTAGTTGCAGCTAACGCTGCAGATGCCAACGTAACTGCAACTATGGGCGTTGGAGCTGTATCGGTTTACACCGATGCAACCGGTGCATACAGCGTTACTGTTTACTCGCGTGCGTCAGGTGACATCACCTACACGGCAACCGTTGGTGCAGCTACCGCTTCTGCAAAGGTCACCTACACCGGCATCACCACCCTAGATGACAAGGGAACCGTTACCGTTACAGCAGTTGCGCTTTCACAGGTTTCTCGCACCGTAACCGTCTCAGTTCTTGTCAAGGACTCACTAGGTAACCCAGTCAAGGTCTCTGGTCTTGTGAAGGTTGCTCTAACGGGTGTTGGCTCACTGTCAGCAAGTACTGTTGACACCGATGCAACTGGTGTTGGAACTGTTCGTCTAGTCGTTGGTTCAAACGACGTAGGCGATGCAGTTGTTACCGCTTCATACGCTCAGACTGACGCAACCAAGTCAGTTGCCGGCGCAACCACCATCACCTTCGGTGCTACCGATGCAAACATCGATATCGTGAACAACCGCGTTACCGCTGTCTCATCATTCACCAAGGGCAAGACTGTTGCGTTCTACGTTGACGGCATCAAGAAGTGGTCAAAGGCTTCGGCTTCTGACGCTGACGTAGTTCTTAACTACAACCTAAAGAAGGGTACTCACACCGTTACCGTGAAGATCTCTGGTGGTTTCATCACCACTGAGAAGTTCATCGTAAAGTAAGTATCAATCTCTAAGGGAAACCCCCTGGCCTTCGGGTCAGGGGGTTTCTCCGTTAACTCGCCCAGAAGATTTGATTAGGCTTTAGGCATGGCATACGAATACAAAGAACACCCACACATTGAGGCGCGCAAGGCCAAGGGCCCTGCGGTTTCAAAGCGCCACAAGATTCGCAAGGATGAGCTGGGGCTCAACGAGAAAATCGGCCTCGGGGTCACCAAGCGGGTTGGCACAATGTGGGCGGCATACGTGTTCTTTGGTCTGACCCTGGTTTCGCTGCCGGCTGCTTTGAGCTCGGGCAATGTAATCGTGATTGTTTCTTGGGTTGCCCAAACCTTTTTGCAACTCGTGTTGCTGCCGATCATTATTGTGGGGCAGAACATTCAGGCAAAGTCTTCTGACGATCGCGCGATTGCCACCTATGAAGATGCCGGTGCCATCCTTGAAGAGTCAAAAGAGATTCAGGCTCACCTTGGTTCGCAGGACGCGGCGCTATCTGAACTCATTGAGAAGATGAGCAAGCTCGAAGAGCAGATTGCAAAGCAGCTGAAGAAATAAATGCGGCTGGTCATTGCCCGCTGCGCGGTTGATTATTCGGGGCGCCTCTCGGCTCACCTGCCGCTGGCCACCCGGCTGCTGATGCTAAAGAACGATGGCTCGATCTTGGTGCACTCAGACTCGGGCTCTTACAAGCCGCTCAACTGGATGAACCCACCGTGCACCATCACAGTCGAGCAGCCAACCGATGAAGCGGCCGAGTTTGGCGTGATCGAGGTTTGGAAGGTGCAGCAGAAAAAGACCGAAGATGTGCTCAAGGTTTCGATTCACGAAATCATTGCCGATGTTGCCCACGAATTGGGTGAAGACCCAGGCCTAATCAAAGATGGCGTTGAGGCGCACCTTCAGGTGTTGCTCGCCGAGCAGATCACCCTGGTTCACGATGAGGCGGTTCTGGTTCGCCGAGAATACATGACCGCCATTGGCCCGGTAGACATCCTTGCCCGTGATTCTTCGGGTTCGATTGCGGTTGAGCTAAAGCGCCGCGGTGACATCGATGGCGTCGAGCAGCTGACCCGTTATCTAGAACTTATGAACCGTGACCCGCTGTTGGCGCCGGTTCGTGGTGTGTTTGCCGCGCAAGAGATTAAGCCTCAGGCTCGCAAACTGGCAGAAGATCGCGGCATAGAGTGCTTAGTCTTGGACTATGACGAAATGCGGGGGATAGACAGTGGCGTTCCAAGGCTCTTCTAAAAAACGTGAACACCACCCTGGCCGATTCGATATTCGCGGTCGAGGATACTTCCACCGCCTAGGCCCGGGCATCGTCACGGGCGCTGCCGATGATGACCCTTCGGGAATCGGCACCTATTCTCAGGCCGGCGCCCAGGCCGGCTATGGTTTTCTGTGGTCGGCTCTCTGGTTGTTGCCACTGGCCTTCGCAACCCAAGAAGCTTGCGCTCGTCTCGCCCTGGTTACCGGAAAGGGTTTGGCGGCCATCATCCGTGCCACCCTGCCTCGCTGGGTTCTGGTTGTCGCGGTGCTTCTGGTTTCAATCGCCAACACTGTGAACATCGCCGCCGACCTTGGTTCGATGGCTGCCGCGCTCAGGCTGCTGGTGCCAATTGACCAGGTGGTCGGTGTGGTCGGGTTCGCCGTGGTGATGTCGTTCATCGAAATTGTGGTGCCCTATCACCGCTATGCCAAGGTGCTTCGCTGGCTGTGCCTGTCACTGGCCGCCTATGTTCTGGTGCTCTTTGTTGCCCACGTCAACTGGCAGGCCGTTGTCTGGAACACCGTGGTGCCCAACCTCGACTTCAAACGCTCATCGTTAGAGCTGCTAATCGCGCTTGCCGGAACCACAATCTCGCCATATCTGTTCTTTTGGCAGGCGGCCGAAGAGGTCGAAGAGCGCAACGAGCCGGGCGAGGCAATCGCCGCCGCCGAATCTGAGCGACGTGCTGGTCTTGGTGAGGTTGGCCCAGAGTCAAAGTATGAGGTTGCTCAAGAGCACATTGCAGCAATGCGCGGTGATGTGTTCAGCGGAATGCTCACCGGCGTCTTCATCATGTTTGCCATCATGGCCACCTCGGCTGCAACCCTGAATGCCACCGGTATCCTCAACATCAACTCGGCCGAGGATGCCGCGGCGGCCCTGCGCCCAATCGCCGGCGACTTTGCCGGTGTGCTGTTCCTGCTAGGCATCCTTGGCGTTGGTCTGCTGGCAGTGCCCGTGTTGGCCGGCTCCACCGCCTATGCGCTCTCTGAGACCTTCGGCTGGCGTGCCTCGCTTGAACTCAAGCCGTGGCGCGCACGGGCGTTTTATGCCGTCATCATTGCTTCTGTTGGCATCGCGACCCTGTTGAACCTGGTTGGCATCGAACCGATGCGTTTCCTCGTGTTGGCCGCAGTGCTCAACGGTCTGTCTGCACCAATTTTGATGGCCATCGTTTGGTACCTGGCTCGCAACAAGAAACTGCTCGGTCGCTGGGTTTCACCGATGTGGTCTCAGATTTTGCTGGCAGTTGCGACCCTGGCAATGACCGCGCTGCCCATTCTCTGGCTGTTCGCGTCATAGGCTGAATGCATGGCAAAGATTCTGGTCATCCAACATAATGACGACGACAACCTAAACGACCTAGCCGCTCCGTTTTTCGAGGCCGGCCTAGAGATCGTGCAGTGGCACGCCGAAAAGACTCCCGCACCGGTTGACTCACTCGAGGGGTTTTCGGGGCTCGTGTCTTTGGGGGCCTTCGCCGGTGTTGAAGACGAAGCCGAAACCGCTTGGATGCCTGTCGAACGCGCACTAATCGAGGAGGCGCTTGCGGTTGAGATGCCGGTGCTTGGTCTTTGCTTTGGTTCGCAACTTCTGGCCTCGGTGGCCGGTGCCGAAGTCGGCAAATCTGGCGCCCCTGAGGTCGGCTGGTATTCGGTTGAGATGACCGAAGAGGCCGCAGCCGACCCGCTAATGTCGGTGCTTGGCTCGCAGCCCGAGGTGATTCAGTATCACTACGACACTTTTAATTGGCCGGTTGAGCCCGAAAATCTCACCATCCTGGGCACCGCCAACGGCATGAACCAGGCTTTTCGGGTTGGCAAGAACGCCTGGGGAACCCAGTTTCACATCGAGCTGAACCTGCCGACCACACTTGGATGGATAGCAACCTATCCGCGCGCCTTTGAAAAGGCGGGCAACGTGCCTGCCGAGCAGGTTGAACTCACTCGAAAGAACTGGAAACTGCACCAAGAGCGATCGATTGCACTGGGGCGTGCATTCGCCCAGCAGGTGCTCGCTTTCAACTAAACTTGACCCCTATGAAGGTCTTTCTAACTGGCGCAGATGGTTTTATCGGTTCACACCTGGCAGAAGAGCTGGTTCGCGCCGGCCACCAGGTTAAAGCGATGTGTATTTATAACTCGATCGGCTCACACGGCTGGCTAGACACCATCTCGCCTGAGGTTAAATCACAGATGGAGATCGTGATGGGCGACATCCGTGACCCATATCACATGGCTCAGTTGGTCAAGGGCCAGGATGCAATCCTTCACCTTGCCGCACTAATCGCCATCCCTTTCTCATACGTTGCTCCTGACATGTATGTGCAGACCAACATCCAGGGCACCTTGAATCTTTTGAACGCCGCGCGAGACGCCGGTGTTTCACGCTTCATCCACACCTCGACCTCTGAGGTTTATGGCACCGCGCAGTATGTGCCGATGGATGAGGGCCACGTTCTTCAGGGCCAGAGCCCATACTCGGCCACCAAGATTGGTGCCGACATGATGGTCAAGTCTTTCTATACCTCGTTCGAGTTGCCGACCATCACCATTCGCCCGTTCAACACCTATGGCCCGCGTCAGTCGGCTCGGGCGGTCATTCCTACCATCATTTCTCAGCTTGCTTCGGGCATGAAGACCATCAACCTTGGCGCTTTGACCCCGACCCGCGACTTCACCTATGTCACCGACACCGCCAAGGGCTTCGAAAAGGCTCTGCACGCAACGACCGGTTTCGGTGAGGTCACCAACCTCGGTGTTGGCTTCGAGGTTTCAATCGGTGAGACCTTCAACATCATCAACGACATCATGGGCGCCGGGGCAGTTGCCACCGAGGACCCAAACCGCATTCGTCCGGCAAACTCTGAGGTCGAGCGCCTATTCAGCGACAACACCAAGGCCAAGTCGGTGCTTGGTTGGGAGCCCGAGATCAAGGGTCTAGATGGCTTCCGCGTCGGTCTAGAAAAGACCGTCGAGTGGTTCACCAACCCGGTCAACCTGGCCAAATATCGCCCAACCGAATACACGGTATAAATGTCTGACTTGTCGCGTGAGCTAGTCGAGCGAATCCGCTCGGTGGTTTCAAAGAGTGAGCTTGGCAACGAGCCTCGCCCGGTGAATCTTCACGAACCCGAGATCGACGAGCTTGAGAAGAAGTATGTTCTCGAGTGCCTCGACTCAACCTTCGTTTCTTCGGTTGGCGCGTTTATCCCGCAGCTTGAAGAGCGCATCCAGAACATCACCGGGGCAAAGCACGCAGTCGCGGTTTCAAACGGAACCGTCGGCCTGCAGGTTGCCCTGTTCCTCGCCGGAGTCGAGTATGGCGACGAGGTCATTGTGCCGACCCTATCCTTCATCGCCACCGCCAATGCCGTTTCACACGCCGGCGCCGTGCCGCACTTCATCGACTCAGAGCTAGGCAGCATGGGCATGAGCCCAGCCGCACTTCGTGCCGCGCTAGAGGCTTGCGTGCGCGAAAATGGCGTGCTAATCAACCCTGAAACTGGCCGCCGCATCGCCGCGATATCGCCAATGCACACACTTGGCCACCCGGTGAAGATCGAAGAAATTTGTGCGATTGCCGCAGAGTTTGACGTGCCGGTGGTTGAAGACGCCGCCGAATCGCTCGGTTCATTCGTGACCAACTCTGCCGGTGACCTGCAGCACACCGGAACCTTCGGGTTGACCAGCATGATCTCGTTCAACGGCAACAAGATCGTCACCACAGGTGGTGGCGGAGTCATTTTGACCAACGACGACGAGCTCGGTCGCCGCGCGAAACACCTGACCACCACGGCCAAGTTGCCGCACAAGTGGGAGTTCGAGCATGACGAAATCGCTTGGAATTACCGAATGCCAAACCTCAATGCTGCCCTTGGCATGGCTCAGCTCGACAAATACCCTCGCTTCCTCGAGCAGAAGCGCCGGTTGGCGCTTGCGTATGGTGAGGCTTTTGCAGACGTCGAGGGTCTCAAGTTCGTCTTCGAGCCTGAGGGCACCATGTCTAACTACTGGCTTTGTGCCGTTCAGCTTGATGAGCCTTCGCTTGAAAAGCGCGACGAGCTCATGCAGGCCTGTCACGATGCTGGCTTGCTGGTTCGCCCGATGTGGAATCTGCTGCACAAGCAGCGCATGTATGCCGGTGCGCCGGTTGGCGATGTTGCCACCGCCACAGCGTTGCACGCATCCTTGATCTGCTTGCCATCGACCCCGCGCCTCGCACAGGGTCTCTAGGCTAAGGCGCGACGATGACCGACCTATCGCGCAAGATCGCGGTGATGACGGGCACCCGTGCCGACTATGGGCTTCTGCGCCCACTCATCGCCGAACTTTCCGCGGCAGCCGAGGGCGACAACCCGGCCGTTGAATTGCAACTGATCGTCACCGGAACCCACCTTTCTGCCGAACACGGCCGCACCATCGAAGAGATCGTGCGCGATGGTTATCACCCGGCCGCCGAGGTCGACATCTGGGGCAACGAACCGACCAAAGATTTGCTTGGTGACGAAGGTTCGGCTTCGCTAACCGCTGCCGTCGAAACCGGCGAGGCAGTGGCAAAGTTCTCGCTTATTCTGAACCACCTGAAGCCCGACGTTGTCGTCGTTCTGGGTGACCGCCTAGAGGCTTTCGCAATGGCTGCCGCCGCCACCATCCTGCTGATTCCGGTGGCACACATCCACGGTGGCGAGCTAACCCTCGGCGCCATGGATGATTCGCTTCGTCACTCGATCACCAAGCTTTCATACCTGCACCTCACCACCACCGAGGAACACCGCCAACGCGTGCTGCAACTCGGTGAAGAGCCTGAGCGCGTTTTCAACTTCGGTGCGCCGGTGCTCGATGCGATCAATGACCTAAAGCTGCTTTCGCGCGAAGAGATAGAGCACAAGTTTGGCATTCGCTTCGGCATGAAGAACATCCTGATGACCTTCCACCCCGCCGCCTTCGATGTGGCTTCGCCGAAGTTCATGATTGAAGAGCTGCTCGCCGCGATGGAAGCCGCCACTTCGGCCGACGGAAACCACATTCAACTGATCATCACTGGCACCAACAATGACATCGGTTCGGATGACGTGCGCGCGGCAATTTCGGCATTTGCCGATGCCCACCCAGACCACGTCTCTTACGTCGAATCGTTTGGCCAGCTCGGCTATCTTTCGGTCATGCGAGAGGTTGATGTGATCACCGGCAACTCATCCTCGACCGTGCTAGAGGCGCCAATTTTTGGCAAGGCTTCGGTCTTGATTGGCAATCGCCAAGAAGGCCGCCCAATGGGTGCGGGGGTTATTAAGGTCGACGATTCTGAGTCTGGAATTTTCAACCGCAACGAGATTTTGGCTGGCTTGCAAAAGGCGCTGACCCCCGAGTTCAAGGCCTTGGCCGCAGCCGCGCCATCGCCATTCGGTGCCGCCGGCTTTGCCAAGAAGGCCGCCGAATTGCTTACCAAGTTTGACCTACCAAGCCCACCGAAGAAGAGATTTAGGGATCTAGCATGAGCGAAAAAGTTCTGATCATTGCCGAAGCCGGCGTGAACCACAACGGTTCGGTCGAGCGCGCAATCGAGATGATAGATGTTGCCAAGGCCGCCGGTGCCGACATCATCAAGTTCCAGACCTTCTCCGCAGACAAGCTCGCTCGCAAGGATGCGCAACTGGCTGAATATCAGAAGAAGGGCGATGGCGACACCCGCTCGCAGTGGGATCTCTTGAAGGGCCTCGAGCTCTCGCACGAAGAGTTTGCCCGCTTGCGCGATCACGCAAAGGCTCAAGATATTGGCTTCCTTTCAACCGGATTCGACCTCGATGAGCTCGCCTTCCTAATCGACGAACTACACATCCCGCTGGTCAAGGTGGCCTCGGGTGACCTAACCTTTGCACCGATGCTGGTCGAGGCTGGGTTGTCTAACCTGCCGGTGATTCTTTCAACCGGAATGGCAAACATCGCCGAGATCGAGCAGTCGCTGAAGTTCATCGCTTTCGGTTATGCAAAGGCCAACGGGTATGTCGCATCCGAGGCTTACCCATCGGCTGCCGAGTTAGATCTCTACTGGGATGACCCTCGCGTTGAGAAGGTCATGAAACAGAAGTGCACCATCCTGCACTGCACCACTCAGTATCCGGCCGAGCTCGACATCCTGAACCTGAAGGCAATCAACTTGATTGCACACGAATTTGGTTTGCCAGTTGGATATTCAGACCACTCTGCCGGCATCCTGGCCTCAACTATCGCGGTTGCGCTCGGTGCCACCGTCATCGAGAAACACTTCACGCTTGACAAGACCCTCGAAGGCCCAGACCACGAAGCGTCACTCGACCCAACCGAACTAAAAGCCATGATTGACCAGATTCGCCTGACCACCATTGCCCTTGGCGAAGAGGTCAAGGAGTGCCAGCCAATCGAAGTATCAAACAAGGCCGCGGTTCGCCGCTCGCTCGTTGCCAAGCAGCCAATTGCCGAGGGCGCCGTGATCACCGAGGCCGATCTAGAGTGCCGCCGCCCTGGCGCCGGCCGCACCAGCTTTGACTTCTATGAGGTAATCGGAACGGTTGCCACTCAGAGTTATGAGATTGGCGAATACGTTGTCCAATAATTTCCCGAAGTTAGTGATGCTTGGCTCGGGTGGTCACGCCCGAGTGCTTCAGCAGACTCTTCGCGATGTTGGTTTCGAACTGCACGGATACGTTGCCCCTCGCGACGTGGACTCTCGACTTGCTCCAACCGATGAGGGTGCCGAAATCGAATGGCTCGGCTACGACGCCAACCTCTTAGAGTTTGATCGCGAAGAGCACCTGCTGGTGAACGGAATCGGCTCGGCAGGTTCATTACACTTTCGCAAGGCGGTGTTCGAAAAGTTCACCGAGGCGGGTTTCAACTTCCTTCAAATCGTCGCTGACACAGCAATCGTCAGCGATTCGGCCAACTTGCTCGAAGGTGTTCAGGTGCTCACCGGTGCGATCGTTGGTGTGGATGCCTTCATCGACGAAGACGTAATCGTCAACACCGGCGCAATCATCGAGCATGACGCCGTAATCGGCCGCAGCTGCCACATTTCGGTCGGCGCCAAGCTTGCCGGCGAGGTTTCGGTTGGTCAGGGCAGCCACATCGGCATCGGGGCAACCGTCATCCAAGGCGTTCAAATCGGTGAAAACTGTATTATTGGCGCAGGCGCTGTCGTGATTCGCGATGTGCCAGACAACCACATGGCGGTTGGCGTTCCGGCGCAAAACCGCCCGATTGAGAGCTAGGCGATGATCAAGAACCTCACCGACCTAACCGTTCGCCCGGATGCGAGCCTGCTCGACACCATCGCGGCAATTTCAAAGGGAACCAAACAGATTGCTCTGGTAATCGATGACGCCGATGTGCTGTTGGGCACGGTTACCGATGGCGACATTCGCCGCGGTCTGCTGCGCGGCCTCGACATGAAGGCGCTCGTGACCGAGGTCATGAACCCGAACCCAACCACCGCATCGCTCGGTGACGACGCTCAAACCGTGATGGTCGAGCAGCTCGCCCGAATGATTCACTCTGTTCCAGTGATCGACGCAACTGGCAAGGTGGTCGGTCTTTTCACCGACGCCGACCTGGTTACCCCGGATGAAATAACCACCCCGGTTGTCCTTATGGCCGGCGGCAAGGGCGTTCGCCTTTACCCGCTGACCAAGGATGTTCCTAAGCCGATGCTCAAGATCGGCGATATGCCGATTCTTGAAATCATCTTGCGCAAGCTTAAGTCTCAGGGCTTCAAGAACATCTACATCTCGGTGAACTATCTAGGCAACATCATCGAAGAGCACGTCAAGGATGGCGCCTGGCTGGGTCTAAATGTGACCTACCTGCACGAATCTCAGCCGCTGGGCACGGCCGGTGCACTGGGTCAGCTGAATGGCAAGCTTCACGAGCCGTTTATCGTGATGAACTCAGACTTGCTCACCAACTGTGACTTCCGTCAGGTTATTCGCTTCCACAAAAAGACCGGCGCCAAGGGCACATTGGGTGTGCGCGAGTATTCGTTCCAGATTCCCTACGGCGTGGTCAACATCAATGGCACCGAGGTTGAATCAATCTCCGAGAAGCCGCTTCACCGCTCCATGGTTTCGGCCGGTATCTATGCGCTTGATCCTTGGGCTCTCTCACTCGTGCCCGCGGATGAGTATTGCGATATGCCAACCTTGTTAGACAAGATCAAGGCCGAGGGTGAGCGGGTTTCTGCCTTCCCGATTCATGAGTCTTGGCTAGACATCGGTCGTCACGACGACCTGAACGACGCCCGCAACAACATCGATCAGTGGCTTAACTAAGGCCAGTGGGAATCTCAAATGCTCGACGATAACTTGGTAATCGCTTTCATTCCAGCCCGCGGTGGGTCAAAGGGTTTGCCTGGCAAAAACCTGATGAGCATCGCCGGCAAAACCATGATCGAACGTGCGGTCGCTTCGGCTACCGACTGGCTTTCGGGTTCCAAGGTAGACGTCACCGTGGTTTCATCTGACGACGAAGCCATCCTGGCAAATGCCAAGGCCGCTGGGGCGGTCACCTTCAAGCGTTCGCCATTTGCTGCCTCTGATGAAGCCACCGCCGCGGATGTCATCCGTGACTATTTTGGTTCGCCTGACGTGATGATCGACCTAGATGGTCGCGACCCTTGGATCGTCTATCTTCAGCCAACTTCGCCGGCCCGAACCGGCCTGCACGTTGAGGAAGCGTTCAACATGTTGACCCTCGGGGTTCGCGCGGTGGTCTCGGTGACGACGCCTGAGAAGAGCCCATACTGGACCCTCAACATCAATGAGCGCGGCCAGTTGACCCCGCTTTTCCCGCAGGCCTTTGAATCAAACCGCCAGAACCTGGCTTCGGCTTACATTCCAAACGGCGCGATTTACATCTTCAAGTTGAGCGACTTCATCGCTGCCGGTGCCGTGCCGGTGACCAACGCGGCGGCCTACATCATGAGCCGCGACGAGTCGGTAGACATAGACACCCAAGAGGATTTCGACCGGGCAAAGGCCATTCTTGAGCGCTAAATCAAAGCTCACCATCGAGCGACTCTGGCAGGTTTTTGCCGAGATTGAAGCGCGCGAGAATTTGGTTTCTTGGCAAGTTGGCACCATCTTCATCTGGCCGCTGATCAGGGCTTCGCTCATGCGTGAAATCTCGGAGCAACTCGGGGTTTTTGAGCCGCGACCTCCTCAGCAGAAGGTTCCCGATTCGCCCTTGGGCGCAACTTCACCGACCAGCGCCAATTATGCCGTTGTGCCGTTCGTTCGTCGAAATGCCGCCGGTCTTGATCCGTTTTCGACTTTCTTGATCGACTCGCTTGAGGCGCACGGCGAACAGCCGCTGGTGCTCGGGATGGGCCCAGACGACGTCGGTTCTGGTCGACCACAGGTGGAACAGCTCGAGCGCGAATTCACCTCTCGCCACGGTTTGGTTGCTCGCCTCAAGGTCGCGCCTACCCTGCGCTCTTCACACACCGCCAAGTATGCGCGCGTAATTGCGTTCCTTGAAGCCGAACTCAAGGATGCAGCTAAGCACGCTGACCTCGATGTGATTGCTATCACCGGCCCATACCGAAATTTCCCACGTTGGTTGCTTGTTCAGTTCACCGCCCAGCGCATGGGATGGAAGAAATTCTTCGCGGCAACCGGCGTGCGCAAGGTGCTAATCGTCAATGCTTGGAAGCGAGCAATGATTGCTGGCGCCCAGGATGCTGGGGCTGTCGTTGTCGAGCCAATGCACGGGGCAATCTCAGATATTCACCCATACCTGACCTGGCCTGGGCAGGATTGGGTTGCCTACCAACCGGATGAGCTTCTCGAATGGGGGCCATACTGGGGTGAAATCGCTGCACTTCCGGCGAATACCAAGCGCAAGGTGATTGGTGCGCCGAGCCTGGTGGTCAACGCAATCGCTCGTGAAAGAGAACTAAAGGCTCTCGATCAGGCGCACCTGACCAACACCGTCTTGGTTGCCTCGCAGGCGCACGCAACAAAAAAGATCACGCGGTTCTTGCTGGCAGCCGCAGCCGCGCACCCGACCTTCATGTTTACCCTCAAACAGCATCCTCAAGAGGCTCCTGTGAACTTCGGCGAGGTAGCTCAAAAGGCATTTCGCAAGGGCAAGCTTGACTCACCGCGGGTGCCGTCGAATCTCATCCTTGCTGACCCGTCGGTGAACACACTGGACCAGATGGCTCGGTCTGAGTTCGTGCTCGGGGTTTACACGACCGCGTTGTTCGAGGCGCTCGCTCTAGGTTGCAAAGTCGGAGTGCTGGCGTTTGATGGCTGGCACCATGTTCGCCGGTTGGTGGAGCGCGGTGACGCCGAGCTCATCAACAGTCAGAAAGATCTAGACAAGTTTTTGAAAGCGCTCAGCGGCAAAGATATTTCTGCCGACCGAGATCGTGCCGATTACTACTATGCCCAGCCCGCATCCGAGGCAGAGTTGTGGGCTGCGATTAAGATTGCTGAGTGAGCAATTCGTTAGAACCATCGGCTGAAGAATCGTCAAACGACGAATCAAAAGTTGATGCCGGCATCGCCTCAATCGGCGAGGCGTTCTTTGCGGTCGAGGCTGCCGAAGACCTCTACAACTGGCGCGTCATGGGCGTGCAAATTTGGCCGGTGATGCGCTCGCGCCTCCTCAAATATTTGATGGCGAACTCCGGCTTGTTCGCTTCTGGTGTCGGCAAGCAGGTCGATTTCTATGAGGACGTTGAGCAATACCGAGGCCGCAAGCCAGCCAAGTTGCTCTGGCGTGCGGTGCGATTTGGTTGGCTTGGACCCCTAGCTTCTGCCGCGTTTTACCCGCGCAAAATCGCCGGTGCGGCCGCCCACCTCGGTGAACCCGACTATCGAAACCTTAAGTCAAAGCAGGCCATCGTCGTGCCCTTCGCCACCCGCGATGGCAACGAACCGCACATCGAGAAGTTCGCCCAGCCCGTCATCGACGCACTCGGTGATCGGGCACTCGTCCTTGGTGTTGGCACCTGGGACAAAATCACCAACCGCCCTCGAGTAGAAGACCTGAACGGCTATTTCAACCGCCTTTGGCACTACCCGGCCGCGGTCATCGTTCGCCTCGGTGTGAAGAAAGCCGACCTCGCCAAGTATGCGCGCGCTGTGACGATGCTCGAAACCCTCACCGGCTTCAGCCTCGAACCGGTGCGAACCTTCCCTCGCTGGATGCTTCGCATCTTCTTCATCCAGAAACGCGGTTATCGCAAGATCTTTAAGCGAACTAGCGCCAAGTATGTGTTTGCCGTGAACGCCGCCCGCATGCCGCTACAGGCCGCGGCGCAGAGTCTCGGGATGAAGGTCATCGAGCTTCAGAGCGGAGTCTTCTCGAAGTATTCGCTTCAATTTTCGTGGCCTGGTTCGCCGAAGATTGAATACATTCCAGATGAGATCTGGACCTGGGGAGATTATTGGACATCGGGTATTGAGCGCGCCGCCGGCCAGTCGGTTCGCGTAATTGGCTCGACCGCCGAGTTCGAGGCGGTTCGTGATCGTCGGATTGCCAAGGTGCCCGGTCAGGTGGTTGTGCTTTCGCAACCGCTGATTGGTCTAGACATTTTGCAGGCAGCCATCGACTTCGCGGCCTCGCGGCCAGACCTCAATGTGATTTTCAAGTTGCACCCGCGTAATGAGATTGAAGAATTCGCCGGCTACCTTGACGACCCATCAACCGGCCCGCGCCCTACCAACCTTTCGCTAATGCAGTTCGAAAAGTCCTCGCTCGAGGTAATCGCCGAGTCTGAAATTTCGGTCGGTGTGTTTTCGACCGCTCTGATTGAAGCCGCAGGGTTGGGCGCAAAGGTTGCCATCATCAAGTTGCCAGGGTGGGAGCACCTTGCCCCGCTAATCGATGGAGGGTATGCCTCGGCCTTTGATGACGCTGCCGGTTTGGTTGCCGGTATTGACGGGCTAAAAAACCCGGCGGATGAATACTTCTTCTACGGCCGTCGGGCCAACATCCAAGCGATTGTTGACGACCTGCTCGCTTAGTGCTTGCGCAGCGCCAGGTAGCTGCCCAGGGCAACCAGCGGCAGGCCGGTGATCAGACCAATTGTGATCGGTTCGTGCAAGAAAACGATACCGAGCATCAACGCCCAAGCCGTGTTCGGGTAAGTCACCAGGGTGGCACGAGCCGACCCGACTTCCTTAACCAACTCGAAGAACATTACGAATGCCAGGGCCGAACTGATCACGCCAAGGCCCACCAGGGCACCCACCGAACCAAGGCCGGGGCCGGCGGCTAACTCGCGAGGCAATGCGCCAAGTGCTGGAATCGCATAAAACGCGGCCACCATCAAAAGGCAGAGGCCCATCATGCCGGCCGAAGGAACATCCTTGAGTTTGGCGTTGGCAATAGCGGGTGCGACCGCATAACCCAGGGCGGCCAAGACCAGCATGAGTAAATAGATCGGCTGGAAGGTGCCAGTCAGCGAGTCGATGCCAACCAGCAAGACCACACCAGCGAAGCCAATTGCCAATCCGGCGAGGGTTTTCGGGTGGCGAACCGATTTATCGCCCTGAAAGAAATAGGCGATGAGCATGCCAAAGATTGGAACGGTTGCGATCATCAAGCCGGCGAGGCCGGATGGCACGTGGCGTTCGGCTTCGGTGAGCAAGAACCAGGGGCCGATCATTTCAATGGTGGCGAATGCCAAGACCCAAGGCCAGGCTTTGAGCGCGGCCTTGAATTGCCGGCGTTTAATGGCAATCGGCACCAGGATTGCCGCACCAATCACAACACGAGAAAAGATGATGCTCGGGGTAGAGAAATCCTTGCCGGCGACCGCGAGAAAGAAGTACGGCACGCCCCAGGCTAGACCAATGGCAAGAAATAAAAGAAAACCTCGACGTGACATTTTGCCAGCCTACCTGTTATGCTTAGTCAATCCCCACTAGACAAAAGGTATAAACGCATGTCAAAAACTGCAATCACCGCCGCACCAATCTTGCCTGTATTGGCAGAGCGTTGGTCACCTCGTTCGTTCAACGAGACCTACCTACTTACCAAGGATGAGACCATCTCAGTTCTTGAGGCTGCTCGTTGGGCAACCACATCAAACAACTCAACCCCGGCTCGCTTCTCAGTGCTAGTTCGTGGCACCGAGCTTCACGCTTCAGTTGCTCCGGCACTTGCCTCATGGAACGCAGTTTGGGCACCAACCGCATCGGCTCTAATCGTCGTTTCGGTCAGCAAGGTAAACCAGGATGGCAGCCCTGCAGTCTTCGCACAGTATGACGCCGGTCTTCAGGTTGGCAACCTAGTTGTGCAGGCTGAAGCACTTGGCCTAGTTACCCACCAGATGGCTGGACTAGACAAGGCAGCAGCCGCTGCGGCACTTGACCTGCACGAAGACTTCGAGATCATCACCGTTGTTGCAATTGGCAAGCTCGATGCAGCCGACAAGCTCGAGGGTCCACTACACGAGCGCGAGATTGCACCGCGCACCCGTGTTGACCTAGCCGAGATCGTCCTTCACGGAATGCCTGCTTAGGTTTCAAGAACCTCACCGCGGCGCTCACGCGTCACGGGCAAAGGAAAACCCCGACCTTTACTGGTCGGGGTTTTTCACTTGGTGAGCTGACTAGCAGCAACCACCCTTAGATTCGGTCTTGCCTGAGCACTTGCAGTTGTCGCCACAGTTACATGAATTCGTCTTGATCATTTGACACCTCCTAAGAAGGTTTCTTGCCCTTCGATTCGATGTTAAGCCCGGAATCACTTAATCCGTCAGAGTGACAGTAACTTCACAGCATAGGCTTGAGCAATGCACGCATTAATCCACCTATCAATTTCAGATCAAATCTCCGGCTGGTATGCCCAAACGGGTCCGGTTTTGTTCTATGCGCTTGTTTGGGCCTTGGTCTTTGCCGGAACGGGTCTATTTGTAGGAGCGTTTGTGCCTTTCATCACCGGCGATTCACTGGTGTTTGCCGCAGGTCTCGTGGCAGCCGGCGGCGCCGGCACCCACGCCATCGCCGGTCAGGTAAACATCTGGATTATGGCGATTGGAGTCGGGTTTTTCGCCTGGCTTGGCGATCAGGTTGGCTACACTCTGGGCCGCCACTTCGGCCGACCATACTTGGATAAGCGCAAGGGCGCCTGGTTACATTCGGCCATCGCTCGCTCGGAGAAGTTCTACACAGCCTGGGGTTGGTGGGCTGTTGTGATTTCGCGTTTCATGCCTTGGGCCCGCGTTTTCGTGCCGCCGATTGCCGGCGTCGCAAAGATGAACTATTACAAGTTTTTCAGCGCCAATGCGGTTGGCGCTTTGGCTTGGGGAACCGGGTTGACCTTGACGGGTTATTTTGCGGCGACAATACCTGCGGTAAAGAGTGCCTCGTACGGCATCGCTGGTTTTTTCATCATCGCATCGCTTATCGCGGGGCTTCGCACGTGGTTGAAAAACCGTCAGGCTTAGTCAGTTTGCGATAATTTGGTCAGCTATTTCATCTGACTTTTCGCGAGCATAAAAGTCTGCTTCCTGCGCAGACCACATCGCGAACCAAGAGCCATCGCCGTCGCCGGCAGCATTTCGATCTGCGATGCGAGCCTGGCGAATGCTTTGATCGGCTTCGAGCCAAATAGTGAGGTCGGCTTGTTCGGCTGCAATGCGACTAAGCGAACCAACACCTTCGATGATTAGGGGAGTGCCCCCACGAAATTCACGCCAAGTGCCAGCACGTTCGTCAACTTGCCAGTCGTATTCTTGCCAACTTGCGACTTCGCGGCGAGCAATTGGGGTGAGGATTTGCCGGATCAAATAGTCGACACCCGCTTGAAGTCCATCCCAACCTTCATAGAGGTCGTCCATGTGAATCACGCGAGGAGCAGATTCGCCTTTTTGAAATAAACGGTTTTGCAGGATGGCTGCGAATGTGGTTTTGCCCGAGCCGGTCCGGCCGTCAACAAGGATGATCGGAGTCGGTGTGCCGGAGTCGATCAGTTCAAGGACCTGATCGGCAATGGTCTCTGCTGCCGCGCTTAGGTTTTCTAGGTTCACGATTAGATCGAGTAGTCCTCAACGTGAACGTCTGGGTGCTTGTCGAAGCGGTAACCGCCGCCGCGTACGGTGCGGATGATGTCCTCATAGCCGGCAATCTTCGAGCGGAGTCGGCGGATATGAACATCGATCGTTCGATCACTCGGGGCGTTGGTTTCATCCCCAGCCCAGACCAGTTCGATCAGTTCTTCGCGGCTGACGGTTTCACCCTCGTGGTTGATTAGGTAGCTCAGGAGTTCAAACTCTTTATAGGTTAGTTCGGCATTCTCGCCATCGGCAAAAACCTTCTTACGGCTGAAATCGATAAGGATTCCCTTGTTGGTCTCGGCCGCCTCTTCCTCGACCTTACTCACGAGTTTGTCCAAGGCTCTTGGGTCGCGCAGAGCTGTGCGCACGATGTCTACATTTTTCCCACCAATGTTCTTGGGTGCGAGTGCGACGGCGGCATAGGTCTCATCGTGAGCGGCCGGTACAAGCTCGGCGACCTTGGCGCGCAGGGCAGTCACAAGCTCGGCTAGGGTGGTGCCGGCTGCCTGGGCGGTGGCCTCATCAACACCCACGTACAGCGCAAAGCCCCTGGCCACATTGGTCGGCGGGGCCGCGTGAAATTCTGGGTGTGAGTTAGACATAGAACGTTAATTATCCCCCAGCCCCTGAAATGAGAGGCTTTCTTGCTGTTTGTTACCTAAGTCTATTCGGCGGTAGACACGGGCGACCGGTCAGCTGGGTCCGGTCGCTGGAGAGGTCAACCCTCGCAAAAAGACAAATTTTTGGACCACATTCGGGCACCAAACCAGCCGTTTTCAGCGCTTTTTACACCAGCAAAAAGCGGGTCTCTAGACCCCTCTATTTTTGATCTCAAACGTATTTATCCATAATGCTGACGAGACCCTCATTTATGAACTGCCGCTGACCATCCTTCAACAAACTGCTCAGAATGCCTCGCGCTTGAAGTGCCCCGAGCCATCTTTTTGCCGTTGAAAGAGAAACGTTTGCATCCTCGGCTAGTTGCCGGATCGAGATCACGGGTCGCTTCGCGAGGCTTCGTTTAAGAGTGGTGACCTTGGTGAGCGGGCAGATGCCACCATCCTGAAGAGCCAGGAAAAGTGCCTCGAGATTTCTCAATAGATCGTCGCTAAGCGCCAGCTTCTCTTCGCTAGATATTTCCAGTACTCCACTCCAGATCTCCTCTCCAGCGAAAGCAATCCAGTGACGGCTTTGGCGCACTTGATGTCTAAGCAAGCACGAACGCGCATCAATCGGTCGACCGGGTCGTATAGATGCCCTACCCCACCTAGCCAGTGTCTCGTTGAACTCGTTCTTATGCGGTGCCACTTCATTTTTGATCTTCTGTGTGATTGTGATCAGCTGGGCAACGCTCTCCGAAAACTCAACTGGAAGGCGAGGTGGGTAGGCGAGGTAGGACATAGGTCCATTGAAACTTCAAGGGCAACGGTGCCTACCCTGCGCCGAGCAAATTGTTGATAACTGCGACCTTGCATACTCGTGTGTAAATGACCTAGGCGCTAGCTGGCGTTTTGCACCAGCAAAGCGGGCTAAATATGGCGAAATGAGGTGGCCGAAGCCGCCATTTTGGTGACATTTCCGACTACTCGACCTCTCCAGGGCAGGTAGACCTCTGAGTGCCCGAGCGAAAATCGAAACTACTGCGCTAGGCCGTAAAGCCGGTCACCTGCGTCACCTAGGCCTGGCACGATGTAGCCATGCTCGTTTAGTTTTTCATCCAGGGCACCGAGAACGATGCGGACATCCTTGCCGGCAACATGAGACTCAACCGCTGCCAGCCCCTCGGGTGCGCCGAGCAAACAAACGCAGGTCACCTCGGTGGCACCGCGCTCAAACACATAGTCGATTGAGTCGATCAGTGTTCCACCTGTAGCCAGCATCGGGTCGATGATAAAAACCTGGCGACCGGTTAGGTCATCTGGAAGGCGGTTGGCGTAGGTGTAAGGCTGAAGGGTTTCCTCATCACGTTTGATACCCAAAAAGCCCACTTCGGCGGTCGGCAGCAACTTGACCATGCCCTCGAGCATTCCCAAACCCGCTCGTAAAACTGGGATCACTATCGGACGTGGACGGGAAAGCTTTACACCCTTGGCCGTAGTAACCGGCGTCTCGACTGTCACGTCGTCTACGCGAACATCCCGAGTCGCCTCGTAGGCGAGAAGAGTCACGAGTTCTTCGACCAGCTGACGGAACACCGGCGACGGCGTTGATTTGTCGCGCAGCACGGTGATTTTGTGGGTGATAAGTGGGTGGTCGGCAATGTGAACTCGCATAGGCTAAATCTAATCGAATCTCTAGACCGCAGGGAGGTGCCAATGAATTACGAATCGCTCATGCAGATTGCTCTCGCCGAAGCAGCTAAGTCGGGCACCGATGTTCCGGTTGGCGCAATAATCCTCGATGACAATCACGAGATCATCTCCATGGCGCACAACAACCGTGAAATTGCCCACGACCCAACCGGTCACGCCGAAATCATCGCCATTCGCGAGGCTGCGGCGAAACTCGAAGACTGGCGCCTTGAGGGCTGCACGTTGATAGTTACTCTCGAACCATGCGTGATGTGCGCCGGAGCAATTGTGGCCGCTCGAATTCCAAAGGTTGTATTCGGCGCCTGGGATGAGCGAGTCGGGGCATCTGGTTCGCTCTACGACCTGCTTCGTGATGGCCGACTCGGCTCGCCGGTCGAAGTCATCCCTGGCATCTTGCAGGAAGACTGTTCCGCGCAAATCCGCGAGTTCTTTCAGGCAAAGCGTTGACCTATACGACGGTTTTGTGGGATCTCGACGGAACCATAATCGATTCACGTGCCGGCATTTTCAACTCTTTCAACCACACCATGGAAACTCTCCAGTTACCCCTGCTCGAGCGTGCGAACCTCAACCAATACATTGGTCCACCACTGCTGGATTCATTTATTCAAATCTGCGGGGGAGACCGAGCCCTTGCCGAACGTGCCAAGTCGATTTATCGCGAACGTTACCTCAAGGGTGGAGGGGCCCTAGAAGCCGATGTATTTGAAGGCATCCTCGAGGTCATCGCGGCCAGCAAAGCACGGGGGAAATTCAATTCTCTGGCAACATCCAAGGGTTATTCGGGTGTGAAGATTGTCGGCGACCATTTCAATTTCTTACACCTCTTCGATGTGCTCGGCACCGCATCGAACGACGGCTCCAGAAGCACCAAAGCCGACGTCATCACCTACGCACTCGCCGAACTAGAACTAATTGACGCCGACCTTAGTCGCGTGGTTTTGGTTGGCGATCGTATCCACGACATCGAAGGTGCTCGTGAGCACGGAATCGAGGTCATCCTTGTCAAATGGGGTAGCGGGGATGAAGCCGAATGGTCGCAGGCCGACGAGGTAGCCGACAACCCGGCTCACCTGGCAAAGTTATTGGGTCTCAACTAAAGGGAGAATGACAGTGAACATCAATCGAAAGAACTGGCCAACTCGACTATTTCTCTTGGCTTTGATTGTGGGCTGTGTATTTTTGGTCACGCTCCCCGTTGCACCTCGGTCGCTAAGTTGGCTACCCGATTTGCTTTTGGTAATTGCCGCCCTAGGCCTTCTGATTAGCTCGACGGTGTTGCTCTGGCGTTGGGGTGTCCGCTCTTATACCTGGGTCAAAACAAGCGCGACCACGCGCCAGCTTGTGAAGCGGGCGATGATCTTTGGGTTAGCGATGCTGGTCGGTGTTCCCTTTGTGGTGGTCTACTGGATCCTGCCGTTGCTGGCTTCATTCGCCTTCGTTGGCGCCGACATTCGCCACTAAAAGCAACTCGAATTTAGATTTCGTAATCGCGAGCGATGTCTGGTTCTAGATAAATCACTCGGGTGGCCGGCACAACGCTGCGAACCGCTACTTCTGCAGCATCGATTACTTTGGCAATCTCCTGTGCGCTAGCAGTTGGAGTGACACCAATCTTGGCGGCGAGCATCAACTCATCGGGGCCCAAATAGAGAGTCTTCATGTGGATAACCGAACCAACACCTTCGGCCCCGGTCAGCGCCTCGCGAATCTTTGCGGTGTCACCCGCGGTCGCGCCTTCGCCAATCAAAAGCGAAGAAGTTTCTGCACCGAGGATGATCGCCACCGCTAGCAACAAGAGACCGATGGCCAGCGTGCCGATTCCATCAAAGATCGGGTTGCCCGTCAAAACCGTCAGCCCAACGCCGGCAAACGCAAGCGTCAAACCGAGCAGTGCAGCCATATCTTCGAGCATCACCACCGGCAATTCAGGCGACTTTGCGTGACGAATGAACTGAACCAAACTCTGTGAACCGCGCTCGTTTTTTGCCTCTCTAAGCGCGGTGCGAAGGCTGAAACTTTCAAGGATGATTGACACGCCAAGAACGGTCAGGGGCAACCAGGCGGCTTCAAGTTTGTGCGGCTCTTGGATCTTCGCCAAACCCTCGACTACCGAGAACAAACCACCGATCGAGAACAACACGATCGAAACCATGAACGCATAAATGTAGCGGCTGCGGCCATAACCAAACGGATGAGCTTCGGTCGCCTCACGACGGCTCCGCTTGCCACCCACGATTAGCAGCAGCTGGTTTCCCGAGTCTGCGACCGAGTGGATAGCCTCGGCCACCATAGATGCCGAACCCGAAATGGCGGCAGCGACAAACTTGGTAGCGGCAATGCCGATGTTGGCTGCGAGCGCGGCAGCGATAGCCTTCGAAGAACCTTCAGTACTCATGATGTAGTAATCTATCCCACGGTGACGTGTCCGAGCGGCCGAAGGTACTTGTCTCGAAAACAAGTGTGCGTGAAAGCGCACCGAGGGTTCAAATCCCTCCGTCACCGCCAGCGAATTGAAAAGACCCCATTTTTATTAGTGGGGTCTTTTTCTTTTGCCTCGATGAACCGGCTTCTTCCGCTCGCCCAGGCACCCTGCTCCCATAGAATGTAGCCGTATCGGCACCCGCCTGACACAGACGCGACTCGAAGAAATGGGCAAACGTGGCAACGCAAGCGCACGCTATTGTGCCTAAGCCATTTTCGGTTGTCGAAGCTTCAATCGCTCAGTTGCGTGAGGCCCTAAGTTTGGGCGGTGTCACATCGGTTCAACTGGTTGAGGCATATCTTGAGCGCATCCGGGTTTATGACCGAGAGGGAATTCAACTCAACTCGATAGTTGAACTCAATTCACAGGCGCTCGCCGAAGCCGAGGCATCCGATGCTAGACGCGCTGCGGGCAAGACACTTGGCCCATTGGATGGAATCCCGTTCACGGCGAAAGACTCTTACAAGGTCAAGGGCATGACCGTGTCCGCCGGTTCGCCTGCTTTTGAAAATCTAGTTGCCACCAGCGACGCATTTTCGATTCAAGTTTTGCGCGACGCCGGTTGCGTGCTCATTGGGCTGACTAACATGCCACCTATGGCTAACGGCGGAATGCAACGTGGTCTCTATGGCCGCGCAGAATCGCCTTATAACGAGAACTTCCTGACCTCGGCTTTCGCATCAGGTTCTTCTAACGGCTCGGGCACGGCAACGGCAGCTAGCTTCGCTGCCTTCGGCCTCGGCGAAGAGACGTGGTCGAGTGGCCGAGCGCCCGCCGCTTGCAACGCCCTCTGCGCATACACCCCATCCCGCGGGATGATCTCGACCCGCGGAAACTGGCCGTTGGTGCCAACCATGGATGTCGTCGTCCCGCACACCCGAAGCATGGCCGACCTGGCCGAACTTCTCGACTACCTTGTTGTGGAGGATGCGGAAACCAGTGGCGACTTTTGGCGCATGCAGCCCTGGGTCGCGCTGCCGGACACCTCGGCTGTCCACGGAATGAGCTTTCTAGAGATTCACGAGGAGGCCGTTGCATCGGTTGCATCGACTGCAAAACCGCTTGCCGGCACAAAGTTCGCCGCACCAAAGATGTTCATCGGCAAAGACCCGCTGCAGGGGACGGGAACCGGGATGGGTTCGGTCACCGGGCAGAAGATCGAACCACGAGCATCGGCTTTGGCTTTGTGGACCAGCTACTGCGAGACCTTGATCGAAGCCGGAGCCGAGATCGTCGAAACCGACTTCCCGGTTGTTTCGAATTACGAGGCAGATCGCGAAGGCGCCCCAAACGTATTCAATCGTGGCATCGTGCCCGCCGAGTTCTTCGATGCCGAAATCTGGGACCTCTCTATCTGGTCTTGGGATTCGTTCTTGAAAACCAACGGTCAGGCAGGCCTGCAGTCCATTACTGAGGTGGATGGACCAAAGATCTTCCCACCACCGCCAGGCTCATTGAAAGACCGATACGCAGAGTTCGACTTCGACCCTGCCGACTATGTCTCAAGGGCTCTCGAGGTTGGAGTTGTCGATCCGTTCGAAGGTCCTCAGGCCGACTTATTCGCCGCCGGTCTCAAGGCTTTGGAGCAAACTCGAAAAGTAGATCTCGAGGATTGGCTAGCTGCCGGTGGTTTTGAAGCCGCAATCTTCCCGACCCTCACCGATGTTGCACCGAGCGATGCCGACACAAACGAGTCTTCGGCAGATTCAGCCTGGCGAAACGGTGTTTGGGTGGCAACCGGAAACCTAGCAATCCGCCACCTTGGCATCCCAACCGTGACTATTCCGATGGGTACGGCCGAGGACATCGGTATGCCCTTTGGCTTGACCATTGCTGGTGCCGCCTACAGCGACGCAAACCTGCTGAGAATCGCCAGCACCTTCGAAGCTCTTTGCCCGCGCCGAACCGAACCGCCAAGAACCCCGGACCTTAGCTAACTCCAACCAGAGGTTATCCACAGCCACGGATAGAAAAGCCTGTCCTATGAATTTCCGTGGCACGATTGTGCCTTTCACTTGCCTTGGATAGGTTTCGAAATGAATTGGTTGGGGGAGAACCATTTCATCTCATACAAATCAAATGGAATCGGGGATTCATGAAACACGCAACATTTACCAAAGCGGCGTCGATTTTCGCGCTGTCAATTGCAGGGCTTGCCGCAGCAACGGCTGCGAGTGCTGGCCCTCTCATTCCACCTAGTGACAAGGGTGGAAACGAAAGCAAGACCTACCAAAACAAGGCATGTGAATCGGCTTGGGCAGCAGCCAGTAAAGATGTCCCTGTGGCCCCAGCTGGCGAGCCTTGTCAGGTAAGAGTGACGACTAGTATTTCGGATGCCAAAACCGTTAATGCCAGCGCTTTATCAAAGGCGCAAAGCGTTCTCTCGCCTTCCGAGTTTCAAGCTCTGACCCAGGCAGTTGCAGCTGGAAGTGTCAAGTCCAAAAGTTTTAGGCAGCAGTCGATCCATGCTTCTAGTTCACTAACTCAATGGGGAACTTTTTACTACGACGGTAATCGTGTCTGGGTGGTGAGCCCATATCTAGGTTTTACCGGCTCACACTACTGCCAGGTGGATTACGCAGTAGGTTTCTCGATTCAACCCCAGAACTGTTATGACACGGGCTCCACTGCATCGCGAACAATCGTCCAACAATGGTTGGTTTCACCATTTCTCCAGGGGTTTCCTGCCAGTTGGTCGGAGAGTTATTCCATTGAAGTGCTCTCCAACGGAACAGTCAGGTATTGATGTGGCACAAGATTGGCGCTGGATTGCATTTCTAACATTCATCCAGATCTCGTACTTGACGTTGCTGCTTGTGACTCTCGGCCAATTGTGGCGAGCCGCATTTCTCAGCAAGGGTTGGAAGATCACGTGGACGGTAATCCTACTCACTGTTCCTGTGCTGGGCTTGACGCTTTGGGCCGTCCGGCCGCATTCGCGGAACGATTCGGAAATCGAAAGTTCGTAGCCTTAACCTCTGCCAACTCACATTTAGATTCGCGCCCCTTCCAATCGGAGGGGGCGCGTTTGTGTGTAAAACTTTGGATATGCCAAAACTTGAGCTAACCGAAGACCAACTCTTCATTCGATTGACACCATCCGAGAAGTTGGCGGCATTCCACGGTGACCTGACTGTCAACGGCATTGCCATCCGTGGCGCAGCAGTAGCCGACAAGAGCTGGTGGAAAACCCTAGGCCTGAGAATCGGCACCGGGCTTCCGGGCGTCATCATCGCCGGCACTTTCATTCAGCCCGGCGACCGCGCATTCGTTAGTTGGACTCGCAGGCAAGGCCTCCCACTCGAAATCACCCTGGCCGCGAAGATGGCCTCGGATGCTCGCGGCACCAAGTACACCCGCATCATCATTGGCGTTGAAGACGCCCAAGGATGGGCCGACAAGATCAACGACGCAATCGTCTCCTGCTGATGCAGACCACACCCGTTTCAATCGTGGGCGTCCACCTGGCCAAGAAAGGCCTGGGCGGCTGCGATTTCAAGCGCTTGAGTCGGCAGAAGGCTAAGTTCAGGGCCCTGGGCCTGGCCCTCAAAGCCGATTACGGGTTGAATCTCGAAACCGAAGCCTCAAGCTCCGGCCGCGAGCCCTGCATTCTGGCTAAATTCGAGGATGGAACCACTTCGATGCTGATGGATGCACGAGACCTGGCAACCATCGACGGGTCGTTCGAAAAGTTCGAAAAAACTCTTCGCGGCAAGTTGTTTTTGTTCTTCTAGCACCTCTCGCGAATTTCTGTGCGATTTAACAGAAAAAATGTTTACAACCTTTTCGCAATCGTTATAGACTGAACCTTTGCTCCCAAACACCCCGCATGCATATTTTGGCTGCGCGCGTGACCGCATATTTTGGCGTCACAGGTTTTAGGTTGCGATTTTTCACCCATCTATTCGTCGATTCGCGATCGATTAATAGCAGTATTCCTTGGAGGAACAGTGGCTGCGAAGAACGCAAAAACCATCAAGAACGACCGCCTCGCTAAGAGACTTTCATTTGCAAAGTCTCCAGAGCCGATCGAACTTCCCGACCTACTAAGCCTGCAGACCGAGAGCTTTGACTGGCTCGTCGGCGCACCAGCTTGGCGTGAGAAAGAGGGCCCGTCTGCAAAGACCGGTCTAGAGGAGATCTTCGAAGAGATCTCTCCGATCGAAGACTCAGCCAACTCGTCGCAGGACGCAAAGATGGGCCTTGCCTTCGGCAACCCAGAGCTCTACGACCCTTCATACACTCCTGACGAGTGCAAGACCAAGGGCAAGTCATACACGCAGCCGCTTTACATCAAGGCTGAGTTCACCAACTACCTAACCGGCGAAATCAAGTCACAGACCGTCTTCATGGGTGACTTCCCGGTCATGACCGAAAAGGGCACCTTCGTTATCAACGGCACCGAGCGTGTTGTTGTTTCGCAGCTTGTTCGCTCACCTGGTGTTTACTTCTCTGTTTCAACCAACACCACCGGTAACCTCGACGTTCGTAACAACAAGGCTCAGATCATCCCTAG
>CANGDL010000007.1 GCA_947452675.1 Microbacteriaceae bacterium | reverse complement strand
CCTTTAGGTGCTCGGTTAGGTCCTTGATTCGCTTGGTTAGAACAGCGATCTGAACTTCTGGAGAACCAGTGTCGCCTGGGTGAGTTGCGTACTCGTTGATAATTGCGGTCTTCACTGCTGCATCTAGTGCCATAGTGGGTTCCCCTTTCAGTTTCCTAACTGCGCGGCGCTAATGACGGGTTGTCTTAGCTCTCTTTATCCGCGGCCGATACACGGCAACCTGTCGAGTCTAGCCGAAATTACTGAGGGGCGCTAGTTTCCGCTTCAGCCTTGACGGCGTACCGGTTACCTTGCCCCGCTCCCTTAGTGGCCTTGAGGTTTACAACCAGTTGAAAAATGCCAACTGCGAGCGCCAGAAGAAATGCCGGCAACAAAGGCAAAATCGCAGTCAAGAGCTGTTCACTGCTTGCAGTCTCGACATTCAGGTTTGGCTGTGTCGCCAAGAGAAAACCGCCTCCGGCAAAAAAGGCGATTATCGGGACAAGCCAAAGCCCAAGCCACTTTGCCGAAAAACCGGCATCGTGAAATCTACGAAAAGCCAAACTCAGGTTGGGAACTATCAGTACGAGGTTGGTAAACGTGTAAAGCGGCCCGCCCGAAGACATGGATAGGCTTCCAGAACCACTTGGCGAAATGAAGCTATCAATAGTGGTCGTCACCATGTTTAACAACACCGTGAACAAGTAGAAATACCAAAACTCGGTGCGTGTGGCAGTGCCTTTGAAGTTTGAATAATTCTTGATGCCCGATTTAACGGCCTCCGCAAAAGTCATCTTCATAGCCCCAAGATAACCCTTGACTTGTCAACGTCACGGTTGATCTCGTCCACGAGTGCTTCTACTCCGTCGAACTTCGCCGAGGCTCGAATGAATTCAACGTATTCGAGAGTGACAACTTTGTCATACAGGTCAACGCCCTTGCGGTCAATCACGTGTGACTCTACGAGCCGAGGAACTGCCTGGAAGGTTTCATTAATCCCCACAGAATGAGCTGCCGGATAACGTATTCCGTCTGCGACTAACCATCCTGCGTATACGCCATCTAAGGGAAGGTAACCTTCGGCATCTCGTGACATGTTGGCAGTAGGAAAACCAATTGTTCTTCCAATTTTCAAACCGTGCTCAATCATGCCCACCGTTGTGTGGGTGCGCCCGAGCAACTGACTGGCTTTACTTACATCACCAAGATCAAGCAGATCTCGGATTGCCGATGTCGAAACCTTTAGCCCCGCTTCCGTGGCACTTGGAACGATACGAACCTCGAAACCATAGCGCTGGCCGAGATCGTGGAGCAGCGAAACATCACCCGCTCCCCCAGCCCCAAATCGGAAGTCTTCACCTACAACAACGACTTTTGCATTTAGTGCCTCAACAAGAACTTCGAGCACAAAATCTTCGGCGGTTTGCTTCGCGAAAGCTTCATCGAATTCAAGAGTCAGTAACACCTCGACACCGGCAGCTGAAACCAACTCAGCCTTTTGATGCGGCCCAATTAGGGGCAACTTGAGATTAGTTGGGTTAAGTAAGGCATCCGGGTGGCGGTCGAAAGTAACCAAAACACTCTTCAAGCTGTGCTTCTGTGCCGAATTAAGCAGCTCATCCATGAGCGCTTGATGCCCGCGGTGGATGCCATCGAATTTGCCGATGGTGACTGCAGTCGGCCCTAGCTGGCGTGCTGCATTTAGATCTGTGATTGAGAGCATTATTTTTGCTTTGACTTGCCTAACCAAATGAGGCCCAGAATGGGGAGAACAACCGGTACGAAGCCATAAGCGATTCCGAAGAATGACCAAACGGTCTTGACCAACTTGCCGTTGTAGGTAAAGATTTCGGGCCAAATCAGGCTAGCCGCGCCAATCAGAATCACACCCGTCAGCTCTAGACTCACGGCAACATAAGCTACCTTTCGCCAGCCATAAGTCGAGCGGGCTAGAGCAATTGTTGCCACAATGTAAACCAAGGCAGAGAACATCGAGAGCGCGTATGGCAATGGAGCCTCATTGAACTTTGCTGCAAGTTCGTAGCCTGCGCGACCGGTTGATGCTAGAGCCAGAACCGCGTAGGCCGCGATTAGAAGTCGGCCAATGCCGAGCGAGCGCTTTGAATTTGCCATTTCCCTAGCCTAACCGAACCAGATTTGATGCATTCTGACCAGCATTATGGCAACGGTTAGCGCGCCAACGCCGAGAACGAAAGTTGACCAGCGCGTGCGTTCGATTAGGGACCAGAAGGCGGCCCCAAGTGGCACCAGGAAAGCGACGAGTATGTAGGCAAAGAATTCGATAGTGTCACCGTTGGCGCGGGCACCAGTGGTGACCAAAATTATTGATGAGATCAGCTGGACCATAAGCCCGAGCTGAACGAAAGCCAGGGCACCAATTGAGATGAGGCTTGGTTTGCGCTTTGCAACTCCAAAACCCAAAAGCAACAGACCGATTGCCAACGAACCCCATGCCTCAACTTGAAAAAACGCTTCTATCATTGGTCTTCATCTCCGTTTGAATCGATGGCGAAGACGACAAGCGACTTAGCCGCGCTCCCTGACTTAGTCAGCATCGCAACTAGGTTGCCATCCTTGTCGATTCCTGCGGTTGGCTCGGTTTCGGTTTCGTCGACTGCCCGAAGACGCTTTCCGTGACGGAGGTCAACGACATCTTGGTCACTCAAGGAACGAACCCTAAATTGCTGGCTTGCAGCCACTTCGATTGGCAAGATTTGAAGACTCTCTGAATTCAACCCTTCAAGCTCCTGGGCCTGTTCGATTTGATAGCTGCCGATTTTGGAACGTCGCAGCGCGGTCAGGTGACCGCCGACTCCAAGGGAGGCTCCTAGGTCGCGTGCCAAGGCGCGGATGTAGGTTCCAGATGAGCAATCGATAATCGCATCGAAGTCATAGAAAGTATTGTCGCCATCGATGACCAAACGCGGTTCGCCGGTGATCTCAAATCGATGAATGGTGACCGGGCGAGCCTTAAGTTTCACTTCGTCGCCAGAGCGAACCTTGGCATAGGCGCGTTCTCCATCAACCTTGATTGCGCTCACCGAGCTTGGCACCTGTTGGATCGGGCCGCGAAGCATCACCAGGGCGGATTCCAAACGAGAAATCGACAGGGCACGCACGTCACTGGCGTTCGCAAGGGCGGTGAATTCAGACTCTTTGTCATCAGTGATGGTGGCAGCGCCGAGCCGGATCGTGGCCTCGTAAGTCTTGTTTTCGCCGACTAAAAATGTCAACAGCTTTGTGGCGGAGTTTACGCCGATTAGCAATAGACCGGTGGCCATTGGGTCAAGTGTGCCTGCGTGGCCCACCCGACGGGTGCCCGCCAACTTTCGAAGGCGAGCAACCACATCGTGACTGGTCCAGCCAGACGGCTTGTCGATTAGAACAAGGCCGGAAGACATTTAGTCTTCTTCCTCTTCATCCTCGATCTTGCGCGGCTCTTTATACGGGTTTTCCTCGCCGGCCCAGTGAGCTTCGGCGGCCAACTTGGCAACCTGCTCATCGCGAGCGCGCGCTTCAGCCAGAAGGTCGTTCATTGCTGCAGCGGTCTCGGGGATCTCATCCGGGATGAATTCAATCGTCGGAGTTAGACGAATCGAAAGGTTATGACCAACCTCGCGACGAACCAAACCACGATTTTTTTCAATGATTTCTGCTGAGCGCTTCTTCTCGGCAGGGGTGCCATACACGGTGTAAAAAATGCTGGCGTGCTGAAGGTCAGGGGTTACCTTGACCTCGGTGATGGTGACAAAACCCAAATCTGGGTCCTTCACGGCGCGTTCTAGCGCCTCTGCCACCAACACCTTTATGCGTTCGGCGAGCTTTCGAGCTCGTGCGTGATCTACCATTTACGAATCCTTAGACGCGTGGCTTTTCGCGCATCTCGAAGGTCTCGATGATGTCTTCAAGTTCTAGGTCGTTGAAGCCTTGAAGGCCGATACCACACTCAAAGTCAGTCTTGACTTCGGTGGCATCATCCTTGAAGCGCTTGAGCGATTCGATCTTGAGGTTGTCAGCGATGACCTTGCCGTCGCGCAGAACGCGAGCGAGCGAGTTGCGTCGGATCGAGCCTGAACGAACGATCGAACCAGCAATGGTTCCAACCTTCGACGACTTGAATAGTTCGCGAACCTCTGCGGTGCCAAGCTGAGCCTCTTCGTACTCCGGCTTAAGCATGCCCTTGAGAGCCTTCTCGATGTCGTCAAGCACAGCATAGATAACTGAGTACTGACGAACGTCGACGCCCTCGCGGTCGGCACGTTCCTTGGCCTTGTTGTCTGGCTTGACGTTGAAACCAATGATGATTGCGTTGTCGACGGTTGCAAGGTTGACGTCAGACTCGGTAATCGCACCAACACCGCGGTGGATGATGCGAAGCTGAACTGAATCATCAACTTCGATCTTGAGAAGTGAATCTTCAAGAGCTTCAACGGCACCAGAAACGTCACCCTTGATGACCAAGTTGAGTGACTCAACCTTGCCGTCTTCGAGTGCCTTGGTGAAGTCTTCGAGGCTAACGCGCTTGCGAGTCTTGGCCAGAAGCGCGTTGCGGTCTGCCGCTTCACGCTTTTCAGCAATCTGGCGAGCCTGACGCTCGTCATCGGTGACCACAAAGGTGTCTCCGGCGCGAGGAACCGACTGCAGACCTAGCACCTGAACCGGGCGGCTCGGCAATGCCTCATCAACGGTTGCACCGTTTTCATCGAACATTGCACGGACACGACCGTGAGCCGCACCAGCAACAATTGAGTCACCAACACGTAGGGTTCCAGACTGGATTAGAACGGTAGCAACCGAGCCGCGACCCTTGTCCAGGTTGGCTTCAATGGCAACACCACGAGCATCCTTGTTTGGGTTGGCGCGCATGTCTAGCGCTGCGTCTGCGGTTAGCAGAACTGCGTCTAGAAGATCAGGGATTCCCTTACCAGTCAGTGCCGAAACGTCAACGAACATGACGTCGCCACCGTATTCTTCAGCAACGAGGTTGAACTCGGTTAGCTGCTGACGAATCTTGGCCGGGTTGGCGCCTTCCTTATCGGTCTTGTTAACCGCGACCACAATCGGCACACCTGCGGACTGAGCGTGGTTCAAGGCCTCAATGGTCTGAGGCATAACGCCGTCATCTGCTGCGACCACAAGGATGGCAAGGTCAGTGACCTGAGCACCACGAGCACGCATAGCGGTGAACGCCTCGTGACCTGGGGTGTCGATGAAGGTGATTGCGCGCTCAACACCATCGTGCTGGACGTGAACCTGGTAGGCACCGATGTGCTGGGTGATTCCACCGGCTTCGCCTGCAATCACGTTTGAGTTTCGGATCGAGTCAAGCAAACGGGTTTTACCGTGGTCAACGTGGCCCATAACGGTGACAACTGGAGGACGAGCAACAAGGTCGCCTTCTTCATCGTCATAATCGGTGTCGATGTCTAGACCGAAGCCCTCGAATAGCTCGCGCTCTTCGTCCTCAGGAGAGACAACCTCGATCTTGTAGCCGAGCTCCTCGCCGAGAATCTGGAAGGTGTCTTCATCTAGCGAGGCGGTGGCAGTCGCCATTTGTCCCAGGTGGAACAGCACGGTGATCAGCTGGCCAGCATTGGTGTCAATCTTGTCTGCAAAGTCTTGGATGGACGAACCGCGACGCAAGCGAATGACGGTTGAACCGTCACCGCGAGGAACTAGAGCGCCACCAAGCGATGGCGCATTGCTGCGCTGTTCGAACTCTTCGCGCTTTGCACGCTTTGACTTACGAGCCTTGCTCTGACCGCGTGCGCCGCCCTTACCGAAAGCACCGGCGGTTCCGCCGCCAACACCACGGCCGCGGCCACCACCTGGGCCACCACCTGGACGAGTGAAGCCGCCTGGAGCAGCACCCGGTGCAGCACCTGGAGCGCCGCCGCCTGGACGAGCAAAGCCTGCTCCTGCTGGACGGGGTCCGCCAGAGAAACCACCTGGGCGAGCTGCGCCACCGGCGCCAGGAGCGCCACCTGGGCGACCTGGCCCACCTGGGCGACCAGCGCCACCTGCAGGACGTGGTCCGCCTGGGCGACCCATTCCCTGGGATGGAGCGAAAGGATTATTGCCAGGGCGACTGATTGGGCGAGGAATGCCCATGCCCTGAGCGGCGGCGAACGGGTTGTTACCCGGACGAGGAATGCCTGGAGTTGCTGCACTCGGTGCTGCCGAGGCAGCCGGAGTTGCAGGAGCTGGCGTTGCCGCCTTAGGTGCGGACGGACCAGCCGGAGCCGATGGGGCGGCAGGCGCTGCAGCGGTTGCGGGCCTTGCAGCCGGCGCAGCCGGTGAGCTTGGCGCGGCCGGGGCCGGTGCGGCTGGCGCAGCCGGAGCTGCTGCCACAGGCGCGGCCGGTGCTGGAGCGGCAGGTGCAGCCTTAGGCTCGACAACTACTGGCTTTGCGTCTGGGAATGCCTCACGAAGCTTTTTAGCAACTGGCGGAGCGATGGTCGATGAACCGCTCTTGACGAACTCACCGAGTTCTTGAAGTTTGGCCAAAGCAACCTTGGAATCGATTCCTAGTTCTTTAGCAATGTCGTACACGCGTGGTAACGCCACTTTTGTTTCTCCTGTCTGGGGCCTCCCCTAGACAGGGCAGGCCGTTAAAGCTGTTGGGTACTCATTTCGAGTTACTCATTTGTTTGCCAACATCGTTTCTGCCTGTTCTTTAGTGAAGTTCAATCCAGATGAATCTGGTTGACCTGAAAGTTTCAAAGCCCGGATGAATGCTCTCCGAGTGATTGCTAACTCTAAACATTCCTGTGCTGGGTGAATCCAGGCTCCCCTCCCGGGCAACGACTTTCGCTCATCGAGAATCAAGATCATTGATTCTTCAACGATGCGCAAGAGATTTGCACGGTCGGATTGCTGGCGACAACCAACACAAGTTCGTTCCATTCTAACCCCTAGAAATTGAAAGGGCTAGAGCCTAGTCGCCATCCAAGATGCTGTCAGGCTGAATATCAATCTTCGCCCCAGTTAGCTTTGCGGCTAGCCGCGCATTCTGGCCTTCCTTGCCGATGGCAAGTGAGAGCTGGAAGTCTGGAACCAAAACTCGAACCGATTTGGTGGCCGCATCAAGCATGTATGAACTCGATACCTTGGCAGGCGAAAGGGCCTGTGCTACGTAGGTCGGCAGGTCATCGCTGTAGTCAACGATGTCGATCTTCTCGTCATTCAGTTCGGTTTGGACCGCACGAACACGCTGACCCAGCTCGCCGATGCAAGAGCCCTTGGCGTTAACACCGGCTTCGTGTGCGCGAACTGCAATCTTGGTGCGGTGGCCCGCCTCGCGAGCGAGTGAAACGATCTCGACGACGCCGCTTGCGATTTCAGGGACTTCCATCGCAAACAACTTGCGAACCAAAGATGGGTGGGTTCGAGAAACGGTGACCTGCGGCCCCTTGGTGCCACGGTTTACAGCGGTTACGAAAACGCGGATGCGCTTGCCGTGCGAGTAGTCCTCACCCGGAACCTGCTCTTCTGGAGGCATGATGGCCTCGATGGTACCGAGGTTTACATAGACCATGTATGACTTCTGACCCTGCTGGATGGTACCGGCGACAATGTCGCCTTCCTTGCCAGAGAATTCACCGAACAGGCTTTCGTCGTTGATCTCGCGCAGGCGATTGAAAATGACCTGCTTCGCAGCGGCAGCGGCAACGCGACCAAAGTTTTCAGGAGTAACTTCTGTCTCGCCAGTCTTTACGCCATCTGCATCCAGGATCGGAGCGAAAATGTTGACGTGGCCAGTGGACTTACTTAACTCTGCACGAGCAGGGTCAGAGTTGCCCACGTGCTTCTGGTAGGCGGCAAGAATCGCGGCCTCGATGATTGAAACGAGCTCGCCAAAAGGAATTTCTTTCTCTCGCTCGATGAACTTAAGTACGCTCAGGTCGATGTCCATGAAATGCCTCCAGGCCGCTAGTTAGTTGTCAATTTAGTGAAAAGCTGCGAAACCGCAAAGGTTTAAAGCAATTCAGCCAGAGCCGATTCTACCTTGACTGGACGTCGCTCACCAGAGCGGCGATCCCACAAGTCGACTTCACCCTGTTCAAGCCCCTTGCCAACGATGACGATATTCGGCACACCGATAAGCTCGGCATCACCAAACTTGACGCCGGGGCTGACTTTTTGGCGGTCATCCAGGATGATGGTCTTACCCTTTGCTTCTAGCTCGAGCGCTAGCTTCTCAGCAGTTTCGTAAACAACTTCATCCTTGCCCGCAGCCACGATGTAGATGTCGGCAGGTGAGACCGCTTCAGGCCAAATCAAACCCTTGCCGTCGTGGTTGGCTTCGGCCAAAACCGCAATCATGCGGGTGATTCCGATGCCGTATGAACCCATAGTCACGGTGACCAGTTTGCCGTTCTCGTCGAGCACCTTAAGGTCTAGGGCTTCCGCGTATTTGCGGCCCAGTTGGAATACGTGGCCGATTTCGATGCCACGTGCAAGTTCTAAGGGTCCTGAACCGTCTGGGGCTTCGTCTCCAACGCGAACCTCGGCGATGTCGACCACGCCGTCCGCGGTGAAATCGCGGCCTGCAACTAGACCGAACACGTGCTGCTCAGAAACGTTTGCACCGGTAAGCCAAGCTGAACCCTCAACAATGCGAGGGTCAAGAAGATAGCGGATCTTACTGGTGCCCGCGAGACCGAGCATGGCCTTGCCATCCTTGACCGGACCGATGTAACCCTTGATGAGCTCGGGGTGCTTGGCGAAGTCTTCGTCGTTCGCCTGCTCGATTTCATTAGGTGAGAATGCCGCCTCGGCACGCTTTACATCGACTTCACGGTCACCAGGTAGACCCACGATGACGAGCTCGCGCTTTCCCTCTGGTGAAACCAGCGCCATCACGTTGTTCTTAAGGGTGTGTGCCGCGGTCCACTGTTGGCCATCTTCGCGCTTGACGTTTTCGTTAGCCCAGGCAACGATGCGCTTGATGTTCGAGCACTGTGGGGTCACGAGAATGTCGGCGGCAGCCTGGCCTTCGATCGAAATCTTTGGTGGCGCAACGGTGGTTACGGCTTCAACGTTGGCTGCGTAGCCACCCGGGGAGCGCACGAAAGTATCTTCACCGATTGGACTTGGTGATAGGAATTCCTCGGAAGCCGAACCGCCCATCGCACCAGCGTCTGCCTTTACGATTACGTAGTCGACTCCCAATCGGGTAAAAATGCGCTCGTAGGCATCACGCTGAGCTTGATAGGCGTTGGCGAGACCCTCATCCGTGACATCGAAGCTGTAGGCGTCTTTCATCACGAACTCACGTCCACGCAGTAGACCTGCGCGAGGGCGAGCCTCATCTCGGTACTTGTTCTGGATCTGATACAGGGCAACCGGCAGGTCCTTGTAAGAAGAATAAAGATCCTTCACCAGGAGTGTGAACATCTCCTCATGCGTTGGCGCAAGCAAATAGTCTGCCTTTTTGCGGTCCTGGAGACGGAATAGGTTATCGCCATATTCTGTCCAACGACCAGTGGCCTCGAAAGGTTCACGTGGCAAAAGCGCAGGAAAGAAGACTTCTTGGGCACCCGCGGTGGCCATCTCTTCGCGAACGACCTGTTCGATCTTTGCTTTCACAGCCAAACCTAGAGGAAGCCAGGTGTAGAGACCTGCCCCAGCACGGCGGATGTAGCCAGCTCGAAGCAAGAGCTTGTGGCTTTCGACCTCGGCCTCGTTTGGATCTTCGCGGAGCGTGCGTAGGAACAGGTTTGATAAGCGGATTGGCATGATGCCATTCTACTTCTGAGCGACGACCACCTGTGGGCTACCAACTAGAGTCGGGTCCATTTCAGCTGCCAAACGGTTTGCTTCTTCAATTAGAGTTGCCACGATTTCGCTCTCGGGCACAGTCTTAATGACCTCGCCCTTCACAAAAATCTGACCCTTGCCATTGCCCGAGGCCACGCCGAGGTCAGCCTCGCGCGCCTCGCCAGGGCCGTTCACGACACAGCCCATCACGGCAACACGCAATGGCACGGTCAACTTCTCTAGGCCCGCAGTAACGTCATTAGCCAGCTGGTAAACATCAACCTGTGCACGTCCACAGCTCGGGCAGCTGACAATTTCGAGCTTGCGCGGGCGAAGGTTTAGTGATTCAAGAATCTGTGAACCAACCTTGATTTCTTCCACAGGGGGTGCCGAAAGTGAAACACGGATGGTGTCACCAATTCCCTTCGAAAGCAATGCTCCAAAAGCGACAGATGACTTGATAGTTCCTTGGAATGCAGGGCCTGCCTCGGTTACACCGAGGTGAAGTGGCCAGTCACCTCGCTCTGCGAGCATCTCGTAGGCCTTGACCATAACGACGGGGTCGTTGTGCTTGACCGAAATCTTAAAGTCATGGAAGTCGTGTTCTTCAAAAAGAGATGCTTCCCAAACGGCCGACTCAACAAGCGCCTCAGCGGTGGCTTTGCCATATTTCTGAAGTAGACGTGGGTCCAAAGAACCGGCGTTTACACCGATTCGAATCGAGACTCCCGCATCCTTTGCGGCCCTGGCAATTTCGCCGACCTTGTCGTCGAACTGACGGATGTTGCCGGGGTTGACGCGGACCGCGCCGCAGCCGGCATCGATGGCCGCGAAAACATACTTTGGCTGAAAGTGAATGTCTGCAATCACGGGAATTTGGGACTTTCGAGCGATCAGCTGAAGACGATCAGCATCTTCTTCGGTTGGCACGGCTACGCGAACGATGTCGCAACCAGATGCCGTCAGTTCGGCGATCTGCTGAAGTGTGGCGTTCACATCAGTGGTTTTAGTCGTGCACATAGATTGCACTGACACCGGAGCGTCTCCGCCCACCGCAACCTTGCCGACCATAATCTGGCGAGACTTGCGTCGAGGCGCAAGGGTTGGAGGTGGTGTCTTTGGTAGACCTAAGTTCACTGCAGCCACTGGAGTCGCCCTCTTTCGATTTGCTGTTCAACAATCCTAAAGCGATTGATAGGCTCTGGCATTCCGCTTAGAACGAGATTGGATTGACCACGTCGGCGATGATTATGAGCGCGCTCATCGCCATGAGGAGGATGAAGACCACCCAAGTTAGTGGCATCAACAGTGCGGTGTCTGCTGGGCCAGGGTTTGGTTTCCTGAGAATTCGGAAGATGCCCTTCTTGATCGCCTCGTAAATTCCACCGGCGACATGACCACCGTCGAGCGGAAGGAGAGGCAACATGTTGAAAGCAAAAAGCGCAAAATTCAAGGAGGCCAAAATTCCAAGCTCGCTTTGAATCTTCTGGAGTAGGGTCGCGCTGGAGTTGCTTGCAACTTCGCCGGCTATTTGGCCGATACCGATAACCGAAACAGGACCATCGGCCTTGCGCTTGGCATTGCCAAAGGTGGATTGACCCACCGAGGCAACCTGCTCTGGAAGGTGAAAGATCATCTGACCGACCTGAGCGATTGATTGCCCTGACGCAGCAAGCGACTCACCGAGTGAGAGCGGCCTGGTTTCGCTCGCCAAAATAATGCCGAGAACTGGCTTGGAGGCCAAAACTTGCTTGCCATTGGCATCGATCTTGATAGCCCCATTTTCGATGACTGGTCTTAGTGCCGAGACCGGAGTAAGCCGGATGTCGATTTTTTTACCGCCGACCTTCAGCACCTCAATGTTGTTAGGCACATCAGCTTTTAGTAGGTTGGCTGACACAGCCCAGGTAGAAATCTCGACGCCATTGATTGCCAGGATTTTATCTCCAGATTTCAAACCGGCCAAAGCCGCGGGTGAGGCCGGGTCGTTCGGGCCGCAAGTCATTTCCAAGCTCACAGGAACACATGGTGAAACCGTGTTGATGGTGGTTGAAGTCTGACTTACCCCGATGCCGCTGAGAGTGATGGTGAGCAAAATGGTTCCTAGAATCAAATTCATTGCTGGGCCACCAAACATAATGACCATGCGCTTCCAGATTGCAAGCTGATAGAACATTCGATTTTGATCGCCGGGCCCGGCAAATTCGGAATGCGCAACCCGAGCAGAGCGGATCATATCCTGGAAAAAGCCGCGCTTTTGAGGCTCCTTTCCGCCCTTTGAAGGCGGGTACATTCCAATCATCGCGATGTAGCCACCAAGCGGAATCAACTTCAGACCGTATTCGGTTTCGCCAATGCGCTTTGAAAAAATGGTCGGTCCGAAGCCAATCATGTATTTCGGAACCTTCACACCAAAGAGTTTGGCTGGAATCAGGTGGCCGAGCTCATGCCAACCAATCGAAAACCCGATGCCTAGGGCAACAATCAGGATTCCAAGGATGTAGAGCAAGGATTCGTTCACGTCTAAACCATAACGATTGATGCTGACATTTATCTGAAGGCCGTTCTTCTGGTCAACTTACTAGCAGGCTTTCGCAATTTGAGCATTGGCTCGGTCGCGGGCCCAAAGTTCAGCGCGCAAAACTCCCTCAAGCGATAATTCTGAGTCGGGCTCGTGAGCATCCACGACTCGCTGAACCAGTTCAACAATTTGATTGAAGCCGATCCATCCGGAATGGAAAGCTTCAACGGCTTGCTCATTTGCAGCGTTATAGACGGCGGGGTAGGTTAAGCCGGCAGAACCAACTTGGCGCGCCAATCGCACCGCACCAAAAACGCTCTCATTGAGCGGTTCGAACGTCCAGGTCGCCGCCTTGGTCCAATCACAAGCCGAAGCCACATTGGGCACCCGCTCGGGCCACGACATGCCTAATGCGATAGGCAGTTTCATGTCTGGCGGTGAACATTGGGCGAGGACTGAACCGTCAACAAACTCGACCATGGAGTGCACGACAGACTGCGGATGCACGGTTACCTCAATACGTTCAAACGGGATGTCAAACAAGAGGTGAGCCTCGATGAGCTCCAACCCCTTATTAACCATGGTCGCCGAATTTGTTGTGACTACCTTGCCCATTACCCAAGTAGGGTGCGCCAGCGCCTGGGCCGGGGTTACACCCTCCAACTGTTCGCGCGACCATCCTCGAAACGGTCCTCCAGAAGCAGTCAAAATCAGCTTGCTCACCTCTTGAGCCGAACCACCTAAAAGGCACTGAGCCAGTGCCGAGTGCTCGCTGTCCACTGGAACAATCTGGCCAGGTTTCGCCGCTTTGGTGACCAGGCGACCGCCGACAATCAGCGATTCCTTATTAGCCAGTGCAAGAGTTTTGCCGGAATTGAGAGTGGCCAAGGTAGGCGCTAAACCGATTGAGCCGGTTATGCCGTTGATCACAACATCGGCTTCGATGTCCTCAACCATTCGCGTAGCCGCTTCGGCGCCCTGAACGGCATCCTTGACGCCGAATTTTGCGGCCTGTTCAAGTAGAAGTTCTCGATTTGCTCCGGCAGCCAAACCCACCACTTGAAATCGATCGGGATTTGCTTCGATGACCTCGAGGGCCTGGGTTCCAATTGACCCGGTAGACCCGAGAATAATGATGCGACGCATGCTTCAATCTTGCCACTTTGCTGGGAGTTTCAGGTCGTGTTGCCTGAACCGGTTTTATGAGGCTTAGACTGGAAAACATGAGCGAATTTACGGTCGCGCAAGAGCGCAAAGTTGTCACTGCAATCCCTGGTCCTAAGTCGCAAGCAATACATAAGCGACGTCTGGATGCGGTATCCGCCGGAGCGGGCGCCGCACTCCCAATTTATGTCGAAAAGGCACACGGTGCGATCATCGTCGATGCCGATGGTAATCACCTGATTGACCTCGGTTCGGGAATCGGTGTAACCACTATCGGCCACACCAATGCTGGCGTTGTGAAGGCTGTCCAAGACCAAGTCGCTCAGTTGACCCACACCTTGTTCACCCTGACCCCATACGAGCAGTACGTGGAGGTTTGCGAGTTGCTAAACAAGCACACTCCTGGAAACTTCAAGAAGAAGTCGGTTCTATTCAACTCTGGCGCGGAAGCCGTCGAAAACGCCGTGAAGATTGCCCGAAAGGCAACCCGCAAGAACGGCATCGTCGTTTTCGACCACGCCTATCACGGACGCACCAACCTGACATTCACAATGAACTTCAAGGCCTCGCCTTATGGCAACGGCTTCGGACCAACCGCACCTAGCATCCAGCATGTGCCAATGTCTTACCCATTCCGTGACCCACAGGGTATGACCGGTGTTGAGGCTGCTCAGCGCTCGATCAACTACATCGAGAAGCGCGTTGGTGTGGAAGATCTTGCTGCAATCGTCATCGAGCCAATTCAGGGTGAGGGCGGTTTCATTGTGCCAGCGGAGGGCTTCTTGAAGACCCTCAGCGACTGGGCACACGCCAATGGCGTAATCGTGATTGCCGACGAAGTTCAGGCCGGCGTAGCGCGCACCGGCAAGTGGTTCGCGAGCGAACACTTCGATGGCTGGGAGCCTGACCTGTTCACCATCGCAAAGGGAATCGCAGGCGGCATGCCGATTTCGGCGGTAACCGGTCGAGCTGAAATCATGGATGCTTCGCATCCTGGCGGTTTGGGCGGCACTTTCGGCGGTAACCCGGTTGCAGCCGCAGCTGCTCTATCGGTCATCAAGCAGATCGAAGCCGGTGGAGTCATTGAGCGCGCTCAAGAAATTGGCAAGGTTCTCGGCGACCGCCTGTTGGCTCTAAAGGCAAAGTACCCAGTTGTCGGCGATGTTCGCGGTCACGGTGCCATGATGGCCCTCGAATTTGTTGAACCTGGCACCTTGAATCCAAACAAGGATGCAGTCGACAAACTGGTCAAACACTGCCACAGCAACGGTGTCTTGGTTCTGAACGCTGGAACTTACTACAACGTAATCCGCTTCTTGCCACCGCTAGCAATCTCAGATGCATTGCTAAACGAAGCAATCGATGTTCTCGAAGCTGGAATCGCAGCTCTATAAAAAACTGAATGAAAAAGCCCCGACCGGCTGGTCGGGGCTTTTTCATTGGTGTTTGGCTGAGAACTAGCCTTGGCGAGCTAGGCGACGTGACCGAAGTGAGCTACGCACCTGAATGGTCACAACGATTGCAATAGCGAGTAAGAATACGCCTGAACCGACGACATTTGCCTCAGCCGGGATGCCACGCGCTGCGGCGGTGTAGACATACTTTGGAAAAGTCATTGCCGGGCCAGAGTTGAAGTTTGTGATGATGAAGTCATCGAAGCTCAGAGCGAACGAAAGCAAAGCCGCTGACAAGATACCCGGCATCAAAAGTGGGAAAGTAATCTTCCAGAAAACCTGCGCCGGAGAGCCGTATAAATCGCGGCCAGCTTCCTCAAGTGCCGGGTCTAGGGAGGCGACGCGAGCCTTGACCGTGACGACCACGAATGACATACAGAACATTACGTGAGCAATGATGATGGTGCCTATGCCCTTCGCTGCGCCCATGCTGAAGAACTGCGACGCAAGACCTGCTCCAAGAACAACCTCGGGAGTCGCCATCGGCAAGAAAATCAGGAGGCTAACAAACGAGCGAAACTTGAAGCGATAGCGAACGAGGGCAATCGCAATCATGGTGCCGAGAGTGGTGGCCAAAACCGTTGACACGACGCCAATCAAAATCGAATTACCGAATGCCTCACACACGCCCTGCTGCTGGCATACGTTGATCCACTTATCGAAAGTGAATCCTCGCCAAATCAGGTTGGTCTTCAGTGAGTTGTTGAATGAGAAAACAAAGGTGTAAGCGATTGGAATCATCAAGTAGATGATGGCGATAACCGAATAAACGGGAAGGGCATACTTGCCTAGACTCAAGCGTCTCACAGTAGGTCCTCCGTTCCGCTTCGCTTTGCGTAGAAGCCCACCAGCAAGAGAATTACACCCATCAGCAAGACAGAAAGGGCCGAAGCAGTCGGATAGTCATTTAGTACTAGGAATCGAGATTCAACGACGTTACCGATCATCGCGGTCTTGGTGCCACCGAGAAAGTCACCAGAGGCATTCACATAATCACCAGCGATCGGGATGAAGGTGAGCAGAGTTCCCGAGATGATTCCAGGAGCGGTCAGAGGCAAGGTAATTTTGCGGAATGTTGTTGCAGGGGTCGCGTATAGGTCAGACCCTGCCTCAAGAAGTCGGATATCAAGTCGTTCAAGGATGCTGTAAAGCGGCAGTGTCATGAACGGAATGAAGTTGTAAGTCAGACCAAAAATAACCATGAATGGGGTTCCGACGAGATAGTCGTGCGGCCCAAGGATGCCCACCTGCTGCAGAAACTGAACAGCAACCGAGTCATTGGAAAAGATCTGCTTCCAAGCAAATGTGCGAAGCAAAAAGCTAATAAAGAATGGGGCGATCACTAGGGTCAACATCAGCCCTTGAATCAATGGGAACCGGCGAGCCTTGACCCCAATGAAATAAGCCAGCGGATAGCTAATCAATAGAGCCGCTACGGTCGCGATTAGTGCATATCCAAATGAATGAGAGATCTGCGGCCAGAACTCGGTTACGACCTTGCCATAGTTTTCAATTGCAAACCCGTATGCATAGCTACCCATAACGCCGCTACCATCCGGAACTTCAAGCGAGGTGATGATCAAAGAGATCAAGGGTGTCATGAAGAAAAGACCGAGGTAAATCAAGCCTGGCAGTAGCAGGAACAGCGCTACCTTGCTCTTTTTCGTTGGTGTTGCCGGTGCTGCCGCACCACCGCCACCTCCGTGGCCAAATGCTGCAAAAGCCATTAGATCACCGAGATTGACTCGGTGGCTGAGTTTGCCGGCAAGTCGCTAAGGCCGAAGGTGTGCTCGACCTTCCAACTGACCCAAACCTTCGCGCCAAGCTCGGTAACCGGGCTCTTGCCTACGTTCTGCGCGAATACCGTTACCTCTCCAACGCCAGGAACCTCAATCAAATATTGGTTACTCACGCCAGTGAAGCGGATGTCAATGATTTCACCAGGACCAATGAGGTTTACTCCGGGCTGAACACTCGGCTCGACCTCATGGAAGTTTGCCTTTTCAGGCCGAACACCAACTGCGATTGTGCCCGTGTGCTTTTCTGCCCGCTCGGTAGGAACGGTAATTTTGTTACCCGAAACGTTGATACTGATTGATGTGCCGTTGGACTCGGCAACCTCACCGACGAAAAGGTTCGATTGGCCAAGGAACTTTGAGACAAACACGGTGTGTGGACGGTCATAAAGCTTCTCAGGGGCACCCATCTGTTCGATGCGACCCTTGTTCATAACTGCAACGGTGTCTGCCATGTCCATGGCTTCTTCTTGGTCGTGAGTAACGTGCAGGAAGGTCAGGCCGACTTCCATCTGAATCGCCTTGAGTTCAATCTGCATTTGACGACGAAGCTTTAGGTCGAGGGCTCCGAGTGGCTCATCGAGAAGCAAAAGCGAAGGCCGGTTGACTAGCGCGCGGGCCAAGGCTACACGCTGCTGCTGACCACCAGAGAGTTGCTGAGGGCGGCGCTGTGCAAGATGTCCAAGCTCAACAAGCTCAAGAGCTGCAACAGCTTTAGTCATCGGATCTTCGATTTTGCGCTGTTTCAAGCCAAACGCAACGTTCTCAAGAACCGACATGTGTGGGAAAAGTGCGTAGCTCTGGAACACGGTATTCACTGGGCGTTCGTGAGGCTTAGTGGCAGTTACATCCTTGCCACCAATTAAAATTTTGCCCTTGGTTGGCTCGTCTAGGCCAGCAACCAAACGCAAAGTCGTAGTCTTACCGCAGCCAGAAGGCCCGAGGAGAGCAAAAAACTCACCTGCGGGAATGTGCAGATCAAGGTTCTCGATTGCGGTGAAGCCGGGGAATTCCTTGCGGATGCCAACTAACTCGAGGTCAGCGCCTCGAGCGATGAATTCCTGTGCCAACCTAGCCACCAAGCTTTACTGCCTGGAAGGCGGTCGCGAAGTCAAGCTCTTCTTGCCCGGTTAGCGAGCGGAAAGCCTGAGTGTTCTTTAGAGTCTTTTCGGTTGGGAAAATGAGCTCGTTATTTGCAGCCTGCGGATACTTCTTCAAAGCAATTTCGCGAGCGCCGACCACCGGGGTGATGTAGTTGACATAGTTTGCCAACTCGGCAGCGTTCGCTGGGTCATAGTAAAAGTTGATCAATTTTTCCGCATTGGTCTTGTGAGAAGCCCCCATTGGAATAACGAAGCAGTCTGCCGCGATGGTCGATCCAGATTCAGGAATGACGAAACCATAAACATCCGAACCAGCCTCGGTGTTTAGCTGAACTATGTCACCCGACCAGGCAATCGCCGCGATGGTGTCGCCATTCACTAGGTCTTCCTTATAGCTGTTGCCCTTGATTTTGGCGATCTGGCCGCTGTCAACCTGCTTCTGCAGAAAGGCGATGGCGTTGTTGAAGGCATCCGAGGTCAGACTCTTGTCGCTGGTGATGTCGATTCCCTGACTCATAAGAATCAGACCGACGGTATCGCGCATCTCCGATAGGACTCCAACGCGACCCTTGAGCGACGGGTTCCATAGGTCTTCAAGAGTTGCCGGAGCCACCTTGCCCGTTGCGGCCTTGTAGGCCTTCTTGTTGTATGCGATTCCACCCAAAATGCCCTGGTAAGGGAGCGACTGCTCGCGCTTCGGGTCGTAAGCAACACCTAGATAGGCAGGCTGAATATTCTTTTTATTCACCAAGACTTTGTCGTCGAAAGTCTGGGTGTAGCCCAGATTGATCCAGCGAGCTGCCATCCAAGATGTTGGGCAGACTAGGTCGGCTCCGATGTCCTGGCCGAGCGCTAACTGATCCTTGACTTTGGCATAGTACGTGTCATTGTCGTCGTAATCTTCGCGGTACTCGACGGTGATTCCCTGTTCAGCCTTAAAGCGGTCGAGGGTAGGGTGGGCACCCTTCTTGTCTACGTCGATGTAAAGAGACCAGTTAGACCAAATCATGTTTGGGTCCGATGCCGACAAGTCCTTAGCGGCTGTCAGCTTCTTCTTGGCGGCCCCTCCACCAGGCGAACAGGCAGCAAGTGCAAGCGCCGCTGCGGTTACCGACGCGCCGGCAAGAGCCGTTCTGCGTGTCATCTGGTGACGGCGAGCCATTTTGATTAGGTCGCGCATCATTGGGTCTTCTGGAAGTGGCTTGTTCATTGCCCGTCTCCTTCATCGATTTGGGCACACGCCCGACCAATAAAACCAGAGCACACTTCGTGCGCATCTATGTGAAATCCTGCCACAAATGCGAGGCACTTCCGACCGAAAATGCCCCTAGCGAGAACTTTTTTTTAAAAGCCAACCGGGAACTGAAAATTGAGCTCAAAACCCTCACCTGTTTTGAGCCTTGCCGCACGCCATTCGGCTGGCAAAATCTGCGGTTTGGTTCTCAGCCGAAAGCCGAGTTGACTCAAATCAATCGGATCCATTTCACCCATTGCAATTCTTGCGCGAAGATTCACAAGTAGACCGCGAGAGACACCCGATAGCGATTGATTTGCAGCGACAAGGTGCATTCCAAGCGATCGTCCTCGGGCGGCAACCTGCTCCAGGACAACCGCCAAAACCGGATTTTGCCTAAGTAACTCCCCCAGCTCGTCGATCACGATAATGTGACGAGAGAGTCGCGCCACATTTTTCACGTATTCTTCAATGTTGGCCGCCCCGCCCTCTGCGAGCAGTCGCTGCCGGTCTGCCAGATTGCCTTCCAGAGTCTTAGCGATATTCACAACTTCCGTTGTCGCCAGGTCGGTCGCTAGCGCAACCACTTTCGGGTGCCTGGCAAACCTGGCCATGGTGGCGCCACCCTTGAAATCGATCAAAGTCAGCTCGAGTGGCTCCGGTTGGCTGAGCCAGCCAGAAACCAAAAGTCGCAGAAGCTCACTTTTCCCGGTGCCGGTAGCACCCACAATAAGCAAATGCGGGCCGGCTTCACTTAGGCAAAAATCGAAGACTCCGTCTCCTTCCACCCCCAACCAAACTGAGGTTGGCCGGATCCCACGGAATCCGATTTCTTTGGCCTTTGCGAGCGCGCGCGGCAGGTCTTGCCTTTGCGCCGATAGGCCGTCCCAGACAACCTGGTGCCAATTCTTGCGCCAGAATATTTCTCTTCGCGGAAGACGATGTTCACCGATCCAGACATCTTTGCCGTCGAAACTCACCGGGCCATCCGTGGGAAATTCTCTGAGCCTTTGGGCCAAGCGGCTCAAGGGCCAGACACCCAGACTCAAGGCTGAAAAGGCCAACATTTGCCAACTGCCAGTGGTGAAACCTTGAACGGCACCAAAAATAAGCGACGGAAGAAACCAAAGACCTTGCATGAATTAAGAATGGGTCACCGGAACTATGCCGATGACCCAAACTCCGAATCTTGTGGAGAAAACCTAATCTCCGATGTATGACATGACGTGCTTAATGCGCGTGTAGTCCTCGAATCCATACTGGGAGAGATCTTTGCCGTAACCCGAGTGGCGGAAACCACCGTGCGGCATCTCGGCAGCCAATGGAATGTGCGTATTGATCCAGACACAACCGAAGTTCAAACCCTTCGAGAATCGCATGGCACGTGTGTGGTTCTGAGTCCAGACTGATGAGGCCAGGCCGTATTGCACGTCGTTTGCCCAACGCATCGCCTCGGCGTCATCCTTGAATTTTTGAACGGTCGTCACGGGTCCAAAAATTTCGCTCTGGATGTGTTCATCCGTCTGCTTCAAACCAGAAAGCACTGTGGCCTCATGGAAGTAACCAACGTCACCGATGCGCTTTCCGCCAACCTCGATTCGAGCGTGGTCTGGAAGTCGATCGATGAACCCCTGGACCCGCTCGAGCTGACCGGCATTGTTCACCGGACCAAACAAGATGTCTTCTCGGCTTGGGTCACCAGTTATGGCATTTGCCTTTACTTCGGCAACGAGCAACGCAATGAATTCATCATGCACAGATTCATGAACCAGGATGCGAGTTGCAGCGGTGCAGTCTTGTCCTGCATTGAAGTAGCCCGCAATAGCGATTTGGGCAGCGGACTTTTGCAGGTCGGCGTCCTCGAAAACGATCACTGGGGCCTTGCCGCCGAGTTCTAGGTGAACGCGCTTTAGATCGGTTGCGGCCGACTTGGCCACCTCCATACCTGCGCGAACCGATCCGGTTATCGAAACCATCTGAGGAATCGTGTTTTCGATCATTGCGCGGCCGGTGTCGCGTGTTCCCGCGACTACATTGAATACGCCCTTAGGCAAGAACTCGCTTGCAATCTCAGCTAGCAAGAGTGTAGAAGCTGGCGTGGTATCTGAAGGTTTGATGACGACCGCATTTCCCGCCGCGATTGCCGGGGCAAATTTCCAGACGGCCATGTTGAGCGGGTAGTTCCAGGGGGTTACCTGCCCGATGACACCAATTGGCTCTCGTCGGATCCACGAGGTGTGGTCTCGGGCATACTCCCCTGCCGACTTGCCTTCAAGGTTTCTAGCCGCACCGGCGAAGAACCGAATCTGGTCCACGGATGGGGCCATCTCGTATTCAACTAGCGTGCTTCGAGGTTTGCCGGTGTTCTCCGATTCAACATCCGCTGCTTCTTCGGCTCGCGCCTCGAGTGCATCTGCGATGCGGAACAGCGCAAGCTGCCTCTCTCCGGGAGTGAACTGGCTCCACTCCTCAAAGCCCGCCTCGGCCGCCTTATAGGCTGCATCCACATCGACCGCCGATGAAACCGGGGCTGTCGCATAAACCTGCCCGGTCGCAGGGTTGATTACATCACTGGTCTCGCCAGACTTGGCCTCAACGTACTCGCCGTTGACAAAGTTTTTTAGTTTGCGAACCGACATCGCGTAGCTCTCCTTCGAGTGGGTGGTCCTATTGTGAGTCTAATCCGCATTCCGAAGCAAATTAACGTCATTTGCTTTCATTTCAGTGCCTAAATAGCAAATCACCTTCGGATTCATTTGCTAAATGGCACTTTCACTGACAAAATCGAAGCATGTCTAGGGTTGCACGCACTAAATCTAGTCAGCTGGACGATGTATCAAAGTTGATCATCGAACAACTTCAGCTTGACGGTCGTCGCTCATACTCGGAGATTGGCAAGGCTGTGGGGCTATCAGAAGCCGCAGTTCGTCAACGCGTTCAGAAACTTACCGAGTCGGGAGTGATGCAAGTTGTCGCAGTCACCGACCCAATGCAGCTGGGTTTCTACAGACAAGCCATGATTGGCGTTAGGTGCGGCGGAGACACTCGAGAAATCTCTGAATTATTGGCCGAAATGCCAGAGGTTGACTATGTGGTGATGACCGCAGGAAGTTTTGACATTTTGGTTGAGGTGGTTTGTGAGAACGATGACGATCTCATTGCCCTACTCAATTCAAAGATCCGGACACTGCCCGGAGTGACATCTACCGAAACCTTCGTGTATTTGAAAGTCGCAAAGCAGGTCTACAACTGGGGAACCAGATGATTCCCCTGAAAACCCAATGTAAAGAGTGATATCAAATGGCTATCTGGAATCGAAAGAACGCAGAAACCGCCACCCCGCTACTCGACGCTCGAAAGGCCGGCCGAGAAGCAACCCCTGAAATGCTGCAGCAGGCCGCTAAGGACAACATGTTCTTGCAGTTCACCCGCCACAGCCCTTTCTATACAAAGAATGGTGAAATTCCAATCATTACCCGTGCCCAGGGTCACCACTTCTGGGATCAGAATGGCAAACGCTATTTTGACGGCATCTCGAGCCTGTTCGCGGTAAACGCTGGTCACGGCCGAGAGAAGCTAGCAGAAGCTGCGCACAAGCAGATGCGCGAGCTCGACTACTTCCCGCTTTGGTCACACGCACACAAGCCAGGCATCGAGCTTTCTGAGCGCCTTCTTTCGTATGCACCGAAGAACCTGTCACGCGTTTTCTTTACCACCGGCGGTGGCGAGGCGAATGAGACCGCTTGGAAGCTTGCAAAGCAATACTTCAAGATTCAGGGTAAACCGATGAAGCACAAAGTTCTGACTCGTTCAGTCGCCTATCACGGCACCTCGCACGGAGCCCTATCAATGACCGGCATTCCATCGATGAAGAAGGCATTCGAACCGCTGGTTCCTTCCACCTTCCGCGTGCCGAACACCAACTGGTATCGCGCGCAGGATCAATTTGCCACCGAAGAAGAATTCGGCCTATGGGCAGCCGACAGAGTTGAAGAGATGATTCAGTTCGAAGACCCTGACACCGTTGCGATGTTCGTTCTTGAGCCAGTTCAAAACTCCGGTGGTTGCTTCACCGCACCGAAGAGCTATTTCAAGCGAGTTCGAGAAATTTGCGACAAGTATGACGTACTAATCGTTGCCGATGAAACTATCGATGCGTTTGGTCGAGTTGGCGAAATGTTTGCATCGAATCGATACGACTTCGAACCAGACATGATAGTTTGCGCGAAGGGTATGACTTCTGCTTATGCACCAATTGGCGCGCTGTTGATTGCCGAGAAGCTGTTCGAACCGTTTAAGCACGGAACGGAAATCTTCCCGCACGGCTACACCTACAGTGGACACCCAGTTTCTGCGGCGGTTGCCTTGGCTAACCTCGACATATTTGATGAAGAGGATCTGGTTGGCAATGTTCGTCGCAACGAGGGCGAGTTTCGTCGCACACTCGAAAAACTGAAGGACATCGACATCGTTGGCGACGTTCGTGGCGAGGGTTACTTCTGGGCTATCGAGTTGGTCAAAGACAAGACCACAAAGGAGACCTTCAGCGATGCCGAGTCAGAACGACTGCTTCGCGGAATCTTGTCACACCGCATGTTCGAAGAAGGCCTGTATTGCCGCTCCGATGACCGAGGCGACCCTGTAGTTCAGCTTGCCCCGCCGTTGACTATCGGGCCAGACGAGTTCAACGAAATCGAGCAAATCCTTCGCGGTTGCTTGGTTGAGGCGCAGCAGGCTCTATAAACCGGTTCTCCACCAAAATCGTGAACGCCGATTCTTTCCACAGATTCGGCGTTCATGTTTTAATCGGAACACTCCTTAGCTAGCCTCAAAGAATGAAGACAATGACCGAAGAGACCACGCGTTGCTTTGAATCGCCGATAGGCAACATTTTTGTTCAGGCCAAAAACAACAAGGTGGTTTTCATCACCATGGGTGGCCCCATTGTCGCCGACAAGGGGCAATCAAGGGTGCTCGATGAGGCAGAAGCGCAACTAAGCGAATACTTCTCCGGCAAGAGCAAGGTGCTCGATTTTGCGGTCGAGGTTCAAGGCACCGAATTTCAGAGGGCTGTCTGGGCTGAAATTTCAAACATCGGCTTTGGCGAGACTAAAACTTATGGCGAGATTGCGGAGGCGATAGGCCAACCTAAGGCGGTTCGAGCAGTCGGTGGCGCAGTGGGTGCGAATCCGGTACCGCTAATAATCGGTTGCCACCGCGTACTCGGGGCGGCAGGCAAAATCACCGGTTACTCGGGTGGCGATGGTCTGCCCACAAAGCGCTGGCTCCTTGCCCTCGAGGGCATCGCGGCAAAGGAATAACTTGAATTTCGTTCGCCAATTTGAAGATGGTCATTCACGCTGCTCGTGGCTCAATAATGACCCGATCTATATCGCTTATCACGACGACGAGTGGGGTGTTGAGGTTCGCGGTGACCGCGAGATTTTCGAACGGATCACCCTTGAAGGTTTTCAAGCCGGGCTTTCCTGGCTTTCAATCTTGAAACGTCGCGATGGTTTCAGGGCAGCCTTTCACAACTTTGAACTCGAAAAGGTGTCCAAGATGAGCCAAGCTGACGTTGAGCGTCTGATGTTAGACATCGGAATCATACGAAACCGAGCAAAGATTCTCAGCACCATCAACAACGCCAAGGTGATCCTTGAAATGCAGGCGCGCGGTGAGAGCATCAGCGATTTAGTCTGGAGCTATCAACCAATCGCTGACGAAGCCATCTCGAACCATCCGGAGTTCGCCTGGAAGGCCACCACAGACGAGTCGAAAGCGTTGAGTAAGGATCTCCGTCAACGCGGATTTGGCTTTGTCGGCCCGACCACGATGTATGCAATGATGCAAGCGATCGGTATGGTGCGAGACCACGCCCCGCTCTGCTTCAAGAACTAGCGGCAAACGAACCTTTGGCTAGGTGGCTTCTCGCGTCACTATGGTCAAGTGCTGCCCTGACACTTTGATGGACAGCCCCGCAGCCTTCGCACAAACCTTTAGTTCAGCGATGGTCTCTGGGGCCTTCTTGGCTGTCAGTGACGCACGAACCAGCTGCCCCTTGGCTTTCTTGTTGAAGTGATTCAGTGTTTTGCGACTGCCGTCTGAGTATTCCACCTCCACGGTCACCCTGTAGTGCTCAATTTCGTCGGGAACTGGCGCTAGCTCGGCATAGGCCTTAGACCGCAGGTCGATAATCACTCCGCCAGTCAATCGCGGCCAGATTGCAAGGTGAGCTTCCGCCCAAACCCTCTTAAGGTTCACACCCTTGACGTTTTTCGTCGGCGAAAGCTTGTATTCGGGGATCAAATCAGTTGACGGAATCAAGCCGAACATTGCCGATTGAATGAGGACCGTTGACTTTGCCCGAGCCATCTCGGTCGACGTTAAAACATTATGTTCAGTCGGCGACCCTTTAAGCCCACGGCCGTGAATGGCCGAGTAGAGCGTGCCCGTGTAGCGATCAAGAGCCCTCATGGTTGGCGCAGTAAGCAAAGACTCTGCTCCAGCTGCCGCAATCACCACTTCTCGGGTCACGTTCAGACCGCCAAAGGTCAGTGCCACCTGGTCGATAGTCAGTGAACCTCCGCCAGAGCGTTTGGTTTCAGATGGTGGCAGCAAAAACAACATTATTCAATGCTATTTCGAGTCGCTGCGAGCGAACGCCATTCGATGGCAAGTCGTGCGGTCATACACTTGAACCATGGTCAGACTTACGAAGATTTACACTCGCACCGGCGACGAAGGCATGACCGGGCTCAGCGACTTTAGCCGCACGCGCAAGACTGACCCCCGCATCGAAGCCTACGCCGACGTCGACGAGGCAAACTCGGCAATCGGAGTTGCGGTTGCGTTGGGCAAGGATGAGTTTGACGCCGCAACGCTGGCACTCTTAGTTCAGATTCAGAACGACCTATTCGATCTCGGCGCCGACCTCTCGAACCCACTCAATGAGCATTACGAATATGACCCGATTCGAATCGAAGCGGCTTGGATTGACGGCCTCGAGCACTCGATTGACAAATACAACCAAGACCTTGGCAAACTCGACTCGTTCATCCTTCCCGGTGGTTCGGGGCTAGCAGCGGGGTTGCATCTCGCACGAACCGTCGTGCGTCGAGCCGAGCGAGCAACATGGCACGCCATCGAGGCCTACGGTACTGAACCGGCAAAAAAGGGCCAATCTAATGGGGGCATAAACATTGCCGCTGCAAAGTACCTAAACCGACTGAGCGATCTACTTTTCGTGCTGGCTCGATACGCCAACGTAAAACATGGCGGCGATGTCAAATGGGTTCCGAGCAAGGCTCGCACTAGGAGTTAATCACCTATGGAACCACTCGCCATCGCTTTGCTTGCCGTTGCAATTGCAGTCGCCCTGTTCGCCCCTTTCACTATGCCTGCGCGAAAGAAGCGAAATAAACGGTATCGAGGCGGGTTGGGACCAGCCCTGGGTGCGATCAATGAAATCTTCAACCCAAGCGCACAGAAAGCGTCGATAATTCTCGAGGAAAAGAAGATTGCCCGAAAGGCAACTCCCGCCGCTGAAGACCCGCAAGATAAGCCTTCAAAATAAGAGAACCCCGACCATCTGGTCGGGGTTCTCTTGTTGAATCTGGATTAGATCAGAGCGGCGTGACGAGCAACAACGGTCACTACGTCCTTTTCTACCGAAAGGAAGCCATCTTCAGCGGATGCCTTGATAACTTCGCCACCCTCAAGGGTGATTCGAACTTCGCCAGAACCCAGGATCGCAAGCATTGGCTCGTGACCAGGTAGCAAACCGATTTCACCTTCGACGGTCTTAGCGACCACCATCTTGGCTTCTCCAGTCCATACGGACTGGTCGGCGGCTACTAGCTCAACGTGCAGTGCCATTATTACTTACCTGATTCCTTCTGAATTCTGTCCCACTCGCGAAGAACGTCTTCAATTCCACCGACGTTGAAGAAGGCCTGCTCGCCAACCTGGTCGAAGTCACCACGTGCGATAGCTGAGAAGCCCTCGATGGTGTCCTTTAGTGGAACGGTCGAACCTGCAACACCGGTGAACTTGGTAGCCATGTAGGTGTTCTGCGAAAGGAATCGCTGGATACGACGTGCGCGTGAAACGGTGATCTTGTCTTCTTCAGAAAGTTCTTCAACACCAAGGATGGCGATGATTTCCTGAAGTTCCTTGTTCTTCTGAAGGATTGACTTGACCAAGGTTGCAGTCTCGTAGTGGTCCTTCGAAATGTAACGAGGGTCCAAGATACGTGAGGTCGAGGTCAGTGGGTCCACCGCTGGGTACAGACCCTGAGATGCGATTTCACGAGAAAGCTCGGTGGTCGCGTCAAGGTGAGCAAAGGTGGTTGCCGGGGCTGGGTCGGTGTAGTCGTCAGCAGGTACGTAAATAGCCTGTAGCGAGGTAATCGAGTGACCGCGGGTCGAGGTGATTCGCTCCTGAAGGAGACCCATCTCGTCAGCCAGGTTTGGCTGGTAACCCACTGCAGAAGGCATACGGCCTAGAAGTGTTGAAACCTCTGAACCTGCCTGAGTAAAGCGGAAGATGTTGTCGATGAACAACAGAACGTCCTGCTTCTGAACATCGCGGAAATACTCCGCCATGGTCAGCGCTGAAAGCGCTACGCGAAGACGCGTGCCAGGTGGCTCGTCCATCTGGCCGAAGACCAGTGCAGTTTTGTCGATAACGCCTGACTCGGTCATTTCGTCGATAAGGTCGTTACCTTCACGGGTACGCTCACCAACGCCGGCGAATACAGACACACCATCGTGGTTTTCTGCCACGCGGTAGATCATTTCCTGGATAAGAACGGTCTTACCAACACCAGCACCGCCGAATAGACCAATCTTTCCACCCTGGACATAAGGGGTTAGAAGGTCGATGACCTTGATGCCGGTCTCGAACATGTTGGTCTTTGACTCGAGCTGGTCGAACTTTGGTGGCTGACGGTGAATTGACCAACGCTCCTTGACGTCGATCTTCTCGCCCTTGGCCGCGTTTAGAACGTCACCGGTCACGTTGAATACGCGACCCTTGGTTACGTCACCTACTGGCACCGAGATTGGAGCGCCGGTGTCGGTAACGACGCCGCCACGAACCAAACCATCGGTTGGCTTCAAAGCAATAGCGCGCACTAGGTCGTCGCCTAGGTGCTGAGCAACCTCGAGAGTAAGAGTGGTCTTCTCGCCGTCTAGGTCGATTTCAGTGGTGAGCGCGTTGTAGATAGCAGGGATGGCATCGTGCGGGAACTCGATGTCAACCACTGGACCGGTAACGCGAGCAATGCGTCCGGTGCCGGCTGCGGTTACTGCAGCCTTCTTCTTGGTCTCGGCCATGTCTCTTTCTTTCTCTTAGTCTTCGTTGCCAGCGGTAGACAGTGCGTCTGCTCCACCGACAATTTCGGAAATCTGCTGGGTAATCTCAGACTGGCGAGCTGAGTTGCTCAGTCTGGTGTAGTTCTTGATCAACTTGTCAGCGTTGTCAGTTGCTGACTTCATAGCCTTCTGACGTGCAGCGTGCTCTGAAGCTGCAGACTGCAACATTGCGTTAAAGATGCGGCTCTCGATGTAGACAGGAAGAAGTGCGTCAAGCACCTTATTCACGTCAGGTTCGAACTCGTAAAGCGGGAATACCTCGTCAGAGGTAGGTGCTTCGTTGCTTTCGACAACCTCTAGAGGAAGCAAGCGAACAACTTCTGGAACCTGGGCAATCATCGAGACAAATCGGTTTGAAACCAAGTGAATCTCGTCAACACCGCCATCGGCAAAATCGGTGTTGAATGCTGCAACAACTGCATCCGCAATCTCCTTGGCAGTGTCAAACACTGGCAAGTCGGTGCCACCGATCCAGCTGCGGGCAGCTTCGCGACGACGGAAGTTGAAGTTGGCAACAGCCTTGCGACCGACTAGGTAGTAAACAACTTCTTTGCCCTGCTCTTCGAGAAGGTTAGATAGCTGCTCAGCTTCCTTTAGAACGTTCGAAGAGAACGCTCCAGCAAGACCGCGATCAGAGGTAAAGATAACAACCGCTGCGCGATCAATACGTGCCGGCTCGGTGGTTAGTGGGTGGTCTACGTTTCCGAAGGTTGCCACTGCCGAAACAGCACGGGTCACAGCACGAGCATACGGGTTCGCCGCTGCGAGGCGCTGTTGTGCCTTATAGATTCGCGAAGCAGAGATTAGCTCCATGGCACGAGTGATCTTCTTGGTGGTCTGAGCAGACTTAATTTTCTGTCTGTAGACGCGAAGTTGCGCTCCCATGTCTCTCTCCGTTCCTTAAATAGAAGTTGTTTGTTTAGGCCTAGAAGCTATTACTTCTTGGCCGCAGGCTTCTTAGCAGCAGCTGGCTTCTTTGCAGGAGCCTTCTTCTGCTTGACGATCTGCTCTTGCTCGACGTCATCCTCATCAAGAACTGATGAGTCGCCCGCTGATGCAAGTGCGGCACCTTCTGAAGTTGCGAATCCACGCTTGAACTTTGCAACAGCCTTCTCAAGCTCTGCAATGGTGTCCTTCTCCAACTTGCTGGTCTCGCGAATGGTGGTCAAGACCTTGGTGTTACGTCGAAGGTGCTCAAGAAGTTCAGCCTCAAAGCGCAAAACGTCAGCGACTGGAACCTCATCCAACTTGCCGGTAGTACCAGCCCAGATTGAGACAGTCTGCTCTTCAACTGGGAATGGTGAATACTGTGGCTGCTTTAGAAGCTCCATTAGACGTGCACCGCGAGCAAGCTGCTGGCGTGAAGCCGCATCCAAGTCTGAAGCGAACATTGCGAACGCCTCTAGTGCGCGGTACTGAGCAAGCTCTAGCTTCAAGGTTCCTGAAACACCCTTGATGCCCTTGACCTGAGCCGCACCACCAACACGTGAAACCGAGATACCTACGTCGATAGCAGGGCGCTGGTTTGAGTTGAAGAGGTCCGACTGCAAGAAGATCTGGCCGTCAGTGATCGAGATCACGTTGGTTGGAATGTATGCAGAAACGTCGTTTGCCTTGGTCTCAATGATTGGAAGACCAGTCATCGAACCGCCACCGAGCTCGTCGTTTAGCTTGGCGCAACGCTCAAGTAGACGTGAGTGTAGGTAGAAGACGTCACCTGGGTAAGCCTCGCGGCCTGGTGGACGACGTAGAAGTAGTGAAACCGCACGGTAAGCCTCGGCCTGCTTCGATAGGTCATCGAAGATGATGAGGACGTGCTTGCCGCCATACATCCAGTGCTGACCAATGGCAGAACCGGTGTATGGAGCTAGGTACTTGAAACCAGCTGGGTCAGATGCAGGAGAGGCCACGATGGTGGTGTACTCCATGGCGCCGGCTTCTTCAAGCGCGCCCTTTACGGAAGCAATGGTCGAACCCTTCTGACCGATTGCAACATAGATGCATCGAACCTGCTTCTGAGGGTCCTTAGACTCCCAGTTAGCCTTCTGGTTGATGATGGTGTCGATCGCGATAGCGGTCTTACCGGTTTGACGGTCACCAATGATCAGCTGACGCTGACCGCGACCTACTGGAATCATGGCGTCGATTGCCTTGATGCCGGTCTGGAGTGGCTCGTGAACTGACTTACGTGCCATAACGCCAGGAGCCTGAAGCTCAAGCGCACGACGCGACTCAGCCTTGATGTCGCCTAGCCCATCGATTGGGTTACCCAGCGGATCTACTACGCGACCTAGGAACTTGTCACCGACAGGCACAGAAAGAACTTCACCGGTACGGTGAACTTCCATGCCCTCGACGATACCTTCGAAGTTACCGAGAACAACGGTACCGATCTCTCGCTCATCCAGGTTCAGGGCTAGGCCCAGAGTGCCATCGGCGAACTTGAGAAGCTCGTTGGCCATAGCACTTGGTAGGCCTTCAACGTGAGCGATACCGTCACCGGCGTCGATTACGTGGCCTACTTCTGCGCGAGAAGCCTTGGCTGGCTCATAAGACTTAACGAAGTCCTTTAGAGCGTCGCGAATCTCGTTCGGGCTGATTTTCAGATCTGCCATCTCGTTCCTCTACTTCTGGGGCGAACCCCGGTTGGTCTTTCTAGGCCAGTCGCCGAAACGACTGAAGTTTGTGGATCAGTTCGCTATGCGAGCTGAAGTTTTGCTTGTAGCAATCGTGCGCTGAGGCTTCCGTCAAGAATCTCGCCGCCGACCTGAACCTTCATTCCGCCGAGGATTGACTCGTCAATCTCGACGTTTAGCTTCAAGCTCTGTCCGTAGGACTTTGCTAGCAGGGCCTCGAGGCGCTCTAGCTGCTTGTTGCTAACGGGCGCCGCGACGGTAACTGTTGCAACAAGACGCTCAGCATAAGCAGAAACCTGCTTGCCGAACTGCTCTAGCGCAACCGCGACACGACGGCGACGAGCACCAATAACTGCGCGGCGGATTAGAACGGCAGCCTCATCCGTGGCCTTACCCTTCAGAAGGGCATCTACCAAAGAAATCTTTGCTTCGTCTGACATAGCGTTATTGCCCAATGCGAACTGAAGTTCCTGGTCTGAATCAACGGCAGTTTGGAACGCGAATAGCTCGCTCTCCACGCTAGAAAGCTTCTTGCCATTGGCCGCAATCGCGGCAACCGTAAAGACCGCGAGCTGCTCGAAAGCGGCTACGAGGTCTTGCCCGGTTGACCAGCGAAGAGCAACTAGAGAGTTAGCAAACTCAAGCGCCGCAGCCGAAACGCCTTTACCGAATACTGCGGTAAGAGCGCCTGACTTGGCCTTTGCCTCGGCGGAAGGGTCCGAGAGGATGCTTCGCAGCTGAGCGGATGATGCAATGGCTGCGCCAATTGCAAAAATCTCTTCTGCGAACTTGAGGTTGGCTTTAGCCAGGTGAGGCGCCAAGGCCTCTTTAGCTGCAGCTAGTGACTGTCTAGTTGAACTCGCCATTTTTACTTCTTGCCTGCTTTGGTCTTTGAAGCGTCGGCTTCGAGGTCGGCCAAAAACTGGTCGACTACGCCGGTCGCAACTTTTTCATTCTTCAGGCTTGCGCCAACAACGCTTGATGCAAGATCGATGGCTAGTGAGCCAACTTCTGCACGAAGTGAAATTAGTGCTGCCTGACGCTCGGCTTCAATTTGTGCCTTTGCGGTCGCGGTTAGACGAGCTGCCTCAGATGACGCCTGTTCCTTCAGTTCAGCAAGAATTGCTGCACCTTCGGCCCGGGCTTCTTCACGAATCTTGGCTGCCTCGGCGCGTGCCTCGGCTTGCTCGGCTTCGATGTTCGCAGTCTTAGCTGCTGCTTCGGCCTGAGCCTTTTCAGCGGCTTCGAGGCGACCTTCGATTGCCTCGGTGCGAGAGTCAAGATTCTTCTTGAAGTTCGGAAGAACCCGAACCCAGAAGAATGCCAACAGAATTACGAAGACAACCGACGACCACAGGAGATCAGCCGGAGCAGGTAGAAGCGGGTTATGAGCCTGCCCCTCTGCTGCAGCTTCAATGATCCTAGAAATCATGGTTTAGATCCTGACTGACTAAGCGAAGATGAATGGGGTTGCAAGACCGATTAGCGCGAGTGCCTCGGTGAATGCGATACCAAGCCACATGGTGACCTGAAGCTTTGCAGCAAGTTCTGGCTGGCGAGCGATTGACTCGATGGTCTTTGAAACAACTAGACCTACACCAATACCAGGGCCTACGGCTGCAAGGCCATAGCCGATTACTGCGATGTTGCCTGAAACTGCGGCGATGTTAGATACGTCCACTTTGTATTTCCCTTCCGTGGTTTTTAGAACTGACGGTTGTCAGTTCTGATTAGTGCTCGTCTGCCAGGGCCAACTGAATGTAGACCGTGGTCAGCAGAGTAAATACATAGGCCTGAAGGAACGCCACCAACATCTCGAAAAGAGTGAAGACGAAGCCGAACAGGAAGGTTCCTGCGCCAAATGCCTTGAAGAAACCTTCGGCATTGAACAGGAAGTATGAGGTTGCCGAGAAACAAAGCACTAGCAACAAGTGGCCGGCAATCATGTTCATGGTCAAACGAAGAGCCAGAGTGATTGGTCGAAGGATGAAAGTTGAGAGCAACTCGATTGGTGTCACGAGAATGTAGAAGGCCGCCGGAACGCCAGCTGGGAATAGTGAATTCTTGAAGAATCCAACGCCGTGCTTCTTGACACCTGCGTAAATAAACGTGAAGTAAGCAGCCACCGCTAGAACCAGCGGAAGTCCGATGAGCGCGGTGCTTGCAATGTTCAGCGAAGGGATGATTCCGGTTACGTTCATGCCCAAAACGATGAAGAAGATTGTGGTTAGAAGGGGAAGGAATCGGTCGCCATCCTTCTCGCCCAACTGCTCGTGCGCAATGCTCTTGCGGACAAAGTTTAGGGAGATTTCACCCATCAACTGGAAACGGCTTGGAACGTACTGCTTGTTCTTGTATGCCTTCTTGAAGGTGCCGGACCAGAGGAAAAATACCACCAGGACCAAAGCTGTAACAAGCAACCGAATCATCATGATTCGGTTTAGTTCGAATGGGGTGCCAGCAAAAAGAATCACCTGAGGATAAAACTCGCCAATGTTTGGCGCCTCAAATGAACTGCCCGACGTATCGGTGGTGGCTGCGTGCGACAGCAGGCCTAGAGCTTGAGCTAGCAGTTTGAACTCCTGTTTCGGGGCAAGTTTGGGATGCCTTGCGGCGATTTACAGTGTGATGTCGCCAAAAAACCCCTTGGCAACCTCATCAGTCTAACAGGTAAAACCCTTTGAAAATAACGGATTTATCCAGCTTCGAGGATTAATTTCCGTGCAAGCGCTTTAGTTTGAACCGAGGCCGATTCGAGACCTGGTCACGACAAGCGAATCAATCACCAAAGTTCCTAGGATTGACGCGACCAAGGTGAAGAAAAGCACCGGCCCAGCGATAAAAACCGCTCCTTTAAGCACGCGAATAAGGATGACAAAACCAACCAGTTTTAGGATCCAACCGCCCAAAACTACGCCGAAGAAGCCGCCAAGCGAAAGCTTGCCACCGAACCTGACCGACAGTGCAGTAAGGCTGCTGAAGATTAGGGCTAATCCGGCGCCGATGAGCCCACTGATCAACCCGTTTAGCCCTGCAAATGCAAGACCCAGACCTCCACCGATGACAGCAATGGCTGCCACGAGCAAGAAGCCTTGCTTCATTACGGTCGCGAAAATTTCGGCAGATGAGTTTGCTCTAGACATTTGAACCTTCTCGAATTGATGCCCGACGCTTGATTACCGGCCAAACTGTGTAAGTTAGAGCGCCTATCAAGCCAAAGAAAGCGAAAATTGCGACACCCCATCCTGGTATGAAAAAGAACATCAGGCAGGTGAGCGAAATAAGTGCCGTCCAGACATAGAACACCAATACGGAACCAAGGTGAGTGTGGCCAAAGTCCTGCAAACGGTGGTGAAGATGTTGGCGGTCTGCGGTGAACGGAGATTTACCTGCGCGAAGTCGGCGAAGAACGGCAAGAGTGAAATCTAGCAAAGGCAAAATCAAAATCGCAAGTGGCAAGATCAGCGGTATGAATGCTGGCAAAAAGTCATTCTTAGCGGCTACATGCGGGTCAACCTGTCCGGTAACCGTTAGAGCAGAAACCGCCATCAACATGCCAAGCAACATGGCTCCCGAGTCGCCCATGAAGATCTTGGCGCGGTGCCAGTTATACGGCAAGAATCCGATGCACATACCGATGACGATGGCCGACAAAACGGAGGCTAAATTGAAGTAGTTGGTTGGTGAAGTTTGCTGAGCCAACAGGTAGCTGTAAGCGAAAAAAACGCTGGTGCCGATTAGGACTACTCCTGCTACCAAGCCATCCAGGCCATCGATGAAGTTCACGGCGTTCATCACCAAAACCGTTAGGAACACCGTGGCGACAAAAGAAAGCCCGAAACTGCCAATGGTAATGCCGGCGATTGGCAACGAAACAATCTGTACACCCTGCCAAGCGAGAATGCCCGCGACCACAAACTGCCCGGCGAGCTTGAGGGTCCAGTCCAGGTCATACAGGTCATCTAGAAATCCGATGAGAGTAATCAGAAAAGCGGCGCCGATAATTGCTAGGACGCGACCGGGTTCGACGAAAACACTCTGAAACCAACCCAGGCAAGCCGAGAATCCCATCGCAGCCAGGAATCCAGCGAACATTGCGACGCCACCCAGTCGTGGTGTCGGCCTGGTGTGCGAATCGCGCGCACGAATCTGCGGATAAAGCTTGTATTTGTGGCTGATCTTTAGCGTCGCAAAAGTGCCGAAGAAAGTAATGATTGCTGCGAACAACATGGTCAACAGGTATGCGCGCACTAGGACCCCACCTCGGCCAATAGGTCGCCCGCTATGGTGCGTATCTTGTCTGCGCTCAGAGCACCAGCCCGCACGATTCGAATCTTTCCGGTGGTCTCGATCTTGCCGTCGACATAGCTGTCCACCACCTCGGTGAGGTCAAGGATTGTCGAAGCCTCCCCCTTCGGGCTGGTTCCTGCATCCAAGTAAACCTGAACGCTGGCGCCAAGGTAGCTCTCGGCCTGTTGACAGGTAATTGCTGCCGGCTGGCCAGTCAGATTGGCGCTTGAGACCGCCATAGGGCCAACTTCTTCGAGCAAGGCCAACGCAATTTTATGATCGGGCATGCGCAACGCAACCGTGCCCTTGGTTTCGCCGAGGTTCCAATTCAAGGATGGCTGGGCACGCAGAATCATGGTTAGAGCCCCGGGCCAAAAGGTTTCGGCCAGACGCATGGCAACTTCCGGAACCTGCTCGGCAAGCGCCTGAAGCGTAGTTATGTTGGGAATCAAAACCGGAGGTGGGGACTGAGGGCCGCGACCCTTTGCAGCTAGGAGAGCCTCTACTCCTTTTGCGGAGAAGGCGTCGCAACCAATTCCGTAGACAGTGTCTGTTGGCAGAACTACAAGTTCATGGCGACCAAGTGAGACTTTCGCGAGACGCATACCGGTGAGAAGGTCAGTGTCGACAGAGCAGTCGTAAATTCGAGTAGCCACTTTGCCTCCTGCCTATAGGTTCCGAAAATCTAGGTTACTTAATTGCCGTCACGGCTCGATAGCGATCGGTTAGATCTTTGTGCGCCCGAACTTCACGCCATCCATCAGCCAATAGTAGTTGACTGACCTGTTCAGATTGGGAGTCAGCGTGTTCGATTACGAGTGCTCCGCCCTCCACCAACAAGCGCTTGGCTGTCGCCGAAACCAAGTGGATTACCGACATGCCGTCCTCCCCTCCATAAAGGGCAAGCGCAGGATCGTGAAGCCGAACTTCTTCGTCGCGTGGAATCATCGCTAAAGGAATGTAAGGAGGGTTAGATGCAACCACGGAGACTAGGGCATTCAAATCTTGGAAGGCGTCTGCGAGGTCACCTTGAACCAGTGTTGCGTCGCAACGGTCGGCATAGGTTTCGAAGTTGGATTTTGTGAACGGGAATGCATCTGCGGATTTCTCAACAGCATAAATTCTTGCAGCCGGATTTTCGGTTGCCATAGCTAAGGCGATAGCGCCCGATCCGGTTCCAAGGTCTACGGCAATTGGGTTTGGGTTTCCGTCTCGGATGGCAAGGCGGGTCGAATCGATTGCCAATTGTGCGATCAGCTCGGTTTCTGGCCGCGGCACGAAAACACCTCTGCCGACAGCAAGTTCCAGCTGTCTGAAGTAGGCGACGCCAGTGATGTGCTGAAGCGGCTCGCGGGCCAGACGGCGACCATACAGATTTGAAAGTTGCTCAGCTTGCACGTCAGAGATAGAAGTATCAAGCATGATCTGGGCCTGGACTGCCCCCCGGCTGAGACCGAGAATGTGGCCGGCAAGCAATTCGGCATCGGCAAGCGCCGATTCAATTCCTACCGCCTCGAAGCGCTCGGCTGCATGTCGAACCAGGTCGCCAAGTAACACGATCGATTCGCTACTTAGCTTCACCGATTGCGGCCAGGCGAGCCTCTTCATCCATCTGAATTGCCGACTGGATTACGGGCTCGAGAGCACCATCCATGACGGCATCAAGGTTGTATGCCTTATAACCGGTGCGGTGATCTGCAATGCGGTTCTCTGGGAAGTTGTAGGTGCGAATGCGCTCTGAGCGGTCAACCGACTTCACCTGCGACTTGCGAGCAGCCGACTGCTCGGCCTCCAGCGCCTCCTGCTGAGCTGCGAGGATGCGAGCTCGGAGGACACGCATACCTGCTTCACGGTTCTGCAGCTGAGACTTTTCGTTCTGCATTGCGACCGTGATACCGGTTGGCAAGTGTGTGATGCGAACCGCAGAGTCGGTGGTGTTAACCGACTGGCCGCCAGGACCAGATGAACGATAAACGTCGATGCGTAGATCGTTCTGGCTAATCTCAACTTCTTCTGGCTCGTCGACTTCTGGGAAGACAAGGACTCCGGCCGCCGAGGTGTGAATGCGGCCCTGAGTTTCGGTTGCTGGAACACGTTGGACACGGTGAACGCCACCCTCATATTTCAGGTGAGCATGCACACCTTGAGCTGGATCGGTGGTGTTCGACTTAATTGCCAACTGGATGTCTTTGATGCCACCGAGGTCAGACTCGTTCTTGTCAAGGATTTCTGTCTTCCAACCCTTGGAGTTGGCGTACTGCAGATACATGCGCAGCAAATCGGCGGCAAACAGCGCTGACTCAGCGCCACCTTCACCAGCCTTGATTTCCATAATCACATCTCGGCCGTCATCCGGGTCGCGAGGAATCAAAAGACGACGAAGCTTTTCATTAGCTTCGTGGAGCTTCTGTTCGGTAGCCGGAACTTCTTCGGCGAAAGCCTCATCCTCTTTAGCAAGCTCTTTGGCTGCAGCAAGGTCATCCGTTAGCAGGTTGACCTGGTTATAGGCATTGATGATTGCGCTCAGTTCGGCATAGCGACGGTTAAGCTTCTTCGCCAGAGCTGGGTTTCCGTGCAGGCCCGGGTCAGAAAGTTGAGTCTGAAGTTCGGTGTGCTCGGCAATTAAAGGTTGAACCGATGAAAGCAATTTTTACTCCGAGTCAGAGCCGGTTGGAACTGGCATTGACTTCTGAACCTGCATTAGGAACTCAACGTTGCTCGAAGTTTCCTTCAAGCGGCTAAGCACTAGCTCAAGTGCCTGTTGCTGCTCAAGGCCTGCAAGCGCACGGCGAAGCTTCCAAACGATCTTGGTCTCATCCGGGCTCATCAACATCTCTTCGCGGCGGGTGCCTGAAGCGTTGACATCAACGGCTGGGAAGATGCGCTTGTCCGCAAGTGCGCGCGACAAACGAAGCTCCATGTTTCCGGTTCCCTTGAACTCTTCGAAGATAACCTCATCCATCTTCGAACCGGTCTCAACCAGAGCGGTAGCCAGGATGGTGAGCGAGCCGCCATCCTCGATGTTGCGGGCAGCACCGAAGAAGCGCTTTGGCGGGTAAAGAGCTGACGAGTCGACACCACCAGAAAGGATGCGGCCAGAAGCCGGTGCGCTTAGGTTGTAAGCGCGACCCAAACGGGTGATTGAGTCGAGTAGAACAACAACATCGTGGCCAAGCTCAACGAGACGCTTTGCGCGTTCGATAGCAAGTTCCGCAACGGTCGTGTGGTCTTCTGCTGGACGGTCGAAAGTAGAAGCGATAACTTCGCCCTTGACGGTGCGCTGCATGTCGGTAACTTCTTCAGGACGCTCGTCAACGAGAACAACCATTAGGTGAACCTCAGGGTTGTTTACTGCGATGGAGTTCGCGATTGCCTGAAGGACCAGAGTCTTACCGGCCTTTGGCGGTGAAACAATCAGGCCGCGCTGACCCTTACCGATTGGTGAAACAAGGTCGATAATTCGGGTGCTTAGCTTGTTTGCTTCGGTCTCTAGACGCAAACGAGTCTGAGGGTAGAGCGGGGTTAGCTTCTGGAACTCGACGCGGTTTGCTGCCTGCTCCTGGGTAAGACCGTTGATCGAGTCAATTCGAACGATCGCATTGAACTTCTGGCGACCCGAGTTGTCGTTTTCGCGTGGCTGGCGGATTGCACCGACCACTGCGTCACCCTTGCGCAGAGCATACTTCTTTACCTGACCAAGTGAAACGTAGACGTCGTTTGGCCCAGGAAGGTATCCGCTGGTGCGAACGAATGCGTAGTTGTCGAGAACATCGAGGATACCGGCTACTGGCACGAGAACATCGTCTGGTGAGATCTCTGGCTCGGCCTCGTCGTAAGGGTTGTTGTTGCCACGGCCGCCGCGACCATTGCGGTCATTGCGGTCACGGTAGCGGTCGTTGCGGTCATTGCGGTTTCGGCTGCGGCCGTTGCGACCATTGCGACGCTCGTCGTTGAAGTCGCGCTCGTTGCGTGAGTCGTTGTCACGGGTTGAGTTGTCACGGTTCTGGTTGTCTCGTGGTTCGCGAGCTTCTCGTGGTTCGCGAGCTTCGCCGCCCTCGCCGCTTGAATCGTTGCCGCCCTCTGAACGTTCGCCACCATTACGGTTGCGTGAGTTGCGGTTGCGGTTGCGGTTGCGTGAGTTGCCTGAACGCTCTGAGCGCTCGCCACCCTCGCCGTTGTTCTCTGATGCGGTGTTTGAACCTTCGCTTGAAGATGCCTCAGACTTTGCCTCGGCCTTGTCAGCCTTAGGTTCGCGAGTCGCTGGCTTGTCTGTTGCAGCCGCATCTGTTGCCGGCTTAGCCGCACGTGAACGAGTGTTCTTCTTTGGCGCCTCTGCAGAAACAGAGTCATTTGAGGCTGGAGTCGATGCAGCTGAGGTAGCTTCTGGAGCGACGGCTCCGGCTTCTACGCGACGTCCGCGACGAGCTGCTGGCTTCTTGGTTTCTTGGATTTCATCCATGTGTTTGTGTGCTCTTTCTTGAGTATTTCAGCGACTCAATGTCTTTGAGATTTTCGCTGGCTGCACTGGCCTTTAAAACTGGCCGTGCTCCATCGCATTAGATTTGCGAGGATTTGCGCGTCTTTTAGCTTGCTGCTAGAGACTTGCGCTTACTTATTGGTGCACTACTACTGTAGCACCCCTAAAGTCGACCGCAAGCAACAGCGCTTTCCACTGTGGATAGTGTTTTGCAGCCAAGGCGGCGGCTTCAAGACGTTGGGCCGGACCGGTGGCCAGGACTAGAACCGAAGGACCGGCACCGGAGACCACCGCCGCATGGCCGTGCTCTCGCATTAGCTGGACGAGTTCGTTTGTTTCCGGCATTGCCGAAGCACGGTAATCCTGGTGCAACTTATCTTCGGTTGCAGCCATGAGAAACTCTGGGCTCTGAGTTAGAGAGGCAATAAGAAGGGCCGATCGCGAAACATTGAAAACCGCATCATTATGAGGAACAGACTCTGGTTGCAACGAGCGGGCCAATGCCGTTGACATCTTGAAGTTGGGCACCAACTCCAGGAAGGAGACGCCTCGGTGCACGAATAGCTTCTTGTGATGTGGACCCTGTTCATCTTCCCAGGCGATGGTTAGCCCACCAAAAAGCGCTGGTGCCACGTTGTCCGGGTGCCCCTCGAGCTCGGTTGCCAGATCGAGTAAATCTTTGTCGGACATTTCCACAACACCCTGAAGCAATCCCTTGGCTGCGATGATTCCTGACACCACAGCAGCGCCAGATGAGCCCATACCGCGGCCATGAGGAATTATGTTGTGAGCGGTTAGGCGCAAACCTGGAAGTGCCTGCCCGAATTTTTTGAACGTATGCGCGATTGACTGGACAACCAGGTTCGAAGAATCAGTAGGAACCTCGCCCTGCCCTTCGCCATGAACTTCAACAAAGGCAGCTTCGCCAGCGACAGCCTCAACCTCTAGTTCGTCGTAGAACGACAATGCGAGCCCAAGTGTGTCAAAGCCCGGCCCGAGGTTCGCTGAGGTTGCCGGAACCTTGACTGTGACTTTTCTGCCGATAAGAGAGGTCATTTTTACTTCTTAGTCAGACCTAGGCGCTCTGCAACGGCTTCGACCTTGTTAGCGACAGCCTGTGGCTTGATGTCCTTGCCGCCTTCGGTCTTTAGCGCCCACATAGGGTCCTTAAGTCCGTGACCGGTTACCGTGACAACAATCGTCGAGCCGGCTGGAACCTGCCCAAGCTTCGAGTGCTTGAACAAACCTGCTGCGCCTGTGGCCGATGATGGCTCAACGAATACACCCACCTCCTGCGATAGGAAGCGGTGCATCCATAGGATTTCGGCGTCTGATGCGTAACCAAACTGACCATCGCTCTCTGCACGCGCGGCAAGAGCCAAATCGTAAGAGGCTGGGTTACCGATGCGGATTGCGGTTGCAATGGTGTCTGGCTTCTTCACCGGGTTGCCAAAGCTGAATGGCGCTGACCCCTCAGCCTGGAAGCCCCACATCTTTGGCAAGGCCTTAATGCGACCCTCAAGTAGGTCTTCCTTGTAACCCTTTGAATAGGCGGTGTAGTTTCCCGCATTGCCAACTGGCAAAACGTGGAAGTCAGGAGCGAACCCAAGGGCGTCTACCACTTCGAATGCGCCAGTCTTCTGACCCTCGATGCGGTCAGGGTTGACCGAGTTGACTAGGTGAACTGGGTAGTTTGCTGAAAGATCGCGAGCTAGATCTAGGCAGTCATCGAAGTTTCCCTTGACCTGAAGAATCTGCGCCTTGTGGGCTACTGCCTGGCTTAGCTTGCCGAGCGAAATCTTTCCCTTTGGAACCAGAACCACCGACTGGATGCCCGCGGCAGCAGCGTAGGCAGCGGCGGAGGCCGAGGTGTTTCCGGTTGAAGCAGCGATAACCGCCTGCGCGCCGTGACCGACTGCCTTCGAAACGGCCATAGTCATTCCGCGGTCTTTAAACGAACCGGTTGGGTTCATGCCCTCAACCTTTAGAAGAACCCGCTCGGCACCAACAAGCTTGGCCAGGGCCGGAGCCTCAACCAAAGGAGTACCACCCTCACCAAGGGTGATAATCGGGTTGTCGCTAGAAATGTCTAGACGATCGATGTATTCGCGGATAACTCCGCGCCACTGGTGAGCCATTAGATTCCTTCTACTCGGATTACTGAAGTAATAGATTCAACCGCGGCATTTGCGGCTAGAGCTTTGACCACTGATGACAACGACGCGTCGGTTGCAACATGGGTTCCTACCTCGAGGGTAGCGGTAGTGCGGCGCTTGCCGCCGTTTTGGCGCACCGACTGTTCTACGGTTTCAATCGAGACGCCGTGATCCGCAAAGACGTTGGCGATCTTCGCAAGGATGCCTGGCTGGTCGGTCACTTCGAGTGTGATTTGGTATCTGGTGTAGGCGCGATCGATGGGCAAAATGGTTAGATTTGCGTGCACCGAGTCGGCAAGGCCCGGGCCACCAGCGACGTGACGCTTTGCCGCAGAAACAAGGTCGCCTAACACTGCTGACGCGGTCTGCACTCCTCCAGCACCCGCACCATAGAACATCAGCGAACCTGCTGCTTCAGCTTCAACGAACACGGCGTTGAAAGCGCCTCGAACAGCACCAAGTGGGTGATCGCGCTCGATCAATGCTGGGTGAACGCGAACCGAAACTCCGGCCTCGCCGTTCTCATCCGCTGCAACGCGCTCGGCAATCGCCAAAAGCTTGATGACATAACCGTCTCGCTTGGCTGCGGCCATCTGCTCTGCAGTTACCTTGGTAATGCCTTCGCGGTAAACCTGCTCAAGTGGAACCTCGGTGTGGAACGCGAGGTTGGCAAGAATTGCCGCCTTCTGAGCGGCGTCGAAGGCCTCGATGTCAGCGGTTGGATCTGCCTCGGCGTAACCGAGTTCAGTCGCTTCGGCGAGCGCGTCCGAGAAAGTTGCGCCAGTTGAGTCCATTCGGTCAAGGATGAAGTTTGTCGTTCCATTCACGATGCCCATGATTCGGTTCACCTTGTCGCCGGCTAGCGACTCACGAAGTGGGCGGATGATTGGAATCGCGCCGGCAACTGCGGCCTCGAAGTAAAGCTGTGCTCCCACCTGTTCTGCGGTATCGAACAATTCGGTGCCGTGGGTAGCCAACAAAGCCTTGTTGGCAGTTATGACGTCTGAGCCCGAGTTGAGAGCCTGCAGGATGTAAGTTCTAGCCGGCTCGATGCCGCCCATGACCTCAATCACGATGTCGGCACCAAGGATCAGGCTCTCGGCGTCGGTGGTCAAAAGTTCGGCAGGCACACCTGCTGCTCGCTTTGAGTTCAGATCGCGAACGGCAATTCCGACTAGGTCAAGCTCTGCCCCAACTCGGGCGGCCAGTTCGCTTTTGTTTTCGGTGAGCAAACGCGCCACCTGAGCACCGACAGAGCCGGCACCCAAAAGGGCGATTCTAAGTGGACGATATTCGGTCACGGTTTAGCTCTTCTCATTCTTGGCAGCTTCGGCCTTTGTAGCCTGATAGCGGAGGTCACGGGTAAACAGGTCGGCTTCAGTCTCGCCTCTAATGATGAGGCGGGCCTCTCCGTTTCTGACGGCAACCACTGCTGGTCGGGTCAGGAAATTGTAGTTGCTGGACAGCGAGTAGCAGTAGGCTCCCGTGGCTGCTACTGCAAGAAGATCATTTGGCTGCACATCCGAAGGTAGGTAATCGTGACGAACGACGATGTCTCCGCTCTCACAGTGCTTGCCAACCACACGTACCAGCGCCGGCGCAGCGGTTGTGCTTCTCGACGCCAGAGTCACATGATATTCGGCTTCATACAGTGCTGGTCTTGCGTTGTCGCTCATGCCGCCGTCTACCGAAACATACTTGCGCACGGCCGGAGTTGCACCGTCGGTTACGTTGACATCCTTGATGGTGCCAACGTTATAAAGCGTGATACCTGCAGGGCCGGCGATGAAGCGCCCAGGCTCAAAGGCCAGCGTTGGCACATCGATGCCGAGGGCAGCACACTGTTCTGCCACAACCGCAGTGATCGCGTCTGCAAAATAACGAAGGTCTGGGGCCTTATCAGCCGGTTTGTAGTTGACTCCAAAACCGCCACCGAGGTTTAGCTCTGGAATCTCTCCCCCGGCAAGTTGGTCGGCGTGGAGGGCGATAAGTCGTTTGGTCGACTCAACGAAGCCTTCAACGTTAAAGATCTGAGAACCAACGTGTTGGTGAAAGCCCAAGAACCTGAGATGTGAGTGTGAACGAATCTTTGCCACCAGCGCCGGTGCGTCGGCAATCGGAATGCCAAATTTTTGGTCTTCACGAGCGGTAGCGAGGAAATCATGGGTGTTTGCGTGCACGCCAGTGTTGATTCGCAGTCGAACGCCTTGAATGGTGTCTTGAGCGCCTGCGGTTGCCGCAATTCGCTCGATCTCCAACTCGCTGTCGATGACAATTGCACCGACACCTGCACTCACAGCTCTGCCGATTTCACGAAGAGATTTGTTGTTTCCGTGCAGACCGATTCGAGCAGCAGGAATGCCTCCGGCAAGGGCTGCAGCCAACTCGCCTCCGCTGGCAACGTCGATATTGAGACTGAGTTCATCAATCCAACCGACAATCTCGGTGCTCAAGAACGCCTTGCTCGCGTAATAAACCTTGGCCTCGCTGCCAATTCGCTTGGCAGCATCCCCAAGAATCGACTTGGCCGCGGTTGCGCGCGCGCGAAAGTCATCTTCGTCGATCACATAAAGAGGAGTGCCGAATTGGGTCGCCAAATCGTTTACGGGAACGCCAGCGATTTCGATTTCACCAGTCGCACGACGAATAGTGTGGCGAGGCCAAACGCGAGAATCCAAGGCGTTAACGTCGCTTGGATACTGCAACCAGTCTGGCGCCAAGTGATTAGACAAGAAAATCCCCTACATTCTCTCTGGCGCGCTAACGCCAAGCAGATCTAGACCGTTGCGCAAGACCACACCGGCCGCTTCATTGAGCCAAAGACGAGTGCGGTGAACCGACTCAACTTCGCCGCCCGAGATCGGGGTTACGCGGCAGTTGTCATACCAGCGGTGATAGGCGCCGGCAACTTCCTCAAGATAGCGAGCAACGCGGTGCGGCTCCTTGAGTTCTGCGGAAGACGCCATCACGCGAGGCAATTCAATCAACTTTGCGAGAAGTTCTGACTCGGATGCATGGTTCAGCAGCTCAGGCAAAAACTCGCTCTTGTCTACGCCCAAGCTTGCCGCATTGATGGCAACCTGCTTCGTGCGCGCATGCGCATACTGAACATAAAAGACCGGGTTTTCGTTGGTCTTCTTGGCCAACTGTTCGAGATCTATGTCCAGGTTCGAGTTGATTGGCGAACGTGCGAGGGCATAGCGAGCTGCATCGACACCAACGGCACTGACTAGGTCTTCCATGGTCACAACGGTTCCCGCACGCTTTGACATGCGAACCGGCTCACCATTGCGCACTAGGTAAACAAGCTGGCCAATCATGATTTCAAGGTTCACTCCAGGTTCGTCACCATACGCGGCACATAGGGCCATCATGCGCGGGACGTAGCCGTGATGGTCGGCACCGAGCATGTAAATGCAACGGTCAAAACCACGTGAACGCTTGTCGAGGTAATAAGCAAGGTCGCCGGCAATGTAGGCCGCTTCGCCATCGCTCTTGATGATCACACGGTCACGATCGTCGCCGAAAGTCGTCGAGCGCAACCACACTGCACCTTCAGATTCGAAGATGTGCCCAAGTTCGCGGAGGCGCTCGATAGCGCGTTCTACCGCCCTAGATTCATAAAGTGAATTTTCGTGGAAATAGACATCGAAGTCGACGCCAAAATCGTGAAGCGATTCACGGATTTCTTGGAACATGAGCTCGACGCCCGCGGCACGGAAAGTCTCCTGAGCTTCCGCTTCTGGGAGCGACAAGACATCGACGGCCGTTTCGTCCAAAACGCGCTTTGCAATCTCTTCGATGTACGCGCCCGCGTAGCCATCTTCAGGAGTCTCTTCGCCCTTTGCCGCAGCCATCAACGACCGTGCAAAGCGGTCGATTTGAGCGCCGTGGTCATTGAAGTAATACTCGCGAGTAACCTCAGCCCCTTGCGCCTGAAGAACGCGTGCCAAAGAGTCACCAACAGCGGCCCACCGAGTTCCACCCAGGTGAATTGGGCCAGTTGGGTTAGCCGAAACGAACTCAAGGTTAAGCTTCAAACCAGCCAAATTAGAGCCGCGGCCGAACTCTTGTCCGGCTTCGACAATCTTCTTAGCGGCTTCGCCAGCAGCGGCAGCGCTCAATGCGAGGTTGATGAATCCTGGCCCAGCGATGTCAACTTTGGCAACGCCGTCAAGAGCTTGAAGTTCAGGTGAGAGTAGTTCCGCAAACGCGCGAGGGTTCATGCCAAACTTGCCGGCCACCTGCATGGCAACATTGGTGGCCCAGTCACCGTGATCGCGATTTTTCGGTCTCTCGATGACAACCTCGGCTGGTAGCTCAGCCGCGCCAAGTCGCCCGCTTACCTGAAGCGCCGAGAGGATGCGAACAATCGCGGCAGAAAGATCTGCTGGAGTCAAGATATGGCCTAACCGAAGTGATGAAGGTTCCCGCTGTGGTTTGACTGCGTCAAACTCGGATGGGTACCCCTAAATCATACCGAAAATGGCTAGATAACGCCTGTTTACGGCTTAGGCACCAGGCCGAGGATAGGGTCGGCCGTTACCGGAATCGGGTCGCAGAGCTCTCCGACAAACTTGCCGTCAACATAGTTGATGAAAGCGATGAGATTCCAACCCCCGTCGACATCCTGAACTAAGCGCGACGCATAGAGGCTTGTGTCAGGAAACAGAGTGGCGAGTTCAAAATCAATGTCTTCAAGGTCTTCGCGCACGGGCAGACTGTAAACGCCTCCGAGTTCGCCCTCGGCTCGTCGCTCTTCAGAAATGTTTGGTCCCGCCGTGCAGAACAGAACGATCGGAACGCCATCGACGACCTCGTACTGGAAGACCTCGGTCTCTGAGAAGCCCTGGTCAGGCTTCGATGCGGCTGGCTGGAGCACCCAGTTAATCAGGTCCTCCGACTTGGCTACTGCCATCGCCGCGCGCTGCCGTGGATTCGATGATTCTTTTAGTTCGGCAGTCACCAGCATGGTCCAGCCGGTTTCGCCTGCCATCTGAAACACCCAAGGGTCACGGAAAGCCTCGTATTCGAAGCCCTCCTGCAAAGTTCCATACCAACGAGGGTCAGCGGTCAAGACCGGCAAATTTTCGACCTTGGTCCAGGAGATTAGGTCAGCTGAGGTTGCCGCGCAAACGGTTTGGCGCTGACCAGCATCCTCGCGGCTGGTTCCCGTATAAAACATTCGCCAAATGCCATCAGGTTGGCGCACCACCGAGCCCGTCCAAGTGGTCCAACTGTCTGGGGCAGGCGCCTCGCTTGGGGCTAACGCATCGGCCACGACCGTCCAGTTCTTTAGGTCTTTGCTGATTGCGTGACCGACCGAGGTGTTGCGGTGGCGTCGGTCAGGGTTGCCCAGGGCGCGGCTAGCCTGAAGGTAAAACGCGTGGTGATTCTCGCCGTCGAAGGCGAACCAAGAATCCCAAACCCACTGACCAGGCAACTTGAGCGCCATAACTACCTTTCTTACCGAAATCTAAACCTCAAGACTAATGGATGCCACTGTTAGGCTTAAGGCAACCTAAGCCCCTATAGCTCAGGGGATTAGAGCATTGCCCTCCGAAGGCATGTGCGCAGGTTCGAATCCTGCTAGGGGCACATGTTTGGAATGGACTGGCTAAAGCCTGAAGCAATCATCACCTCGTTCGGCGCATTCGCGATGATCGGGGTCATGCTAATCATTTTCATCGAGACAGGGCTACTGGTTGGCTTCTTCTTGCCTGGTGACTCGCTTCTATTCGTTACCGGTTTGATGGTTTCTACAGGCGCGATTCAAATTCCGCTCTCTGGAATTTCTTTCACAGTGCCAATCTGGCTAGCGTGTGCTCTGATTTCACTTGCCGCTTGGTTAGGCGATCAAACCGGCTATTTGATTGGAAGACGGTTTGGCCCGGCGATCTTCAACAAGCCGGAATCGAAACTCTTCAGTCACGAGAATGTCGCCCGCACCAACTCTTTCTTTGAGAAATATGGGGCCCGAGCAATTATCCTGGCTCACTTCGTTCCGGTTATGCGCACGTTCGTTCCCGTTGCAGCCGGTATCGGCGAGATGCCATACCGACGATTCCTACGCTATAACTTCATTGGAGTGATCGGCTGGGCAACCGGCGTCACTCTGCTTGGTTTCTTCCTCGGTAAGATTCCCTTTGTTGCGGCGCACGTCGAATATTTCACCATCGGGTTCGTAATCGTTTCGAGCATCCCGATTGCACTGGAGGTTCTAAAGGCACGACGCGAACATAAACGAGACGAACTTCTCGGAAAATAGCGCGTTCGGTGTGGTCGACCTAGCCAACCATTGCGTTTAGGTAACTGGCCAATTGTTCGAGTGCGAGGGCTCGGTGACTCATTGAGTTTTTGACCTCGGGCTCGAGCTGCGCGGCGGTTACTTCAAAGCCATCGGGGATGAAAATCGGGTCGTAACCGAATCCGTGTTCGCCTTGCTCTTCGGTAGCGACTCGTCCCGGCCAAATGCCGGTAAAGCTCGCTTCCCCTTCGGGGCCGACTAGAGCGATGGTACAAACAAAAGCTGCACCACGATTCACAGCGGTTACGTCTGAAAGTTGGGCTAGCAAAAGCTGACGATTTGCTATGTTGTCGCGTCCGCCGGCCCAGCGTGCGCTGAAAATTCCGGGCGAACCGCCAAGAATTTCAACCGCGATTCCGGAGTCATCAGCGATGGAAGGCAAACCCGTGTGTTCGAAAGCAGCTCGCGCCTTAATAAGCGCGTTCTCGAGATAGCTAGCGCCATCCTCAATCGGTTCTGGGCCGTCATAACCAACCAAATCCAATCCAGGCACCGAAGCGCCAAGAATTGCGCCAAGCTCAGTTACCTTGTGAGCATTATGCGTGGCCAGAACAATCTTCATTAGGCGTTTGCCTCGGCAAGGATTGCCCGCTGAATTTGGGTCAGCTCCGAGGTTCCTTTTAGGGCGATGTCGAGTAATGCGTTGAGTTCGTCGCGATCAAACGGCACTCCCTCGGCCGTGCCTTGCACTTCGACGAACTTCCCACTTCCTGTGACCACAACATTCATGTCGGTCTCGGCTCGAACATCCTCACTGTAGGCCAGATCGAGGAATGGTTCGCCGTCGATGATACCTACCGAGATGGCGGCGACGCTGTCACTAAGAGGTTTTGACTTTTGGGCAATGAACTTGTTCTTTTTGCCCCATTCGATGGCATCCGCTAGCGCGATAAAGGCACCGGTGATAGCCGCAGTTCGAGTGCCACCATCGGCCTGAAGCACATCACAGTCGATGACTATGGTGTTCTCCCCCAATTCACGAACGTCAACTACCGCGCGCAGACTGCGGCCGATGAGTCGAGAAATTTCGTGGGTGCGTCCGCCGATCTTGCCTTTCACAGCTTCACGATCATTTCGGGTGTGTGTCGCGCGTGGCAGCATTGCGTACTCCGCGGTTACCCATCCTTCGCCCTTGCCGATCTTCCATCGCGGGACACCATTCGTAAAAGACGCGGTGCACAAAACCTTGGTGCCACCGAATGAAATCAATGCTGAACCTTCAGCATGCTCGCTCCAGCCGCGTTCAACTGTCACTTTACGAAGCTGGTCGGCGGTTCTTCCGTCTGCGCGAATGGTCATGATTCTCCTACTTAATAAAAAATTCGTTAGCCGAGATGCTCGACGCTGGCAACCTCTGGTCCCAGGAATCTACGGGCAAGTTTGCCGAATGATGCGGCGTCGCCAGTCGCTTGAAAACGCAGGGTTGGCGCGCTAGTCGCCTCCCGTTGAAGGTCGTGTGCCACCAAAGTGCGGTAGACATCCTTGGCGGTTTCCTCGGCGCTCGAAACAAGTGTCACGTTTTCACCCATCACATAGGCGATAGCGCCTGTTAGCAAAGGGTAGTGGGTACAGCCGAGAACCAAAGTGTCAACTCCGGCTTCTCTAATTGGGCCTAGGTAGTTTTCGGCAGCGGCAAGAAGTTCTGGGCCCGAGGTAATGCCGCGTTCAACAAAGTCAACAAAACTCGGACAAGCCGCGCTTTGGATTTCGAGGTCGACCGCCGCTGCAAAGGCGTCATCGTAAGCCTTTGAAGTTATGGTCGCGTTCGTGCCGATAACTCCAACCTTGCGATTCCGGGTTGCCGCCACTGCCCTTCGCACCGCTGGCTGAATAACTTCGACGACTGGGATTCCTCTGCCTTCGGTATATCGCTCTCTGGCATCGCGAAGAACCGCTGCTGAAGCCGAGTTGCAGGCGATTACCAGGAGTTTTACGCCTTCGTCGACGAGACGATCCATAACCTTAAGAGCGAGTTCACGAACCTCGGGAATGCTTTTTGGCCCATACGGAGTGTTCGCGGTATCTCCGACGTAAATAATTGACTCATTTGGCAGCTGGTCGATGATGGCTCGGGCAACGGTAAGCCCGCCAACGCCTGAGTCAAATATTCCGATCGGTGCATCATTCACAAGGATGAGTCTACCTTTGGGCTATTTCTGGGGGTTGGAACTCTTTGGATCTTCTGGTCGCAATCCGTCGTAAATGTCTTTGCAGGTTGGACAGATTGGGAACTTTTCTGGATCTCTACCTGGAACCCAAACCTTGCCACAAAGGGCAATTACTGGGGTTCCGAGGACTGCAGATTCAACAATCTTTTCCTTGCGAACATAGTGTGAATTGCGCTCGTGGTCACCTGGATCGACATTTTGAACTTGTTCTTCAAGCAGAGTCGAGCCAGCGGTCTGACCGCCGATGCCTTCGCGTCCAAAATCATCCATAAGTTCTCCTAGTTACTGCTTTGAAGCGTCACCCAAGACTACATTCAACGAAATGGTGTTTCCAGCTCGAGTCAGTTGAAGAGTCGCCTGAGACCCGGCCTTCTCCTGACGAACTGCCGCCGTCAGCTCGCTCGCCGAGGTTATCTGGACCCCTTTGAACTGAGTGATGATGTCACCGATCTTAACCCCGCCTTTTTCGGCGGCTCCGCCACTGGTCAGCTGAACTACTTTCGCGCCAACCGTGAAGCTTGCTGCCGCCGTCGAGTTGGTTGAATCCGAGACCATAGCACCCAGCAGAGCATGGCTCGCGTGTCCAGTCTTAATAATTTCATTTGCGATTCTTTGAGCAACGTTCGAAGGGATAGCAAAACCGACGCCGATGCTTCCGCTTGTTCCACCAGCGTTGGCAATAGCCACGTTGATGCCGATGAGCTGCCCGCGCTGGTTCAGAAGGGCGCCGCCCGAGTTACCGGGGTTGATAGCGGCGTCTGTTTGAATCACTCGGAGATTAACCGAGGCACCGGAACCGGTGTAAAGCTGCAAGCCTCCACCATTCGAGTTATCCGGCGCGGCTGACGATGCGACTTGAATGGTCCTGTTTAGAGCTGAAATGATGCCTTTAGTGACCGTGTTTGATAGGCCTAGCGGTGCGCCAATCGCCACGGCAGAATCACCAACGTTCAACTTGTTTGAGTCTGCGAAGACAATCGGGGTGAATTTGATCGGTGCCGAAACCTTTATCACTGCAAGGTCATTTGTTGGGTCTGTTCCCACAACGGTGCCCGAGTAGACGTGGCCGTCAAAGGTCTTGACTTCGATCTTCACCGAAGAAGAAGCACCGTCGAGAGTCACCACATGTGTGTTCGTTAGTAGGTATCCATCGGCATTCAGGAACACTCCAGACCCGTTGCCGCCACCAGCAGAACTTGAGACGGAGATAGTGGCAACCGATGGAAGCGCAGTTGCAGCAACAGCCGAAACCCACGAGACGTTATCCGTGTTATTCACGATGACCGGCGCTGGTCGCGTCCAGAAGTTATAGACCCCAACTCCAACACCTGCACCTACAGCCGCACCCACGGAGGCGCCGATAACCAAGATTGCCCCACCGGTAAGAATGGTGGTTCGCTTGGCAAGTCGCTGAAAAAATGTGAGTTTTTTGGCGGGAGTGAAACCTTGAACCGGAGTCGCTTCGAACAAAAACTGGCGGTTGTAATCAGACACGTCTAACCTTTCAAACTTGGCTTTGCAACGAGCATCGCAAGCAAGTCTGATTAGTCTATGAAAACAACCTGAAAGTTATCTGAAGATTATGTCGAACAGCCGAACGAATGAGGATTTTCGGCGCAATTTTGGCCGACTAACCGAACATTCGAGATCGGTGTCAAAGTCGGAAGGTGGGGCGGGTTCGCAACGGAGGCGACTAAGACCGAGATGGAATCCGCCACGGTAATCGAACCGCTTTCAACCCAGTTCGTTTCACCCGAGATGCGGTAGCTAACCGCATAAACCACACTTGCGTAGACGATGTGCGAACCCTGAGTTGCGAACCGATGGTTTACGGAACTTCCAATCGCGCTCATGCCATCGCCGAAGCTCCAGTTTGGCTGACCCGGAACAAACTGAACTTGGGTCGACTTGCCTAGCAGGCTTCCAATCTTGAAGTGCTGCATCGCATTTGTTGAAAATGTGACCTGTGTTTGGCTGTCAACTGAATTAGAACTGGCCAGAATAACGAGACCAGCTGGGCTGAAACTTGCTTCACCTGAGGAGCTGGTGGTGGCTACTTTGATAACCGGGGCGCTTGGTTTTGGGGTTACCGGTGCTTTGACCGGTGCCGATGGCTTAGGGGTAGATTTTGGTGGCGACGGCACAACCGGTTTCTGAAGTGTGACGGGCACTCCAACCTTTATCGGAGTGAGCAAAACCACCTTTGGTGATGGTTTAGCTGCAGGCTTAGGGGCGGGCACCGGCGTTGGCTTGGCCACTGGCTTGGCTACGGGCTTCGGCGCCGGCTTCGGTTTTGTCTGGGTTGGTGCTGCTGGCTTCGCCGCTGAAGTCGAAACGTTTTGCACAACTGCCTTTGCGCAAACGGTTATTGAGGTTGCGGATGTCTGAGCCCCGTAGCTGTAGCCAACTCCACCGGAAGCAGAGCAAGCCCAAGAGGGGGTTGGGGTGAATTGGTAAGCAGCCAAAAGGAACCCAGCACTGGTGATTGCCGCAACGCGCGTGAAATTCTGAAGATTCATGGATGCACGATAGATGAATCGCGAGAGCGCTCGCCCAAGTTATACACAAATAGAAAACCCGGCCCACGAATGGGCCGGGTTGTTTCACCGCTAGCGATGTATTTCTAGTTGCGGGGGCAGGATTTGAACCTACGACCTCCGGGTTATGAGCCCGGCGAGCTACCGAACTGCTCCACCCCGCGGCGAAGTTCCAAGTGTAGCACGAATAAAGTTGCGAAGCGAACCTACTTCGCAGCTCCCAATGCAGCATCTATTGCTGCTTTCAGTGCCTTTTCCGCCTTGCCATAGGCTGTCCAGTCTCCTGCAGTCATAGCCTGCTGCTTATCAAGCATCGCCTGCCTAGCCTGAGCGAGTGCCGCCTTCAACGCTCCACTTGCAGGCGCTGACCCGGTGCTGCCCGGCGTCGATGGAGAAGGTGTTACAGAGCCAGTGCCGGCACCAGAATTTCCACCGAAAAGAGAATCCAGCGCAGCGGTCAGAGTGTCCTCGAAGGCGATTTTGTCACCGAACGCAACCAATACCTTCTTGAGCAATGGATAGCTGGTCTCACCGGTCGACTTAATGTAAACCGGCTGAACGTAGAGCAAGCCCCCGCCCACTGGCAAAGTCAGTAGGTTTCCGTTGAGAACCGTGGTCGAACCTTGTCTCAGGATGTTGAGTAGGCGAGATACTTCGGAGTCGGCATTGAAATTATTTTGGACCAAACCTGGGCCGGGCAAGTTCAGAGCCTTTGGAAGTGTGAGCAATCGAAGCTTTCCATAACTAGTCGAAACCTGACCAGCCGTCGAGCCGGCGTCAGAGTCTGCTACAAGGTAACCTCGCAGCACATTTCTGCTCGATTCACCAGTTGATCGAGGAATGAAAGTGCTGTAAATGGAGAAGGATGGTGCCGCACTACCAGGCACCTGCATGGTCAAGTAGTATGGCGGCTGCAATGTGCCGGTGCTGGTAGTCGTGACGCCAACAGGATCATTTGGAGTCATCCATGCGTCTTGTTGCGAATAGAACGAGCCCGAGTCTGTTACGTGGTAGCTGCCCAAGATCGCACGTTGCATTTTGAAAAGATCTGCCGGATAGCGAACGTGGCTCATGAGTGCGCCAGACATTTCGCTTACCGGGTGCAAGGTACCCGGATAGACCTTTGACCACGTCTTCAAGATTGGATCCGCGGTATCCCAGGCATACAGCTTGACCGCTCCGGAATAAGCGTCAACGGTTGCTTTGACCGAGTTGCGGATGTAGTTAATTGAACCTCGGTTGAATGCCTTGGTGGTTGAAGTGTCAGCGATAGTTTCGCTGAAGTTCTCAGCTCGAGAATATGGATAGTTTGCCGAGGTTGTATAGCCATCGATAATCCATTGAACTCTGCCATCGACGACAGCCGGGTAGGCGTCGCTATCCAAGGTTAAATAAGGTGCGACAGCCTTTACGCGATCGATAGGGTTGCGGTTGTAAAGGATCTGCGACTTGTCATTCACGGCGTCAGAAAGCAAAATCTGTTCGCTTTGGAATTTGAGCGCGTATGCAAGCCGAGTGATTAGATTGCCAAGGGTTGGTCCGCCGTTTCCGGCAAAGGTTGTATAAGTCTGGTCCGACTCAGAATTTCCTGCCGAATAATCGAACTCACGTGGCTTGACCGTCTTAGCAGAACCGACAATCGAATAAGTTGGTGAGCTTTCACCGAAGTAGATGCGTGGTTCATAAGACCCGAGTGCACCCTTGGATGGAATGCCAGACTGCAAGAACACCGGCTGACCATCCGTGCTCGCCTGGTTTCCGTAAGCGGCAACGACGCCGTATCCGTGGGTGTAAACGATTGTGTTGTTATACCAAGACTGGGCGCTTCCAAGGCCTGCCTGGTTCAGCTCTCGAACGGCGATGACGGTGTCCTGAGTCTTACCGTTGAATGCGTAACGGTCGACATCTAGGTGATTTTCGAAGTTGTAATACTGCTGAAACTGTTCAAGTTGACGAAACGAAGAGCTCACCAAAGTTGGATCGATGATTCTGATGTTTGCCGTAGTTTCAGCATCTGCACGCAGCGCGCCCGCTGTCGCATTGGTGGTTGCCTGGTAATCCTGGTTTTCAACCTGGTCGAGCCCGTAGGCCTTCCGGGTCGCTTCGATATTCCGGTCGATGTAGACAGATTCAAGAGTTCTCTCGTTCGGACCAACTTGAAAAGTCTGAACTACCCAAGGGTAAATTCCGGCAAGGATGATCGAACTGACCACCATGAGACCGGTCGCCATAACCGGCAAGCGCCATTGACCGATGAATGCTGTGATCAAGAAAGTTGCCGCAACGACAACAGAAACCAGTGCCAAGATTTGGAAGCCTGGGATGGTCGCCTTGACGTCTGAATAAGTGGCGCCCGTGTAGAGACCGGTTGCACTTGTCATCGTCTTGTACTGATCAAGCCAGAGACTCACGCCCTGAACCGCAAGATAAAGTGCGGCCATGATTGAAATCTGAATTCGAGCTGGCTTGCTGATCGACGACTTTCGGCCATTGAACCTGATGCCGCCAAAGACAATGTGCACGAAGGATGCGAGCAAGCCCGAGATCAGGATTGTTGCTGAAGCGTATGTTGTCACTGCCGTGAGGAACGGTAGGTCGAAGAAGTAAAACGAGATATCTAAGCCGAATTGAGGGTCAACCTGCCCCGTATAGGTGCGATTTAGCCAAGCCAAAACCACGTCCCATTTTGAAATCGATGCGACGCCGCCAAAGATACCGAGCAAAATCGGTAACCCAATCAACACGCCTTTACGAAGTTGCTCAATGATTTGTCTATAAGGACCAAAAGGGTCATTTTGATCTGGGAACTTTAGATAAATGGGACGACTCCGGTATGCGAATAGGAGGCTCAATCCGGAAATGCCGCCAAGAACCGCGGCGCCAACGACAAACATTCCTATTTGCGCGAATACCTGAGTTAGAAAGACGCTTGAGAATCCGAGCTGGTCAAACCAAAGAAAGTCAGTCAGAACACTCGCATAACCGGCAAAACCAATTCCCAGAACCACAACAATCAGGATTGAAAGGCGAAAAGGCGTTATGCGGCGAGACGAACGAGTTGCGTTGGTCATTTTGTCCTTCTTTTATTTAGCTGTGCAGGTCGGCAAAGTTGCGGGGTCGGTGCCGGTTGCGATGATTTCGAGATCAGCTTTAGCCTCTGAGAGGGTGCTGACCTTCACGACTTTCAAGTTTCCCGGAATGTGACCGACGACCTCGTCGCAATTTGAGGCCGGGGCAAGGAAAATTGTGGCGCCGGCATTGGCCGCACCGTAAAGCTTGTGGCGAATTCCTCCGATTGGCCCAACGTTGCCTGCAGCGTCAATGGTTCCCGTACCTGCGATGTGCCTACCGCCAGTAAGTTGACCGGGAGTGAGGCGGTCAATGATTCCAAGTGCAAACATCATGCCCCCACTTGGCCCGCCTACGTCACCAAGTTGCAACTTGATCTTTACCGGGAAGTCGTATTTATAACCGGCCAGAATGCCGAGTCGATACTTACCTTCGGCATTTTTGGTAGCCGTGATCGTTTCCACAACCTTTTGACCGTCGCGCGTTACCTCGACTTTGAGCGGACCATGCGGCGCGAATTGATTTATGATCGTACGCATCTGGTCGACATCCTTGATGTCAACGCCGTTTACCTTCAATACGAAATCTGCGGCAACCAATTTCCCGGAAGATGGGCTCCCCTTGGACACTTCACTTACGTATACGTGAGCGGGGACCGTATAGCCGAGCTGTGTCAGTGCAGCAGCCACCGCATCCTGCTGAGATTCTTCCATCATGGCCGTAGATTCGGCAGCCACCTGGGCCGTGCTCACACTCGGTGGATACATCACATCAATTGGCACCACGGCCTGCGCTGGGTCAAGTGAAGCCCAACCCAACTCGATCCAGCTAGGTGTGTTTTCACGGTTGCCAAGAACACTCACCGTTAAGACATCAAGCTTGCCGGTGGTCGGATAAGAGGAAACCCCGTCGATTGTGATTACTGGCCTGCCACCGCTTTGACCGAGAACGTTGAAGACCGGTCCAGGTCGCTCAATCACATAAGGGGTCGGGAGGAAAACAAGCGCAAAAAGACAGCCCATAAATAGGGCTAGGAAACCTATGCCCGTAAGTTTGCGGGCGCGAGACTTAGTTGACATTGGCTTAAGCCTATGCGGATGGGCCGACAAAGCCACATCTGTGTCACATCAGTTTGAACGCTTAGCGCGAACAAGAGCAAATATCGGGGCCAATCTCTGGAACTTCACAGGGATGGAGGTTTACCTTTAACGTCATGAACCCAGAAGACTTCGAAAAGTTTCTCAAGGATTTTATGTCAGGCAATGGTGGTGACGCGGCCGACCTAGCTGCTGCAGCTGGGCTGCCAAACGACCCAAAACTCATTGCCAAAATGGTGGAACAGTTACAGGCCGCGTTGGGCAGTTCCGAAAATGCAGATGGTTCCGTCAACTGGAAGCTGGCCACTGACCAGGCTCGGGCTCTGGCACGCCAGGGCGCTTACGCAGTTAGTGAAGACGCACGCAAATCTATCCGTGATGCCTTGTCTGTCGGAAGCCTATGGCTTGACCAAGCCACAGCTATGCCGGGGCTCAACAACGAGCCAAAACTTCTAACCAGAGAACTTTGGGTAGCCGACGCGATGCCACTTTTCGAAGCGCTCTCTGCACCAGTCGCAAATCGAATGAGCGAGGCTCTAGCCCAGAATTTGAGAGAAAACGCACCCGAGGAACTCTCGTCAATTTTGGGCGACGCGAATGGTTTGATGCGATCCGCCGGCGGTGCTCTCTTCGCAATGCAACTTGGCCAAGCGATTGGCAAACTTTCGGCGGAGGTAGTCTCCGGCGGCGACATCGGCTTGCCAATATTCCAGGACCAACGTGTTGCTTTCGTGCCTCAAAACATGGCCAGCTTCATCCAAGGCTTAGAAGTTGAAGTCGACCAGGCTTACATCTACCTTTGCGTGCGAGAAATGGCACACACCCGTCTTTTCAAAAACAGCAAGTGGCTACGGGATGCAATCGTCGGCCAGGTTGCGAACTATGCAGCTGGCATAAAGATCGACTCCGAGCGCATCAATGAGATTGCCGAGGATTTCAATGCAACTAACTCGGATGAATTGAAACGCGCACTAGAAACCGGAGCATTTATCGCACCAAGGTCAGACGAACAGCAGCTCGCCTTAGATCGAATCGAAACGCTTCTAGCGCTAATTGAAGGCTGGGTTGACGTGATAACCGAGGACGCGACAAAGCTTTTGCCTAAAGCGGTCGCGATCTCTGAAGCGGTGCGTCGTCGAAGGGCAACCGGCGGCCCAGCCGAGCAGACATTTGGGACGATTGTTGGGCTGGAACTTCGCCCAAGAAAACTTCGCGAAGCTGCTCAGATGTGGCGACAAATCGGCACTGCTTTAGGAGCCGAACGACGCGATGCTCTCTGGAGTCACCCCGATCTTGTACCAAGCGCCGAAGACATCGCTAACCCAAGCGGACTTATTGCAAAACTCACGGCCGGCGCGTCTCAGGGCGACGCAATGGACCGGGCACTGCGAGAACTACTAGGCGAATAAGACCAGAATCTGGGGATAAAGCGGGCAAGATTCACCGTCCCTTGATTCACTTGCTTGATGCTACGAATCAACCCACATCAACAAGCACTATCGCGAGACCTAAACAGTTTGCAAATTGGTTTAGGAAGCCAAAAAGTTATTTTCAACTCCCTGTCGCCCGCTCAAGAACGTCTGATTGCCGCACTTTATCGCGGGATTGCCGACAAGCAACTGCCGAGTTTGATGGATGATCTTGGCGTTATTCAGCATGAAGGCCAAGGGCTGGTCGACGCGCTCGCTCCTGTGTTACTCAAAAACTTAGAACCCATCAAAGTGCCACTCAGCGAAGATTTTGTCGCAGGCGCTTTCGCAGAAATCATCCGCGCAAGCTTGCTGAATTCAGCAGACGGCGCAACAGTTCTGATGCAAAGACAATTCCGAGCCGTTCACCTCGACGATCTTGGTAGTGCGGGTTTAGCCATCGCGCTCGGCCTAGCTTCCGCTGGTGTCGGCAGGCTTGTAAGTCACGATCAAAGCCGGGTCGAAACAGCTGACCTCGGCCCGAGCGCCTATCCGAGTCAATTGTTGGGAAAACTTAAAATCGACGCAATCAGTGCATTGCTAGCCGGTTCACCAAATCAGATGAAAGTCATTCCCGGCCATCACCTTACTAGTCGAAATCTCGAAGTGGTTGACTGTGCAGTGATAGTGGCGCAACAAGCCATCGAACCCCGTCGCTATGTTCAATGGCTAAACAGGGATGTGCCACACCTGGCTGTGTCGTTCGAAGGCGACAAGGCGGCCGTGAGCCCACTGATTGTTCCCGGAAGAGGGCCCTGCCTCTTTTGTTTGGAACAGGCGAGGGTCGATCAGGATCCCAGTTGGCCCGTGGTCGCGAGTCAACTTGTGACCTCGAAAAATCGCTTGGACGACGCCGCAAGTCGGTTGTTTTGCGGGGGTCTCGCAATTCAAAAAATGCTCGCGCACCTTGATGATGTTGGCGGCTTCGAGCAGACTTCGCGGGAGCTCACGGGATATGAACTCGATTCAAAATCGGGTCAGATAACCGAGTTCACCTGGCAAAAACACGAATCTTGCTCTTGTCACCTAACCTCGAGCTAGCAGCTGAGTAAAGAAACGTGAAGGCTCGCGATCACGCGTGGAATAGGAATCACGCATAGGCCAGGTGAGGGTGATTTCTCGCTTAGCCCTCGTTATGCCAACGTACAAGAGCCGTTTTTCCTCGCGAATTTCTGACTCGGTTTGAGCGTAACTGATCGGTAAATATCCCTCGGTAAGACCAACTATGTAGACGAAATCCCACTCGAGCCCTTTTGCGGCATGAATCGTTGATAGCGTGACGGCGGCCTTGATAGGTTCATGTTGCGAACGTTGACGCTCTTCGAGTTCGGCAGCGAAGTCTGAGATCGTGGCTTCGGGAGGCAGCTCATCCGTGATCGCAATTAGAGAATTTAGCGATTCCCATTTATCTCGCATCAAACCTGGTTCGACTGGTGCTTGGGTCTGCCACCCCAAAGACCGACAAATTTCCGACACCATTTGGAACAACGGTTTAGCGGTGCCTGAGACTGCCTCGGCTCTGATGGCTCGAATAGCAGCCTGAATTTCAACACGATTGAAGAAGCGTTCACCACCGCGAACCTGATAGTCAATGCCAGCTTGAGCCAAGGCATTTTCGACAGATTCCGATTGGCCATTGACGCGGTATAGAACCGCTATATCGCTAGCTTTTATCCCTTGGTCCAGTTTGCTCTTGATGGTTGATGCCACATGGGCACACTCATCCTGGATGTTGGCAAATGAGATTGTCCGAGGTGCCAACCCGATTTCGCCTTGGGATTGCAAAGGCTCGACTAGACCTGAGTCTTCGGTTAGACGATTGGCAAAGTTGACTATCTGCTGTGTCGAACGATAGTTGCGGGTCAGGTGAATGATGTTTGCATCGGGATATGTGCTTCCAAAATTTTGAAGATAGCTGCTGGTTGCCCCGGTGAACGAATAAATAGTTTGGTTAGGGTCGCCGACCACGCAGAGCTCACTTCGTTCACCTAGCCAAACATCAAGCAAAGAGTGTTGAAGTGGCGAGATATCTTGATATTCGTCCACTGTAAAGAAGCGATATTGCTGATGGACGTGCGCGAGAGCTCTGGGTTCGGCTCGCAACATGCCAAGAGTCAGCACCAAGACGTCTTCCCAGTCAATGCGCTGAGCTTTGACCTTGGCATCCTCATAGGCCTGTTGAAGTTCGACATTTTTGGCCGCGCTTAGCCCAGCAACCTTTGGACGGTTCGGAGCAAGCGCTGCATATTCATCCATGCTCAGCATTGAAAATTTTCGCCACTCGATTTCGGAGGCAAGTTCGCGAACGCCACCAGTTTCCAGCCGAATCTTTTGTGACTCGGCGACCTTGGCGATTAGTGAAGCCTTGGATTCGAGCACACTTGGAGCCGGCACCCCGGCAAACTGGGGCCAAAAATACTCGAGTTGAGCCAAGGCTGCAGCGTGGAAAGTCTTAACCGATACCGCGCCGATGCCAAGCTGGCGAAGGCGAGCCCGAAGTTCCCCCGCAGCGCGATTCGTGTAGGTGAGGGCAAGCACTCTATTGGCCGCAAAGTAGCCCTTTGCAATTCCGTAGGCAATTCGATGAGTCACTGTGCGCGTTTTTCCAGTGCCGGCACCAGCGAGTATGCAGGTTGGTCCAACCAGCGATCGAGCCGCCTCCTGTTGTTCTGGATCGAGGTTATTGAGAAGTAATTCAGGATCCAATTGGACCCCCATACCAGTGTTCGATTAAGGCACCAGCGATTGAGAGTTTGCCCGGCAGGAGTAACTGCTCCGCTTCAGCAGCAATCTCTTCGCGACTAAACCAGCGAAGCTTTTCAATTTCGACACCGTCTGGAGCAAGTTCAAGCCCTTGATGTTCAGGGTCGACTTTTGCGGTGAATCCAACCATCAGCGAGTAAGGGAAAGGCCAGGACTGGCTGCCGAGATATTCTGGCGAAACAACCCTGACTCCCGACTCTTCGAATACTTCACGCTGAACGGCTGCGGCAAGCGACTCCCCAGGTTCGACGAACCCAGCAAGAATGGACCACCGGTTGTCTTCCCAAACACCTTGAGACCCCAACAGGATGCGATCTTGATCATCAATCACGCTGACAATAATGGCTGGATCTGTTCTTGGGAAAATCTGATGCCCATCTTCAGGACAATCACGAACCCAGCCCGATTCGATAACCTTCGTGGGTTGCCCGCATCGCGGGCAATATAGGTGGGTAGCATGCCAGTTTGCCAAGGCCAAACCCTCTGCATACAACCCGGCATCTCGGGCACTTAAACCCGCGCCGGTCCGGCGAAGTCCATGCCAGGCCTCTGGGTTTGGTTCTATTGCTGCCGCTCCAGCCGCATCTAGGACCGCTAAAAGAATCTTGGTTTTCGCAGGAATTTCACTCTCTTCATCGACGGTGAAACCTAGATAAGCTTTGACCTCAACGCTTCCTGAAGCACGTGAATTCGCAACCACCGATGGCTTGAGAAGTTTGAGTTGGGGGCTTGGCTCATCAGGTGAACCCAACAACAGCGCCTTCCCCTCCCAGAGTGCGAGTACACGAGTTGAATCATCTTGGAATAGCCGGTCGATGAGGTCTTCCGCCGACCTAATGACGCTATCGCGATCTACGGCAGAACGTGCAAGCGGAAGACTTAGCGGTTCATGCATGTTGACTTCCTTGGTCGGGGGGCGTGGCGGTGCAGTGTGATTGGCAAGTTTTTGTCTACCCTGAATTACATGGCCAAATCTCCCTTGATTTTAGCTGCGCTAGCTAAGGACGCTGTTCGTCACCTCGATTTTGTTCAGGTGAAGAGCTTGAACGCTGGTGCTGACGGCGCATTTGATACTGCACTTTTGACCGCAACTACGGGTGAGCACTATGTGGTGCGTATCGCGAACACGCAATCTGCAGGTGCGGAACAAGAGGTTGAGCTTCAAGCCCTTCGAGCACTTGGAGTCGACGGCCGCGCGGCTTTGCCATTCAAGATTACAAATTTAATCGGTGAAACCAAGGACGACAAAGGCGCTCGAGCGCTCATTTTTGACTTTGTCTATGGCAGTCCAATTGATGTTTCGTCGACGAGCGGCGAGTCTGAACTGGCTCGAAATATTGGCCTTGCGATCGCGTCAATCCACAAGCTTCCGTTGTCCGTGGTTGAAAACGCCCACCTGCCGGAATTTCAACCGGAAGATATTCTTCGTGCCCGCACTGCAGAGCTTGACCGATTTGCAGCAACTGGTAAAGTCCCGCCCATCCTGCTCTCCCGCTGGGAAGCAGTGCTCGAAGACGCGAGCATTTTTAGGTTCCAGCCAACCGTCACCCACGGCGCCTTGAACGGCGACACCGTTCTCGAGGAGAACGGACGGGCGGTTGCAGGTGTGCTGGCGTGGAGCAGTCTAAGAATCAGCGATCCTGCGGAAGACCTCGCCTGGATTCTAGGTTCAGAAAATGACCCGTTCGCCGATGCGGTGTTGGCCGCTTACATTTCGAACCGCCCAGGCACTGACTCATCGATCCGACAGCGCGCAGTGCTTTACAGCGAATTCGAACGTGCCCGCTGGTTGCTGCACGGCGTAAACAAAGGCGATCAGTCAATCATTGACGATGCTGTCGAGATGCTTACAACTCTTGCTCAAGACGTCGAGGCCGGTGTGCTTGGTCGCCTAACCGCAGCGCCAATCGCTGCTTCGTTTAGCAAACCCGTAATCGAAGAAATCTCGGACGCGTTCATCTCGATTGAAAGCGATGAAGAGTTTGAAGTTATCGAAATAAACGAAGTCTCTTATTCTGACGAAACCCAGGATGTGGTTTCATTGGAGACCGCGCCAATCGACGTGATTGCTGACGACTTCGAGTTGGATGAAGTAACCGCTGACGAGGTTTCAGCAGAGCGAGCCAGCGAAGTAAACGACAAAACAAGACCTATTGAGTTACCTGAAAAATCAGACAACGAACTTTTCTAGTTTGTCAGCGTCCGCTTCCAAAGTTCTATGAGTTCCTGTTCGTTTAGAAGCCTCTTTGCCTTGACCTCAACATCCTCCGCAACAAAGTAGAAGCTGGCCTCAATATTTTCTAAGGCCAAACCGGTGTAGCGCGAGTAGGCCATTCGGTAGAGAGCCAGCTGTAGCGTCCTTAGATCCTCTTCGTCCTTATTTCTTGGTTTCTTGCCGGTTTTCCAGTCGATAATCTCGACTCCGGTTGGCGTCTCGAAAACGGCGTCTAACTTGCAAATAAAGGTGTTGCCCTCAATTGTTAGTTGAATTTCGCGCTCGATTTCTAGCGGTTGAAGATTCGCCCACCTCGAGCCTTCGAAATTCGCTTGTAACTCAAGAATGGATTCGGCCACAAAATCTTGATCGTCGTTGTCAACCGAATCCAATTCTTCCGCGAGATTCTCGAGCCCAAAGCGCGCCTCCACCCATGAATGGAACAGTGTTCCATTTCGCGTTTCCTTATAAGGTTTCTGGGGCATCGGTCGACGGTATCTTTCGATTAGATCAGGCAGATCGGCCACAAAGTCCTTGAACCTTGAGGCTGGAACGCGAACCGGAAGGTGCACAAACTTGTTTGCCGTTACGAGTTCATCCCTCTCGGCAAGGAGAAGGTCGATATCGGCTTGAATTCTGTCGCCGAATTTAACTCCGGATGCAGACTGGGTCGCGGTGAAGTTGTTAGCTTCAATGGCATCTAAGGTTCGATCACGGGCAGCTTCCACATCCAACCGATGCCTCTCCCCTAGCGGATCAATGGGCCAACTTTCGAATTTTTCCACCTCTGAAAGCGGGTTGACCTCTGATTCGAGTTCGGGAAAAACAAAATCTTTTAGCGCATCGCCTTGGATAGCTGACCTGAGGAATCTTGATGCATCCCGCGGTTTCTTATTTCCCGGCTTCCAATAGGAGCCGGTCAAAAGTAATTCGGCCTTCGGGCGAGTCACAGCCACATAGACGAGCCGGAGTTCTTCGAGAAGTTGATGTGCCTTTGCTGCTGCCTTGAAATCCTCGTGGCTTTGTTTGACCTCCGGTTGGCTTGCAACGCCCTGATATTTCCAATCCGGCAACGAACCTTGGTCGCCGCGTAGCGGATAGGGCAGTCGGCCGACACCAAGCCAACCCGTCCCACCCTTGCCGTCTCCGGGGAAATCACCTTCGACAAGGTTTGCAATGCATACGTTGTCCCACTCCAATCCCTTTGCAGCATGAATAGTCAATACCTGGACCACACCTTTTTCTGGGTTGGTGTTCGGCACTTCAAATCGCTCGCGTTCATCGGCAAATTCCAGCCACTCTAGAAATGCCCCAAGATGCGGCCGGCTGTTGCTGCCGGCATAGCTTGAAACCACCGACGCAAAAGCGTTTAGGTGCGCCATTGGATTCTTGCGACGTGGGTTGGCGGCAACTTCAATGTCGAGCCAAAGCTCTTGCTCAACAACTCTGATGTATTCCGCCAGAGGCATTCCGGTGCGCCGCCTAAAGTTGCGGAGCGTTTGGGCTGCATCTCGAAGGCGTGGAAGACCGACGTCGCTAAAGCCGATGCTTTCAGGATTCTTTTCGTCAAGCATCAGGTCAAGTGCATCGACGATTGAAACGGAATCTTCCTTTGCCAGGCCTTGCTCTTGCAGAACTCGTTGCGTTTCGTCGGAGGCCTTAGCCAGCCTCGAGGCATAACGATGCAATCGTTCGATGTCTTTTGCCCCGATTCGCCAGCGCGGACCCGTCAGTAGGCGAATCAACTGCGAACCTGCCTCTGGGTAATGGACTACTCTGAGCGCGCAAACAAGGTCAACAATCTCTGGCATTTCGAGCAGGCCACCCAGCCCAACTACCTCGACTTCAAGCCCAAGTGATTGCATGGCCTCGACGAACAGACTCATCTGGCTGCGCTTTCGCATAAGTAACGCACCGGTTGAGTCACCAACCATTTTTGATTTAAACCATGCGGCAACCGCGGCTGCTTCGAGATTCATGTCTTGTTCAAATTTGACAGAGACATGACCTTCGCCTGAAGTTGCGTGTGGCTTAAGAGTCATGACCTGCATGTCGCCCGTGAGACGATTCGCCAACTCGAGAACCTTGGCCGGGTTTCTCCAAGAAGTCGAAAGTGTGAAGTTTGAAAGGTTCGCCCCTGATTCGAAATCTGAATGGAACAGGGTCAAATTTGAAGCACTTGCTCCTCGCCAGCCGTAAATCGACTGGTTCGGGTCACCAACTGCGAAAACAGAGGCACCCCCGAATAGATTTTTGAGCAACCGAGTTTGCAGGAACGATGTGTCTTGATATTCATCGAGAAGTATTTGGTTGTAGTTCTCGCGCTCGCGCTCTCGAAGTGCGGGCACTTCCCGAACAGCCCTTTCAGCTAGCGCGACTTGGTCGCTGTAGTCGACGTATCCCTGGCGCCGTTTCTCATCGATGTAGGCCTCGGCGAGTTTGGCTATAACCGGCGTCGAAAGAAGGGGTCTAAGAATCTCAGACATATACGCGAACTGAGCCGTATCGGATGATCCGACTTTTTTTGGAAGATCGCTTAGTGCGCCTATGACGCTGTCAATAAAGTCTTCAATTTGCTGAGCGCCGACGATGTTGTCATTCATCTCCTGCGCCAGAGACAAAACAGCATCTATGAGTGGATTCAAATTCACATCAAGGTCAGTTAGACGGCTATCGATCTCAGAACCTCGACGAACAATAACCTCTCTAGCTAGCTGGAAAGCGGCCGCATCCGTAAGCAACGCGGCTTCCGGTTCATAGCCAATGGACAAAGCGAAGTCACGAAACAAGCCGTTCGCATAAGCGTTGTAGGTCGAGATGTTTGGAGGGGCGAAATCGTATTCGAGTTCGGCCGGCCAAAGGTCACTATCGCGAAGTTTCAAAAGGCTTTCGTAAATTCTCTTCGAAAGTTCAGCCGCAGCCTTCCGAGTGAAAGTGAGGCCGAGGATTTGTTCGGGCCTCGCGAACCCATTCGCTACAAGCCATAAAACACGAACGGCCATGAGTTCGGTTTTGCCACTGCCGGCACCTGCCACAACCAAAGATGGTGAATCAATTGGGGCATCTTGAACCGCCGCTATTTGCTCATCAGTGAGCAAACCAGGTCTGATGATCGAATAAACCTGATTTGCTGTGAACTTGGCTCTAACCACCGTAGGAAACCGCCTTAGTTAAGTGGATCTGGCAACTTCCGAATTCATTCGAATTACTACAGTGAGAATCGACTTGGGCGACAAATATGCGATCTGTCATTGCCATGCCGGAGGTCGCGTTGCTTACGAGCCGATCAAACTCTTCTCTAGTTTCAGGTGAAGATTTTAAAGCTGGCTGATTTCGCTCGAGAGGTTTATCACCTGTTCCTACAAGCAGTAACTTCGCCCCCGCGAGTTCGGAATCAGCCGCCATTCCAGGTAGGTCGGAGAATGCGCCGTTCTCAAAGGCCAATTGATACAAGCCGAGCTGCGGATGCCTGCGTGCTTCCTCAGCCGTAAAAACCTTTGAACCGGTTTTTAGATCAACAATCATCACTCGACCATCTGGATAAAGCTCTAATCGATCGACCTGACCGCGAACACGGGTACGGCCAGTCTCAAACTCGAAGTTAACCTCGCGCCCTATGACTTTGGCGCCATCGGAATCAAACTGACGAAGGTACTGAACCATGTTTGAAATCATGCGTTTGGCCTTGCGCTCGCCAGCCTCTTCGAGCCACGCAGACTCGAAGCTCAATGTATGCCACTTAGATTCAACCAGCCCCCACAGCGATTCTTCATTGACGCTCACCCCAAGCTCAAGTGCCTTATGGACCAACGAACCGAGGTTGGCTGAAAAGGTGGTTTCGCTTCCGCCGTGAGCATTCAGAAACCAGTGAAGTGGGCACTTGGCAAAGTTTTCAAGTTGGGATGGTCGAAGCCAAACCTGCGCCTCCGGATCTTCCAGATCTACAAGCGGCTCATCGGTTGACAAAGCCAGCATGCCATACCAACTATCTGGATGTGAGCCAGCGACACCGGCCGAGGCCAACCGTGCTAGACCGAGAGCGGCGGAATCTAACTCGATCTGAGATTTAGATCTTGCCAACGTTCTTCGAAGTGAACCTGCCAGCCCGCGAAGTGTCAACTGAGTGCCCGAATAAGTCTCGCGCTCAGGGATTGCACCATTGATTAGCCCAATGAATTGGGAAATCTGGTCATCCTCAGAGTCCGTTGCCGAAACTAGGAGTTTTTCACTCGCTGCACCAATCGACTTGTAGAGCATTCGGAGTTCATCCGGAAGTTCCGACTTAGAAGTCAAAGAAACCTCATCGATGCGTCGGGTGAGCAGGGAATCTAACACCGTGGCGCCAAGGAGAGACGAACGTGGACGCAAATTTGGCCACACGCCTTCAATTAGCTGAGGCAAAGCCACTATCTTGAACCGTCTTCCGATCAGCCCAGATGGGGTTGCGAGTGTGACGCGTTGAGCGAACGCATCGTTTAGTGCCAGGGTGTCTTCGGGTAAACCAAGCGCCAGTTGTTGTGCAACGAAAACCGATGGATCAGCATTTGGATTTCGCTCTACGAAGCGATTCGCGGCGGCAAAAAGGGCAACCAAGGAATCTAGGTCTCGATTGGCTTGAAGAGCAACTTCACCAATGCCCGAAGATAGCGCCTTCCAGGAAGACTCAAGCCCACTACCTGACCATAGGTGCCAAAGCAGGTCTTCGATGCTCTTGGATTTGTCCTGAGCGAGTTCTGTAGCAGCTGCCATCAACTTCAGAAACTTCTCGGCTTTTCGGGCCTCCGCCCCACGGATAGTTGCTAGGCCCCCCGGGCTTTCAAATAACTGAACAAGCAGTTCGTCGCTGTTTCGAACACCATCCGCAAGCAACTCTTCTCGTCGAAGTGCACGACGCAATCGCCTCATACCGAGAGTATCCAAGCCAGCAAAAACTGAAGTCAAAAGCTCGACTGCAAAGTTGGGTTCAATTGGTCGAGGGTTTAGCGCAAGCTCGGCTAGGACTAGAAGGCTTCGAGATGCAAACTCATCTCTCAAGGCAGCTTGAGCACCGAGAATTTGGATCGGCACCGATTCATTAGCTAGCGAGACCGACAGCTCCTCTAGATTGGAGCGAGAACGAGCAACTACCGCGATTTCGGACCACTTGTAGCCCTCAAAAAGATGTAGTTCGCGAAGTTTGCGTGCCAACCAGGCAAGTTCGCCAGTGCGCTGATTGAATACGTGAACCGACACACTGGAATCTGGTTCAACACTGGTTGAATCGGCGATTTTTTTAGGAGTTTCGGCCAAACTCTTTCGCTGGCGGCCCGCTCTGGCTGTGTCAATTTGGCGACTTACTTTAGACAGCACTGTTGACAAGTTGGCTGGGCGGGGCGCAAAGTTTGGGGCTAAGAAAATCGTTTCAACCGCGGCATCACGGTTGTTTGCGACTTGCTCTGCAAGGTTGGCCATGGCCCGAGGGTCTGCCGCTCGAAAGCCTAAGGTTGATGAATCTGGGTCACCAACTAACACGAGACCACGATTGGCTCCCGCTAGAACTCTGAGTAATCTCATGGCGGCCGGAGTGAGTTCCTGAGCGTCATCAACGATGATCGTTTGAATCGCGGCGAGTTCTTCTGGCCACTCGGATTGCATCGCCAGCCATTGACTTGAAATTCGAAGTAGTGACGAGGCATCGTATCTACCCTTGTAATCAGAACCAGTCACCTTCTCCAAATAACGACCGAAGAATAAAGCTGAGGCGGCCCACTCGGGTTTTTGATGCCTTTCAGCGAGAGCCGAAAGCTCAGACAAATTCAAGCCATGTTCTAGGCATACCGTGATGAAGTCGCGGATTTCGTTGCGAAAACCCGAAAGTTCAATTACCTGACGGTTGAATTGCGCCGGCCACTGCGCAGAAACCTCTGGTATGCCCTCTTGGACAAGCTCTGAAATAACCTCAGCCAATAGGCGGTCTTGTTCGCTGCCGCTTATCAGTTCTGGAAGGCGCTCACCCTCTTTGAGGGCCTTCAGGCGCAGGATTGCAAACGCCATCGATGTGAGGGTTCGCGCCAAGGGGCCAGGCGTAGCACCTTGGAATCGGAGTGCCAACTCATCTCGAAGTTGATTAGCGCTTTCACGATTTGCGGCGATAACCAGAACGCCGGCCGGCCCGTGCCTTTGAGCGAGTGCAGAAAAAAGCGCTTTAACCGTTTCGGTCTTGCCTGTACCCGGTGCGCCAAAAACGGTTGCAACCGCCGTCGAGGAAAGCTGAGAAGCTGCATTTTGAGTTGCCGAAAGGGCAGGCGCAGAGAGCAAATCGGCTCGTGCCGAAGGCTGAAAGCGCATCTCTGTCATGCCGTCAAAACTACCTTGTGGCACAGACAATATTTACGCTTCGAACTCGGCAGGTTTGACGTAATCTATTCACAGACAACGAAAGGTCTCAAATGGACATCCGAATCGGCATCCGCGACAGCGGTCGTGAAATAAGTTTTGAATCGACACAGACGGCCCACGAAGTTGAAAGCGCAGTGGCGGCGGTTCTCGAGGGCGGCGCAAAGGTTCTAAAGCTTGCTGATAGCAAGGGCCGTCTTTTCATCGTTCCGACCGAGGCACTCGGCTATGTCGAGATAGGCGCCGAGGAGGCGCGTCGCGTTGGGTTCATCGCCTAATGGAACTCGCGTTCATCCTCGTTTATGCAGCCATTCTTGGATTGGTAGCTCCTTACCTTGGCCTCAACACTAAGGTTATTGGTTCGTTGGTTCCAGGCGCAATCTCACTTGTAGCTGGCGCTCTCGCCTGGGCTGTGCTCACTTGGTGTGGCATGCACTATGACCAGGGATGGATTTGGATCATCGTGATGCTTGCGATGCCGGCAGCGATGGTCATCTTCGTGCGCTTTTTATCAAATAAGCGCGCCGCCTAATCAGCCCAAGCTGACTCAAGCCGTCAAACCGAGCGCGTCCATGCGCACCGTGTGCGCGCCAATTAGTTCTGAAATCAAAGGCTCGATTTTTGAATAGGCCGCCAGGTTTAGGTCGCGTTCTTCGATCACAGTAAGTTTCTTGGACTTTGGGAAACCGGCCAACTTGCGGTTATCAAAGGCTCCGCGCAGTTCGAGCAAAACATCACCCATCAAGCGACGACCCCAAAGCGCGAGGTTGGATGCCAGCTG